>JAZLGR010000017.1:0-78694 GCA_045616445.1 Candidatus Fimousia sp. | reverse complement strand
GTTTTATTTTGTGTACCCTTTATCCGCTATTTTAGTACCTGATACATTGAAATGCTCGTAACCCCGGCTTATTTTCTGAGATACATAGGGCTGAAAAAGCCCGTATTTTCAACAAAAATGACTTGATTATGTAGGGAGGTTTGAATGTTGATATATAATAAATCAATGAAAAAATATATAAAAAAAGCAAAAAGAAAGAGATATGCAAAAAGAAGCTTATTATTGCAATGTAGAAAAACAATTTATAATGAACCGTTTTATTGCATAAAAAATGGCTTCTGTTTTGATATGCATAAAATAGTAACAGATTCTGGAGAAAAACTTTCAAGTTATGAATGGGAAGGTAATGAATATTACATGACTACTAATCATTTGTATTCAAAATTGATTGTTGAAGGAATATGGATGTGTGTACAGATAAAAAACGAAATGAAATATCGCTTTCAAGAAGATAATTTTGAAGTTGTACTCATTGCTAATCGTAATAGTTGCTTTGATAAGTCTATTCAAATACGTTTGTGCAAGATAAGGGATAATTATCATTCTCCGATAGAGGATATAGGCGGCTGGAAACAACCAGTGTTAAAATTGGTTGGATAGTAAGAAACTTTCGATTGCATTTTACAACGGCTACAGTAAGACAAGAATCATCAAAAGATTGTTTGGATTGGATTTTAGTGAAGCTTCTGGAGAAGTGGTGCGAGAACAATTTCAAAAGGATCACGAGTGTCTCTTTTTGTAAATACGTTTAAAGCAACCATGGAGAATAGTATGGTCAGTTTAAGGTGAGGTAGGAATATGTTAAACGATTTTGATGATAATAAAAATTTAAAATATGGCATACTATTATTTTTGGCTTCTATGGGAGGATTATTATTAACTCTTGTGTTTCTTGCTGATTTTATTTACGGTAACAATACTTTAGTTGATAAGGATAGGCTGGAATTGAAGAAAGGGAATATTGTTTCTATTGATCAATTCAATGATATTTCGAGAAAACTACATATAGATAATGGAGATCTCATATATTTTGATAACAGAGAATTTGTTTTTAAAGAAACAACAGAAGCGTTTCCTAATATGAGTGAAAAAGTGATGGAATCTATGAGTGTAGGTGACTATATAGAGTATTCAATTGATTCAAAACACTTGAATGAGGGATATGCAGCTGTCTATGAAGTTAAATATGGTTCTCGAGTGTATTTTAAACCTGAAAAAATCAATAAGGTTGTAAATAAGAATATTATAGAAAATATAATATTAAGTGTATTCTTTGGAACGTGTTCACTTGTTACTTTCGTTACTTTTTTATGGGCTTATGGAGATATAATTAAGGAAAACCTATTTAGAAAATCGAAAAGGATTAATAAAACGAATCTAGATAGCATAACATTATTGGGTATCTTAAGCACAATCTTCTTGATGAGATGTATTTTTCAAGGTGGAATAGGAGAAAAGTATTCCGTACTAGTTCCCATTTGTTTTATTATGATGGTTATTACCATGCAAATATTACCTGCAATTTTATGTATTCGCTTTTTATATGATCCCGAGGAATATGATTATTTTGACATAAGAATACTTTCTCGAAAAAGTATAACAGCGGATTGCTTTATTTTAATTGATGCGGCTTTTATTGCAGGATGGGAAATAGAGCGCAATATGATTCTATTAGTGATCAGAATCATATTGTTTATAATAATTGAAATCTTACTTCATCAATATTTAAAAAATAAAATACCAAGACAAAATAAATTTGTGGCTTCGGTGACAATAGGGATATTTGCTTCTTCGATACTATTCTTTTTGAAAGACTATATTTGGATGATAAAATAGAGATACTTAATAATATATAGGTAAATGAGGTGAAATGACTTGTTTCGAAAAAAAGAAAATTCAGAACTGAAAAGAACTTTGTGTTCTTTGATCATTTTAATTTTGGCAGTTCCATTATTTTTTACCTTCTATGTCATCGGGAGTAATCTATTAAAAGATGATTATAAGCAAATTGATTCTGAGACAAAACCGACTTTTGATGGCATGTCAGATACGATAGTTTGGACTGAAGATTGTTTTTATATCACAAACGGAAAAGCTCAGATAATGGTATGGGATATGCAAGGAAATTATTTGGGATGCATACAAACGCCTTTTATTTCCAGAGAGGCGGAAATGTATTCATACAAGAATCTATTATTTGTAAGAGAATCCGGTGGTTATAATGATGTTGGCGATATCATTGTTTACGAAAGAGATCAATTGAAGTACTATATGCGAAGACATGGAAATTACATTGAGGTTTCGGAAAATGGAAATGTTCTGATGGATGAGAAGATTGGTGCAGATACAATTGTGTATGGATATATTAATGACGAGTTGTGTTTTGATGAGGATACATTTGACTGGGGTGATGATGGATTTATCACTGATCAAGGAGTGACCTTTTACATAAAGGGACTTTTCATCAAACATAAATTGATCAAAGTGGAAGATGGAAAAGAAGAAGTGATCGCATATTAATGGATGAAATTTCTGATTGAACGTTGATCTACAATAAACCAATGCAAAAATATATAAAAAATGCAAAAAGAAATTCCTACTATTCCATTTTATAGGAAATGGTGATAGAATAGGGTCGATGTATGTAAATTCCTATGAAATGAAAAGAAAGAGAGAATACGACCATGAGCCCTGTAGCATCACAAGTTGCACATAATTTATTTGTCAATCTCATCGAACCGTTTTTAATTGTAGCGGTATTATACGGTGGACTTCAGATTTTAAAGTATTTTAAAAATAAAAAAAATCAGTAGATATACGAAAGAAAGGAGCTATGCACTAGCTCCTTTTTTAGTGAAAATCAACCAAAATCTCTTCCTTGCCATACCCGTACAATTCCCCTATAATGATATATGAAACGATTATTATACTATTGTAATAAAGGGGGATGACGAAATGAAATATGTAGATGTACATGGGGCGCCAATGCCTGCATCCAATATCATTCAGGGATGTATGCGTATTGACAGCCTTTCTGAAAAGGAATTAGAAACATTAATTGAACATGATTTAGAGCTTGGCGTTAACTTCTTTGATCATGCTGATATTTACGCAGATGGCTTATGTGAAGAAAAGTTTGGTAACATCTTAAAGAAAAGACCTTCCTTAAGAGATCAGATCATCTTACAGTCCAAGTGTGCGATCGTAAAAGCAGAAGAATTTGCCTACTATGACTTCTCCAAAGATTATATCTTAGAAGCAGTGGAAGGCAATTTAAAACGCCTTCAGGTGGAACAGCTTGACTATCTCTTACTTCACAGACCAGACGCCTTGATGGAACCTGAGGAAGTGGCAGAAGCATTTGACCAGTTAGCAAGACAGGGCAAGGTTAAGAACTTTGGTGTGAGCAACCACAACCCAATGCAGATCGAACTGTTAAAAACATGCGTGGATCAGCCACTTAAGGTAAATCAGGTGCAGATGAGTGTGGTTCATTCCGGCCTTGTGGATGAAGGCATGCAGGTGAATATGAAGACTGATGGAAGCGTGATGCACGATGGCAGCTTAATGAACTATGCAAGACTCAATGGCATCACATTACAGTGCTGGTCTCCATTCCAGCATGGTATGATCGAAGGTACTTTCATGGGCAATCCAGCTTATCCGGAAGTAAACCGTGTGCTGGATGAAATGGCTGAAAAATATGGCGTGACCAATACAGCCATCGCAGTTGCCTGGTTGCTTCGTCATCCAGCGAATATGCAGGTGATCGCTGGTTCTGTCAACCTTTCCCGTATGGAAGACATCGTAAAGGCCAATGAAATCACTTTATCCAGAAAAGACTGGTACTATATTTACAAAGAGTGTGGTAATGTGATACCTTAAAGTAGATTGAAAAGAAAATAAGCACTACTTTAGGAGATTTTATATTTATGGAAGCACTTGTAACCTGGTATATGGCCTCATTGGGGCATTTTATTCCAAAAGAAATATTTGTATTTTTTGTATCCATGCTGCCGCTGATCGAGCTTCGAGGCGGGCTGTTAGTTGCATCTTTGCTTAAGATTCCGCTGATGCAGGCAAATGTAATCTGCATCGTGGGCAACATCATCCCAATTCCATTTATTCTGCTCTTTATCAAGAAGATTTTTGCTTTTATGAAAAAGCATAATATTCTGGCAGGACTGGTAAGAAAGCTAGAAGCACGTGCGCAGTCTAAGTCTGCCGGCGTTGAGAAGGGAGAATTCATCTTCCTGTTACTCTTTGTAGGGGTTCCACTTCCGGGAACCGGTGCATGGACAGGATCTCTGATCGCATCTCTCTTCGATTTTGATATCAAGAAGGCATCCATTGCCATCTTACTTGGTATTCTGATGGCGACAGTGATCATGGACATTGTTTCTTATGGAGCACTGGGACTGATGTTATAATATAAAATTCGTAATCTAACATGTACAATATATCACGTGTAAATTAAAAAGAGTTTCGTACTGAGATATCTTCAATACGAAACTCTTATTTATTTCTTCTTTTTGTTATGAACAATCTTAGCTTTTTTAGTTTTCTTTGGTTTTTCTTTTAAGGCAGGTTTTACGAATGCCATCTGAACAAATACGAGAACGATGATTAGGATGTCTCCGTAGAATGTCATCTTAGGAACGATATGTCCAAGCAGTGAGCCGGTCATACCTTCGAAAATCATGAAGAAACCAATACCAAAACCGATATTTAATAAACCAAATTTCACAGAGAAATCTTCGATGGAAGCCTGTGTGTATTTTTCTGGATTTGCTCCAGGTGCTTTCTTACGAATAATTGTTACGATACCAAAAATAATCAGGGCAGCAGCCACGATTAAAGATACAATAGATAAACCTTGCATTTTTTCTCCTCCTTACTTCTATGAACTTAACTATTATACTTGATTTTAAGCCATTTTGAAAGACAGATTCCATTCTTTTTTCATTGTATTTGATTCCTTCCTATGGTATGATTTTTTTCATGACAGGAGGAAATTAATATGAACTTGGAATATATAAAGAAACAGATCATCTACTGTGCAAGCGCAGTGCTCATTGGGCTGATTGTTGGAGCCATTGATGCTTTGTTTGGCAGAGTGCTGATTGCCATTACCGGCTTTCGAGGGGGCCATGTGCCTTACTTAGTGCCATTTTTGGGTATTGCCGGTTTACTCATTCTCTTCTTATATAAGAGAGTAAGCGAAAAAGCACTGGGCGGTATGGGTCTGGTATTTGATACCGGGTTTCAGGTCAATGACGAGATTCCCCTTTGGCTGGTGCCGCTGATTATGGTCACAACCTGGATGACTCATCTCTTTGGGGGTTCTGCAGGCCGTGAAGGCGTTGCCGTTCAGATCGGTGCCACAGTATCCCATGCCATCGGGAAGATCTTTCACGCAGAGAACAATGCCCGCATCTATCTGATCATGGGTATGGCAGCCGGATTTGGCGGCCTCTTTCAGACACCCCTTGCGGCGACATTCTTCGCTCTGGAGGTTCTGGTGGCAGGCTCTCTCATCTACGAATCCCTTCTTCCATGCCTCATCGCAGCCTTTGTATCAAGCAACACCTCAAGCTTTTTAGGCCTTGAGAAGTTTTTTGTAAATGTTACCGACACCTTGAACTTTACCCCGCAAACCGCTGGCAAGGTCATCCTGATTGCCGTGATCTTTGGAATTGTGGGAGGTGCATTTGCACACTGTTTGGGAGGAGCAAAAAAGCTGTTTGCCAAGTGGATTCCCAATGGTTACGCAAGAATCTTCGGCATCGGCATCGGCTTATCCGTTGTGCTGCTGATCCTTCATATGGGCAGATACTGCGGTCTTGGAACCAATCTGATTACAGCGTCATTTACCGGCGATACAGTCTATGGTTATGACTTTATTTTGAAATTTATACTGACCATCATCACCCTGGCAGCAGGCTATCAGGGCGGCGAGGTTACCCCGCTCTTTTCCATTGGGGCATCCTTGGGCGTTGTTCTGGCTGGCGTCTTCGGCCTTCCAGTGATGCTGATTGCAGCCCTTGGCTACGCAGCGGTATTCGGCAGTGCAACCAATACACTGCTGGCACCAATCTTCATTGGTGTTGAGGTGTTCGGACCTCAGAATGTTATCTATTTTGCCATTGTCTGCGCCATTGCCTATGCGATCAACGGCAACAAAACCATCTATGGCAAGCAGCGTGAGAATGGACATCAGGAACTGGAGGGGTAGATTATGAACAATTCTTTGATTAAAAATCCGGTCGTTGTGGCCTTATTGGCACTTTTTTGTTGTGCCTTATGGGGAAGTGCATTCCCAAGCGTAAAGATGGGCTATGAATGGTTCCAGGTACAGGGAGCGGCAAGCCAGATCTACTTCGCAGGCTTTCGTTTTACCATTGCCGGAATCGTCGTCCTCATCGTAGGCTCCATGTTAGAAAGACAGCTGTTACTTCCGAAAAAAGCGGATCTGTCTGCCATCGCCATCTTAGGCTTTATCCAGACGACCATTCAATATATCTTCTTTTATCTTGGCATGGCCAACACTGCAGGTGGCAAGGGTGCCATCATCAATGCTGCCAATGTATTTGTCTCCATCATCACAGCCCATTTTGTTGTAAAGGGCGAAAAATTAAATGGAGCAAAGGCCATCGGCTGCCTCTTAGGCTTTGCAGGGGTTGTCCTTGTCAACTTTACCAAAGGCGGTTTCGTGGGCAACATGCATTTTAACGGGGAAGGATTTATCTTAATCTGTGCCACTGCCTACGGTATCAGCTCCGTTATGGTAAAATTCATCACCAAAGGGCGCAATCCAATCATGCTCACCGCATATCAGCTGACCTTTGGGGGACTGATTCTGATTTTATTTGGCTTCCTTCTTGGCGGCGAGCTGTCTCCAGTGGGACCAAAATCATACATCTTATTCGCATACCTGGTGCTAATCTCCTCTGTGGCATTTACCATCTGGACCATCTTATTAAAGCATAATCCGGTGGGACAGGTAGCCATCTTCGGATTCTCCAATCCACTTTTTGGTGTAATCTTATCCGGTATCTTCCTTCACGAGGATTTCCTCAATGTGAAGAATCTGGCAGCACTTGTCCTTGTTTGTACGGGAATCTACATCGTTAACCGACAGCCAGGCGGAAAGGAGCAGGCATAATGAATCGTAAATTATTATTTTTTGACTTGGACGGCACCCTTCTTCCGGAAGGACATGGACAGATTACACCATCTGCAGCCGAAGCTATGCGTAAGGCCCAGGCAAATGGACACCTCTGCTTTGTCAACACTGGCAGACCGATGGGATCCGTGGGCGATAATGTCACAGCCTTTCCATTTGACGGATATATCTGTGGGTGCGGAACCCATATCATCTTCAAGGGTCAGGAGATGCAGCATGTGGAAATTTCTAAAGAGCTGATTTACGAGCTGATTCGCTGGAATGAAAAAGAGCACATCGATATCTTCTTTGAGGGCGAGTTTGGGCTGATGTTTCCGCCGGAAGCAGAATTTAAGGATCTTCCGGTGATGGAATACTTCTTCACAAAGCAGGGCGCGAAGGTGCGCTACTACAATTATGACGTGAAAAGTCCGGAGGATATTGATTTCCATGTGGATAAGTTCTCCATGTGGTACGATCCGAAGAATCCGCCGGTGGAATACCGTCGATTCTTGGAAGAACATTTTGATATTATTGAGCGTAGTGAGGATTTCTGGGAAGTCATTCCGAAGGGATATACCAAGGCGACAGGAATTGATGATGTGGTGCGATTTGCAGGTGCATCCATAGAAGATACTATCAGTTTTGGAGACTCCTATAATGATATTTCTATGCTTGAACATACAGCAGAAGCTGTGCTCATGGGCAACGGATTCGAGGATCTGGCCCAGATTGTAACCTATGTGACCGATACTTTGGACAATGATGGAATTGCCAAGGCTTTGGCCCATTTTGAACTGATTTAAGATTTTCTAATATAGATTTAGTATTATAAGCATTATATATGAAGAATTCTGTAACCAAACAATTTATACGATATGTGTCCCAGAACATCATTGGCATGATCGGAATCTCCGCCTATGTTCTGGCGGACACATTTTTTATATCCATTGCAGAGGGAGCCAATGGGATTGCGGCACTGAATCTGGTGCTGCCCTTCTACAGTCTGGTCTTCGGAATCGGAACCCTGTTAGGGCTGGGCTCTGCCACCCGATACAAGATCGAGCTTTCCCAGGGGTCAGATCAAGCCGATGGCTATTTCTCCAATGCCGTCTTCTGGGCACTGATCCTTTGCGGCCTGCTGATGCCTCTTGGCTTGTTCTTCCCGGACAAAGTCCTTGCCATCATGGGTGGCGATCAGGTGATCATCGAGACAGGGCGGGCCTATACCCACATCTTCCTGTCCATGGCACCATTCTTTGCCCTGAATTATGTGTGCAATGCCTTCGTGCGCAACGATCATAATCCAACCCTGGCCATGACAGCCACAGTGTCCAGCAATCTCTTTAATATTGTGGCGGACTATGTGCTCATGTTCCCGCTTGGCATGGGAATGGCAGGAGCAGCACTGGCAACGGCCTTAGCGCCGGTATTTGGCATCTGCGTCTGCATGATCCACTTTTTATCAAAGCACAATCATGTCCGTTTTCTCTGGCAGATTCCCAATCCACGGCTGATGATCCGTGCAGCCAAGCTGGGCTTTTCAGGCTTTGTAGGAGAGATGGCCTCAGGGGTCATCACCATGCTATTTAATTTCCTGATTTTAGGCCTCACTGGCAATGTGGGAGTGGCAGCCTTCGGTGTCATTGCCAATGTTGCCATCGTGGCAAGTGCAGTCTTTGGCGGCATCTCCCAGGGAGCGCAGCCTCTTGTATCTGAGTATTATGGCAGGAAAGACCAGCAATCTGTGAAAAAAGTATTGCAATTATCCCTGCTCACCGCACTGGCCAGTGCCATGATCGTTATAGGCATTGCCAACACCTGTGCCACCGGAATTGTGTCTGTGTTTAACGCGGAACACAACGCTCAGATGGCAGAACTTGCTGTTCAGGGTGTGAAGTTATATTTCCTGGGCTATCTTTTTGCTGGATTTAATATCGTAGGGACAGGCTATCTGGCCGCCACTGCCAATGCAGTATGGTCCTCCATCACTTCCATGATGCGTGGATTTGTGGTGATTACCCTATGTGCAGTATTGATGGCGAAGCTCTTTGGCATGACTGGGATTTGGCTGGCCTTTCCGGCAGCGGAAATGCTGACAGCAGTGGTGATGGTGTATGCCATTGCCCGTTCCAACAGCCATTAAAAAACAGATAAAAAAAGAACTGGCTCTTTGAGTCAGTCCTTAGATTTTGATCATAGTTATACGAGTCCCATGATAGATTTGATCAGGAAGATGGTGATGACCGTTAAGATGATCGGTCTGACAATCTTCTCTGCATTGTTGATGAGCATGTTAGAACCAAGTAAGTTGCCTCCGATGGAGCATACGCCTGCGATCAGACCGATGATGATGATGGCCTGTCCGTGGAGAATGAAGGTGATCATGGAGGTGATATTGGTCGTTAAGTTGATTGCTTTGGTCATGCCGGAAGCCTTGTAAAGGTCTAATTTGGCAAGCTTGGTAAAGGCAAGCACTAAGAAGGTTCCGGTGCCTGGTCCGTAAAATCCATCGTACATGCCGATGAAGAAGGCACAGAGTAAACCGATGCCAAAGGCCTTCTTTGTGACTGGTTTTTCTTCGGTATCTCCGATTTTTTTTGAAAAAAGAATGTAGATTCCAAGAATCGGCAGGAAGATCAGCATAAAGATCTGTAAAGCATGGTTGCTGGCGATCATGGAAAGTCTTGCGCCGATGTAGGAACCGCCCACTGCGGTGATGATACATGGAATGGCTAACTTCCATGGGATAAAGCCCATACGGATGAAATTGGCCGTGGCAGCAGTGGTGCCCATACAGGAGCTGATTTTATTGGTTGCAATGGCGTTGTGGGGAGGGAGTCCTGCGAACATGTAAGCTGGCAGGGAGATGAGACCGCCGCCTCCGCCGATGGCGTCCACAAAGCCGGCCAGAAAGACCAGCGGACAGATAATAAGTAATTTGGTAAGCATATATTGGTAATCCTTTCGTCTGTATTTTCAAAATGCATCTCTGATTATATAAGGAAACTGGCGCTAAATCAATCGCTATAAAATTATAATGACAAGAATAATAGGAATTCATGAAATTTTTTCACTTGATTATACATCTATTCAATGATATATTCATCTTAAAGAATTTAGTAAAGTGAGAAGAATGTAGATCAGAAAGGGGGATTTTACATGAATCAGGACGTTGAAAATCTTATTTATGGTACACGTACCCGCAGATTATATGACCGTTTTACAGAAGATCTGAAGAAGAAGTATTCTCTGACCAAGATTGATATGGATGTTATTTACTATCTTTACACAAACGGAGAACAGTATAATACACCGAAGGATCTGTTAGAGCTTCAGGTATATACGAAGGGACACATTTCCCAGTCCGTTCACCGTATGGCAGAGCGTGGCCTTGTTCGTTTGGAGAAGGACGAATTCGACCGCCGATTCGCACATATCATTCTCAATGAAGGTGCCATTGAGATTGCCAGGGAAGTGGAGGTCGTTCATCAGGATATCCAGGATATCGTAATGAAGAATCTTGGCGATGAGGAGTTAACCATCGCGATGGATGTCATTCGCAAGATGACATTGAATATCGAAAGTGCATTAGACGAAAAATAAAGAGAGCGCAGCCGGTTTGGCTACGCTCTTTTTCTATCTTTATTTCAATTCTTTGATGGCGAATTCCTTCGTCTCTTTGGCAAGCTGGCACAGCAGCTGCTTCATATTTCCTTCGTTGACATTGCCCACTAAGGTGGCAGTTACCTGCTGAAGTCCGTCTGCGCTTTCCATGGACAGGTTCTTCAGCGCGATTTTGTTCAGTGAGATCATGTTGATCACCAGATTCAAGTTGCTTCTTCCTTCCTCACAGGCAAATGTCACTGTCAGCTCTCCATGTGCACTCTCACGGGAAAGTCCGGCGGCGGCTAACACTTCATCTAAAGTGCGTTCCTGCATCTCTGGCAGCAGACCATATTCGTATCGTCTGTTTAAGCTCATAAGATGAAGCAGAAAAGCTTCATATTCACCGCGGATGATCGGGTCCACATCTGCAGTTCGGGCTGCGATTACCTGAGCTTCCCGTACTGGTGCGTAGACGTCACCACCGCTTTCTGCTTTGGCCATGGCAACCTGTTCGCCACATGCCATTCTCTCTATAAATAATGGTTTCATGGTGGAATCGATGCGATCGATATCCTTCCTGATTTTATTCAAATCCATAGTCAGTTATCCTCTCTTTTTATATACCATAGTATACCATTTCTTAAGAGAAATTCATAGGATTTTAAGGAATTCGTAACTGTTAGATATTTGCATATCATTTCTAAATAGCATATAATATAGATACTATGGGTAACTATGAATAGAAATAAAGTGAGGGAAGTTACTATGTCCGATCAGAATAAAGAAAAAGACAATATTAATTTTAAAAATCATACAAAAAAGGATCTTGTCTATGAAAAATCTGAAATGGGGGAGTATATTTCAGAGGAAGCCAGACAGCGTAAGCGTAATATCCGTATCGTAAGCAGCGGTGAAGCATTCGTGCGCCAGCAGGAAGACAAGGTACGTGGCAGAAAGGTCAAGAATAAGAAGCCTAAGAAGGTGAAGACTCCGAAAGCACCGAAGACAGAAGCCAGAAAGGTGGAGGCGAAACAGCCAGAACCAAGAAAAGCAGAACCTAGAAAGTCTAAAGCTAGAAAACCGGAGCCTAAGAAAGCTGCGCCTGCAGCAGATAAAGATGTGGAGGTTCCAAAGTTTGTAAAGACAGCGAAGGAACCAGCACTACTTCGTCAGGCCAGAAAAGAAGAACCGAAGAAAGAACAGCCACCAAAACAGCCGAAGCAGCCAAAGAAGCCAGGAAATCCAGGCAGAAGAATCTCTCTGGTCAAAGTACTCCTGATCATTGTTTTGGCAGTCGCTGTTGGAATCGGTTGCTATAAGGTTTATAACGTCTATCAGGAAAAACAGAAGCTGGAACAGGATGCTCGTGATAAGGCGAAGCAGGAAGAACAGAATCAGAATGTGAAGAAGAATCAGTGGGTTGAGGCAGACGGCAAGAGCTACTATTATGGTGAAGACGGCATGCCTACCATTGGACGTTTTGTTCTGGAAGATAAGATTTACTACACCAATAATCGTGGCGCAGTAGAGAAGACCATTGACAGCAACAAGCCAATGGTGGCACTGACATTTGACGACGGTCCAACAGGTGTGTCTGAGGATATCTTAGATGTACTGGAGGAATATGATGTTCAGGCAACCTTCTTCGAAATCGGTAACCGAATTGAAGATAAGGAAGAGATTGAAGAGAGAGCATTAAAGCTTCACTGTCAGCTCGGTAACCATACTTATACCAACAAGCTTTCTGAAACCGATGAAGAAAAAATAAGCACTGAGATCAGTCAGACGGATGCCATCTTAAATCGTGTGATGGGTATTTCGGAAGAGGAAGCGGACAAGAATGAGATTTATGTCAGAACACCGAATGGTGTGATCAATGAAACTATCTTATCAGCCGTGAATCATCCAATCATCTTATGGACTGTTGACACCAATGACTGGCAGTCACAGGATGTGGATGAGATTACAGAAATTGCCACAACAGACATTTCCGATGGGGATATCATTATGCTTACTGCCCTGAAGAAACCAACTGCGGAAGCATTGAAGAAGATCGTACCAAACTTAACCCGTCAGGGCTTCCAGCTGGTCAATGTTCAGGATTTAGCGCAGTTCAGGGGCGGCGTGGAGAAAGGACGTGCATATATCTCCTTCCCACCATCCGGCGGTAAGACAACAACCCAGACACCAACATCTGCGACGACAGAAGTGACAACAACCACAACTGCTCAGCAGCAGAATAACAATAATAATGCCAATAATCAGGCAGCACAGCCACAGCAGGGAACAACTGCGGCAGCAGCTGCCAAGACAACAGAGAAAAAGAAGGTAACCACAGAAAAGAAAAAACCAGCAACTGAGAAGACAACTGCGGCAACAAGCAGTCCGAGTCCGGAACCAGAACCAAATCCAGGTGATTCTCAGGTGGATGGAGAAGATTAAAGATTAGTATAGGAAACAGGAGTAAGTATTCATGCGAAATAAAGTAAAACAGTTAGTAGTAATCATGCTCGTTGTGACAATGGCATTTGGCCTTGTCGCATGTGGCGGTAAGAAAGGAAAAACAAGCAAAAAGGGTGGAGATGTCTTCAAAGAAGAAGTGAAGACCAACACCTGGGAAGAAAAAGACGGCAAACAGTATTATTATAATGAAGACGGTGAAATTGCCAAGGGCAGATTCGTCATCGAAGATGAACAGAAGATCTACTACACAGATGACGAAGGTGCAGTGACAAGAACCGTTGATGGCAAAAAACCAATGGTTGCCATTACTTATGATGACGGTCCATCCCAGTTTACCAAGGATTTCGTAGCACTTTTTGATGAATATGAATCCGGCGCTACCTTCTATGAAGTAGGAGAACGTATCGACCTCTTTAATATGGGAGATGCAGAACAGGCAATCTCTGATTCCTACTGTGAACTTGCAAGCCATACCTTCAACCACAAGAATATCCGTAATCTTTCCACAGAAGGCATGAAAAAACAGCTGAAAAAGAATGACAAGATCTTAAAGGAATATGGCGCACATACAAAGCCAATCTCCTTCCGTGCCCCTGAAGGCGCATATAGCGAAGACGTATTAAAGAATATTGACCGTGCCATCATCCTCTGGTCTGTAGATACAGAGGACTGGAGATACCGTGACGCGAAGAAGGTATACAAAAAAGCAACCAAGGATATCAAGGATGGCGATATCATCCTGATGCATTCCTTATATGAATCCACATACAAAGCATCCAAGAAGATCGTTCCTGAACTCATCGATCAGGGCTTCCAGCTTGTTACCATGGAAGATTTAGCACAGTTCCGTGGAGGCACAAAAGCAGGAGATGTTATTTTTGATATGTATCCAAAAGTAGAAGAACCAGAAGACACAACAGAAGCAGCAGAAGAAACTACAGAAGAAGAATAAATCATAGTCGCAGTTCTAGCAGCTAGAACGAAACATAAGCAGGAGAGAGCTCATGATTACGCCAATTGCACCTATAGCACCAATTACACCGGTTACACCACAGATGACTGCAGAGAAGATGGAAGCAGTCAAAAAAGAACCGGGCGAATACAAAGTCATTCACGAAGCAGCCGTTCTCTTACAGGACGAACCGGACTTTCTGCTTCTCATGATGCAGTACAAATGTGCGATCAAGGAAGTTCAGACCAAGTTAGAAGTACTCAATGAAGACTTCAGCGTCAGAAATAAGAGAAATCCAATCGAACGAATCGCCAGCCGTATGAAGACACCCCTCAGTATTGTGGAGAAGCTTCACCGTAACAAGTTTCCGGTGACAGTGGAATCCATCAGAGAGAATCTTTATGACGTGGCAGGGGTTCGCGTAATCTGTTCCTTTGTCAATGATATCTACACCATCGCTGAGCTTTTGTTAAAGCAGGACGACATCCGTCTCATCCGCAAGAAGGATTATATCAAGGATCCGAAGGATAATGGCTATCGAAGCATGCATCTGATCATCGAAGTGCCAATTTTCTTAGCTGACAACAAGGAATACATGAATGTGGAGGTTCAGATTCGAACCATCGCCATGGATTTCTGGGCAAGTCTTGAACACAAGGTTCGATATAAGAAGAATATTCCGAATATCAACGACGTGGAGAACCGCCTGAAGGCCTGTGCAGAAGAAAGTGCCAGATTAGACTTGGAGATGCAGTCCATTGGCCGTGAAATCGAAGCGGCAATCCATCCGGAGGTCAAAACGGAAGAATTGCCATAAAACGGCTGTAAAACTGCTATAAAAGAAGGAAAATTATATCATATTGAAGAATCTCAGGAGATGATTTCATATACACTATGGAATCATCTCTTTTAATTTGCAAATGTTTTGCAAATTCATTGACTTTTTGCAAATGACATCATATAATACAATTCAATGCGCAAAGGAGAAAAGGAATGGCAAAGCGAGAATATAAGACAAAAAGTAGAAAATTGATCATAGATTATCTTATCCAGTCCAAGGACCGCACAGCCAGCATTGCAGATATCAAAGCATACTTTGAATCCTGTCAGGAACAGGTCAATGTCAGCACCATTTATCGCAATCTGGATAAGCTGGTTTCCGACGGAACCGTATTAAAATATCAGAATGAGGATGGGAAAAAAGCAGTATTTCAGTATGTGGATGACTCCCACGGCCCTCATGGCTGTCATGAACATCTACATATGCAGTGTGTGAAATGTGGCAGGATGATCCACTTGAATTGTGGATTTATGGACCAGATTCGCGGTCATATGATGGAGCATCATCATTTTATGCTCCAGTGTGAGAATTCAGTATTGTATGGAATGTGTGAAAATTGTCAGTAGCTGTATGGATACTGATTGGTGAGAAAGATGAAACGAATGTGGACATTTGCTTTGATTGTAGTTTTAGTCGCAGGCCTATTTGCGGGATGCATGGGCGTGGAAACGGCAAATAATCAAAAGCAGAAGAAAGAAGAAAAACTTCATATTATGGCAACGGATTTTTCTCCTTATGATTTTGCAAGAAAAGTAGCCGGTGACAGTGCCGAGGTGACGATGCTTCTCGCACCAGGGCAGGAGGCTCATTCGTTTGAACCAACTCCGAAAGATATCATTGCCATTGAAAATTGTGATGTCTTTGTATACACAGGTGGCGAGTCAGAAGCATGGGTAAGCGACATTTTAGAAACATTAGATGCGAAAATTAAAGTCGTTCGTTTGATGGATTGTGTGGAACTCTATGAAGAGGAAGCGGTTGAAGGGATGGAAAGCCACGAAGAAAAAGATGCGGATGACGCATTAATGGATGACCCCGAAGTTGAATATGATGAGCATATCTGGACGGCTCCGGCAAATGCCATCAAAATTACGAAACACATCGGGGAAGCACTCGAACAGGCCGATTCTGTACATGCAAAAACTTATAAGGCAAATGTTTCCAATTACGTGAGTGACCTTGAAGAACTTGATGGGGCTTTTTGGAACGTGGTAAATCATGGAAAACGTAAGACATTAATCTTCGGTGATCGTTTTCCACTTCGATATTTTGTGGAAGAGTATGGACTTTCTTACTATGCAGCATTTCCAGGCTGTGCGTCTGATACTGAACCAAATGCAAAAACAGTAGCATTTTTGATTGATAAAGTAAAAAGTAAGGAGATTCCAGTAGTTTTTCACGTGGAATTGTCCAATCAAGACATGGTGAATACCATTTGCTCCGAAACTGGGGCAAAAAACCGACAGTTTAATGCTGTGCACAATGTAACGAAAAAGCAGTTTAAGAATGGAACTGGTTATCTTGAAATGATGTGGGATAATGTCGAGGTGTTAAAGGAGGCGTTAGAATAATGGCGCTTATAGAATGTAAGAATGCGGCTTTTGGCTACGAAGGCAAGGCTGCAGTAGATCAATTGAATTTCAAAGTGGAAGAGGGGGATTACCTCTGCATCGTTGGAGAGAATGGTTCCGGCAAAAGTACTCTGATGAAGGGGATTCTGGGTCTGATTCTGCCAATGGAAGGGGTAATCATCTATGACGGTTTAAAGAGCAACGAGATTGGCTATCTTCCACAGGCAACAGATATACAGAGGAATTTCCCTGCAAGTGTTTTTGAGGTGGTGATCTCCGGCCGCATCAATCAGATGGGACGTCGTTTCTTCTATAATAAAGCAGATAAGAAGGCGGCTATGGATAAGATGGAGATGATGGGCATCACAGATCTTCGAAACACCAGCTATCAGGAATTATCCGGCGGACAGCGCCAGCGAGTGCTTCTGGCTCGTGCTCTTTGTGCAACCCAGAAGATTCTGCTCCTTGACGAGCCAGTCACCGGTCTTGATCCGGCAACGACCAGAGAGATGTATCAGTGCATCCGCGAGCTCAGTGAAAAACATGGTATCGCGGTAATCATGATTACCCATGATATCGATATGGCGGTCAGTGAAGCCAGCCACATCTTGCAGCTTGCAGAAACACAGATTTTCTTTGGAACGACAAAACAGTACAAAAAATCCAAAATCGGACGTATCTGGATGGGGGAGGAAGAGGATGATTAATATTATTCAGGAGATGTTACAATATGAATTCATGACCCGCGCCCTCCTCGTTGGATTTTTGGTATCCTTATGTGCGGCTCTGTTAGGCGTCAGCCTCGTATTAAAGAGGTATTCCATGATTGGAGACGGATTATCCCATGTGGGATTTGGTACGTTGGCCATCGCGACAGCCCTCGGCATGGCACCATTAAAGCTTACGGTTCCAGTCGTGGTTGTGGCAGCATTCTTACTGCTTCAGCTCAGTGAAAGCAACAAGATCAATGGTGATTCTGCCATTGCGTTAATTTCTTCTGGTTCCCTTGCCATCGGTGTTATGGCAATCTCCATCACGACAGGTATGAATATGGAAGTATATAATTATATGTTTGGTAGTATTCTCTCACTCAGTGTGGAGGATGCAAGACTTAGTATTGTCCTTTGCAGCGCAGTGCTTGTGCTGTTTATCATATTTTATAATCGTATCTTTGCGATTACCTTCGACGAAACCTTCGCCAAAGCGACAGGAACCCGTGTCAAGCTCTACAATATGGTCATCGCCTTTTTAACAGCTATCACTATTGTACTTGGCATGCGTATGATGGGATCTTTACTGATTTCCTCATTGATCATCTTCCCTGCCCTTTCCTCCATGCAGGTATTTAAGAAATTCCGTCTGGTGGTTGTAAGTGCAGCAGTTCTTTCCGTGTGCTGCTTCTTCGTAGGCATGATTCTTAGCTATGGATACGGCACCCCAAGTGGCGCCAGTGTTGTTTGTGTGAATCTGGTAGTATTTATTGTGCTGACCCTGGTTGGAAAACTGCGCCAGAGGTAGAGATGTGGTCAGAATACTTACATAGCGGAACTTCATTTTTACAAATCTATAGATGGAGGTAGTATAATATAAAAGAATATAGATGTAGTTTTAAGGAGGATGATAATGAAAAAAATAAATATTGTGTTATTGGCAAGTGTTATGCTTATTTCACCAGTATACGGGGAGGAAATGAAAGTCGATGATATTGATAAAGAATATTATAGTAATAAGTTTGTTGATATTGACGATTTTGATAGTTATGCTGAATATCAGGAATATTTAGATAGTATTCCAAAAGACCAACTAAGAGATATTCCGAAAACAACAGCTAACGTTCCGGCAGCATCTACAGTAACACCAACTTTGGCTTATAATATTGTTGGATTGCAGAATAGTATTAATCCTATACAAAAAGTATATATTGGATCAACGTATATATATGTTTTACAAAGAGATAGAAAGATAGTTAATGGAAATAAAACGAATACTGGCAATATGACTTTGTCTAGATGCACAATAAATGGTACTACGGCAACTTATGAAAGTAGTATGAATTTGATTGGGTTTGGACATAGTCAAAGTTTGGAATATGTTGAAACAAAAACTGGAAATGTATACTTTGTTTCAGCTTGTAAAGAAAAAGCATATTCAAATCCAATAGCAATGTGGTCAACTCAAATTGGTAGATTTTATTATTCTGCCGGAACAACCATTAATTATTCAAGTATTCCTAGATTAAGCTATATTAATTATGCTAATAAAAATAGAGAAAAATATAATAATGCAGAAGTAAAAAGAGTAGATTGTGCATTATCTAGTGACAGAACAACCTTATATATTTGGATGAAGAACGAAAATGGAAATATTCAGTATAGTTTTTATGATATGGATGAGTTAAATGATTTGTTTGATAATGTTGACGATACTACTCAGAGTAATACCGTAGCCTCTACAGATTGCAAAGTAGCAAGAACGGGGACAGCATTTGTTGGAGGTTGCTATCAGTCTAGTGCAAATAGGATTTTACCAAATGATTCTTTCCAGGGATGTGAATTATCTGATGGAAAATCTATTTATATTTCTGGCGGTAAGAAAGATCAAGTGCCTGAAATGGCTAAAATAACGGGAAGTATTGATAATAGTAAATCATATAATTACACTTATAGTAAAAGGGTGTCAATTAGTATTAATAAACCATCCGGTGTTGTTGGAGCAGAGATTGAAGGAATTCAATTAAAAGGTGATTATGTATTTTTTGGAATGTGTATGACGAATTCTAGTGGAACTATAACACATCAAAGAGTATATAAAATACTTAAATCGGAGTTTTAAGGAGGATTGTTATGAAAAAAAGTATGTATGGTAGTTGTTTATTTTTGCTATTCTTACTTGGGATGATTATTATTGCAATAGATTCTAAACCAGTGATTGCTGCAGAGTCAAGTCTGACATCATATCATGGCATCAAAGATAAGAACGGGATCACTTATGAAAAGGCTGACAAATTATATCACAAGGATACAAAAGGGAAAAAAGTAGAATTGGGTGCAATTTGGAAAAGTAATTTCGTAGTTGACGGAAAGACAGTTTACTATAGAAGCAGCAAAAATAATGCATTATATTCTGTAAGCATAACAGGTAAATCAAAGAAAAAGTTAAAGGGGTTAACAGAAAATTATTATCTGTTAGGAGTCATTAACAAAAAGCTATACTTATATAAAAATTATGGCAAAAATGTCGGCATATATGTATTTAGCAGTGGCAAATTGAAAAGCATAAAGGTAGTAAAAGAAAAATTCAATAACGATCGCCCATTTGGTGAGTGTGTATTATATAATGGTAAGATTTACTATACAGTGAAAGAAGTAAATAACAATGATTGCTATGATTATAAGTTATATGAATATAATGTAAGCACAAAAAAAACGAAGAAAATTGCTGGAGGTGCATCAGCTAAATTAGTTGTATCCAAAAAGAAATTATATTTTGGATTGAATGAAGAACAGAATGAATGGGGATTTTATCAGACTAAACTCTGTTCTTTAAACACAAAAGGGAAGATTAGTCGTCTTGTAAAAACAACGAATACTGTATTTAATACAACTAGTGATGGAATTGTGTATGTTCGAGATAATAATGTATATGCAAAGAAAGATGGCGGAAGTGAAACAAAGATAGCAAAGGCAACTGTATTTCACAGAAGCTCCGTATATCCAGAATTTCTGACAAGCGTTTTTTTAAAAGGGAATGATATGTACGTTACTTCTATCTTATATGATGATGAGGATGGGGATAACAATCAGGCAATCCTTTACAAGTACAATAAAAAGACAGGAAAGTTAACAACTATAAATAAAGGATATAGTTATACTTGCTCAATTTTGGGAGAATGCAATAATAAATTATATTATTTCTCCGAAGGAGATAATCCTGGAGTAACAATTATTGATTTATAGAGCATAATTACAAAAGATTAAAATAATAAAGGTGTATGACAGGAGTGTACTTTTATGTACACAACTGACATACACCTTTTTTAAATACCTATTTCATCTTCTGTAAGAACGCTCTTGTTCTTTCGTTAGAAGGATTATCAATAATATCCTCAGGTCTTCCTTCTTCAACAATCAGTCCCTGATCCATGAATACGACTCTGTCTGCAACCTTACGTGCGAAGTCGATTTCGTGTGTTACGATGATCATAGTCATCTTTTCTTCTGCTAACTGGCGAAGTACTTTTAATACTTCTGCAGTGATTTCAGGGTCCAATGCGGATGTTGGTTCATCGAAGAAGATCATCTTAGGGTTCATAGCAAGGGCACGAGCGATTGCAACTCGCTGCTGCTGACCACCGGATAACTGGCATGGATAGTAATCTTCCTTGCCTTCGAGACCTACTTTTTTGATTAATTCTTTTGCTTCTGCTTCCACTTCCGCTTTGTTACGTTTCTGAACGCTGATTGGAGCGTCGCAGATGTTCTTCATAACAGAGTAATGAGGGAATAAATTGAAGTTCTGGAATACCAAACCGAATGTATTCTTTAATTTCTGTAATGTTGCTTTGTCAGCGTAAACAGCTTTGCCGTCCACGTCTTTTACTGCATAGTCGCCAACGTATGCCATGGAACCTGCATCCATTGTTTCAAGCATGGTTGCACAGCGCAGGAATGTGGACTTACCGGAACCGGAAGGTCCTAAAATGGCAACTACTTCACCTTCGGATACGCTCATGGAAATATCTCTTAATACGTTCAAATCTCCGAAGCTTTTCTTTAAATGATTGATTTCTAATAATTTCATTCTATTCGCCTCCCTGATTATTCATAGTAAGATAATTTCGCTTCTAAGCGACCCATTAAGAAGGCTACTAAGAAGTTGAATAAGTAGTAGAAGATACCAGCAACGAATAATGGCATGATGCTTGCCTGAGCAGCAGCTACCTGTTTTGCTAATGTGAACATTTCTGTGTAAGCAAGGGCGAATGCTAAGGATGTATCTTTTACTAATGTGATGATTTCGTTAGTTACAGGTGGAAGTACACGTTTTACCATCTGTGGGAAGATGATCTTCCAGAATGTCTGACCCTTTGTATAACCAAGAACGTCAGCAGCTTCGTACTGTCCACGAGGGATACCTTCGATACCTGCACGGAAGATTTCAGCAAAGTATGCAGCATAGTTCATGGAGAAACCGATGATTACTGCGTAGAAACGGAAACTTGCAGGTACGGAAATACCGAAAATGTAGTAAGGTCCGAAGAATACAACTAATAACTGAAGCATGAGTGGAGTACCACGCATGATGGAGATGTAAAGTTTTGCAATTGCCTGTAAAATACCAAATCTGGATTTTCTGATGGTACATACCAAAAGACCAAGAGGCATGGAGCAAACCAATGTGCAAAGGAAGATGATTAAGGTAGCAACCATACCAGAAGATAACTGGCCGATCACATGGATTAATGTAGCTACTAAATTAGAATCATCAGCTGCTTCTGCATCCTGTAAGTAAGCAGCGTCTGTACCTTTATCACCAAGGCAAATGCTTTCGTCAAGTCCCCATTCTTTGGCGATCTTCATTAATGTGCCGTCTTCGTTCATCTCATCGAGTGCTGTCTGCACCTGATCACGAATCTTTGTATTTCCTAATTTGAAACCGATACCATACTGTTCGGAGGAAACACGTTCATCTAACATGGCAAATACGTCGCCGCGTGCTTCAATCTGGTATGCAGCTACACCGTAGTCCATACAGATTGCATCAACAGAGCCTGCTTCTAAGTTAAGGAATGCACTGTTGTAATCGGAAACCTGCTGAAGATCAGCAAAGCTTTCTGCTAATTTAATATTTTCTTCAGTTGCATCACCACCGGTAAATGCAGCAAGTGCGGAAGAGTCAGCCTGAACAACAACTACTTTGCCAGCTAAGTCTTCTAATTTTTCAATACCGGAACCATTCTTGATGATCACAACCTGGGAGTTGTCAATGTAAGCTTTAGACCAGGTATAACCACTTTCACGACCATTGATGGTAAAACCATTCCAGATACAGTCGATGGCGCCTGTCTTTAATTCCATATCCTTGGAATCCCAGTCAATTGGCTGTTTCTGTAATGTCCAGCCATTTCTCTTACATACTTCTTCTGCTAAATCAAGGTCGAAGCCTACATATTCGCCAGAATCATCCTTGTAGCCATATGGAGGGAATTCAGCATCGAAACCTACGATGAATGTTTCGCCGTCTTCCTTAACCACATTGCTGGAGGACGCTTCGCCAGATTCCTTCTTGCTGCCACAGCCGAATAAAAGGCCGGTTACAAGGGAAAGCATAGCGAGAAGAAGCACCAGTTTTTTCAAGTTTTTCTTCATTACTTTATCCTCTCTTTCATTATGAAAAATAGTTTTGATTGCGCATTGTGGTCTGCTAATTCATTAGCAAATTAGCAGACTAAAGTGCATGAAATAACAAAAATATTATATAATTTTAAACCTCTTATTGCAATACTAATAGGGGAAACAAATGTATAAATAGTGTGCTATAATACCCATATGAACAGAAGGAGAAGAAATTCATGACAGAAAAGAAATTAAAAGAATTAACCATAGAAGTGATCAACCGATTAGAACAGGAATATCCACTGGCAGACTGCACCTTAGACTATGATGATGCCTGGAAATTACTCATCAGTGTCCGCCTTGCAGCCCAGTGCACCGACGAGCGGGTGAACAAGATTGTTCCTTATTTATATGAAAAATTCCCAACGGTAGATGCCTTGGCAGAAGCAGATGTGAACGAGATCGAAGCCATCGTCCGTCCATGCGGTCTTGGCCGTAGCAAGGCACGAGACATCAGCAAATGTATGCGCATGCTTCGGGATGAATTCGGCAGCAAGGTGCCAGACAACTTTAACGATCTGATGAAGCTTCCGGGAGTGGGAAGAAAAAGTGCCAATTTAATTATGGGAGACGTATTCGGGGAGCCTGCCATCGTAACAGATACCCACTGTATTCGCCTTACCAACCGCATCGGTTTAGTGGACGGCATCAAGGATCCGAAGAAAGTAGAGATGGCATTATGGAAGATCGTACCGCCTGAGAAGGGCTCCGATTTTTGCCACAGACTGGTATACCATGGCAGAGACATTTGCACGGCCAGAACAAAGCCATACTGCGACCGCTGCTGCCTCAATGATATCTGCGCAAAAAACATTTAACTTTTCAATGTGGGAAACGTGTGCTATAATATTTACCGATTATAACTACTGAAGATAATTACAGATCATATAATATATAGGATAGACACTTTTGGAGGATAAAATGAGCAAAAAAATTATTTTAACAGGCGACCGTCCGACTGGAAAACTCCATTTAGGACATTATGTAGGTTCCTTAAAACGAAGAGTTGAATTACAGAACTCCGGTGAATTCGATGACATCTTCATCATGATCGCAGATGCACAGGCATTAACAGACAATGCAGACAACCCGGAAAAGGTTCGTGAGAACATCATTGAAGTAGCACTTGACTACTTATCCGTTGGATTAGATCCGGCGAAATCCACATTATTCGTACAGTCCTACGTACAGGAATTAACAGAATTAACATTCTACTATTCCAACTTAGTTACTGTAGCAAGACTGCAGAGAAACCCAACAGTAAAATCTGAAATCCAGATGCGTAATTTTGAAGCTTCCATTCCAGTAGGCTTCTTCACATATCCAATTTCTCAGGCTGCTGATATCACAGCATTCAAGGCAACAACCGTTCCTGTAGGGGAAGACCAGTTACCAATGCTTGAACAGACCAAAGAAATCGTTCGTTCCTTCAACCGTATTTACGGAGAAGCATTAGTGGAACCAGAGATCTTACTTCCAGATAATGCAGCATGCTTAAGACTTCCAGGTACAGACGGCAAGGCTAAGATGAGTAAATCCCTTGGAAACTGCATCTACTTATCCGATGATGCAAAGACCTTAAAGAAGAAGGTTATGAGCATGTACACAGACCCAGATCATATCCGTATCGAAGATCCAGGTAAGGTAGAAGGCAACTGCGTATTCACCTACTTAGATGCATTCTGTAAGGATGAATACTTCGAAGAATTCTGGCCTGAATATAAGAACTTACAGGAAGTAAAAGACCATTACAAACGTGGCGGTTTAGGCGACGTAAAATGTAAGAAGTTCTTAATCAAGGTTCTGAACAAAGAGCTTGCTCCAATCAGAGAAAGAAGAGCAAAATACGAACAGGATATCGCTTATGTATATCAGGTATTAGAAGAAGGCAGTAAGAGAGCGAGAGAAGTTGCTCAGGCTACGTTAGCTGATGTGAAGGCTCAGATGCAGATCAACTACTTTGATGACAAAGAATTGATCCAGAGACACATCGAAAAGTACCAGAAGTAATTGTAGAATTACGATTTCATCATGAACAGTCAGATTCCAGGTGGCAGAAAGTCACCTGGGATTTTTTGCGTCATAAGAAACTTCGTTTCCATACCATAAAACCCTCCGGGAGTTTTGTGATGGGAATGGAACATTTGTCTGAATTGAGCGATTATGTTGAAGGTATTGTCTGAATGTTTTATAATAATATTATTATAGACGTGTAACATTAGAAATGTAACATTTCAGATCGTAGAATCACACAGGAGAAGATGGATGAATTTAAACAAAAAAGACTGGAAGATGTTTTGCGAAGGCAAACATTATCAGATATATGAAAAGCTGGGAACTCATCCATATACAAAGAACGGATATGTGGGAACCCAGTTTGGTGTCTGGGCTCCGGAAGCAAAGCAGGTAAGTGTCATCGGGGAGTTCAATGGCTGGAATCCCGATGAGAATGTAATGGAAAAGGTGGAAGGAACCGGATTCTGGGAGATTCGTATTCCTCAGGCCAAGGAAGGACAGATGTTCAAATATCAGATTCTCACCAAAGAAGGCAGGGAAGAATACAAGGCGGATCCTTTTTGTTTCAGCATGGAGAGACGACCTGGAACAGCTTCCATCATTGATTATGTCAAGCCATATCGCTGGAGTGACGAAGAATGGATGAAACAGCGGGAAGAAGGAGATGTTCGCCGAAAACCGATGTTTATCTATGAAGTACACTTAGGATCCTGGCTGCGACATAAAGGCAATAGAGAACGAAATCCGGAAGGATTTTATAATTATCGAGATTACGTAAAGAGACTGGCGGATTATGTGACAACCATGGGCTATACCCATGTGGAGCTCATTGGGATTGCAGATTATCAGAATGATTTTTCCTGGGGATACCAGGTGACCAATCCATATGCAGTTAATTCCCGTTATGGAAAACCACGTGATCTGATGTATCTGGTGAACTATCTGCACCGTCGCGGTGTGGGTGTGATCTTTGACTGGGTGCCGGCACATTTTTCAAAGGATCGACATGGATTGAAGCGCTTTGATGGCAGCTACATGTTCGAACCGGCAGACAGAGATGATCATCCGATCTGGGGAACCAAGGTGTATGACTACAGCAAGGGTGAGGTGCAGAGCTACCTCATCGCCAATGCGATTTACTGGCTGAAGGTGTTCCATATGGACGGCCTTCGCGTGGATGCGGTAGACTCCATGATCCATCTGGATTTTGGACGTCAGCCGATGAAGGATCAGGATAATCACAATTATGATGCTATAGAGTTTTTGACGAAGATGAATGGTGCAGTGAAGGAGCTTTGCAGCGGTGCATTTACCGTGGCGGAAGAATCCACCGCCCATCCAGGCATGACAGATGAGAACGGTCTGGGCTTTACCTTCAAGTGGAATATGGGCTGGGAGCATGATTTCTTAGAATATCTGTCGAAGAGCACCGAGCTTCGTAAGGAGAAACGGTTTCACAATAAAGTCAATTACAGCATGATGTATGCCTTCGATGAGGCCCATATGCTGATTTTCTCCCATGACAATTTCGGCCATGCCAATCCGTCCATGTACGGCAGACTCCGTGGCGAGCCAGAAGCGCGCATGAACCAGCTGCGGGGCATCTATATGTATCAGATGTGCCATCCGGGCAAGAAGCTTCTCTTTATGGGACAGGATTTTGGACAGGAGCAGAACTGGTCTGTCAGCAGAGATTTGGACTGGCCTTGTCTTCGCAAGAACATTCACAAATATATGCGTTCTTATATGAAGGAACTGATTCATTTTTATCTGGATCACCCGGTGTTATATGACAATGACCTTGACTGGTCCGGTTTTGACTGGGTCAATGCAGATGACAATGAGCACGGTGTATTCTCCTTCGAACGCCATTCCAGGGATGGGTCAGAGAACTTCCTCTGCGTATTCAATTTCCTGGATGAAGCCCATCCGGATTACCGGGTCGGGGTACGGGCCGACAAGACCTACACCATGATCTTCAACAGCTTAAAGATTGTGGATGGGGAGACTGTCTCTATCGTGGAAGAAATCGAAGCCGATGGCAGGGATATCTCCATCAGCTGCGCGTTAGAACCATATGAAGCTGTGATCTTTAAATATGAATAGATTCAGCCTTCGGGTTGATTGTAATAAAAAAAGTGTGCCTCGGCACACTTTTTTGCTGTTTTTTTGTCAAATGTATCTGTTATCCATTCCTGTAGCCGGCCTACATCTCAGGATGTTTTGCGAATTCTCCGGACACATCAAATCCATGATTCATAGGACCGCTTCCCTGACCAAGATCAAGCATTGCTGCAAGGGCAGAGGAGATATATGCTTTGGCACGTTCTACGGAAGTGTCAAGATCGAATCCCTTAGCTAAGTTGGAAGCAATGGCAGAGGATAAGGTACAGCCTGTTCCATGGGTATTCGGATTGTCGATGCGCTTGCCGTTGAACCACTTGTAATCGCCGTCACGGTAGAGGAGATCGTTGGCATCATTAAGCTGATGGCCGCCCTTGCAAAGTACGGCACAGTGGTAGGTGTCAGAAATCTTCTTTGCAGCTTCGATCATATCGTCTGCTGATTTTACTTCCATGTCAGCAAGTACTTCTGCTTCCGGAATGTTCGGAGTAAGCACAGTTGCCATAGGAAGAAGATATTCCTTTAAGGTGGAGATGGCGTCGTCGCTGATTAACTTGGAACCGCTGGTTGCCACCATAACAGGGTCTACTACGATGTTCTTTGCTTCGTAAGCCTGTAATTTCTTTGCAATCATCTTGATTAAGTCGCTGGAGGAAACCATACCAATCTTAACTGCATCTGGATAAATGTCCGTGAAGATGGCATCAATCTGCTGTTCTAGGAATTCTGGTGTTACTTCCATAATGCCGGTAACGCCAGTTGTGTTCTGTGCAGTTAATGCAGTGATGGCACTCATGGCATAAACGCCATTGGTGATCATGGTTTTCATATCGGCCTGGATGCCTGCGCCTCCGCTGGAATCGCTGCCTGCGATTGTTAATGCTGTATTCATAAATATTCCCTTCTTTCTATTATAATTGTCTCAATCATTACCTATTAGTATACTACTTTTTTTGACAAATGAATACATTTTGATTATAATTAACGTACTATAGTGTGCAAACACAGGGAAAACTATATATAGATTCTACATTGGAGGACAAAACTATGATTAAGAGCGTAAAGTATGTTTTGGATGAGAATTTTAACAATCTTTATCGTATTTATTCCATCGCAAAATATGATTTGCTCAGTGATATGAGAGAATCCAACCTGGGTGTGTTCTGGAACTTTGCACATCCGTTGATTCAGATTTTGACATATTGGTTTGTATTCGGTCTGCTCTTCAACCGTAAGGGCGTTGACGGATTTGGTTATATCGAATGGATGATTGCCGGTATGTGTGTATGGTTCTATATCAATCCATGTATCACAAAGGGATGTAACGCAATCTACACAAGGAAGAATGTTGTTACGAAGATGAAGTTCCCGGTAAGTATCCTGCCTGCGACAGTCTGTCTGCAGGAGTTATTCAATCATGTATGTATTCTGCTGATTGTAATTGTTGTAGAAATTGCCAAGGGTGCCCGCCCATGTATCTACTGGCTGGAGCTTCTCTGGTATCTGCCACTGGCATTTATCTTTGCAACATCCTTAAGTATGCTGACATCTGTACTGAATATGTTAGCACGAGATGTTCGTAAGATGATTCTTGCATGTATGAGACTGTTATTATACATGACACCAATCTTATGGTCCATCGATCGTGTTAAAGAATGGCCAGCTGTTACACTCGTTATGAAGGCGAACCCTATTTTCTATATTGTAAGCGGATACCGTGATGCGTTCCTGTATCACAAGGGCCTCTGGGCTTACAGACACCAGTTTATTGCATATATCGTGATCACACTTGTTCTTTTCGTGTCAGGAAGCTGTCTCATGAACCGATTCAAGAAGATGATCATTGACTTGATTTAGGAGGTAAGGCTATGGCAGAAGATTACGCTATTAAGTTTGACCATGTATCCAAAATCTATACATTAAAGTCCAAAAAGGGCAAGAAAAAAACCAAGAAACGTTTTTATGCATTACACGACGTGAGCTTTGAGATTCCAAAGGGCGAAGTAGTTGGTATTTTAGGAACCAACGGATCTGGTAAATCTACCATGTCCACTGTTCTTGCAGGTATTTCTGAAGCCAATGAAGGTCAGATGTATGTCAATGGGGAACAGGCGCTCATCGCCATCAACACTGGTCTCGATATGCAGCTCACCGGTCTTGAAAATATCGAATTAAAGGGAGCACTTCTTGGGCTCCGTAAGCACGAAATCGACAAGATTACCGAAGGTGTAATTGAATTCGCAGAAATCGGCGATTTCTTATACCAGCCGGTTAAGAAGTATTCTTCCGGTATGAAATCCAGACTTGGATTCTCCATTAACTTATGTTTAGATCCGGATATTCTGATCGTCGATGAAGCATTATCCGTTGGGGACAGAGCATTTGCAAAGAAATGTATGCAGAGAATGACCGCATTAAAGGAAGAAGGAAAAACCATCGTATTCATTTCCCACTCCTTAAATCAGGTTCGTAACTTCTGTGACACCGCAATCTGGTTAGAAGGCGGCGAGCTTCAGATGTATGGTCCAATCGAACGTGTGGCAGACTGCTACTCCACTTACGTGGAAGGACTTAACAATCTGTCCAAGAAAAGAAAGAAACTGCTGCAGGACAGAAAGTTCGAACGCAGAACATTAAAAGAGGACAACCGCTCCTTATTTGAAAAAATATTCAACTAAAACGCACTGCCATGAGTAAGATGTCAAAATCTCACTTATGGCAGTTTTTTTGTTACATTTATCTAAAAAGGAAGTAAAAAATGTAATAAAAAAATATAGTTTATTGTAGAAAATTATGGTAAAATATAGCTACATCAAAAGAATTCGGAAAGAAGAAATAAATAAGATCGGAGGATGGAATTATGACAGTTAAAAAAGCACATGAGAACAAAGACGGCGTATTCATTGAATTTTATACCAATGAAGAACTTGCTTGCGGCGATTTACTTACTGTAGACGGTAAAAACTATAATTCTGGTGATCATGTCTTTGAAATCTGCGAAATCAGAGCAGACCTTGAAAAGTGCAAGGTTACAGCACAGTATCTGAAGAAAGTGGATGCACCAACTGTTGGCAAAGCTGCTATCATCAGCGGAACTACAAAGCTTCGCAACTTAACAGGCTGCTATCTCTACAAATATCAGCAATAATTTGAACGGAACGAACGAAGGGACTGTCTTTTGACAGTCTCTTTTTTTGCCCTGATTCATTATAATAAGTCTTTTTATTATAAAAGAAAGTGGTATAATAATAAACTTTTGTGGTATAATATTCCATATTTCATTTTAGAGATGCGTAGAATTAGAATAAACAGATAAGGAGTGATAGGAATGTTATCACAGAGAATTTTAAATATGGAACCATCCGCAACCAACGCATTGTTTGACCGTGTTGCCAAGCTTCGCGAAGCGGGAGAAGATATTATCTCCTTTAACGTAGGAGAACCGGATTTTATTACTCCGGAGATTGTCAGAGAGGCATGTAAGAAAGCGCTCGATGAAGGTAAGACAAAGTACGCACCAGTAACCGGTGTTGCCACATTGAAGGAAGCGATTTGTGAAAAGCTGTTAAGAGACAACCAGGTCCACTATGACCCGGATCAGATTTGTATCTCCACAGGGGCAAAACAGGCGGTTTTTAATTCCCTCATGGCAATCTGTGACCCGGGAGATGAGATCATCGTGCCTACTCCATGCTGGGTAAGCTACGTGGAGATGATCAAATTAGCAGGTGGCACTCCTGTATTGGTAGATACCGATGAATATTTCCAGCTGGATCTTGATCTGATCGAAGGCGTTCTGACAGATAAAACCAAGGGAATCATCATCGATACACCGAACAACCCAACCGGCGCATGCTACACCAGAGAGTCCCTTCTTCGTCTTGGCAATCTTGCTGTGGAACATGATTTTTATGTGATTGCTGACGAAGTATACGAAACACTGATCTACGATGGCAATGTCCATGTCTGCGTGGCATCCTTAGGCGATGACATCTATGAACACAGCATCGTGGTAAATGGATTATCCAAATCCCACGCGATGACTGGATGGCGTGTAGGCTATACTGCAGCACCAAAACCTGTTGCCAAAGGAATTGCTGCACTGCAGAGCCATATGACTTCCAACTCCACCACATTTGTACAGTGGGCAGCAGTGGAAGCATTACGAAGCGGCAAAGAATTTATCGCAGAAATGCACGAAGAATTCGAACGTCGTCGTGATTATGTATATGAAACCTTAAGCCAGATTCCAGGTATTTCCTGTGTCAAACCAGGCGGCGCCTTCTATGTTATGGCTGATGTATCCAGCTACTATGGCAAAGAAGCAGACGGCATGATCATCAAAGACTCCGTTGACTTCTCTAACTATTTGTTAAATGAAGCCAAAATCGCTCTCATGCCTGGCAAAGCCTTCTGGGCACCGAATACGATTCGTATTGCTTATCCAAACTCCATGGAAAATCTGGAAGAGGGATTAAAGCGTATGAGAATCGCACTTGAAAAGTTGCAGTAATTAAGAGGATAAAATAGAAATAGAAGTAGGATTGCACACTCTGCCTTAGGGTGTGCAATTTTTTCTTTTTTATAATTGACAGTAATTACCAATATAGGTATAATAGTACCATATCAAGAGAAAGGAGGAAGGTTATATAACAAATTACTATTTATCGGAGGAACAGTTTGGTCCCCTTTATCCCTTTGTGATGGACGAGGAAATCACCGACATTAACTGGAATGGGCGGAGGCTCTGGATCGAACATCTGACGAAGGGGAGATATTCTCCTGACATTTTCTTAGAGACAGCATTTATCAATCAGTTTACTTCCCACGTAAGCAATGTTGTCAGTCTTAATTTCAACAAGCATATGCCACTCTTGGAGGCGGAGGCTAACGGCTTGAGGATTTCTATCATTCATGAGGCCTATGCAAGGAGTGGTAGATCTATTTCTATTCGAAAATCACCACCAATTCAACGACTAAAAGAAGAAAACTTAATATCACAGTGCTATTGCAGCCAGCAGGAACTGGATTTTCTGAAGCAGTGCGTCATGGCACATATGAATATCGTCATCTGCGGACAGACAGGAAGCGGTAAGACAGAGTTACTGAAATTTCTGACCAATTATATTCCGGAGCGTGACCGTGTCATTACCATTGAAGATAATTTAGAGATCCATTTTAGCAGCATTCATCCAGACAGGGACAGTGTGGAACTGAAGGTAGATGAGAATCATTTTACCTATACCCAGGCGATCAAGGCCAGTTTGAGACAGATGCCGGACTGGATTCTACTCTCGGAAGCGAGGGGAGATGAAGTGAGACATCTGATGGAATCCCTGACCACGGGACATTACTGTATTACTACCGTCCATACCGATGATGTGCGCAAGATACCGGACCGTATTGTCAATATGGTAGCAGACAGTCTGACTGCAGAGCGAATTCGAAGAGACGTATTTGGCTTTCTTGACATAGCCATTATGGTCTGTCAGAGGCGGGATCATAGTCGGTTTATCGCCCAGATCGGTGCATTTGACAAGGTGACAGGCCAGGTACGTATCTTGTGCGACGAAGATGAGATGAATCTGATCAATCTTCCAGAGAATCTCCGGGAGAAATTTGAGAAGCATGGTATCTATATTCCGTTCTATTCGTTTTAAGCATTTAGCGACAAGAATCGAGGAATATGGGTTCCATTATTCCCTGAAGAGCTATCTGCTTCGGCTGATACTCTCCATGCTGTTGGTCATACTTCTTGGCAAGCTGAATTATCTGGCCATGGGAGGAATCTTCATCCTGCTCGGTGCGATTGTAATCATGACTCCCTTCATTATTATTCAACAGTTTCGATATTTGTTCGAACAATCCCTTTTTTCAATGGTTACAGAGTATATGGAGCAGATGATGTATGCATTTAGCAAGCATCCGAAGATTATTTCTGCCCTGGAGGAGGTTTGTGAAGCCACAGAAGGGCAGCTGCATGAGGAGATTAGTGGAATGATCGACGCAGTATTCGCTGAGGAAGACCTGTCCTATGAGAGGGTGTTTCGCAGATTTGAGAAGAGATATCCCTGTGAGCGGCTTAAGATCATGCATGATTTCTTTATCCGTGTGGAGGCCTTCGGCGGACGGTATCAGGGGGCGTTATTCACCCTGATCGAAGATCTGAAGCTTTATAAGGAGAGGGTTTATCTCTTCCAGAAGGAACGCAGACAGATGCAGAAGAAGATTGAACTGAGTATGTTTGCTGTTCTTGGCCTTTGTACCATCCTGTTTCGCGTGCTGACCCAGAATGATGCTATGCGTGCACCCCTCGCGGGTACACCATATCAGTTGGCATCTACCCTTTTATACCTCTTATTCTATTCATTATATATCATCACTCAGGTGAAGCTGCGAGGTAGCTGGTTTGGCGTAACAAAGGCGATGAAGAAGGAAGAGATGGCGAAAGACTGGAATCATGTGAGAGCCAATCCACTCCAGTATCCAAGGGCGAAGAAGCGCCTGGAGCGGGAAGTGGAGAAGCAGTTTCCAAGATGGCTCCGTACCATGACCCTGCGCTTATCTTCAGATAATGTTTACCGCTGTCTGTTGGAAGCACTTCCGGATACGCCGGAGGTGATGAAGGTGGATATGAACCGGCTGTTAGAAGAGATTATGGAGGATCCGGTATCCATAAAGCCATATAATCACTTTTTAAAGGAGCTTTCGGTGCCGGAGGTACATTCCACCATGAAGATGATCTATGCTTATACCAACACGGGGACAGAAGATGCCCAGACTCAGCTGGGCGCAATCATGCAGCGCAATATCATTCTCACAGACCGGGCAGAACGCCTGGAGAATGATGATGAGCTGGGAACCTATGGATTTCTCTTTTTTATGCCCATGTTTTTGGGCACTGCCAAGATTATGATGGATATGTCGGTACTATTTGTCGTGATGTTTCAGTTGTGGAGTAATTTATGAAGACATTTTTTGAGATGTATGGAGAGACGATCTTTTTCTTTATCGTCGCACTGGCCATTGTGGAAGGATACCGTGTACTGGCCGGATTGTCGTTGTTTTGATTTTTTTTGGAGATGAGAATTTGAAGATGTTACTGGATGAATATGGTGCATACGTGGCAGCAGTTCTGATTGGAACTGGCATAATTGGCGGAATCTACAGGCTGATGTCGATTTTTGGCGTGGTAGAGAAGTACTTTATCGCCGGACTGTGCGGGTTATAACAGATGAAGCTGCCGATCTCGGTGCTGACGGGCTTTTCTCTGCTGTTATTCCTGTTTACCCTGATGGTGGGGATGAATGGCATATGCGTGGATACCTACCGCGCATGGCATACCTACCGGGAAGTGATCGAAACACTAGAAGAAGGGAACTGCGGGGAGAACGTCATCGACAAAGTCTGCGAAAGAGGCATAAAGGAGGGCTATGAGATCTATGTGGCGAAGGAGGGAGATGACGCATTCGTCAGTCTTCGTTACCGTGTCAGCCTGCCTGTGATTGGATTTGTCATGAAGCAGGGAATCTCCGGATATACGCACTAAGAATAGAAGGATGCATCCAGGGAGAAGGAGTATGAGAATTGGGATAGAGATGGCAGTCAGCCTGATACTGATCGTGGCCGGGGTCAATCTGGTATTTTCCGTCTATGCTGCGGCTGTGACAGTCGGGACAGCTAAGCAGTATCACCACAGGGTGGTGTCCATGCTAGAACACTCGGATTATGCCGAGGAAAACTGCAGGAAATTTGAAGAGGAAGCCAGACGGGCCCACTATGGACTTTCTACCAAACGGTTTGAGAGGGATGGGAAGCCCATGGCACAGGTGATCCTGACTTACCACGTCACACTGCCATTTTTGAAAGAAACGAAAGAATATTCTGTTGTGGGATATTCAGTATTAAGAAAGGGGATATAATTTGAGAGAATTTGTAGCGGAATATGGATCGGTTGTTGTAACGGTTATTATTGTTCTGGCAATTTGTGCCTTTGCATCTAAGTCCTTTGCGCCGCAGCTGCAGGATGCGCTGACGAATATTATGTCAGTGTTCTTTGCCCAGTCCGGTGCAGCGGGATAAGAGATAAGACTTGAAACAACTGGTATTAGGATTTTCTTTTCTACTGCTGATCATCTACGGAGCTTATATCAATATGAATCTGTCTGCCCGCATGGTGAGGGAGGTTGACCTCTATGAGGTGGTTTCCCACTGTGTGGACCAGACCCTTTGCATGAATCAGAACTATGGATTTATGAGCAATCGGGAGATGAGAGACTATTTCGAATGGATGTTATCGGAAGAGATTTCATCAGAGGGAGACCTGAAAGCGGAATATGGTTTGACCAGCCGTCTGTTGGGGATGTTTCAGGTGAAGGTGACGCAGTGTTACAGAAGCCCGGATCAGAAGAAGCAGAGCATCAGTGTAGAGATAAAAAAAGAAGCACTCCCTTTTGGGAGTGCTGATTATACGCCTACTGACAGTGAAGTACAATAGTACCTTCTTCTAAGGATTTTTTCACATCGATGACGTGCTGATTGGAGCTGCCGCGCCAGTGAAGCTTGGTGTCGGAGAGTTCATCGATATAATTGCCATCAACAACGACGTCAACGTAGGACAGGATCGGAAGTGTGCTGATCTCATCCCAGTCAAATCCAGTGTAAAGCCAGATTGTCTTTGAAGGGAATAACTCTTTTACCTGAGCAGAAAGATCTGTTACTGCCTGGCAGTTTGCTGGATGGAGCGGATCACCGCCGGAGAGAGTTAATCCAGACACATAGTCCTTGGCAAGCTCTGTGAAGATTTCTTCCTTCGCAGCTTCGTCAAATGGGAGCCCGCCTTTAATATCCCAGGTAATTGGATTCTGACAGTTTTTGCATTTATGAGTACAGCCGGCCGTCCATAATACAACACGGAGACCGTCGCCGTTTAACATATCATCTTTTGTGATATTATGATAATTCATGGTAACACCCCTTTTTCTATATTCATATAAACAATGTGTGCATTGTATGTCTATACATAGTATAAAATATAGAAAAATAAAGTCAATCCTTGAAGTGTCCATCAATTAATGCTATTATAGTGTATAATCATTTTGAACACAACATAATGTAGTTTATAGATTTGTTTTTCACAATATATTGTGAATTACCATAACAATATGTGAAAGACATGAAGGGGTGACAAATAATGGAATTAGAGAAAATCAAAGTAGTCAAAAAAGATGGTACCAAAGAAGCATTCAACGTGCAGAAGGTAATCGTTGCAATCAACAAATCTGCATACCGTGCCATGGTGGCATTCACACCGGAAGATATAGATTTCATCTGTGAATTCGTACAGAAGAAGGCCATGGAGCTTGATAAAGAAGAAATCCATATCTTAGAGATGCATAATATCGTAGAAGGTGCCTTAGAGAACACCAGACCGGAAGTTGCAAAGAGTTACCGTGATTACCGTAACTATAAGCAGGACTTCGTAGCTATGTTAGATGATGTATATAAGAAGAGCCAGTCCATCATGTACATCGGTGACAAGGAGAACAGTAACACAGACAGTGCCCTTGTTTCTACAAAGCGAAGCCTGGTATTCAACGAACTGAACAAGTCCCTGTATCAGAAGTTCTTTATGACAACAGAAGAGTTACAGGCATGCCGTGACGGATATATCTATGTACATGATATGTCTGCAAGACGTGATACCATGAACTGCTGTCTCTTCGACGTAGGGAATGTATTGAACGGTGGATTTGAGATGGGGAACCTCTGGTATAATGAGCCAAAGACTTTAGATGTTGCCTTTGATGTAATCGGGGATATCGTTCTTAGCGCAGCCAGCCAGCAGTATGGCGGGTTTACGGTACCAAACATCGAAAAGATCTTATGCCCATATGCAGAAAAATCCTATGAGAAGATGTACAAGCGTTATACAGACCTTGGATTAAGCGACGAACGCGCGAAAGAAGAAACCATGAAAGATGTGGAACGCGAATTCCGTCAGGGCTTCCAGGGATTAGAATATAAGTTTAACTCCGTATCCTCCAGCCGTGGTGATTATCCATTTATCACAATGACTGCTGGTAACGGTACAAAACCATTTGAAAAGATGGCAACCAAGATCATGCTGGAAGTTCGCAAGAATGGACAGGGAAGAGAAGGACATAAAAAGCCGGTATTATTCCCTAAATTAGTATTCTTATATGATGAAAACTTACACGGACCTGGCAAGGAATTAGAAGATGTATTCGAAGCAGGTATCGAGTGCTCCAGTAAGACTATGTATCCAGACTGGTTAAGTCTGACTGGAGAAGGTTATGTGGCTTCCATGTATAAGCAGTATGGCGAAATCGTAAGTCCGATGGGATGTCGTGCATTCTTATCTCCTTGGTATGAACGAGGAGGCATCCATCCGGCAGATGATCAGGATAAACCGGTATTTGTCGGAAGATTTAACATTGGGGTAGTCAGCTTACATCTGCCTATGATCTATGCGAAGGCAAGACAGGAAAGCAAGGATTTCTATGAAGTGCTTGATTACTATTTAAATCTTGGCCGTCAGCTTCATATCCGTACCTATGATTATCTTGGCGAGATGAAAGCATCCACCAATCCACTTGCGTATTGCGAAGGCGGATTCTTAGGTGGCAACCTTGGTATCCATGATAAGATCAAACCGTTATTAAAATCTGCAACAGCATCCTTTGGTATTACTGCGCTCAATGAACTTCAGCAGCTTCACAACAAGAAATCTCTTGTGGAAGATGGACAGTTTGCCATTGAGGTTCTCGAATATATCAATAAAGAAATCACCAGATTTAAGGAAGAAGACGGACATCTATATGCAATCTATGGAACACCTGCTGAAAACCTCTGTGGTTTACAGGTGAAGCAGTTCCGCAAGAAGTATGGCGTGATTGAGAATGTATCTGACCGTGAATATGTAAGCAATAGCTTCCATTGTCACGTAACAGAAGATATTTCTCCAATCCAGAAGCAGGATTTAGAAGGCCGATTCTGGGATCTGAGCAATGGCGGCAAAATCCAGTATGTGAAGTATCCAATCGACTATAATAAAGAAGCAATCCGCTCCCTGGTTCGTCGTGCAATGGATAAGGGATTCTATGAAGGTGTGAACTTATCCCTTGCTTACTGTGATGACTGTGGTCACGAAGAGCTGAATATGGATGTATGTCCAAAGTGTGGCAGCAAAAACCTGACCAAGATCGACCGTATGAATGGATATCTTTCCTATTCCAGAGTAAAAGGTGATACCAGACTCAATGATGCCAAGATGGCAGAAATTGCAGAAAGAAAATCCATGTAATTTTTGGAGTGCCAAGTGTCATATTTGGCATATTTCAGTAAAATAAAACGTAAATCACGTTAAATCTAACAAGCAGTTTTGTGGATATGACAGAATTGATTTTGCGTTCAGTTTCTCCTCTATAATAAAGTCAACAAGTAAAACAAAAGCACTTACAGGAGGAATGAACATGAAAAAAATCAAGTCTATCACAAAAAAAGCAGTTGCCTATCTATTCATTTTTGCATTGATGCTGACAGGTATCTCTTATTCAGGAGTGAGTACCTACGCAGAGGTCATTGGAGCAGCGGCAGAAGCAGAAGTACACGATGCAGCAGCAGGACAGAGCTACACAAAGGTGAGAATTACCGAGGATCCTCAGGTAGTAGATACCTATAAAGGGGTAAAGGCGAAATATCGTCCGGGAACAGGTAATACCAACACAGGTACTTACTGCTGTGCACAGTATGTGAAGAATTTTTACAAGGCTAATTATTCAGTAACCATCAGTAATTTAGTTACTGGGGCGACACCGAATGCTGGAAACGGTTATACCGCAAAGAAGATCAAGAGTCCAAGAGTTGGGGATATCTACTATCAGACCAATAGCAAAGGAAACGGACATTGGGCAATCGTAAAGAAATCAACAGAACTGGCCAATGGCACTTATAAAGTTGTTCTGATTGAACAGAACTGGAAGTGGAACGACGGTAGCAAAACCTACGCAGCAAAGAATCGAACCATTCAACCTAATAAATATGGTCACAATGTTAAGTTTTTCAGAGTGTACAAGGATAGTACAGGCAAACCATTAACTTAAATAAAAACAAACGTAAGAATAGAAAGAAGCTGGACGAGACGCCCAGCTTCTTTTTTGATCTATTATCATCTATAATCCTAATTTTTTCTTTGTTTCACGGCCTCTTGCATCAACACGAGCAAATGCGTCGAATACCATCTCTTTTGTTACCTTCACAGGTTCGTTCTTGGCATGACCCTTCGGATCGGCAGCCACTTCTGCAGCCTTCCAGAGCTTTTCTTCTTCAATGCCTTCGATTCCAAGATCTGCAAAGCAAACTGGAAGACCAACTTTCGCACAGAAGGTAAATACCTGATCAATCAAAGCTTCATCCTGTTCCTCGATGAGAATCTGAGCAAGTGTACCATAAGCAACCTTTTCGCCATGATAGAGGGCGTCACATTCTCTTACATAAGTAAGGCCTTTGTTGATGGCGTGGGCAGCACCAAGACCACCGCTCTCAAATCCAAGACCGGATAATAAGGTGTTGGTTTCGATGATGTGTTCCACTGCTTCACTGCAGATATGATCCTGCATGTCAATGGATGCCTGTACACCGTCGGACATTAAGGTGTCAAAGCATGCTTTTGCCAGTGCGCGGCCGGCTAATGTAGAAAGTCCGCCATTTGGTGCCGGGTGGTTGGTTACCACGCAGGTGCTTGTCTCAAAATAGGTAGCAAGTGCGTCACCCATTCCGGAAACTAATAATCTTGCAGGTGCCTTCGCGATGACTTCTGTATCCACCAGAACCACATTTGGGCTGGCTGGTAGCTGCAGTGTCTGAAGAGAGACATGTTCTTCAGAATAGAGTACGGCACGTCCTGCAGTTGGACCGTCGGTTGCTGCGATGGTTGGACAGATGATGACTGGAAGATTTCTCTCAACCGCTGCCATTTTCGCAGTATCGGTTACCTTTCCGCCGCCGACACCGATGACAAGGTCACTTTCCATCTCTTCCATCAGTGCTGCTAATCGTAATACTTCATTTCTTGTGCTTTCTCCGGCAAATATCTCTGCTGTGGCGTCAAGCCCCTTTTCCTTACAGGAATCAAGGAGCATGTCGCCAATTCGCTTCATGCCACCTTCGCTGACTAAAATAAATGGTTTTTTCCCAAGCTTTTCCGCATAAAAACCAAGATTTTTTAATGTATTTTTTCCTTGAATATATCTTCCTGGACTAACAAAAATAGAATCCATAGTATACCCCTTTCTATATAACTTCATATAAATCTGCAATAGGTGTGAATCGTGTTCACCTGAAGCTATTGTAACATCTTTTCGTCATTTATGGATAGTGAAAACAAAAAATTGGCATATAACAGTATATAACAGTTGACAACAGTTATATACTGTTATATACTGTTTATAACGATAAGGAGTGAAAGAATATGCATATTATAATAAATAACTCATCCATGATTCCAATTTATGAACAGTTGGTGGACCAGATTAAGAAAGACATCATTGAAGGAAGCTTACAGGAGAATGAAGCATTACCTTCCGTACGAGCATTGTCAAAGGAGCTTCGCATCAGCGCGCTCACTGTTAAGAAAGCCTATGACAAGTTAGACGAAGAAGGATTTGTCAAAACTGTTCATGGGAAAGGGACATTTGTATTACCAACAGACCGTGCCTACGCCGCAGAAGCAAGACGTAAGGCAGTGGAGGATGATTTCGCGAAGGCGATTGACAAAGCCAGAGAAGCTGGTATGACCGATGAGGAGATTCGCGAGATCGTGGACATTTTATTGGAGGAATAGTTATGGTATCTGTAAATAAAGTGGTAAAACACTATGGAGACTATCAACTGAATATATCTATGGAAATCCCGGATGGACAGATCGTTGGCCTGGTAGGGAAGAATGGTGCAGGTAAGAGTACTACGATTAAGGCAATCTTAGGCCTGATCAATCCTGACGCAGGGAACGTTACCGTGTTTGGCAAGGCAGTGGAGGACCTGACAGGTGCAGATAAGGAAAGAGTCGGTGTGGCACTTTCTGATTCCGGATTTAGTACTTATCTGACAGTGACAGATGTAGCAAAGATTTTAGATAAGCTTTATCAAGACTGCAGCGAACAGGATTTTATCAGAACCTGCAGGGAGCATGGCCTTCCGGAACGTAAAAAGATCAAGGAATTTTCCACAGGTATGAAAGCAAAGCTTCGCGTATTAGTGGCATTGAGCCACGATGCAGACCTGCTTATTATGGATGAACCGACTGCAGGCCTTGATGTGGAGGCAAGAATCGAGATTTTAGATATTTTGAGAGATTATATGGAAGAGAATGAGGACAGAAGCATCCTGATTACTTCCCATATCGCAACAGATTTAGAAGGCATCTGTGATGAGATCTACCTGCTCCACAAGGGTACAGTGATCCTGAAGGAAGAAACCGACGTGATTCTCTCTCAGTACGGTATCCTGAAGGTGGATGAAGAGATGTACCGCAGCTTAGATGACAGATACATCTTAAAGATGAAGAAAGAACCATATGGTTATACCTGCCTGACCAATGAGATGCAGTATTACAAGGACAATTATCCAGGTATCGTCATTGAGAAGAGCGGCATTGACGACCTGATTCTGATGATGACAGGAGGGAAATAATATGAAAGGATTACTGACCAAAGATATTCGGTTGATTACATCAAGAAAACAGACATTTCTTATTTTTATTGTGATCATGCTGATCATGGGTGCTTCCATGGACGCCGTCTTTTTATCTGGTTATGGTACCATGCTCCTTGGTATCTTCGCCATTGGAACATTAAGCTATGATGATTTTGATAATTGTATGCCATTTCTGCTGACTCTTCCGATTACAAAGAAGGACTATGTGAAGGAGAAATATCTGTTCGTTGAAGCAGCAGTTGTGATCGGCTGGATTTGCTCCATCATCATCTCCTGTGGAATTGCCATCATCAGAGGGCAAATGTCACCGCTCATCAGTGAGCCAGCGGAGCTTTATTCCCAGCTGCCACTGTTTATGGCAATCTTTGGTGCTATGCTTCCGATTGAAATCAAGTTTGGCACAGAGAGAAGCCGTACCATCTTGGTGGTATTAGCAGGATTGGTCTTTGCAGTTGGCATGCTTTTTGGTAAAATGATGAAAGGCGCACCGACATTTGCACAGAAGCTTGATCAGGTATCCGGCCCGGTTATGGCAGTAACATTTACCATCGTTGGACTGGCGATCATGGCAGCAGGATATGCCTGGAGCCTGAGGATTATGAAAGAAAAAGAGTATTAGAGGAGAATATGATATTTAAGTAGAAAAAGACCGAATCTGTGGGAAGAACTCCATCGAATTGTTCTATTAAAAAAACTTTTCGAAATGAGTTGACTCTATTGTTTCATGTATGCTATATTATTATAGCTATATTTTAGCATGGAAGAGGTCTTTTTTTTATGCCCAAAAATAAGACCAGAAATTTAAATTTAAGTAAATGGAGGTGGAAGTTGTGCGTACAAGAATCACATTGGCATGTACAGAATGTAAACAGCGTAACTATACTACTAAAAAGGACAAGCGTGTACATTCTGAAAGAATGGAAACAAAGAAATATTGTAGATTTTGCAAAAAACATACAATGCACAAAGAAACAAAGTAATTCTCTTTTTTGTTAATGAGGTGAAGAAATGGCAGAACCTAAGAAAACAAAGAATGCTAAGAATCCTGGAATTGGCACACGCATTACAAAATGGTGTAAGGGCGTAAAAGCTGAATTTCACAAGATTATTTGGCCAACACAAGAGAAGATCTACAAAGACACAATTACAGTTGTAACTTCAACAATATGTCTTGGAGTAATTATTGCTTTATTTGATATGGTACTTCAGTATGGCATTAAATTACTCATTGGTTAGAAGGCAAAGGTGATCAAATGGCAGAAACAAATTGGTATGTAGTTCATACTTATTCAAGTTATGAAAATAAAGTGAAGGCCAATCTTGAAAAGGCAATTGAAAACAGAAAATTACAGGACAAAATCCTGGAAGTTCGTGTTCCACTTGAGGAAGCAACAGAAATCAAGAATGGCGTCAAAAAACAGGTCACCAGAAAACTGTTTCCTGGATATGTGCTCATCAACATGATTATGGACGACGATACATGGTATGTTGTTCGTAACACACGAGGAGTAACAGGATTCGTAGGTCCAGGATCAAAACCAGTACCTTTAACAGAAGCAGAGATGCGCTCCCTGGGCATCAGCAATGAACAGGAAGTTACCATTGACGTGGAAGTCGGTGATGAAATCACTGTAATCTCCGGTCCTATGGAAGGTGCAGTAAGTACAGTTAAGAGCATCAACAAACATAAACAGACAATCGAAATCGAAGTTGAAATGTTTGGAAGAGCTACTTCTGTTGAAATTGGATTCTTAGATATTAAGAAAAGTAACTAATAGAATTGTCTGCAGACGAAAAGCGTGAACGTATGCAGGCAGTGGGAGGGTAGAATCCCCGCTATACCACAATAATCAGGAGGTGCGCTATCATGGCGAAGAAAGTAACAGGTTATATTAAATTACAGATTCCAGCAGGCAAGGCAACACCAGCTCCACCGGTAGGTCCAGCACTCGGACAGCACGGTGTAAACATCGTTCAGTTTACAAAAGATTTTAATGCTAGAACAGCTGATCAGGCAGGAATGATCATCCCAGTTGTAATCACAGTTTACGCTGACAGATCTTTCAGCTTTATTACAAAAACTCCACCAGCTCCAGTATTAATCAAAAAAGCTTGTAACATCCAGTCCGGATCTGGTACACCAAACAGAGTAAAAGTTGCTACTATTTCTAAGGCAGACATTCAGAAAATCGCTGAATTAAAAATGCCAGACTTAAACGCAGGAAGCTTAGAAGCTGCTATGAGCATGATCGCTGGTACAGCACGAAGCATGGGCGTTACAGTAGAAGAATAATTAGAGATATTGAATAGCAGATAAATGGTGGGAGGGTCGCTCCCGATAATACCACAGGAGGAATTTTAAAATGAAAAAAGGTAAAAGATATGCTGAAGCACTCAAATTAGTTGATAGAACAACTACTTATGAAGTTGCAGATGCAATTGATTTAGTAAAAAAAGCAGCAAGTGCAAAATTTGATGAAACAATCGAAGCTCACATCCGCTTAGGCGTTGATGGACGTCATGCAGACCAGCAGGTTCGTGGTGCTGTTGTATTACCACACGGTACTGGTAAAACTGTTAAAGTTTTAGTATTCGCTAAAGGACCTAAAGCTGATGAAGCTGAAGCAGCTGGCGCAGATTACGTAGGAGCTGAAGAATTATTACCAAGAATCCAGAAAGATGGATGGTTAGACTTTGACGTAGTTGTAGCTACACCAGATATGATGGGTATCGTTGGTCGTTTAGGACGTATCCTCGGACCTAAAGGCTTAATGCCAAACCCTAAAGCTGGTACAGTAACAATGGATGTTACAAAAGCAATCAAAGATATCAAAGCTGGTAAGATCGAATACAGACTTGACAAAACAAACATTATCCACGTGCCAATTGGTAAAGCTTCTTTCACAGAAGATAAATTAAATGACAACTTCCAGACTTTAATTAATGCAATTATTAAAGCTAGACCAGCAGCTGCAAAAGGCCAGTACTTAAGAAGTGTAACAATCTCTTCTACAATGGGCCCTGGTATCAAATTAAATACAGCTAAATTAGGTTAATTATTAGCTTAATAAAAGTATGATAAACGTTGGACCGCTACAGGGCATGTAGCGGTCCTTTTTTCGTTTTTCTTTTCATAGCAGGACAAGATTATTTGTTGAAAAAATAATAAAAAATGCTTGACAATATATTGAATGAATGTTAATCTTGTTTGGTAAGACTGCCGAAGACAGTAGGTGCGTAAGCGTAACGTAGATCAACCTACCGAGGATATTAAGTTTTAAGATGATTAATGTCACTCTCTGTCTAGGTTTAGCAGGGAGTTTTTTTATTATCCAAAGCAGGCGGCATACTCAAAAATTTACAAGGAGGTGCACCATTAATGGCAAAAGTAGAATTAAAACAGCCTATCGTTGAAGAAATCAAAGGACTTTTAGACGGAGCTGCTTCCGCTGTATTAATCCAGTACCGTGGTATTACAGTAGAAGACGATACTAAATTACGTAAAGAATTTCGTGAAGCTGGTATCGTATACAAAGTATATAAGAATACTATGATCCGTTTTGCAGTTCAGGGAACAGAATTCGAACCATTAACAGCTGATTTAGAAGGTCCAACAGCTATCGCAATCGCTAAAGAAGATGCAACAGCTCCAGCTCGAATTGCAGCAAAATATGCAAAGACAGTAAAACCTTTCGAATTAAAATCTGGCGTAGTTGAAGGTACATACTACGACAAAGATGGTATCCAGGTTATCGCAACAATCCCTGGAAGAGAAGAATTACTTTCCAAATTACTTGGAAGCTTACAGTCTCCAATCACAAACTTCGCTCGTGTAATCAAACAGATTGCAGATCCAGAAGGTGGAGAAGAAGCAGCTGAATAATTTTTAATTCAAAATTTATCCGAATCAGTTTTGATTCAAACAAAAACAAATATTTATTTTATGGAGGAAAATAACAATGACAATTCAGGAAATCATTGAAGTTATTAAAGGTTTAACAGTATTAGAATTAAACGAATTAGTTAAAGCATGTGAAGAAGAATTTGGCGTATCCGCAGCAGCAGGTGTTGTAGTAGCAGCAGGTCCTGCAGAAGCAGCTGAAGAAAAAACAGAATTCGACGTTGAATTAACAGAAGTAGGCGGCGCTAAAGTTAAAGTTATCAAAGAAGTACGTGCAATCACAGGTTTAGGCTTAAAAGAAGCTAAAGCTGTTGTTGATGGTGCTCCAAAAGTTATCAAAGAAGCTGTATCTAAAGAAGAAGCTGAAGAAATCAAGAAAAAACTTGAAGACGTTGGAGCTAAAGTTACAGTTAAATAATTGTAATTTTCAATTCTTTACTCTTAACAATCAAACGCACTGGGATTTTTCCAGTGCGTTTTTTTCTTAAAGGAGATTCTTATGGCAATTCTGCTGATTAAAATAGAAGATGAACACAGTCTGGCATTCAATGAATTTTTCGACTACAACGGCTATTGCTATGCCTGCACCAGATCCAGAACCAATCCCGATGAGACAGTCATCGATATGACAAGCTTTTATGAGGCAGCTGTGAATACGGAGGCGCTGTTAGACGTGCCGGTAGCATTTGCCTTTGTGGCTAATGAGCTTGCAACGGTGATTGGCTGGTATCAGAAAGCCGAGGTGTCCGCGAAGATGCACACTCCATCCCTGTTCTTGGAGGGGAATGCAAAAGCCTATGCTTCCGATGCTGTCTGGGTGCCGGAAGAAGCACAAAATCTGACCCTGCACTGGTTTGCAGGAGAGCAGATGTATGAGGTAATTGAAGAGGAAGATGCCAGATATGGGGTGCTTGATCGATATATGAAGGGCTATTCCGGACAAAATCAGATGATGCGATATCACAATGCCGGTGTCCACACTGTTGCCAAAGTGCTGCGGGATAAGAAAGCCTGCAGAGAGGCCTGTGAGAGATGGGCCAGCCTTGTGGTGGAGGGAGAATGTCAGGATATCCGCGATCTGAAGACATTGGAAGCCTATGCCAAAAGGCTGAGTGCCAGAGAAATGAAAAATCCAGATGGATATTACTATCAGGCCCTGGCCTGCTACCATTTAGGATTTGTCAAAGAAGGATTAAAACAGATCAATAAGGCACTGAAATTAGAGCCGGAAGCCTCTGATCTGATTGCCTTAAAGGGACTGTTACTGGTGAGTAAAGGTCATATGGAGGACGGTGCGGCACATCTTCACACCGCCTATGAAAAAAGTGATTATGATCTCTATCTGTTCATGGAAGGCCAGGCCTACATGATGGCCGGAAAGGTCTATAAAGCCTATGACTGCTTTGCCATGATGGAAGATCAGTCTCTCTTAGAGGAATATGGAATCAAGCCTCAAGAGATGGAAAATAAATGGAATTTTATCAAAGTAAGATATATGAAACTGAAGGATCGATTCCTGAAAAAACGATAAGGTACCATAATTCCAGGGCGCCTAAGCGCGGATTACCTTATGTTCATATTCCTTTAATTCGTCCACATATACCTGTCCGATTTTACTTAATTTCACCCCGCGGCGCTTGATATAGCCAATGGTCATGGATTCATTCTCTGCAAGAGGAATGGCCAAATAGTTGTCGCCGTTTAAGTCCTCGCAGATGATACCGGAGCATAAGGTATATGCATTGAGTCCGTGCATCAGATTTAACATGGTTGCACGGTCGTTGGCACGAATGAGACGGGTGTGTTCCATCTCACTTAACATCTCTTCTGCTAAGAACGGGGTGGCGTTGCGGCCCTGATCAAAGGAGAGACAAGGGTAAGCCTCTAAATCAGCTAAAGTGATGCTGTCTTTCTTTGCTAACGGATGACCGGACCAGAGATAGACGTAGATATCGCAGGTAAAGAGGGGGATGAATTCTAACCCATGCTGGGAAAGGAGCTTTAACAGCCCGCTTTTGTTGAATTCGTTGAGGTAGATGACCCCTAACTCACTGCGGAGATTTTTCACGTTCATGATGACATCGTAGGTCGTTGTTTCCTGGACGGAAAAATCAAAACTGTCAATGCCAAAAGACTTCACTGTGTCGATGAATGCCTTCACGGCAAAGGTGTAATGCTGCATGGACACACTGAAGATCTGTTTTTTCTTTTTTTCTATATAAAGCTCTTCCAAATTTCGAAACTGGCTGGCAAGCTGTCGGGCATTTGCCAGGAATTCCTCGCCTTCCGGTGTGACGGTGACACCGCGGTTGGAGCGGATGAATAACTGAATGCCAATTTCGGATTCCAGCTCCCTGATGCTTTCTGAAAGGGTTGGCTGGGAAATATATAACTTTCTTGAGGCTTCGTTCATGGAGCCTTTTTCTGCGATGGTAATCGCATAATTCAACTGTTGAAATGTCATATTCGTCTCTTTTCTTTCTTAAGCGGCTGCTACCTGTGGACCAGTATATGGATCGCAGAAGAATCCCTCCTGATAATATCCCCATGGACCTCTCACAGATTCCACACCATCCTTCGCAATCACATAGGAATAATCCGGAATTGCGATGGATTCGTGGCCGATGCTGTCACAGACTGTGATGTCTGAATAGAGATGGCGTCCATTCATTTTCTGTAATATTCCCTGCTAAAAATGTAATCATGCCTCTCGCCTCCATGTATCTGTGTTTCGCTCTTGTGTAGATATATGGTAACATGATTTGTAGTTATAGGATAATACAGAAAACATATGGCTGGCAATAGGGAATACCTATATAACTTCACGAAATGCCAATTTCAAGCTATAATGGGTAGCATATACTTAAAAAAAGGAAGGTAAACAATGATCAAAGCAGTTATTTTTGATATGGATGGAACCATCTTAGATACAGAAAAAATATTTGTTCCAGCGTGGCAGGAAGCGGCCCATATGTGTGGGGTAACAGAGTTTCAGAAAGAGCATGCATTGATGCTTCGCTCCCTTGCAAGAGCATTTGCAAAGGAGCAGATGGAAGAAATCTTTGGAGAAAGCTTTCCATTGGATGAAATTCGTGCCACGAGAAAAAAACTTATGGATATTTATATAGAAGAACATGGAATTGAAGCGAAACCGGGGGTGGAAGAAACCATCGCTTATTTAAAAGGCAAAGGGTATAAAATCGGAATCGCAACAGCAGGGGATTTTGAAAGAACAAAGTCTTATCTTAGCAAAGCAGGAATATGGGAGTGTTTTGATGAAAATATGATCATCTGTGCAACGGAGCTAGCACACGGAAAACCATGCCCGGATGTCTATCTCTATGCCTGCGAAAGGCTTGGCGTGGATCCATCAGAGGCTATGGCAGTGGAGGATGCACCCAATGGCATCCTGGCGGCTTATCGTGCCGGCACGAAGGTAGTGATGGTACCGGATCAGACCCAGCCAACTAAGGATTTGGAACCGATGCTCACCCATGTGATCACAAATCTTAGGGAGCTTACAGATATTTTATAATAGATATTCTTATCAAATATGGTACATTTAGTGATAAAAGGGGAATAAATTATGCCGGGATATATTATGCATATGTCAGAGGCTAATCTGATTATAGATCGTCTTTGTCCAGATGCGGATGAGGACTGGAAAGTACAATTTATGGCGGGGAATCTGCTTCCCGACACAAAAAAGAAGAGAGCCAAGGTAACCAGCCACTTCTGGAATCCGGATACGTTGGAGGATATGGCCATCGCGCCGGATCTTGATCTGTTTCTGGAACGCTACGAAGACCAACTGAAGAATCCGGTGGTGCTTGGGTACTATGCTCATCTGTTTTTAGATGAGCGGTTTGTCCATGACTACTGGCTCGACATGGTGGCATTCTATGATGATGCAGGCGTGCCACAGACCAAAAAAGAGAACATTACAAAGGCAGAAATCAAGAAGAACGGGCTGCGCATCGACCGCGACACCTTCTTCTCCGGAGAATATTATTATGGAGACTATTCCAAGCTCAATAATTTCTTCGTGGAGGAATATGATGTGGATTTAGAGAAGAACTATTGGGAGATTCCGGATTGCCCCATTGGGGAAGTCAACAAGGAAGACCTGGCAGTGGTGTTAAAAGAGCTTCGCTGGATCATGGGTCGCTGCGACCGCAGCAAGGAAGATGACATCAGAGTCTTCTCCAAAGAACGTCTTTGCCAGTTTCTGGAACGGACGGCAGAGACATTTGCACAGGAGATTCGGGAAAGGGGATTGTTAGATGAGTGAATTAGCAAAGGCAGTCATTGCAGGAAGCGCGAAAATTGCACATGACGCAGACGTGGTAGGCGACGTATATGTGGGTGAAGAGGCAAGCGTGTGGTATCACGCTGTTGTACGAGGATTGGCCCACAAGGAACAGGAAGATGGATACAGCATCACCATCGGCAATCGCACTAACATTCAGGATGGATGCGTCCTTCACGTGGATCCGGGCGAACCTATGGTGCTTGGAGAAGGGGTGACGGTAGGACATATGGCACTGCTTCACAGCTGTGAGGTGGGAGATAATACCATCATCGGCATGGGAAGCATCGTCTTAAATGGGGCTAAAATCGGGAAAAACTGCCTCATTGGAGCAGGATCCTTAGTCACAGGAGGCACTGTGATTCCAGACGGCATGATGGCATTTGGCCGACCTGCAAAACCAGTAAAAGCCCTTCTGGAAGAGGCTGTCACACACAATCAGTGGAATGCTGATTTGTATGTGGAGGAAGCGAAAGAATTTTACAAATAGTGGGCGTTTTGATATAATTATTATGATTAGGACGAAATATATATACACAGTTTATAAAATGCTCAGGAGGAGATTATAAATGAAAAAGATTTTATTTGCTGCATCTGAATGCGTGCCTTTTATCAAGACAGGTGGACTTGCAGACGTTTGTGGTGCATTACCAAAGGAATTTGATCAGAATGAATGGGATGTTCGTGTTGTAATCCCTAACTATGAATGTATTCCTGAAAAATACCGCAAAGAATTCAAATACGTAACACATTTCTTTACCAGCCAGGGCAGCGTGAATTCCAATGTTCATGTTGGTATCATGGAATATGAGATGGACGGCATCAAGTACTACTTCATCGACAACTTAATGTACTTTGGCGGTTCCACACCTTATACATCCGATATGAAATGGGATATCGAAAAGTTCTGCTTCTTCTCTAAAGCAGTATTATCTATCCTTCCAATCATTGATTTCAAACCAGATGTAATCCACTGCCACGACTGGCAGACAGGTTTAATCCCTGTATATCTGAATAATGAATTCCAGGCTAACCCATTCTACCACGGAATCAAGACAATCATGACAATCCATAACTTAAGATTCCAGGGTATCTATGATGTGCCTACTATGAAAGCAATCACAGGCTTAGGCAATGACATGTTCACAAGTGACAAGTTAGAATTCTATAACAATGGTAACATGTTAAAGGGTGGCCTTGTATACGCTGATTTAATCACAACTGTTTCCGATACATACGCAGAAGAAATCAAGACATTTGAATATGGCGAAGGTCTTCAGGGTATCCTGAATGCAAGAGCACATGAATTATCCGGTATCGTGAATGGTATCGACTATGATTCCTACGATCCAATGAATGACCCTGCAATCTTCAATCCATTTAGCAAAGATAACTTCCGTAAAGAGATGTTAAAGAACAAGCTTGCTTTACAGAAGGAATTAGGTCTTCCAGAAGATAAGAGCAAGTTCATGATCGGTTTGGTATCCCGTCTCACAGACCAGAAGGGTCTTGACTTAATCGAAGAAGTTATGGACGGCATCGTTGATGAAAATACACAGTTCGTTATTGTAGGTACAGGCTCCGAACAGTACGAAGCAATGTTCTTACATTACCAGAAGATGTATCCAGAGAATGTTTCTGCCAATATCCTCTACTCTGATAAATTAGCTCGTAAGTTATATGCTGCAGCAGATGCATTCTTAATGCCATCCCGTTTCGAACCTTGTGGATTAACTCAGTTAATCTCCTTCCGTTACGGTACAGCTCCAATCGTACGTAAAACTGGTGGTTTAGCAGATACAATCATCCCTTACGGACCAGAAAACAAGAAGGGTGACGGTTTCTCCTTCACAAACTACGATGCGAACGAAATGTTAGATGCTGTGAACGCTGCAAAAGACTTATTCTACCGCTATAAGAAGGGCTGGAACGAATTAGTAGAACGTGGCATGAACAAAGACTTCTCCTGGAATGCATCCAAAGTTCGTTACGAAGAATTATACAATGTATTAATTGAAAAAGAAGCTGCAAGATTAGCTGCATTAGGCATTGATGCAGAAGAAGCAGCTGTTGAAGAATAATTTCTGGTGGAGGTCATTTTGATGGCTGGTAAACGAGAAGATTATATTACATGGGATCAGTATTTCATGGGTGTGGCACAGCTTGCTGCCATGCGAAGCAAGGATCCAAGCACACAGGTCGGTGCATGTATCGTAAACAGAGATCATAAGATCTTATCTATGGGTTATAATGGCATGCCAATTGGCTGTGACGACGACGATATGCCATGGGGCCGTGAGGGCGATGATCCATTAGAAACAAAGTATATGTTTGTGTGCCATGCAGAGTTCAATGCAATCTTAAATTACAGTGGCGGAAGTCTTCGTGATTCCATCTGCTACGTAACCTTATTCCCTTGCAATGAATGTGCGAAAGCCATCATCCAGAAGGGCATCAAAGAAGTGGTTTACTTCTCTGACAAATATGCAGACACTCCAGGCACCAAAGCTTCCAAGATGATGTTCGATATGGCAGGGGTAACCTACCGTCAGTATCATGAAGAAGAAAAAGAGATATTTTTAAAACTTTAAATATGAGAAAAACCGGCTGTTCTGGCCGGTTTTTCATTGTTTCATCGTGAAAAAGAAAATAAGGATAAAGGAAGATATAAATTATGGATATCAATCAAAAATTAAGCGAAGAGCTGGGCGTCAGAGTCTCTCAGATTGAAGCTGCCATTAAACTGATGGATGAGGGCTGCACCATTCCATTCATTGCCCGTTATCGAAAAGAAGTAACAGGGTCATTGAATGATGAGGTGCTTCGAAATCTGGATGAACGTCTGACTTACTACCGCAATCTGGAGTCCCGTAAGGAAACAGTCTTAAAATCCATCGAATCCCAGGGCAAATTAAGTGCAGATTTAAAGAAGCAGATTGAGGCAGCAGATACCATGGTTGTCTTAGAAGACTTATACCGCCCTTACAAACAAAAAAGAAGAACCAGAGCCATGATTGCCCGCGAAAAGGGATTAGAGGGCCTGGCCAACATTATGACACTGCAGATGACGAAGAAATCCATGGAGGAGGAAGCGAAAGCCTACCTTTCCGATGAAGTGAAAACCGTAGCTGAAGCCATCGCAGGTGCATCTGATATTATCGCGGAGAATGTGGCTGACGAGGCAGAGTACCGTCGCTATATCCGTGATTTCACTTTCCGAAACGGCCTGATCCTATCTGAGAAGAAATCAGGCACAGAGGATTCTGTATACGAGATGTACTATGACTTCCAGGAGAGAATCAACAAAATTCCCGGATATCGTATTCTTGCCTTAAACCGTGGCGAAAAAGAGAAAATCCTTACAGTGAAGGTTTCTGTGGAAGAAGAAAAGATTCTTTCCTACTTAAAACGCAAGATCATTCGTGGCAACAATGCATCTACGGAAGGGTATCTGGCAGCAGCCTGTGAGGATGCCTATAAGAGACTGATCTTTCCTGCAGTGGAACGCGAGATCCGCTCTGAACTGACAGAAAAAGCAGAGGATGAGGCCATCAGGGTGTTTGGAAAGAACTTGGAACAGCTTCTGTTACAGCCACCGATTACAGGACATGTGGTTCTTGGCTGGGACCCGGCTCTCCGTACCGGCTGTAAGCTGGCCGTTGTGGACACCACAGGAAAAGTATTAGATACTGTTGTGGTTTATCCAACTGCGCCACAGAATAAAGTGGAACAGGCGAAAAAGACAGTGAAAGCCATGATCAAAAAGTATGGAATCACCCTGATTTCCATCGGCAATGGTACGGCTTCCCGTGAATCTGAGGCTATTGTTGCCGAGATGCTTTCTGAAGCCAAGATTCCCGTTTCTTATATCATTACCAATGAAGCTGGCGCGTCTGTCTGTTCCGCAAGCAAGCTTGCCCAGGAAGAATTTCCGAACTTTGATGTGGGCCAGAGAAGCGCTGCCTCCATCGCAAGACGTGTCCAGGATCCGCTGGCTGAGCTTGTAAAGATTGAGCCAAAAGCCATCGGCGTGGGCCAGTATCAGCATGATATGAACCAGAAGAAGTTAGAAGGTGCCTTGTCAGGTGTGGTGGAAGACACTGTAAACCGTGTAGGTGTGGATCTCAACACTGCATCTGCTTCCCTTTTAGAGTACGTATCTGGCATCAACAAGACCATTGCCAAGAATATTATTCTCTACCGCGAAGAGCAGGGTTCCTTCAAAACTCGCCGGGAACTCCTTAAGGTTGCCAAGCTTGGCCCTAAGGCCTTTGAACAGTGCGCAGGATTTTTACGAATTCGAGGCGGCAAACAGCCACTTGATGCCACTGCAGTTCATCCGGAATCCTATAAGGCAGCAGAAGAACTGTTAAAAGAGCTTGGATATGATCAAAAAGCACTGTCCGAACAGGGCTTTGCTGGTATCTCTAAAAAAGTGAGAGACAAAAAAGCCATGGCCGAAAAGCTTGGAATCGGGGCAGAGACATTGGCCGATATGCTCAGCGAACTGGAAAAGCCAGGCAGAGACCCACGAAGCGATATGCCAAAACCGCTGCTTCGCAAGGATGTCATGACCATGGAAGACCTGAAGGAAGGCATGATCTTAACCGGAACGGTGAGGAATGTCATCGATTTCGGGGCATTTGTGGACATCGGCGTACACCAGGATGGGCTGGTACACATCTCTCAGCTGGCTGACCGTTATGTGAAGCATCCGCTGGATGTTGTTTCCATCGGAGATGTGGTGGAAGTGAAGGTATTAAGCGTGGATGTGAAGAAAAAAAGAATCGCATTATCTATGAAAAACCTTTAAAATTGGCGATTTTTCATATATATTTTAGAAATGTTTTATTGATTTTAAGATGGGAAACTCATATAATTACATTTGTACCTTTGTGCGAGTATATATAGGAGGGTAAACATTTGGATAATAAAGATAAAAAGAACAAACCCGACATGAAAAAGATCAAACCGATTGTTGTGGTTTTAATCATTGCGCTGATTTTTACAGCCTTTGTGAATATGCTGATGAGCCGTTACAGTAAGGGAACTCAGACAGAAATAACTTACGATAAATTTGTTACAATGATGGAAAATCATGAAATCGAGTCCGTTGTTTCGGAAAACGGCAGATTTATCGTCACACCAAAGAAACAGGAGAATCCAATCTCCAAGACAACCTACCGCGTCATTCCATTCGCCAGTGATTATAATGTGGTTGAAAGACTGGTGAAATCCGGAGCCAAATTCAATGTGAAGCCAGAGGATGCTTCCGCGATGATTACATCCGTCATCCTTTCCTGGGTACTTCCATTCGTATTGATCTACGGCTTCTTCTTCCTGATGATGCGTAACGTTGGCGGCAAAGGTGGCGGCGGTATCATGGGCGTTGGCAAGAGCAATGCCAAGCTCTATATGGAAAAGGAAACCGGCGTAACCTTCGCAGATGTGGCAGGACAGGAAGAATCCAAGGAATCCTTAATGGAGATGGTAGACTTCCTGAACAATCCGGAACGCTACGTGGAAATCGGTGCCAGACTTCCAAAGGGTGCACTGATGGTGGGACCTCCGGGAACTGGTAAAACATTAATGGCGAAAGCACTTGCCGGGGAAGCAGGCGTACCATTCTTCTTCCTTTCCGGTTCTGACTTTGTAGAAATGTTCGTTGGTGTAGGTGCATCCCGTGTACGTGATTTGTTCAAACAGGCACAGGATGTGGCACCATGTATCATCTTCATTGACGAAATCGATGCCATCGGTAAGAGTCGAGACACTCGTTTTGGCGGTGGCAATGACGAACGTGAACAGACACTGAATGCATTACTTGCTGAGATGGATGGATTTGACAGCTCTAAGGGTATCATCATCCTGGCTGCAACCAACCGTCCGGAAGTACTGGATAAAGCATTATTACGACCAGGCCGATTCGACCGTCGTGTCGTTGTAGAACGCCCTGACTTAAAGGGACGTATTGAAATCTTAAAAGTACATTCCAAGGATGTACATATGGATGAAACCGTAGATCTCAAAGAAATTGCCCTTGCAACCTCCGGTGCAGTAGGTGCAGACCTTGCCAATATGGTCAATGAAGCTGCCCTCTTAGCCGTTAAGGAAGGCCGTAAGGCGGTATCTCAGAAGGATTTATTTGAAGCGGTTGAAGTAGTTATCGCAGGTAAGGAAAAGAAAGACCGTATCATGAGCGAGCAGGAAAAACGCGTGGTTGCATACCACGAAGTCGGACATGCCCTCGTTATGGCCCTTCAGAAGAATTCCGAACCGGTTCAGAAGATTACCATCGTACCAAGAACCATGGGAGCCCTTGGCTACACCATGCAGACACCGGAAGAAGAGAAGTACTTAAAGACCAAAGACGAGATGCTGGCAGATCTGGTATCCTTCTACGGTGGACGTGCTGCAGAACAGATCAAGTTCCATTCTGTGACAACCGGTGCATCCAATGATATCGAGCGTGCAACAGCCATCGCAAGAGCTATGGTTACCCAGTATGGTATGTCTGATACCTTCGGTGTAGTTGGATTAGAACGAATCGCGGGCCAGTACTTAGATGGACGCCGTGTATTAGAATGTTCTGAAGTGACAGAAGCAGAAATCGACAAAGAAGTTATGCAGATTGTCAATGACGCATATCAGAAGGCAGTCACTCTGATTATGAACAACATGGATATCTTAGACCGTGTGGCAGAATTCCTTCTTGAGAAGGAAACCATCACCGGTAAGGAATTCATGAAGATCTTAAAAGAGGTGGAAGGCGACCGCGTCCTGGCAGCCCAGGCAGAAGCAGCTCAGGTTGTAGCTGAAGTGGAAGCAGTAGAGGTTGTGGAACAGGCAGTAGAAGAACCTGTAGTGGAAGAACCTACAGATCAGCCAACAGAAGAATAATAGATTAAAGTTATGAGCTTCGCAGAATATCTGCGGAGCTCTTTTTTCGTTGTGTACTTTTTAATTGAAAAATTTGGTAATCTTTGCTACAATGTATACAGAATATTGTACGGATAAAAATACAATTTTTATAATAAGACAAAGTAAAATACTAATAAAAAGACAAAAACGGGTTAAACCAATAAGGAGAAGTTATGAAAGAGTTACAGTTACGTGCTTATGGCAAGATTAACCTTGGTCTGGATGTAGTCAGAAAACGCGAAGATGGATATCACGAGCTTCGCATGATCATGCAGACTGTGGAACTTTATGACCTGATCACAATGAAGGTAATTCCGGAAGATGAGATTCGTTTATCTGTGAATCTGTCTTTCCTTCCTACAAACAAGAACAATTTAATCTACAAAGCGGCAGAGCTTTTAAAGAAGGAATATAACATCAAAGAAGGGGTTGAGATCTCTTTGGAGAAGAAGATTCCGGTTGCAGCAGGCATGGCTGGAGGAAGTACAGACTGCGCAGCAACTTTGGTTGGCATGAACCGCTTATTTAATCTGAAATTAACCAAACAGCAGTTGATGGACTATGGTGTTACTTTAGGCGCAGACGTTCCTTACTGTGTGATGAGAGGAACCTGCTTATCTGAAGGAATCGGCGAGATCTTAACGCCACTTCCACCAATGCCAGACTGCTATATCCTACTGGCAAAACCAGGAATCAGCGTATCTACAAAGTATGTATACCAGAATTTAAGAGCCAATGAATTAGAAGAACATCCAGATATCGACGGTATCGTGGATGCACTGAAGAATCAGGATTTACAGGGCATCTGTGACCGCCTTGAGAATGTGCTCGAAACCGTAACCTGCAAGGATTATCCAATGATCGAGGAGATCAAGCAGTATATGAGAGATGCAGGCGCGATCAATTCTCTGATGAGTGGCAGCGGCCCAACTATTTTTGGTATTTATGATAGTAAAGAAACAGCAAAGAAGGCTTTAGAAGGCATGCGCAAGTTTGACTTCATCAAGCAGGCATATGTGGTAAAACCATTTAACGTGAAAAAACAGGGAGTATAAAAGATGAGTAGCGATAAACTGAAGGTGAATATCAACGAATATTTACCACTTCGTGATGTAGTATTTAATATTTTAAGAAAAGCAATTATTACAGGTGAATTCGCACCTGGTGAACGTCTCATGGAGATTGCGCTGGCAGAACGTCTCGGCGTTAGCCGTACACCAGTCAGAGAAGCCATCCGTAAGCTGGAATTAGAAGGACTTGTTGTGATGATTCCTCGTAAAGGTGCAGAAGTAGCCAGAATTACAGAAAAGGATCTTCGCGATGTACTGGATGTAAGATGTGCATTGGAAGAGCTTGGCGCATCCCTTGCATCTTCTCGCATTACAGAGGATGGAAGAAAGGATCTTCGCGATGCGCTTCTCTCCTTTGAAAAAGCAGTAGAATCTGGAGATTTTGCAGAAATCGCAGATAAGGATATGGATTTCCACGATGTCATCTTCGATATCGTAGATAACCCTAGACTGACTGTCATTGTAAACAACTTAAGAGAGCTGATCTACCGCTACCGTCTGGAATATGTTAAGGATGTTGCTTACCATCAGACACTGGTAAAGGAACATCGCCAGATTACCGATGCCATCTTCGATGGTGATGGCGAACGGGCAAGAAAACTCATGAAGGGCCATATCTACAATCAGGAAATTACAGTAATCAAGAATATCAATAAAAAATAATGTGCAATAATAAATCCCCGGGAAATCAATTTCCGGGGATTTTGTGCTCTGTCATTCTATTTCGGAATATCTATTCTAAAACCACTATTTCAGGAAGAAATGAATCAGCATCTCATTGATCTTTCTGAATGGCTGATATCGCATTGGAAGATCCAGCCAGGTTTTCTTATCTACAATGCTCTTATAATGGGAGAAGGTATCGAAACCGTCTTTGCCATGATAGGAACCCATGCCGCTTTCACCGAATCCACCGAAGCCCATTTCAGAGGTTGCCAGGTGGATGATGGTATCATTCACACAGCCACCGCCAAATCCGACAGAATTGGTCACATAATCGATGATGGTCTTGTCAGAGCTGAAGATATACAATGCCAGTGGATGAGCCATGGAATTGATCTTGCCAACAGCATCCACGATATCAGTGTAGGTAAGGATTGGAAGAACCGGTCCGAAGATCTCTTCCTGCATGATTGCATCGTCAAATGTTACATTATTCATCACAGTTGGCGCAATCTGGCATGTAGTTTCATTGATTCGTCCGCCTACAACGACTTTCTCTGGATCAATCAGTCCCACAATACGGTTGAAATGCTTGTCATTGATGATTTTTCCATAGTTTTTATTCTGTAATGGATCCTTGCCAAACTGCTTGCGGATCTGCTTGATGATCTCTTCGATCAATTCGTCCTTGATCTCACCGTCACAGTAGATGTAGTCCGGTGCCACGCAGGTCTGACCACAGTTTAAGTATTTGCCCCATACGATACGCTTTGCAGCAAGCTTGATATTGGCAGTTTTATCCACAATACATGGGCTCTTTCCGCCAAGCTCTAAGGTAACCGGTGTCAGATATCTGGATGCTTTTTCCATAACAATCTTGCCGACTGCCTGACTTCCGGTAAAGAAGATATAGTCGAATTTCTCTTCTAAGAGAGCAGTGTTCTCTTCGCGGCCACCTGTTACTACAGTTACGTGTTCCGGTGGGAAGGATTCCTGCACGATGCGTTCAATGATGGCGCTGGTATTAGGAGAGTAAGCACTTGGCTTTAACACAACGGTGTTGCCGGCAGCCACTGCATCCACCAGTGGTTCTAAGGAAAGGAGTACCGGATAGTTCCATGGGCTCATGATGAGCACTACGCCGTGTGGAGATGGAAGCTTATAGCTGCGGGACACATACTGTGCCAGCGGAGTCTTCACTCGTTTTTCCTTTGCGAATTTTCTTGTGTGCTTTTCCATGTAGGAAATTTCGGATAAGGTAATCCCGGTCTCGCACATATAGCTTTCAAATGCACTTTTGCCTAAATCGGCCTGGATGGCTTCACCGATTTCCTTTTCATATTTCTGCATGGCCTTTTTTAAGCGACCAAGGGATTTGATTCGTTCTTCAATATCTAAGGTATGGCCTTCGTAGAAATACGCTCTCTGACGCGCTACGATTGCTCTGATTTCTTCACCTGTCATTATTCTTCTTCCTCCTCAAGAAGCTGTTCATAAAAATGTGCCAGTTCGCCGGCATTCATCAGCACTGGAACCGGATAGAGAGGGTTTGCTTCTTTGTCTGCGTATTTTGCAAGCTTCGGAATGTCGTCTTTTACGATTTCCGGGATGGTATCGCCGATTCCGTAGCGTCTCTTCATGTCCTTGATTGCCTGGATAAATGCTTCTGCTGCTGTTTCGGCATCTGTGTCTTCTGTTGCCACGTCAGCTGCGATTGCCAGACGTTTTAATTTTTCATGGATGGCTGGGCCATAAGCTTCTAATAACATTGGAAGAATGATGGCATTGGCAAGGCCGTGAGGTACATTGTACTGTCCGCCAACGGAATGTGCGATGGCATGGACATAACCAACGTAGGATTTTGTAAAGGAACAGCCTGCGTAGTAAGCAGCGTGAAGCATCTGCTTTCTTGCCTGAAGGTCTTCGCCGTTATAGTAAGCGGTGTCCAGATTTTTGAAAATGAGTTCCGTCGCAATCAACGCATCAGCTCTGGTTCCCGGTGTGGTGGAACGGCCAATGTAGGCTTCTACCGCATGGGTAAGGGCATCCATACCAGTTGTTGCAGTGATGAATGGTGGAAGGGATGTGGTTACCTTCGGATCTAATACTGCGTAACGTGGAATCAGTGGGAAGTCGTTGATGGCATACTTATGTCTTGTTTCAGAATCTACAATGACTGCAGCAAGAGTTGCTTCACTTCCGGTACCAGCAGTTGTTGGGATTGCGAAAAGTGGCGGAATCTTCTTATGTACCTTTAAGATACCTTCCATCTTGGAAAGAGGCTGTTTTGGCTTTGCGATTTTGGCACCGGTTGCCTTGGCACAGTCCATGGAAGAGCCACCGCCGAAACCAATGATGGCTTTACAGCCATTCTCAAGGTAAAGTGCCATGGTTTCATCCACGTTGTCTGTGGTTGGATTGGCTGCAGTTTCATCATATAAGATATAATTGATACCGGCTTCTGTCAGGACATCCTGTAAGTGTAAGGTTAGTCCAAGACCAGAGATGCCAGGGTCTGTAACGATCAGTACGGTATCGAGTTTTTTCTTTAATAATACTCCCGGGATATCATCCACGCTCTTTAAGATTCTTGGCTTTCTATATGGAAGAAATGGAAGTGCAATTCTTAATCCGGTCTGGAAGACACGGCAGTAGATTTTCTTAACGATATTCATGTTTTGTTCCTCTCAATATAAACGATTTTTTATTACTCAAATATAAAATAGCAATATATTGTTTGGATGTCAAATAATTTATACTTATAATAATTTGTTATACAAGACCAAAGCTGCGAAGGACAAAGAGCCAGAAGGTTAAGGTAAATGCAGAGAGCATGGTGGTCAGCATGACACAGCTTGCAGAAACGACTCCCTCGTGTCCCATGTTCTTTGCCATGACATAGCCTGCCACGGTGGAGCAGGAGCCAAGCATAACTAAAATGGCAATCATCTTCTCATCGTAAAAGCCAAGTTTGGCTGCAATTGGAAGAAATGCTGCGCAAAAGCCCACAAGCTTTAAGGCGCTGGCAGTAAGTGCCGGTCCAATCTTTCCGGTAGCCTGACGGATATCAAAGGATGCACCCATGGCCATGAGACCGAGTGGGGAAGCAACGGCGCCAAGCTTGCTGGTTGTCTTTTCTAAGATGACTGGCATTGGAATCTTCAATGCGCACCATAAGAACCCAATGACGATACCGATGATGATCGGATTCTTCAGGATGCCGATGATGGTTTTCTTCACCAGTTTGGCATCTAATTTGCCGTCATTGCCCGGCTTAAAGAGGGTGAGGACAAGAACTGCTACAATATTATAGAGAGGTACGCTTCCGATGATCATGAGGGGGCCCATCCCGGAGGTACCATAGATATTCTGAATAAATGCAATGCCAAGAAGGGCTGCGCTGCTACGGTAGGAGCCCTGAATGAACTCTCCGCGGATGGATTTGTCAAAGAAGAGGGAGACCGTTGCAGAGATGAGAATGCTGATGGCGGTGACGAAGAAGCAGAAGAGGACAAAGGTCGTATCCCAGGCCTCGAAGAAATCCACCGTTGCCAGGTCGTGGAAGACCATAACCGGCAGTGCCACCTTGAATACAAAGCCATTCATCTTCGTTGCAAATATATCGTCGATCCATCCAATCTTTTTAAATACGCCGCCACATACCATCAGAAGAAAGAGGGGCATGGTGGCGTTCAGACTAAACATAAGATTTTCCATAGTATATCCTCCAAATTGTGATTTCTATCATATTTTATCTAAAAACTATCTTACTCCTTTTGAAATATCATTGCAATGTGTCACATATATAACAATCTTGAAAAAACATAAGGCATGGGGTAAAATTGAGTAGAATAGAACAATGGGTAGAAATCGCTATTTCCAGAATGAGGTAATTAGAATGAAAAAGAATATAGTTGTATTATTTGGTGGACGTTCCTCTGAACATGATGTATCCTGCATCTCCGCACAGACCGTGATTAAAAATATAAATGAAGCATTATATAATACGATATTAGTAGGGATCACCAGGGAAGGCAGCTGGCTCTACGTAGACAGTATCGACGATATCGCAGATGGAAGCTGGAGAAACTCCCAGGTTCGCGCCATGATCTCTCCTGATACATTAAAGAAAGAACTTGTGATCTTTGAGGGAGATGGTTACCGCACAGAAAAGATCGATGTGGTATTCCCTGTTCTTCATGGACTGAATGGAGAAGATGGAACTGTTCAGGGCCTTTTAGAACTGGCACAGATTCCTTACGTTGGATGTGGCGTCTTAGCATCTGCCATTTCCATGGATAAAGTATATACAAAAGTAGTTGTAGATAAGATCGGCATCTATCAGGCAGATTTTGTGGATGTACGTCTTGCCATGTTAGATGATATGGACGATACCATCGAACTGATTGAAGACCAGTTAGATTATCCGGTATTCGTTAAGCCATCCTGTGCAGGCTCTTCTCAGGGGGTGAATAAAGCCCACAACCGCGAAGAACTGATCAATGCTCTGTTGGTTGCTGCAAAGCATGACAGAAAGATCTTAGTAGAAGAAACCATCGTTGGCCGCGAAATCGAATGTGCAGTTTTAGGCGGCAAGGACGTGGAAGCTTCCGGCGTTGGCGAAATCGTATCTGCAGCAGAATTCTATGATTTTGATGCGAAGTATAACAATGCAGAATCCAAGACAATCACAGATCCTGTACTTCCACCTCACGCAGCAGACCGTATCAGAAGCTACGCAAAGCGTATCTTTAAGGCAGTAGACGGCTTCGGCCTCTCCCGTGTGGATTTCTTCGTAACAGAGGAAGGCAAAGTAATCTTCAACGAAATCAATACTTTACCAGGCTTTACAGCAATCAGTATGTATCCAATGTTATGGAGAGCACGTGGTATTGAAACCGACGAGCTGGTACAGAAGCTCATTGATCTTGCATACGAAAGATTTTAAAGGAGAGTTACTATGGATGCACCGATTGGAATTTTTGATTCAGGGGTAGGAGGCCTTACTGTTACCCGGGAAATCATCAGACAGCTTCCATATGAGAATTTAATATATTTTGGTGATACAGCCAGAGTTCCTTACGGAACCAAATCCAAAGAGGCAATCATTCGATTTTCCGAACAAATCTGCCGTTTCTTAAAGACCAAGAATGTGAAGGCCATCGTAATTGCCTGTAACACAGCAAGTGCACTGGCATTAGACGTACTTCAGAAGGAATTTGACATTCCGATCATCGGTGTGGTAGAACCGGGGGCAGTCACTGCAGCCCTTGCCACAAAGACCAACCGAATCGGAGTCATTTGCACAAGAGCAACGGTGAAGAGTCGCATCTATGAAGAGTATCTTCACGAGCTGAATCCGGACAACGTAGTATTCACCAAAGCCTGTCCACTGTTTGTGCCTCTCGTTGAGGAGGGGATGATCGAGGACCGGGTGACGGATGATATGATTCGCCGCTACTTAAGTGAATTCCATCAATATGAGATTGATACCATCGTTCTTGGATGTACCCACTATCCACTGTTATACAGTCCGATCAAGCGATTTGTGGGACAGCATGTGAAGCTGGTCAATCCGGCCTTTGAGACAGCCAAAAGCCTGAAGGCGCTCTTGGAATCCCACGATATGCTGAGACAGTCCAAGGAGCAGCCTGTATATGAATATTATGCCAGCGACGTGAATGACACCTTCGCATCCTTTGCGAACAATGTGCTCAGTCATTCCGTGAGGAAAGTGCATAACATCGACATTGAAAAATATTAGTTAGGAATAGAGAATTTATGACAAAAGACGTATTGATTACGGTATCCGGTGTGCAGTATGAAACCGATGGTGGCAAGGATCCCATCGTTATTATGGTGCCGGGCACCTATCATTTTCGAAACAATAAGCATTACCTGATCTACGACGAATATGACGAAGACGGGGAAGTGACCAAGAATACGGTGAAGATTGCCGGAGACCAGGTGGATGTCATCCGCAAGGGATTGGGCAGCAGCCATATGGTCTTTGAAAAACACAAGGAAAACTTATCCTATTATAATACGCCATTTGGCAGCATGCTGATGGGCGTGACCACAACCAAAATCGATTTTACGGAGACCATTGACAAGATGGATCTCGCCATCGATTATAGCCTTGCGGTGGACGGCAGATTCGTCTCCGACTGCACGATCAAGGTGGAGGTCAAGGCAAAACAGTAGATATAGAAGGAACAGATTAAAAAAGTCTGTTCCTTTTTCTATACAATATTTTAATAAAATTATATTGACAGATAAAATTCTACGTTATAAGATAGTTTTTGTTTATGGAAAGGTTTCCATATTTTTTATTGCCCTCTTATGGAAACCTTTCCATAGAAGAGGACAATCAGGGGTTAAAGATAGCAAGGTTATAATGTATAAACAGAGGTTATAAAATGGCGAGTATTACTGATGTTGCAAAGCGAGCAGGCGTTGGTATTGCAACGGCATCACGAGTAATTAACGGCACCGGATATGTGTCGGAAGAGACCAGAGCGAAGGTACAGGCGGTCATTGAAGAGCTCCATTACGTACCCAACGAGCTTGCAAGAAATCTGCAGCAGAACAGAACCAATTCCGTGGCAGTCATCGTGCCAGATGTTTCTGATCTGTTCTTCGCAGCATTGTTAAAGGAAATTGAATATCTGCTCCGCAAGGAAGGCTATAAGACCATGCTTTGCTGTAGCGATGGGGAACAGACCAATGAGGAAGCATTCTTAGATATGGTAAACCGTAACTTAGTGGACGGGGTCATCACCACATCCAACTTGCTCAAACAGGGAAGCTATGCGGAGATCACAAGACCGGTGGTATCCATCGACAGTATTTTATCTGACGATATTCCAATGGTATGTGCCAACCACAAAAAGGGCGGGAAAAAGGCAGCAGAGATGCTCGTTCAAGCCGGCTGCAGACACATTTTCCAGGTCAGGGATACGGTGACCCAGGAGATTAAGTACAGGGAGAAAGAGAAGGAAATCTCCACCAAGCTGTTCCCATTTGTGGAGCGACACATCGCATTTGAAAAAGCAGTAAAAAAAGCCAAGATCAAGTATCATGAACGACTGAGCTTAGGAATCGTTGATGCTGAGAAGTACAGGGAGCAGGCCAGGGAAGTATTTGCCAAGCATCCTGACATCGACGGAATTATGGCGACAGATTATGCAGCCATCCAGTATGCAATCGTCGCAAGAAGCATGGGCAGGCGGATTCCGGAGGACATCAAAATCGTAGCCTACGACGGCACCGACGCGGTGAACTTATTCTATCCGGAAATCAGCACCATCAAACAGCCAATCGAAAAGATCGCAGAGGAAGCAGTCAAGCTTCTGTTAAAACAGATCAATCAGAAACCTATCAAGAAAAAACGCATTACCCTGCCAGTGCAGGTAATTGATCGATATACACATTTAACGAATAAATAACCACGAGGAGATAAAAAACCATGAGAGCAATGACATTAGAAAACGCAAGAGCATACGAAGCAGAACTTAAGGCGAGTGCAGACGCAGAAAGACCGGCATTCCACTTAACACCAGCAATCGGCTGGATGAACGATCCAAATGGATTTTCCATGTATAAGGGTGAATATCACTTATTCTACCAGTACTATCCATATGACATTTCCTGGGGTCCAATGCACTGGGGCCACGCAAAAACAAAAGACTTCGTTACATGGGAATATCTTCCTTGTGCCTTAGCTCCGGATACACCGGCAGATGACCGTGGTGTATTCTCCGGAACCGCTTTAGAATTAGAAGACGGCAGACAGCTTCTCGTATACACTGGCGTATATGGCCGTGAGAATATGCCTGCAGATCTTCACGGATACCAGCACCAGTGTGCAGCTATCGGTGACGGTATCAACTACGAAAAAATGTCTGTGAACCCAATCATCGGTGCGGACAAGCTTCCAGAAGGAATCAGCGACATCGATTTCCGTGATCCTAAGGTATTTAAGAGTGGGGATTACTACTATGTGCTTGCAGTTGCACGAGTAGAAGATGGAACCGGCAGTGCCGTATTATTCTCCTCTACAGACTTAGAAAACTGGGTATTTGAATCCAGAATCATCTCCTGTGAAGGCCGTTACGGTACCATGTGGGAATGTCCGGACTTCTTCCCATTAGCAGGTACAGAATGTCTTACCTTCTGTGCCCACGAAACATTACCAGAAGGGCTTGAATTCCACGCAGGCTACGGCAACTTCTTCTTCATCGGCCGTTACGATATCGAGAGCAAGACATTTGTAAAAGATCACGTACAGGCAGTAGACTATGGCTGTGACTTCTATGCTCAGCAGACATTAGAAGCAGCAGACGGCAGAAGAATCATGGTTGCATGGATGCAGAACTGGAATGATGTTCATGTGAAGGGCGCCGACACAAAGACATTCGGCTCCATGACCCTTCCACGTGAGCTTTCCATCAAGAACAATCGTCTCTACCAGTGGCCGGTAAGAGAAATCGAAAACTATAGAAGCAACCACGTTGCATACAAAGACGTGAAGGTATCTGAGGAAATGTCCTTAGAAGGCATCGAAGGCCGTACTATCGATCTGAATGTCTCCATCAGACCAGAAGAAGATGGCTCCTTCAGAAGATTCTCCTTAAAACTTGCAAAAACAGACGGTCAGTATGCAGAAATCGTATTCGTTCCGGAAGACAATATTGTTAAGTTCGACCGTACCTACGGTGTAAGCCGTTACGACTATGTAACAACAAGAAAATTCTATGTGGAAGACAAAGGCGGTGCCCTTGATTTACGTATCTTAGTTGACAAGAATGGCATCGAAATCTTTGCAAATGGTGGTGCGCAGGCTTGTACAAGTAAGATCTACACTCCAGTGGATGCAGGAGATATTACATTCATGGCACGCGGAAACTGCGTGATCGACGTAGAAAAATATGATTTATGCAAGTAACATGGAAGGTTTAGAGGAAGCGGAAGGTTGAAATAGACAAGAAGTTTTGCTATAATGTTATAGTTAATAACTATGTAATGAAAGGAGATTTTAATCTTGAGCAAACCAGAAAACAAAGCAAAGAAGAAAAATCCATTGATCCGTATCATTGCAGCCCTTTTAGTAATCGTCATCGCAGGGGGCGCATCCTACTTTGGATCCAAGACATTTTTCACTCATAAATTCAAGGCTGAAAAAGAAGCAGCAGCAAAAAAAGAAGCAGAGGAATTAGCAGCATCCATTAAGGATCAGTATGTAACCTGTATCCGTGTTGGTGATTTCGTTGCACTCCGAGTGTTTGACACAAAGAATAAGAAGATGACAATCATATGTATGAGACCGGATTCTGACCTTTTTGAATATGATGCAGAAGGCAACGGCGAAAGTATGAAGAAGGTTGTCAACAACATCCAGAACGCATACAATGTAACAATTTCCGGTTACGAAGATTTTGACCAGGAAGCATTTGTTAACCTGATCAACGAAGGTAACTCCTTCACAGCGACTCTTCCTTACCCAGTATCCTTCCGTGATATGAACCAGATGAAGGTTAATATGGAAGCTGGAGAAACAACTATGAACGGTAACCAGTCCTGGGGTGTATTATCCGGTAAGGGAATGTATGATGAATCTACAGATACAGCATTTATCGAAGGTGCAGAAAACTTCATCGCTGGTTATGTGGCATCTATCTTCAAAGATACAGACAAGGAAAAACTTGCTGAATATGTAAAGACAATCTACAAGAACGGATCCTCTGATCTTGAATACAGTGATATCTCCATGTATGTAGACATCGCTTCTGAATTAAAACCAGAAGATATCTATGTGGTTAGTTTAGAAGGTACACTCAATGGAAGTGCATTTGAAGCAGACATCGATGCAGCAAAAGACCTCATCAATGATATTGTAGAAGGCAATACAGTTGGTAAGTCTGTAAGCAGCATGACTGGTACAGGTTCTACGGAAGCAGAAGAAGATTAATCCGATAGCATCTGTGTTTACTTGACAAAGGAGCTCAAATACACTATGGAAAATCAGAACAACTATGAATTGGTGCCCGTATTAGGGATGACCGTAGATGCTGTTTCTGTTTCACGTGCAGTTGAAATATCCCAAAGTTATGTGAATAACGATTATTTTAACTTTGTTTTGCTGGCGGGAGCAAAGCTGGCATTAGAAAGCAAGAAATCAGAAGAAACACAGAAATTCGTAAAAAGCGCAGACCTGGTATTACCAGGAGATCATGATATTGAGAAAGCCATTGCCATGAATCAGGAAGGCAGATATATGGAAGACTATTTAGATGCACTTCTGCAGTCCATGGCTAAGAATAAGAAGATGGTGTGCGTACTTTGTGAGACAGAAGAACAGTGTGAGAAAGCCCATGCATATCTTCAGTATGACTATGATGGCATAGATATTCGAAGTCTTGCCTATGATAAAGACAGCGAAGAGGGATTAGAAGCCCTGGTGAATAAGATTAACGGATATCTTCCGGATCTGGTGCTTCCAGCAGTTCCACTTGAAAAGCAGATGAAACTTCTGCTGAATCATATGGAGAATCTGGGAACCAAGCTCTTCATCAGTTCCGAGCGAATCTCTTCCCATATTTTCGAAGGCGTGATGGATGAAAAGGACGATTCTGCCATTGTAAAGTGGATTAAGAAGCGTCTCCAGATTGGTTCTGAGAGAATTTCGACAGAATTCTGGCAGCAATTTGAACAGGAAGTATCTGAATAATAAAAAATCACGAAAAAGAAAAATGGCAAATTGACAAATGACTTTATATTTTGGCTAGAATATACAAAAAAAGATATTAAAAATTGTATAAAAAAGAGAAGAAAATTGCATTCTTCTCTTTTTTTTTCGTTAAAATTGCTGTATAGTATAAATGAAAGAAAGGAAAGGGTGTAGCAATATGATCTCAAATCAGATTTTACAGGACACAGTAGACGGAATTAAATCAATTTCCCGAACTGATTTATGTGTTATGGATACAGAAGGTAAAGTATTGGCTTCCACCATCTCAGATGTGAGTGGATATCTTGAGTCAGTACAGGTTTTTGCGCAGTCCTTAGCTGAAAGCCAGATGATGCAGGGTTACCAGTTCTTCAAGGTTTTTGATGGCAATCAGTTAGAATATATTGTTCTGGTTAAGGGCGAAACAGATGATATCTACATGGTTGGAAAGATGGCGGCATTCCAGATTCAGGGGTTACTGGTTGCCTATAAAGAACGATTTGATAAAGATAATTTTATCAAGAATCTGCTCCTGGACAATCTTTTATTAGTAGATATTTATAACCGTGCAAAGAAGCTTCACATTGATACCGATGTGAAACGACTGGTGTACATTATTGAAACCAAGCGCGACAAGGAAAGCAATGCCTTAGAGAAGGTTCGTAGCATTTTTGCAACTAAGACAAAGAACTTTATTACAGCAGTTGATGAGAAGAATATCATTCTCGTTCGTGAAGTCAAGGAAGGAGAAACCTATGATGATTTCTACAAAACTGCAGATGTAATTTTAGACACACTGACAAGTGCCGGATATCCGGAAACAAACATCGCATTTGGTACCGTTGTCAACGAAATCAAGGAAGTGTCCCGCTCCTTCAAGGAAGCGAAGATGGCGCTCTCTGTAGGTAAGATTTTCTATGCAGAAGACAGCATCGTGGCATACAGCAATTTGGGAATTGGTCGTCTGATCTATCAGCTTCCATTACCACTTTGTAAGATGTTCATCAAGGAAATCTTCGATGGCAACTCACCAGATAACTTCGATGAAGAAACTCTGACAACCATTAATAAATTCTTTGAAAATAACCTGAATGTTTCTGAAACATCCAGACAGTTATACATTCACCGTAATACATTGGTGTACCGTCTTGATAAGCTTCAGAAGCAGACCAATTTAGATCTTCGTATCTTTGAAGATGCGATCACCTTCAAGATTGCATTGATGGTTGTGAAGTACATGAAGTACATGGAAAGTATTGAATATTAGTAACTATGAGAAACAAGAAAACTGTTAAGAATATCGTAAAGGATGCGCTGATTCTCATTCTGATCCTGATTTGTGTTGGAGAGGGAATGCTGCTTAAGACATTTGCCTTTAATGCCGGCAATGGACTGGCCAGCAATTTTAAGATGATGCAGATCAAGAGAGCCATCGATAAGTACTATCTCTATGATGTGGATGAGGAACAGATGCAGGAGTATATTTACAAGGGTATGGTAGCAGGGCTGAAGGAAAATTATTCCTGTTACTATACCAAAGAGGAATATACTGCACTGAAAGAAGAAACCCAGGGGGTATTTTCCGGGATTGGAGCTGTTCTGCAGCAGGATGCCGATGGCTATATCTCAGTTGTTCGAACCATCAAGGGAAGTCCTGCGGAGGAAGCTGGGTTAAAGACCGGAGATATTCTGGAGAAGGTCGATGATTATGAGGTGGGAGCGACAGATGAACTGTCCAGTGTCGTAACCAAGATCAAAGGACCGGAAGGCACCAGCGTAACACTGAACTTTATTCGAGATAAAAAAAGTAAGACATTTACCATTACCCGTAAGCAGGTTGAAAGTCCAACAGTGGAATTCGAGATGTTAAAGGGCAAGGTTGGATATGTTCAGATCAACGAATTTGACGAAGTTACCGTAAACCAGTTTGACAAAGCATTAGAAGCGCTTCGTGAACAGGGGATGGAGAAGATGGTACTGGATCTTCGAAACAATCCGGGTGGACTGCTCTCTGCTGCAGTCAGTATTTCAGATAAGATTTTACCAACGGGTCTGATCGTCTCCACAAAGACCAAGGATGGCACCAAGGAAGAATTCCAGGCGATTTCCGATGATGAGCTTGGTGTTCCACTGGTCGTACTGATCAATGAATACAGTGCCAGCGCGTCAGAAATCGTGACAGGGGCAATTCAGGATTATGGCTATGGAACCATCGTTGGAACAACCAGTTTTGGTAAAGGAATCGTCCAGAATATTATGGCCATGGGCGATGGCTCCGCACTGAAGCTTACCATCTCTGATTATTATACGCCGAAGGGACGCAGTATCCACAAGAAGGGAATCAAACCGGATGTGGAGGTAAAATTAGACAAAAATCTTCAGAAGAAAGTGAAGATTGAGAAGGATGAAGACAATCAGCTCCAGCGGGCAATTGAAGAATTGAATAAAAAATAATGTTTGAGACAGGAAGGCTTACTATTGTAATGATGGTAAGCCTTTTTCTTCTGTTCATTATTATATTTTTGTATTATTATGATTAGGTAATGTGTAAATGTATATAAAAGAGGTATCCTATGGAAAGTTTTTTTCTTGCAGCATCGGTTGTAGTACCATTTGTTGTGTATATGGCAGTCGGAGGACTGATTCGTAAACTTGATATTCTGACGGTAGATCATTTTAAGGCGATGAACACCATGATCTTCCGCATCTTTATCCCACTGACCCTGTTTTTTAATGTCTACGATGCAGACCTTGGAGAGACGGTGAAGCCTGTGTTTTTCACCTACGTCAGCATCAGCGTGCTGGTTTTATTCATCATCACCTGGGTGCTGTGCCGCAGATTTGTGGCGAACCGGGCGGACAGCGCAACCATGGTCCAGGGCATCTATCGAAGTAACTTTGTACTTTTCGGGACAACTATCGGTATGGCACTGTGTGGCGAGAGCGGCGTAGCATTTGTCTCCGCTATGGCTTCCCTGGTCGTGCCACTGTTTAATATTTTGTCCGTGATTCTCTTTGAAACCAATCGTGGCGGCAAGGTAAATGTCTCCACCATCCTTATAAACATCGCCAAAAACCCACTGGTTGAGGCGGGCGTACTGGGTATTATCTTTGCATTTTTCCATATTCCCGTTCCGGAGCTTCTGGCAAAACCACTTACGAATCTGGGTAATATCGCAACACCCCTTGCCCTGGTAAGCTTAGGTGGCATGCTCTCCTTCGGAAGCATGGTGCGACATCTGAAGAAGCTTCTGGCAGTCAATGTGGGACGATTGATTCTCTTCCCAGTTACTATGCTGGGCCTGTCTATTGTGCTGGGTTATCGCGGGGACGCTTTGGTTGCTATTCTTGCAATTTTTGCTTCACCAACCGCAGTGGCTTCCGGTCCTATGGCGCAGGCGATGGGAGGTAATGGAGAACTGGCTGGAGAAATTGTGGCGACAACCTCCGTTTTCTGCGTGCTGACCATCTTTCTGATGGTATTTACCCTGTCCAGCTGGGGTATGATCTGACAAAAGCACTCGAACGTTTGTTTGTAAATATATCTGTACATTATAAAATCTATTTGCTATACTATACAATAGACGAATGAACAGAGGAGGAACAGAGATGGATCATTTTGTATTACATTCCGAATATCAGCCAACTGGAGATCAGCCACAGGCCATCAAAGAGCTGGTGGATGGGTTTCGCGAAGGGAATCAGTTTGAGACACTGCTTGGTGTTACAGGCTCTGGTAAGACCTTTACCATGGCCAATATTATCGAACAATTGAATAAACCGACCCTGGTGCTGGCTCACAATAAGACACTGGCAGCCCAGTTATACAGTGAATTCAAGGAATTCTTCCCGGAGAACGCGGTGGAGTACTTTGTATCCTACTATGATTATTATCAGCCGGAGGCGTATGTTCCTTCCACAGATACTTATATTGAGAAGGACTCCTCTGTCAATGATGAGATCGATAAGATGCGCCATAGTGCCACAGCAGCACTGATCGAGCGCCGTGATGTCATCGTCATTTCCTCTGTTTCCTGCATCTACGGTATTGGTGCCCGTGAAAACTACGAAGAGATGATGCTTTCCCTTCGTGTGGGCATGGTCAAGGACCGTGATGAGGTTATTGATCAGCTGATCAATATTCAGTATATCCGTAATGAGCTGGATTTTAAGCGTGGAACCTTCCGCGTGAAGGGCGATGTGTTAGAGATTGTGCCGATTTCCACCTTTGAGGACGCAGTGCGTGTGGAATTCTTCGGGGATGAGATTGACCGAATTGTGGAATTCGATATCTTAACAGGCGAGATTAAGCGCGCCTTAAGCTTTGTAGCCATCTTCCCTGCATCCCACTATGCAGTTCCGGAAGAACAGATGAACCACGCCATCGAGGGCATTCAGGCAGAGCTGGTGGAACGTGTGGCATACTTTAAGGAGAATGATCAGCTATTAGAAGCGCAGCGAGTGGCTGAGCGAACCAACTTTGATATTGAGATGATGAAGGAGACCGGATTCTGTTCCGGTATTGAGAATTATTCCCGACACTTGGCAGGCTTAGAGTCGGGAGCAACGCCGAATACCCTGATGGACTTCTTCGGGGATGATTTTCTCATGATCATCGATGAATCTCATATTACCATGCCACAGGTGCGTGGTATGTATGCGGGGGATCGCTCCCGTAAGCAGACATTGGTGGATTATGGATTCCGTCTGCCATCGGCACTGGATAACCGTCCACTGAATTTTGAAGAATTTGAAACTAAGATCGATCAGATGCTATTCGTATCTGCCACACCGAACGTGTACGAGGATGAGCATGAGCTCCTTCGTGCCGAACAGATCATCCGCCCAACTGGATTACTGGATCCGAAGGTGGAAGTGCGTCCGGTGGATGGACAGATCGATGACCTGATTTCTGAAGTGAATATAGAAGTTGCCAAGGGCAACAAAGTATTAGTAACCACTCTGACAAAGCGTATGGCAGAGGATCTGACCGACTATATGCGTGAAGTGGATATCAAAGTGAAGTATCTCCACTCCGATATCGACACATTGGAGCGAATTGAGATTGTACGTGACTTGCGTATGGGTGTATTTGACGTGCTGGTGGGCATCAACCTCTTAAGAGAGGGACTGGATATTCCGGAGATTACCCTGGTTGCCATCTTAGATGCGGACAAGGAAGGGTTCCTCCGTTCAGAGACCTCCCTTGTTCAGACCATTGGGCGAGCTGCCCGTAATGCTGAAGGACGCGTTATCATGTATGCAGATCACATGACAGATTCCATGTATCGTGCCATTACAGAGACAGAACGAAGAAGAGAGATTCAGGACCGTTATAATAAGGAACACGGAATCATCCCACAGACCATCAAGAAGGATATCCGTGACCTGATTTCCATCACAGAGGATGTGGTTGCGAAGAAAGATACAAAGGATCCGGAATCCATGAATAAGAAAGAACTCAACGATATGATCAAGAAGCTGACCAAGAAGATGAACCAGGCAGCATCCGAGCTTGATTTTGAGCATGCTGCGATGTATCGTGATCAGCTGAAGGAATATAAGGTTGCGCTGCGCGACTATGATTTGAATTAGCATATTTGAGATAGAAATATAGATAAAGATAAAGGAAGTAACATGAAAAAAGATATCATTAAGATTACCGGTGCCAGAGAGCACAATCTGAAGAATATTGATATTGAAATCCCAAGGAATGAATTCGTGGTTATGACAGGCCTAAGCGGATCTGGCAAGTCTTCCCTGGCCTTTGATACCATCTATGCAGAGGGGCAGAGACGATATATGGAATCTCTCTCTTCCTATGCGAGACAGTTCTTAGGGCAGATGGAAAAACCGGAAGTGGAGCATATCTCCGGACTTTCTCCGGCAATCTCCATTGACCAGAAGACGACCAATCGAAATCCAAGATCCACAGTGGGTACTGTAACAGAGATTTATGATTATCTGCGACTGTTATATGCCCGCATCGGAGTGCCACACTGTCCGGACTGCGGACGTGTCATCAGCCGTCAGACCGTGGATCAGATTGTGGATGCGGTGCTCTGCCTGCCGGAACGTACCAGATTCCAGCTCCTTGCGCCAATCGTCCGTGGGCGTAAGGGTCAGCATACCAAGCTTCTTGCCCAGATGAAGAAGAGTGGGTATGTCCGTGTCCGTGTGGATGGCAATATCTACGATTTATCAGAGGATATTAACTTAGATAAAAACAAGAAACATAATATAGAAGTCGTTGTGGACCGTCTTGTGGTCCGCGAAGGCATCGAGAAGCGACTCACCGATTCCATTGAGACAGTTATGGATCTTTCCGATGGCCTCCTTGTACTGGATATCATCGGCGGAGAAGAATTGTCCTACAGCACCAGCTTTTCCTGTCCAGACTGCGGTGTCAGTATGGAAGAGATTGAGCCACGAAGCTTCTCCTTTAACAATCCATTTGGCGCCTGTCCAGAGTGCTCCGGACTTGGCGAGAAGATGGAATTTGATATTGAGATGATGATTCCGGACTGGAATTTAAGCATTGCAGAGGGCGCCATCACCCTGCTGGGATGGCAGTCTGTAAAAACCAAGAAGGGATTTTCCTACAGTGTGCTGAAAGCATTGGCAGATGAATACAGCTTCAGTTTAGACACCCCATTTAAGGATCTGACCGAAGAACAGCGATCCATACTCATCTATGGTACCAATGGCCATGAAGTGAAGGTGCATCATATCGGTCAGCGAGGAGAAGGGGTGTATAATGTAGCATTTGAAGGGTTAATTGAGAATGCTTATCGCCGCTACAAGGAATCCTCTGAACGTATGAAGGCAGAATATGAAACCTTCATGTCAGTCACTCCATGTAAGGCATGTAACGGACAGCGACTGAAGAAAACCTCCCTTGCGGTAACCATCGGAGAGAAGAATATCACAGAAATCTGTGAGATGAATATCAAAAAGCTGGTTTCCTATCTGAAGGACATCCAGTTTAGTGACAGAGAACGATATATTGGTGCAGAGATTTTGAAGGAAATCCATGCAAGACTGGGATTTTTGATGAATGTAGGGTTAGAATACCTCTCTTTATCCCGTGCAACAGGTACACTCTCCGGCGGGGAAGCCCAGCGTATTCGACTGGCAACCCAGATCGGTTCCGGTCTGGTAGGTGTTGCCTACATCCTGGATGAACCAAGTATCGGTCTTCATCAGAGAGACAATGACAAGCTAATTAAGACATTGAAGGATTTAAAAGATCTGGGGAATACCCTGATTGTGGTAGAACACGACGAAGATACCATGCTTGCAGCAGATCGTATTGTGGATATTGGGCCTGGTGCAGGAGAACATGGTGGAGAAGTGGTTGTTCAGGGAACACCTGAGGACATCATGAACTGTGACCGCTCCATCACCGGCCAGTATTTAAGCGGCAAGGTGAAGATTCCGGTACCAACCCAGAGAAAAGAGCCGACAGGCTGGATCAAGGTACTGGGTGCCCAGCAGAACAACCTGAAGAATATCGATGTGGAATTCCCATTGGGCGTGTTAACCTGTGTGACCGGTGTATCCGGTTCCGGCAAGAGCTCCCTGGTAAACAGTATCTTATATAAGCATTTATCCAAAACCCTGAACCGTTCCAAGTTAAAAGCTGGAAAGCATAAGGATATTGAAGGTCTGAATCAGTTAGATAAAATCATTAATATCGACCAGTCCCCAATTGGACGTACACCGAGATCCAATCCGGCGACTTATACAGGTGTATTTGACCAGATTAGAGATTTATTTGCCATGACCAAGGATGCAAAATCCCGTGGATATAACAAAGGGCGATTCAGCTTTAATGTAAAGGGTGGACGTTGTGAGGCCTGCCGTGGGGATGGTATCTTAAAGATTGAGATGCATTTTCTGCCAGATGTGTATGTGCCTTGCGAGGTTTGCGGCGGTAAGCGATACAATCGTGAAACCTTAGAGGTTCGTTATAAAGGCAAGACCATCTATGATGTGCTTGATATGACCGTGGAAGAAGCAGTGAAGTTCTTCGAGAATGTGCCTTCTGTATATCGCAAGATTAAGACACTTTACGATGTGGGGCTTGGCTATATCAGACTGGGTCAGCCAGCGACAACCTTATCCGGTGGAGAAGCTCAGCGCGTGAAGCTTGCCACAGAGCTTTCCAGAAGAAGCACAGGTAAAACCATCTATGTGCTGGATGAACCAACAACCGGACTTCACTTCGCAGATGTACATAAGCTGGTGGATATCCTCCAGGAGCTTCGCGAAGGTGGCAATACCATCGTGGTCATTGAACACAACTTAGAAGTGATCAAGACTGCAGACTATATCATTGATATGGGACCGGAAGGCGGAGACGGCGGCGGAACTGTCATTGCACAGGGTACACCGGAAGAAGTGGCAGCCGTGGAAGGAAGCTATACCGGACAGTGGCTGAAGAAATATTTATAGTAGGAAGAATTTTAGAGCAGTATTGAAGGATGCTGCTCTTTTTTTGATGAGTAGAGCTGATTTTCAGGATATTATGTCCTGGGAAATTTTGATGCTTGGGCATAGAATTGGTTTATTAGATTGTTGCCTTAAACTGCTTGGGCACAGAATTGATGTATTAGATTGTTGCGCCCAACTTTGGGCATAAAATTTTCACAAGCCAGTTTTGTATCCAGGTAATCAAAGTGAATTGGGCATTTCTCATGAATTTTCCTGTTTTTGCCCAACAATTGTGGGCCTTATTCTTTTCATATCTATTTCCATGCCCAATTCATGGGCATAAATATTCAAAAATACAATCACGTGCCAAAAAATAAATAAATAATTGGGCACAGTGGACTAGAAAAGGCAAGTTTGTGTCCAATTTTCCAAATTTCTCTGGGCACAGCAGTGTTGAAAGGCAAGAATGTGCCCACACGCCGAGATTTCCCTGGGCACAGCAGTGCTGAAAGGCAAGAATGTGCCCATACGCCGAGATTTCCCTGGGCACCACACTGCTGAAAAGCTTGTCTGTGCCCAACCACTCATAATAAATGCGACGAATACAGAAGTGTAAAGAAAAATGCGTAAAACAAAAAATTCCCCGGAAAATTGGTGTGCTTCCCGTCAAGTGGACAAATAAAAAAATATAAATCATTTCTGCCGACAGTTACGACTGTCGGCAGTTTTTATGCTGCCATTAAATAAGAATTGTGTTTTTCCATCGGTGTTAATACACCAAGATTACGTTGTA
>JAZLGR010000016.1:0-60926 GCA_045616445.1 Candidatus Fimousia sp. | reverse complement strand
CCTCCCTACATAATCAAGTCATTTTTGTTGAAAATACGGGCTTTTTCAGCCCTATGTATCTCAGAAAATAAGCCGGGGTTACGAGCATTTCAATGTATCAGGTACTAAAATAGCGGATAAAGGGTACACAAAATAAAACGTCATTGGTTTTGCTTTACTGGCCTTGTGTATACCCATCCCTCTATGGCAGCTAACCTCCCATATCTACCAGGATCAACGCTGTCTCCAGCGGTCCTAACTTCCTTCGTCCTGCCTGCCCATAACCAGGGTGTCAGCTCTGCTCCTCGACGGGGTCATGCCCCATGGTTTGTATTCCTGCCGACTACTGGCTCATTCTTTGTTTTGTTGATTACTGACTCGCTTCCTGTACCAGCACTGTGTTCAGTGGACGTTATCTGTTACAGTTGGCTTTGTTCAGTGACTGCCCAGATGGCAGCCTCCATCTTTGTTACTTTTTGTACTTATGCTGCCTGCAGATATGCTACCGGTCTTTTGATATCACTGATCATCTTCTTTGGATCATAGTCCACACCTTTGGTCAGTATTGCAAAAAAGACACGGAGCAATTTTGCTGCAACAGCCATTAGTGACTGCATCTTCTTTAACGGATTTCGTTTTCTGGTTGTATAGTACGCATGAAGTTCTCTGAACTCCGGATTCTTGGCCACAAGCGACATCGCAACCTCGAAGAGCAGATGTCTAAGTCTCTTTCGACCACGTCTGCTTATTGTTGTCTTTCCCTTGTGCTTACCGGAACTGTTTTCAACCAGTGCCAAACCTGCAAGCTTCTGCAGTTCTTTCGGATTGTCAAAGCGACTGATATCACCGACTTCGGCTAGGAATCCTGATACCGTCTTGATTCCTACGCCTTTGATGTCCAACAGCTTTTCCGCCATTGGAATCTGTTTTACCAGCTCTTCTATCAGATCCATTACTTCCTGAAGACGTGTATTTTTCGATTCATAATCCTCCAGCAGCATTCGTATCTCCATTCTAGCGGATACTGCACCTTCTTTACTTCCAACGCTGTGCTCAGCAGCTTCAATCAGAGTCTTTGCCCTCGCTTTTCCAACTGCTCTCATTTTTGCATCTCGCCAGATCTGATTCACCCCATCAATACCCAACGCCAGGATATCTTTCGGAAGAGGTGCCACTTTAAGAATCAGTATTCCACTTTTAGCATTCGGTTGTCCGTACACGGTTTTATATTCAGGAAAATATATGCTGAACCATCGATTAATCCTGTTCTGAATTCTTGTAAGCTCCTCTTGTAACTGAAATCTTATGTTAGATGCTGTTCTAAGATCTGCATAAACACCATCCGGCAGGTAAGGGATCATGTAACGTCCATCTCTAACAAGTCCTGCTATGACTTTTGGATCCTTACGATCATTCTTTGTTGGATTGTTATCGTCAAGTTCTTTTGATTTTTTCACATGGTGCGGATTCACCAGAACAGGCTTCATCTCATTATCCTGAAGGAACTTGCCGAGATTGAACCAGTAATGACCGGTGGGTTCCATTCCTGGAACTACCTTGTCCTTGCCATGTTTTTCTTTGATGTCCAGGACCCATGCCTTAAATGTCAGGAATCCATCCTCATTGTTACTAAATTTGAAAGGTTTCTTCGAATACTCGATTCCTCTGAAATCAAAAGCTCTGGCATAGTGTGTTTCACTTCCGACATCGATTCCGAGCACCAAAGTAGTTTCTGTTATTGCTTCAATTTTTTTGTTTTGTGTGTTAGACTTCATTATAGATACCTCTCTGTTCAATAAGATTTTTACCAACCGCCAAGTCAGTAGTCTCATTGTACTCTGAGGTATTTTTAATTTTCAACGTCTACGATTTATACTATACAGGAAGCTCCTCCGTAGATTATAGCACGGAGAAGGATGATAATCCATTTCGTTTCAAATTAGATTTATTATTTTAACTTTGCTAATGTAAGCTTCACAAGATCCCATGTACGAGCGGTAGAGGAAATACTTAATGTTTCGCTTGTTGTATGGATATTCTGCATGTTTGGTCCAATGGAGATGCAGTCAAGTCCTGGTAATTTGCCAGCGAATACACCACATTCAAGACCTGCATGGATACCAACAACTTCTGGATCTTCTCCATACATTTCTCTGTAAGCTTCTACCATAGTATCGCGAAGTAAGGATTCTGGAAGGTATTCCCATCCCGGATAGTTACCGGATACTTCTAATTCACCGCCTAAGAATTCAACTAAACAGCGTAATTTGTCAAGTAAAGCTTCTTTTTCTGTTTCGGAAGAACTTCTTACTGCATAAGAGAAAGTAACTGCTTCTTCTGTTGTAGCTAAAATACCTAAGTTTAAGGAAGTCTGAACCATATCGTCCATATCAGGGTTCATACGCTGAATGCCGTTAGGAAGGTTCACAAGACCAGTAAGAACAGCTGCTGTGGAAAGTTCTGTTAATGCTTCTACTTCGCCAGTTGCACCAGCTTCTACAGTCATTGTAATATCTGGATCAACAGTAGCATATTCTACTTTTACAGTTTCAAAAATGCTCTGCATTGTTTCGATTGCTGCATCAGCATCTTCTGATTTCACTACGATGCTTGCATCTGCAAATGTAGCAATTGCGTTGTCTTTGTCTCCGCCGTTAACAGAAATGATGTGGAAGTCTTCACATTCTGCACCATAGAGAATACGACCGAGTACGATAGATGCATTCAGACGTCCTTTATCGATTTCAACACCAGAATGTCCACCTTTGAATCCTCTTAAGGATACATTGATCACTGTACCGTCTACTGTTTCTTTTTCGTAAGGAATGATGCCTGTTGCAGTAGCACCACCAGCACAACTAACTGTGAATACACCTTCAATTTCAGAGTCGATATTCATGAATAAACGACCTTTACAGTCAGAAACATCGATTGCAAATGCACCGTCCATACCGATTTCTTCATCAACAGTAAAGATTGCTTCAATTGGAGGATGTGGAATATCATTGCTGTCTAAGATTGCAAGTGCGTATGCAACTGCGATACCATCATCACCGCCTAAGGAAGTACCTTCTGCAGAGATTAAATCGCCGTCAACACGTACATCAAGACCATCTGTTTCTAAGTTTTTGTCACAGTCTGGTTCTTTGACTGCTACCATGTCCATATGTCCCTGAATGATGACTGGAGCAGAATCTTCATATCCTTCTGTACCATCTTTCCAGATGATGACGTTATTTGTTTCGTCCTGCACTGCTTTTAATCCTCGGTCTGTAGCAAACTTGTAAAGATAATCACTTATCTGCTTTGTGTTGTAAGATCCATGAGGAATGGAGCAGATATCTTCGAAGAATGCAAATACGTTCTTTGGTTCGTAATTATTTAAAACGCCCATCTTTAATACCCTTCTTTCTACGCTTTTTTATAATATCTTCCTTCTTTTTTGATCTGACCTGTCTTGATCATGTACTTGATCAGCTCATCACAGAAGTTTTTTTCATCGGTTACAACCGCCTTCGCAGTGGAAAATGGCATCTTGGCTTTCATATTGTATACAAGATCTTCCATTTCTTCCCTTGTGATGCGGCCATTCTTTTTTAAAAATTTCTTCACGCGGTCTACACCGTTGCTGTAAAGAAGATTCATAAGGTCTTTGCTCTGATTACGCTGACGGGAAAGACCCCAGACATATATGATCATTGTTGCGATTGCAAACAAAATAATTCCGATAATAATTGTACTGATTTTCATCTCAAACATAATAATTTATCCTTTGAATGTAATATACTTATGCTGTTCTAAAATTGCAAAAAATGCGGAAAGTCGTTCATAAAGCTTGTCTTTGGCTTCTTCGTTAAATTCGCCGAGTAATTTACCAATTTCAAAGATGGTTTTCTGTTCGTCAATCTGTTTCCAGACAAAACTTCCGTATTCATCTAACTTGATGAAGCTGTAACGTGGTTTTTTAAATACTTTCTGGGCAATGGAATTATAGAAACCGTCATTCTCTACACAGACTTCTACAATGCCATCCTCTAAGATTTCATATTTTTTGTTGATGACCGGAATACGGTCTAAATAATTATCGTCCTGAGTTTTCTTTTTTGCCATAAGATTATCCCTTTCTATATTGAACTAATCTTAATTATATCACAAAAATGGAGCGGGGAAGATTCCCCGCCCCTTAAATAGTTATTTTAAATTATTTCTTTTTGCTGCTTTTGCAAGACATTACTAATGTAGCTACTAAGATAACGAATGCAACAACACCAACGATATTACCTGTAGTCATGAAGGAATCTCCATAAATACCGGACATATCAAGATTGATACCGAATACTGCAAGTAATGCAAGAGCGATACCTACTAAACCTTCACCAGCGATCATACCGGAAGAGTAAAGGATACCAGATTCGATTGCATCTTTTCTGTCTTCTTCGGAATCGAATTTCTTTTTCTTTTCGATGAACCATTTAACTAAACCACCAACGAAGATTGGGGAAGATAAGTGGATTGGAAGGTAAAGACCGATTGCGAAAGCAAGTACTGGAATACCAAGGATTTCAACAGCGATTGCTACAAATACACCCATACCGATTAATGTCCAAGGTAATGTACCACCCATAACACCTTCTACTACTAATTTCATAAGAGATGCCTGTGGAGCAGGGATTTCAGCAGAACCGAAGCCCCAAGCTGCGTTAAGTAAGTACATAACACCACCGATTGCGAATGCAGCAACTACAGAACCGATTAATTCACCGATCTGCTGTTTCTTAGGTGTAGCACCAACGATGTAACCTGTCTTTAAGTCCTGAGAAGTATCACCAGCCATAGCAGCTACGATACAGATGATTGTACCTACAGCGATGGAGGAGATCATACCAGCTGGACCAACGTTACCGATTGCTTTGAATAATACGGTAGCAATGATTAATGTAGCAATAGCCATACCGGATACTGGGTTGTTGGAAGAACCAACTAAACCTACCATACGGGAGGATACTGTTGCGAAGAAGAAACCAAATACTACTACTAAGATAGCACCAGGGATGCTAACTGGGATTGTAGGGATAGCTACCATAGCGATTGCGATGATTACAACGCCAGCAGCTACAACAGACATTGGTAAATCCTGAGATGTTCTTCCGCCTGCAGCAGAGTTTTTACCAAAACCACCGATTGCCTGTCTGAATGTCTTAACCATTGTTGGTAAAGATTTAATCAGGGACATAATACCACCGGCAGCAACGGCACCAGCACCGATGTAACGGATGTACTTGCTCCAGATTGTACCAGGATCTAACTGATTGAATGGGATTGCTTTTCCAGCTTCATCTAATACGGAGGAAGCGCTTTCACCACCAAAGTATGCGATACATGGAATTAATACTAAGTAAGATAAGATACCACCAGCGAACATGTATCCGGAGATTTCAAGACCACAGATGTAACCTACACCTGCTAAAGCTGGTAATACGTCACCACCAATACCACATGTGTATGCTGGGGACTGGATATCAAAGTTTACTTCAGATGGGAATAATACTAAACCATCAGCGATGAATTTGTAGATTGCAGCGATACCTAAACCGATAAATACAGTTTTGGATTTGTCACCGCCTTCTTCACCTGCTAATAATACTTCTGCACAAGCAGTTCCTTCTGGATATGGAAGTACACCGTGTTCTTCTACGATTAAAGCAGTACGTAAAGGTACCATGAAAAGAACACCAAGTAAACCACCACAAAGGGAGATAATAGCGATTGTGAAGAAACCAGGAGCGTCACATACGCCTTCCTGAGCCCACATGAAGATTGCTGGTAATGTGAAGATAGCACCTGCTGCTAAAGATTCACCAGCGGAACCTACAGTCTGAACCATATTGTTTTCTAAGATAGAATCTTTCTTTAAGATGATACGAATAACACCCATGGAGATTACTGCTGCAGGAATGGATGCGGAAACAGTCATACCTACACGTAAACCGAGGTAAGCATTAGCTGCACCGAAAACAACTGCAAGAATAATACCAAGAACAACGGATGTTGCTGTAAATTCTGGAAGAATCTGATCCGCACCAATATAAGGTTTAAACTCTTTTTTGTCGTTCATATACATTCTCCTTTCAATATTTAGTTTATATTTAGACAAATATGTATATATTATACGAACACACTACAGAAAAAGTCAAGAAAAAACATAAAAAATAAAAAGCTTTTCCAAGGGCGGAAAAGCCTTATTTTAAGCGATAGTTTACAATTTAACCATTAAAGTTTATAGTTAAACTAGTTAACAGACAATGTACGGGTGATACGGACATTGTCATTATTTTGACATTATTTCAATGATTTGGTCAACGGTGGATTCTCTAAGGAATTCAAAATCCAGAAGCAGATATTTGGTGCCTACTACCATGTGACAGTAGTTTTCCATTAAAAGATATGATAAGGTGAGACGTTCTTCGAGATTCTCGATTCTCTGATACTGTTTTGGAAGTTTGTCTCTAATACGGGAGATCATTCTTCGTTCAATTTGATCATAGCAGACACGAACCTCGTCATCGCTGTGACGCATACCTTCTAATTCTTCGTGAAGGGCGTAATATTTCTGGTGTACCTGTTCTAATTGATTCAAAAGACGCAATACAACAGTACGCACTTCTTCTTCTGCCAAGATATCCTGAAGAGTAGTTCTTGAGAAAGTCTTGATATGTTCATATCCAAATTCCAAAACAGCAATAAGAATATCTCGTTTATTCTTAAAATATCGATAAGCAATCCCTGTGGATAATCCGGCTGCATTGGCAATTTCATCTACCGTTGTATGGTAGAATCCCTTTCGGGCGAAGATAATAAACCCGGATTCGATGATCTTATTGCGTGTCTGTATGGCTCTTTTTTGTTTTGGAGTGAATATAACTTTTTCTGACATGAAAGTGTCCTCTGTGTAAAAGGTTAATGTGTTTTCGTATGGAACGGAGCAGGAGGGATTTGAACCCTCGCACCGTGGACTACACGGCCTGTCAGTTTTCGAGGCTGATCTCTTAAGCCACTTGAGTACTGCTCCAAATCGTACTGGATAGTTAGTAGCTATCCAGTAATATTGTAATTGTTACAATATATCTTTTCAATAGGTTACTTATCTTCGCAAACCTGGAAAATAAAGAATTTCAGGTAATAACTCTCATCTGATGCCCAAAGGATCGGATGGTCTGCTGCCTGGGTGCGAAATTCAATCTGACGAAGACGCTTGTGGGTTGCTCGTGCTGCCTCACGAATGGTCTTGGTCATCAGCTCCTGTGTGAAGAAATGAGAGCAGGAACAGGTTGCCAGATAACCGCCGTCTTTGACAAGCTTCATTCCCTTCATATTGATCTCACGGTATCCCTTGATGGCATTCCTGGTTGCCTGACGGGATTTGGTGAAGGCTGGCGGGTCTAAGATGACCACATCATATTTCTCTCCTGCCGCATACAGTTTCGGCAGCTCATCAAGGACATCTGCCTGTCGGAAGGTTACGGTGTCCTCAAGTCCATTCAGTTTTGCATTAAAGCGAGCCTGTTCGATGGCATAGTCTGAGATATCAAGCCCTGTTACTTCTGCTGCTCCTGCAATGCCTGCATTTAAGGCAAATGTACCCATATGCGTAAAACAGTCTAATACACGTTTTCCTTTACAGATGCGCTGCATAGCAAGTCGATTATACTTCTGATCAAGGAAAAATCCGGTTTTCTGTCCGTTGACAACATCAACCATGTAGTGTACGCCATTCTCCAGGATCTCAACATTGGTGTCAAAGGGTTCTCCAATAAAGTCTTTGACCCTTGGAAGGCCTTCTTTTTTGCGTTCCTTGGCATCGCTTCGTTCATAGACGCCTCGGATGTGGATGCCGTCTTCTTCTAAAATCTTCTTCAACAGATCTACAATGGTGAGTTTAAATCGGTCGATGCCCAATGTGAGAGATTCCACAACCAGTACATCTTCATATTTATCAATGACAATTCCAGGAAGAAAATCAGCTTCTCCAAATACAACCCTGCAGCTGCTTGTATCTACCGTATCTTTGCGGTAGTTCCAGGCGTTTAAGAGGCGCATTTGCAAAAAGGCTTCATCGATTTCCTGGTCAATCTTACGTGTCATCAGTCGGATGCGGATCTTGGAATTCTGGTTGATATAGCCGCGCCCCATGGGATATCCGTCAAAATCGTGTACATCAACGATGTCGCCATTGGTAAAACGGCCGGTGATGGATGCGATTTCATTATCAAAGATCCAGAGCCCGCCGGACTTGATGATACGGCCTTCTCCTTTTTTTAAGGTAACGATAGTTGCCATATGGTTCTCCTTATTCTGTAAACTGGCTGGAAAGATGCTTTGGAAGCTTCTGGCACAGTGGAAAAGCGTTCTCTTCCTCTTTCGCATTCTCATCGGTGAGCTCAGATACCCAGTACCAGTCATCTTCATACTTGATCACTTCGATGGTTCCGGTGTAGATGCCATCAGGACTAGTCTTGGTTAATGTGTATACAATGCTGTCTAAATAATCAGAGAGGTCGATCGGTGTGTCAGCATTCTGATCAGAAAGGGCAGCTATATCCTTAAAATCCTGTTTGGTAAGCTTCAGGTCGGTACGTTCAGGATCCTGTACGCCGGTAGTTTTAACAAACTGCCATGTATAATTACTGAAATCAGTGTAGAAATCAAGGATTTCCTTCTCGTGGGCAACTGGATAGAACAGACGGTCATTGTCTGAATATAAGGTATACCCTGTTGCGTTCTTCGCTTCATACATAACATGATCGTCGGAAATACCGATGGCTTTCTGCAGGAAGTTCAATTCTTCATTTAAGTTAAATACAGCGATGCCGCGTCCAGCATGGGAATTATCTACATATTCGAAGCAGTCTGTCAGATCAAGGACTAATTCTTTGTATTCTTCATCCTTGAATGTAAAGCTGCATCTGTTATTCTCATCGTAAGTAGCTTTTGCATGGATGCCTGTGTCTACATAATATTCATCAGATCTTGCAGACTTGATTTCCTGACGCATGAGGAAAAGGATGCCAGTAGGAATCAGGATCATAATGATCGAGAATACCAGTACAATGATCTCAAAAATGCGAAGGATCGGAAGCTGTAATCTGCGGTTTACAAGGAACATTACAATTAAAAATGCAAATCCGAGAATTCCCCCAAAAAAGAATGCCGGACTCATTAATACTAAAGTTTCCATCTTATTACCTCCATAGGTTGTTTCATAGCAAAAGATATTATAACACAAAAGAGAGCTCCGCGCACGGAACTCTCTATGAGTTACTTATAAAATTTCTAACTGAATATGGATTATAAAGCAGCTTTGATGGCAGCTAATAATTCATCATATTCTTCAAATGCTGGAAGATCAGGATACTCAGCTTTGATGGCATCTGTGCTCTTGAATAAGAAACCAGCTTTGGAGTTTAAGATCATGCCAAGGTCATTGTGGCTGTCACCGGCGCAGATTGTTTCGAATCCACAGGACTGCAGTGCTTTGACTGTTGTGTACTTGGATTTTTCGCAACGCATCTTAAATCCTGTGATCATGTTGTCTTCTCCAACGATCAATTCGTTACAGAAGATTGCTGGCCAGCCAAGCTTCTTCATCAGTGGCTGAGCAAACTGTGTAAATGTATCACTTAAGATGATTACCTGTGTTGTCGCACGAAGCTCATCTAAAAATTCCTTCGCACCTTCGATCGGATCGATCTTAGCGATGGTATCCTGGATTTCCTTTAAGCCTAATCCGTGTTCCTTTAAGATGTTTAAACGGAAGTTCATAAGCTTATCATAATCTGGTTCATCTCTTGTTGTTCTTTTTAATTCAGGAATTCCTGTCTCTTCTGCGAATGCGATCCAGATTTCTGGAACTAATACACCTTCTAAATCTAAACAAACAATATTCATAATATAATATCCTTTCGTGTCTTTGTAGTAAATACTGATGTTCGTGTGTCGAAATCATCAAACGATACTTATTATATCATACTGTGTGGAAAATGCAAATTTATTTTAATATTAAACTTATTTGCCGGTGGTTCCTACGTCAATCTGACCGCTGATGACCTGTTTATAGTCTTCGTAATTTCTTCGCAGGAGGTTCGGTGTGTCAAGACCGTATGGGCATTTGCTCTTACATTTGCCACAGTTTTTGCACTCCTCGATCTTCTTCATCTTCGCCTGCCACTCTTCTCCAAGATAGCCTGCATATGGTGAACGGCGGATCAGCAGGGACATACGTGCGCTGTTGTTGATCTCAATGCCTGCAGGACATGGCATACAGTATCCGCATCCACGACAGAATTCGCCTGCAAGCTGCTTACGGTCTGCTTCGATGAGAGCTCTGATCTCTTCTGTCATCTGTGCCGGTGCATCGATATATGCGATGAATTCATCCAGTTCCTTCTCTTTCTGAACGCCCCAGATTGGAAGAACATTGTCATACTGTGCCTGGAAAGCATAAGCTGCAGCAGAATCTGTGATCAGACCGCCGGAAAGTGCCTTCATGGCGATAAATCCCATGTTATGCTCCTTACACATATTGACAAGCTTTGCTTCTTCTTCGCCGGATAAATAGCAGAATGGGAACTGTAATGTCTCGTAAAGACCGGATAAGATGGCTTCCTCTGCCACTGCCAGTCTGTGATTTGTGATACCGATGTGTCTTACTTTGCCCTGTGCTTTTGCTTCTAGGATTGCTTCATATAAACCGGAGCCGTCTCCTGGTTTAGGGCAGAAGGCAGGGTTGTGGAACTGATAGACATCGATGTAGTCTGTTCTTAAGTTATTGAGTGATGTCTCTAAGTCCTTCCAGAAATCTTCTGCATTGGTGGCACCTGTTTTGGTCGCGATATATACCTTCTCGCGCATGCCGTCAAATGCTTCTCCCACCTTCACCTCACTGTCTGTATACCATCTTGCAGTATCAAAATAGGTGATGCCTGCTTCATATGCTTTTCTTAATAAATAAACAGCGTCCTCCTGGCTGATTCTCTGGATTGGAAGGGCGCCAAAACCATTTTTATTTACTGTAATCCCTGTGGAACCAAGGGTAACCATTTCTCTCATATTCATTCGTCTCCTTTTGCGTACATTGCTGTTTCATGTAGTATAACATTCGGTGATAATCTACTGCAAGGGGCGTGGCACTACTTGAAAATTCCAAAAGTATTTTTGTATTGTGGTATGATACAGCTACCAAATATGAAAGGGGGAAACATAGATGGAACAGACAATGATGCATGGGAATGCATATTCCAATTTAGACTACTTGCCAATTAATTTTCAGTCAGAGGGGGGCTGGAGAGTTCAGGAAAGCCACTATCATAACGAAAAGATGGAGGATATTCCGATTCATAATGGAGATTGTATTCATACCAATGCTTATGAGACACCGGTTTATTTTGATTTGATTCATCCGGAGACCAGAGAACACATCAATTGTGTGGTAACCGTAAGAAAGTATGATACCCAGGTGGTGGAGTACGGGAATCCGCGAATCGGATCGAATATTATTATTACCTATGAGGATGAGAAGACGACAAGCATCTGTGCAGCCTATTATAAGGATCATCCGACGGATAAGGTGTTAAAGAAGGTTATTACGGGAGCGCATTTGGAATGCCTGGGCAGAAAGCATATCGTTCATTTTAATTCTAAAGAGAATCTCGTGCAGCAACTGAATAAGGCCTTCTGGGCGGAAAGCTGTTATATAGAGGACGGGAAGATCATGATCCGCATGCCGAAAAGCAAGGATGGATCTTACCGGATTTCCATTCGTAATGGCAATGGGATGCGATTATTAAAAGCAGATTAGTGATTTGGATATTAATTAAAAAAGAGAGTTCGGCATGGAACTCTCTTTTTGCATGTTATAAATGATTCAATGTTTTAAAATCTAAGAATTTTAAATGTCTAAAATGATCGTGAAAGGACCATCATTCTCCAAAGTAACCTTCATATCAGCACCGAAGATTCCCTTTTCAACGACTGGAACCTGTTTTTTACACTCGGAGATGATATATTCATACATCTCTTCTGCCATATCCGGTTTTCCGGCATCGGTAAAGGAAGGACGGTTGCCCTTCTTACAGCTTGCATAAAGTGTAAACTGGGATACTAAGAGTAGCTCACCCTTCACATCCATGAGGGATAAGTTGGTTTTTCCATTCTCATCATCAAAAATTCTTAAATTGATCAGTTTTTTAATGTATTTGTCTGCCACTGCCTTCGTGTCTTCGTTGCTGACACCGATCAGCACGAGGAGTCCGTGTCCAATGGAACCTGTGACTTCGCCGTCCACGCGGACAGAAGCATGATTGACTCTCTGGATTACAAATTTCATTAGAAGTTCACCACTTCTTCCTTCGGTGGTTGAGCCTTTTCCACGCGAATACCGTGGAGCATAAAGTATTCTCCACGTTTCTGCATTCTGGCTTTTAAGGTTACCCAAGTGCCATCCTTAATATTTAAAGGATTTTTGATGGTTGTGGATTTTACCTGGGAGATGTTACATGGATAAGCATAGAATGCGATATCATCTGCACAACAGGTCATGATCTTACGACCTGGATAGATACCAGTCTTAGGAAGATGGTTAGAACGTCTTACCTGCGCTTTGAAGGAAATGGTCTTTCCATCGTAGCGGTCCGGGCTGTCCTGTGCGTCCACAAACCAGATGCCATATTCAGGATCTTCTAATTCGATGACGTCAGCGGTGATATCATATGGAAGAAGGTCTTCCATCTCGAAATCTTCGCCATCGAGACGTTCGAAATAGATCTGAGTACGGTTATTCACCGCAAGTGTTGCTCTTCTCATGGTTGCTGCAGGAGTAGAGTCGTCACAGCGGTTGAAAATGATCATATCGGCCATCTTGAATTTCTCAATTAACATGGCACGCATATTTCTCATATACATATCGTAAGTTGTTGCATCCACTGTCATGATCGCCTGATAGATAGTGCCAGGAGTGTCTACGAATGCATCGTAAAGTGTTTCCTGTCCCCACATACCATTGTATTCTACAAGGATCATGGTTGGATCGTATTTGTCAATGCAGCGGTTTACCAGTTCAGGAGTGAAGTCTTCTTCATCTTCCACGGTAACAACTGCCTTGGATTCGTATTCTTCGTCGCCTTCTTCACAGGAAATGATCATAATACGTTCACCCTGACGGAAATCAGGCTGACGCATGGTGTCATTGATAAAAGATGTTTTACCACTGTCGAGTAATCCTGTAAAGACATAAACAGGTACTTCGTTTACTGCCATGGGTGCTCTCCTCTATTATTTAAAAAGCTCTGCGATGGCTTTTTCATCCATTTTAGAACCGATGACACAGATTTTACCACAAACTTCTGCTCCGCCATCTTTGATTTCGATTTCTTCAGGTACATAGTCAAAGTGAATCCATGGACCTTCAACAGATGCAACCATACCTTTTGCACGAAGTACATTGTCTGGTAACTGTTCTAAGATAGCCTGTAAACCTTCCTTTGTGAATTTCTTGGAAGTTTCAAGACCCCAGCTTCCGAATACTTCATCTGCATGATGGTGGTGATGGTGATGATCGTGATCATGGCATCCGCAAGTGCAGCCTTCACCATGTTCATGGTGATGATGTTCGTGTTCATGATCATGGTGGTGATGGTGTTCATGATCATGGTCATGGTGGTGATGTTTGTGTTCGTGATCATGGTCGTGATGATGATGTTCATGTTCGTGATCATGGTCATGATGGTGTTCATGTTCATGATCGTGGTCATGGCAGCCACAAGTACAGTCTTCGCCATGTTCATGGTGATGATGTTCGTGTTCATGATCGTGATCGTGGTGGTGATGTTCATGATCATGATGATCATGTCCGCATACTGGGCATACATCATCTAATAAGTGTTCGGCATGAATTTCAGCACCTTCCATTGTGGAAAGTAATTTCATGCCGTCAAGTTCATCCCAAGGAGTGGTAACAACGATTGCTTCCGGATTCTTTTCGCGAAGAAGCTGCATGGTTTCTTCTAATTTTTCTGGTTTGATATTACCTGTACGGGAAAGAACGATGGTTTCACAGCTTTCTACCTGATTGTTGTAGAACTCGCCAAAGTTTCTCATATAAGATTTACATTTTTTAGCATCTGCAACGGTTGTTAAAGAGTTGATCTGGATACCTTCCACTGGTTCAACTGCCTTTACAACGTCAGATAATTTGCCAACTCCGGATGGTTCGATGACGATACGGTCCGGATGATATGTTTCAACAACCTGTTTTAAAGATTCTTCAAAGTCTCCAACTAAAGAACAGCAGATACAACCCTGATTCATTTCACGGATTTCGATTCCTGCTTCTTTTAAGAATCCACTGTCAATACCAATTTCGCCAAATTCATTTTCAATGAGAACAACCTGTTCTCCAGCGTATGCTTCTTTTAAAAGTTTCTTGATCAGAGTAGTTTTACCTGCACCTAAGAAACCGGAAATAATATCTATTTTGATCATTTTAAGTTCCTCCTGTTCTTAAAAATAGTGTTCAAATCAACATAAATTTAATAATAGCATTATTCCAATCAAATATCAATTGGCTTTTTAATCGGGAAGATAGTCGCAAAAGACGTAATTACTCACATCAAGGCCATAGTCGGTAAGGCGATATCGTCCATATTCTTCTATGATGAGGCCCTCCCGGATGTGCTTTTCAAGGATCTTGCCATATACCTCAAGAAGACTCCATCCAAACTTTTTGGCAAATGCATCTGCCGTTATCCCAGCTGTCATTCGAAGCCCCAGAAACATAAATTCTGCCATCTGATCTTCTAATGAAAGTGGTTCCACATCGACTTTTGGGCTGTCAGCACGGTAGTTGCAAAAGTCGGATACATTGGCATAACGGACACCTTCAAAGTAGGACGATGCCCCCAGTCCAAAGCCGATGTAATCATCTCCGGTCCAGTAGACACAGTTGTGGCGACAGGCATATCCAGGCTTTGCATAATTAGAGATCTCATAGCGCTCATAGCCATATTCCAACAGGACAGACTTCGTCAGAGCATACATGTCGCGGTCTGTATCCTCATCTGGGAGAGCATCTAGGAGCAGATCATCTTCTGCAAGGGGTGTGCCTTCTTCTATTATAAGGCTGTAGGCAGAGATGTGTTCAGGGGCTAATGACAGGACGGTTCGCAGAGTCTTTTCGTAGGATGAAAGGGTCTGAAAAGGAAGCGCAGACATGAGGTCGATATTGATATTGTCAAATCCAAGGCTTCTTGCCATCCTATAATTGGCTTCAAAGGTTTCATAATCATGGAAACGTCCAAGCATGCGAAGTTCATTATTGTCTGTACTTTGCAAACCAAAGCTTAATCGGTTGATTCCGGCTTTTTGAAAGCATCGAAGTTTTTCTTCTGTGACGGTTCCTGGATTTGCTTCAATGGTGATTTCTGCATCGGGACGTACCACATAGCATTCCCTGATTGCCTCCATGATGTCCATGATCTGGTGCCCTTCTAATATAGATGGGGTTCCGCCACCGAAAAAGATGGATACGACCTGATATGAAGTTGTCTTCTGGCTCGTACATCTGATTTCCTTAATTAATTCCTTAATATAAGAATTCCTATCCTCTTCGGACTTTGAAAAGGATAGGAAATCACAATACTTACATTTCTGGATACAAAAAGGAATGTGAATGTAGAGGCTTAAGTTTTTAGCCTTCATCTAATTTTAATACACTCATGAATGCCTTCTGTGGAATCTCTACGTTACCAACCTGACGCATTCTCTTCTTTCCTTCTTTCTGTTTTTCAAGCAGTTTCTTCTTACGTGAGATATCACCGCCGTAACACTTGGCTAGTACGTCCTTACGTACGGCTTTTACAGTTTCGCGGGCAATGATCTTGGTTCCAATGGCTGCCTGGATCGGAATTTCGAACAGGTGTCTTGGAATCTCTACTTTTAATTTTTCACACATCTTACGTCCACGTTCGTAAGCGGTGCTTTCGTGAACAATAAAGGATAAAGCATCCACTTCTTCTTTATTGATCAGCATATCTAATTTCACCAGCTCAGATGGTTCGTAGCCCTTCATCTCGTAATCGAAGGATGCATAACCACGGGATCTGGATTTTAAAGCATCAAAGAAATCGTAGATGATTTCATTGAGCGGTAATTCATATTTTAATAAAGCACGGGTCTCTTCAATATATTCCATGGAGAGATATCGGCCACGGCGTTCCTGACAAAGCTGCATGATGGCACCAACAAATTCTGTGGTTACCATGATTTCAGCACTTACGATCGGTTCTTCCATGTGTTCAATCTTGGAAGGGTCCGGTAAGTTGGATGGGTTTGTCAGTTCAAGCATCTCGCCGTCTGTCTTAAACACCTTATAAACTACGCCTGGAGCGGTAGTTACCAAGTCTAAGTTGTATTCTCGTTCTAATCGTTCCTGGATGATCTCAAGATGAAGTAATCCAAGGAAACCACATCTAAAACCAAAGCCTAAGGCGATGGAAGTTTCCGGTTCAAACTGAAGTGCGGCATCATTAAGCTGCAGCTTCTCTAACGCATCACGAAGATCTGGATACTTGGCACCGTCTGCAGGGTATAAACCACAGTAAACCATCGGCTGTACCTTCTTGTAGCCTGGAAGTGGTTCGCTGCAAGGATTGTTGGCATCTGTAACAGTATCACCAACACGGGTATCCTTCACATTCTTTAAGCTGGCTGTAATATAACCAACCATGCCGGCGGATAATTCATCGCATGGGAAGAACTGTCCCGCGCCAAATGTTCCTACCTCAACTACGTCAGCTTCTGCACCGGTAGCCATCATACGCATGCGGGTACCTGTCTTAATGGAACCTTCCTTAATTCTTGCGAAGATGATGACCCCTTTGTAGGAATCATATAAGCTGTCGAAGATAAGTGCCTGAAGTGGTGCTTCCGGATCTCCTTCTGGAGCTGGAATGACTTCCACGATCTGTTCTAATACTTCTTCGATATTGATACCGTTCTTAGCAGAAATCAGTGGTGCGTTCTCTGCTTCGATACCGATAATATCTTCAATTTCTTCGATTACTCGCTGCGGATCAGCAGATGGTAAATCGATCTTATTAATAACAGGGAGGATTTCAAGGTCATGATCGATTGCGAGATAACAGTTTGCCAGTGTCTGTGCTTCAATTCCCTGCGCCGCGTCAACAACAAGGATGGCACCTTCACATGCAGCAAGACTTCGGGAAACCTCATAGTTAAAATCCACGTGGCCCGGTGTATCGATCAGGTTGAAAATATATTCCTCACCATCATCTGCTTTATAGATGATACGAACGGCCTGGGATTTGATCGTAATCCCACGTTCTCTTTCTAATTCCATGTTGTCGAGTACCTGTGCCTGCATCTCACGAGAGGTTAACAGGCCGGTCTTTTCAATGATTCGGTCTGCCAAGGTAGACTTACCATGGTCAATATGAGCAATGATACAGAAATTTCTGATTCTGTCCTGTGGGGTTGCTGCCATTTTTCTTCCTCCTGGTTAAAATCTAATCTGAAATAGAAAATTACAAAATAATTAACTCTATGTGAAAAAAGAGCAAAGGAAATATGACGGTCTTTCCTTTGCTCTGCTTTGCAATGTATGTTTTATCTTAAATTAAGCAATGCTATTAACTAATTTTGTTAAACGAGCAACTTTACGAGCTGCTGTATTCTTGTGATATACACCTTTTGTCTGAGCTTTGTCAATAACAGAGATTGTTTCGTTAAGAACAGCTTTTGCTGCTTCAGCGTCTTTAGCTGCTACTGCTGCTTCAACTTTTTTGATGTAAGTTTTAACTTTAGATTTAATAGCTTTGTTTCTTTCTGTTTTTGTTGCTGTAACTAAGATTCTTTTTTTTGCTGATTTAATATTTGCCATGTGGCACCTCCAAATTATGTATTTTTATTGTTAAATGGTTAAATAAATATACATGACGAGACACGGATTTGCCATGCATAAAACATACAAATAGATTATATTTTTTAAGTTCTGACTTGTCAATAACTTTTTTTAATCTTTTTCTATTGTTTCTGAGAAAATGCAATGATAAGCATCTCAACGCCGATTCGGTCGTTATAGACGCCAGTCTTAATGCCCTGTTCCATGGCTGCACACTCTTTTACGAAGCCTCTCAGCTGTTCCATCGTAAAATTGCGCACCTGATTTTTCAGCTTTCCGACTACAAATGGATGAATGCCTGCTTTGCTTGCAATCACTTTATTGGATGGCTCAAAGGCCGCAAAGGATTTGACCATGAGCATCTGATTGCACTGTCTTAATATCAGGGAAAGAATACGAAGGGGTGGTTCTTTCAGTTCCAAAAGTTCATAGTATAGATTTAATGCATTCTTCTGCTGCTGGGTTCCAATGGCTTCAATCATATCAAAAATCTTACCTGTAATCTCCTCTGTGCAGACTGCATCTATATCTTCCTTTGTGACTTCCTTTCTGCCAGCAGTATAAAGGGCAAGCTTTAGCACCTCATTGCGGATCATATTCATATCAGTTCCTACTTTATGGAGGAAATAGACAACATCATTCTTACGGATCTGTCTTCCCTCTTTCTTAAGAAGTGCTCCTACCCAGATCATCAGCTGTTTTTCATCCTGGGCAGACATTTCTGCAGGGTAGCCGTTCTTATTGATAAACTTATATATCTTGGACCGCTTATTGATCTTCTGTTCGAGGAAGATCATCACTGTCGTATCTGGCAACGTCTCCAGCCTTTTTAAAAAATCATCATCTGCTTTTTCACCTAGCCCTGTCTCATCCAGAACGATGACTCTCTTTTGTGCAAAGAAAGGCAGCGTCTCGGCCATATCAAGAATTTCTGAAGGATCCACCTTCCTGCCCTGATAGATATTGCAGTTCATCGTATCGCCTGGAGAAACCAGCGCATTCATCAGCTTTTGCATAGACTGCTTCTTTAAGTAGTCCTCTTCGCCGTAAAGCAGATAGAATGGTTTGTATTCATTTGTCTTAATGTGTTCGTTGATTGTTTTCATGTAAATTAGTATAACACATATACCGCCCCTTTGAATACCATAATGCTCCATTCGTAGCAGTCGTATACCAGGAAACCTGATGATCGTCAAGACGATTCGTGGTTTCCCTATGGGGATGTCCATATCTGTTGTTTCGTCCGCAGGAGATAAATGCAATATCAGGTGTGATTTTTTCCAGTAAGTCATCACCCGTCGCATTCTTTGAACCGTGGTGACCCACCTTTAAGAGATTGACGGCAGGCAGTAATTCTCGGATTAGTGCCTCTTCGCCTGCATTCTCAAGATCTCCTGTCAGTAAAGCCCGGAATCCTTGGTATTCCAGCAAAAAAGTCAGAGATGCTTCGTTCTTATCTCCGGCAAATGTCTCCGTAGGAAATAAACAGTTCATGGCAAACTCATCCTGCTTGAAGCAATCTCCACTGGATATGGTCTCAACTGGTATATCATGATGATTACATAAACTTTGAAACTCCATATATTCCTGATCAGAATCATCTAACTGACTGCTCACAATCACATGTTCTATCCGGTAATCCTGCTCAATGAGCTCTGCAATTCCATTATAGTGGTCCTCATCAAAATGGGTAATGACTACATAATCAAGGCCGCTAATACCCATGGATTTTAAGAAAGGCAGGATTCGGTAATTACCCACTCCCTTGATATTACTGCTGCCTCCGTCTACCATCATATACTGATTGTCAGGCAGGAAAATCACGTTACATTCTCCCTGGCCTACATCCAGCATATAATAAGAGAATGGATGTATCTTGGGGAATGCGATTACTAGGAGGGAGAGTAAAATCACGAGAACCGACAGGACATATACCCGCTTTTTCAAGAACAAAGTCACAATATAAAGCCCAACCAGATAGATTATAATCTGTAAAATCGTTGGCTTTCCAATGATTATGCCTTTAAATATGAGGAGATTCTCATAAAAACGAAGTACGATATGTATGATCGGAAAGAATATGCTGATTCCAGACAGGATGCCAAGAAATCCACAGCCAATCAGCACAGGTAACAGTGGAATAATAATCAGATTAATCAGGATAGAACACAGATTTACTTCATAAAAATAGGATAACTGTACAGGCAGGATACATAGCCATATACCGATTCCACTCCATAATACACTGCCTCGCAGCTTTTCCAGTTCGGGAAGGAATAGTCCAATCCCCAGAACAGCACTAAAAGAAAGCAAAAATCCGGCATCAAAGAGATATAAGGGACTTTCAAAAAGAATCAGCATGCCCGATATGGAGGCAGAGGTTAGAAAATCATAGCTTCTGCCCTTTATATCAGCACCGATCAAAATGATCAGCATAATGGTTGCTCGAATAGAAGCCACTGCAGAGCCGATCATAAGGATATAAGGAATCATAATTACAAAGCTTATGATTCCACTGATTTGAAAAGGCAGTCCCAGACGTTTTAATAACCGATATAAGACACCGCCGATCAGTGAGATATGGAGCCCGCTGATGGCAAGCATATGGGCAACACCGTTCTGCTGATATTTGATCTTAAGATCTTGATCCAGATAGCTCTTATCTCCCAGCAAAACAGCACACAGTACGCCTGCGTCTTTATCATTCAGATTTTCACAGATGATTCTCATAAATCTGGCTTTACACCGTATAATAGCTGTGAAAAAGGAGGAATCTTCCTGATCGAGCACCTCTATACCGTCGAAAAATCCGGACATGTAGATACCTCTGGCCTTATAGTAAGCCTTTAAGTCGAATTGTCCCGGATTGGTTGCCGGGTCATAGGGTGCAATCTCTGTACTGGTCGTTACAAGCTGTCCAGGAAGAATGGAATCTGTTTCGCCATAAAGTAACAGGGAGCCATCCATCTTATTACCATTCACGTAGTATGGTTTTAATTTGAGATACTGTGTATTGCCAACACCGATCTCTACCACGCGCCCGGCGATTTCGCCTCGTGTTTTATCCTCCGGCATATGAATCAGCGTGGTAGTAAAGAATAATAAGGCTCCCATGATGAAACCAATGCTTAAGAAAAGTATCTCATTCATCAAAAAACCGCAGTTCTTCCGCCTGTATACAAGATATAGTAGGCAGACAACTGCGGTCATAGCTACCATTATTCTCATACTGCAATTCATTCCCTCTCCAAGGATCAAACCTGCAAACATACAAAATAATGGTCTGTTATTCATTTGATTTAATAATTATTTGGTTTCTTCATTGGAAGCTCATCGAACATGAAGCTTTCTGATGTGAGCGATCCAATCGGTGTTCCGTCGGTATCCATCATGGTCGTTCCTCCGATGGAGAACTCCACATAATCAATACCAGGAAGCTGGGTCAATGTGTTCACCAAAGCTGCACGACAGATGACTTCCTTCTCTTTCTCCAACTGTTCATATCCAACAGCAAAATCAATTCGAAGAATCTTACCTTCCACAGATAAGTTGTTGATCGCTACTTCTGCAGGAATTGCAAGGAAATCATCATCAGCCAGCTGGCCTTTATTTCTCATCCAGCCGATCATCTCACGAGCTGCCTCGGCTGGATCTTCAATTTTGGATTTTTTATGTTTCTTTACGATGAGCGAGGTGCCTGTTTCGTCTGCAAAATAAAGTTTTACGATGTTGGGATCGTCATTGTTCTTGGCATTCTTTTCTTTTTTACAGCCGGTGCACACAGTTGCAATGCTCAAAATCATCAGAAACATGAGTAATAATGATACAACTTTTTTCATTATTCCGGACCTCCCTTCGCACCTGTGTATTTTAAAGGAATACGTACTGTGAAGGTGGTTCCTTCTCCCTCTTTACTAAACATCTTAATAGATCCTTTATGGATCAGGATCGCATTACGTGTGATGGCAAGTCCAAGACCGGTACCGCCTGTCTTACGGGAACGTGCCTTATCTACACGGTAGAAACGTTCATATACCTGTTCCTGACAGTCTTCCGGAATACCAACACCGGAATCGGATACTTTCACAATAAAGAATTTGTGGTCCGCATTGAGGGACACTCGTACCCAGCCATCATCCTTGTTGTACTTGATCGCATTCTCGATTAAGTTTGTAAAGGCGAGAGATAATTTTACCTGGTCAACATCAGCGGTTACCTCACGGAAACTTTCGAAGGTAATCTCGATGTTACGAAGATTGGCCAGTGGACGCAGTCTCTTTAATGTAACTTCCAACAGCTCATTGATATTGGTTGGCTGAATCTCAACCTTGGCTGCTTTCTTATCCATCTTAACAAGAGATAATAAGTCCTGAATGATCTTATTCTCTCGGTCAATCTCCTCAACGATATCACTTAAGAAATCTCTGTATACTTCTTCCGGCATACCTTCCTGTGCAAGAAGGGAATCTGCAAGAACCTTCATGGACGTCATCGGTGTTTTCAGCTCATGGGATACATTGGATACGAATTCCTGTCGGGAATCTTCAAGTACCTGAACCTTCTGGAGAATATCGTTGAATAACTGAACTGTCTCCTTCATCTCAGAGAATCCTACTTCCTCGATCAGTTCATCCTCGTGTCCCATGGAAATATACTTTAAGTTTTTGTCTACCTTTCGGAAGTCCCTTGTAAAGAAGGTACTTAACACGAAGGCAATCGAGATACCCATAATCATAAAAATCATGGATAAAAGTACTCGCTGGCTTCGAATCTCACCTTGAGTCTGATGGATATCACTTAATGATGTATCAACGATCAGAGCCCCTAAAATGGTTTCTGAACGATTGCTTTTAAAAGAAACCGGGATCATAAGCTGCATATAATCATCGTGCTTATAATCGGTGGTATTGGCTACCTCCTTGCCTTCCATCAGTTTCTTTAGATTGGAGGATATATAATATTTTGATTTATACTGATTGCTTGTGTCCTTAACGATATGATAGCCACGATTGACAACAATGATACGTCCATTTAACAAAACTGCCAGCTGGTCTATCTGGGTGGATACGTTGTTGGAGGATTCGTCGATCAGGAAGTTAACCGATGCAATCTGACTGGCCAGCATGGAGCACTGGATGGTAACAGACTCCTTCTTTAAGTCAATGGCCTTCTGATTGTAGGAACTTTCCAGACTCTTACCGTAAAGGGATACCACGACAATAATGATCATGGAAAGTACGGTAAAAATCAGAAAACGCATGCTCTTTAATAAGGACAGCTTCTCTTTAACCCTGGAAATAATAACCTACACCCCATTTTGTATGAATGTATTCTGGATCAGCAGAATTACGTTCGATTTTTTCTCTTAAACGACGCACGTGAACGTCTACTGTTCTAACGTCACCTGGATAATCGTAACCCCATACGATCTTTAACAGGTTTTCACGGCCGTATACTTTGTTTGGATTGGAAATCAATAATTTTAATAAGTCGAATTCCTTGGCAGTTAAGTTCACTTCCTTGTTGTCTGTATATACTCGTCTGCTTTCGAAATCAACCTTTAAACCGCCACTTTCCACCATATGTGGTGTTTCGTCTTTTACAACCTTGTGGCTGTTACGACGAATGATGGCTTTGATTCTCGCCTTTACTTCCAAAATGTTAAATGGTTTTGTCACATAGTCATCTGCGCCATATTCAAGACCTAAGATCTTGTCCATGTCATCGCCTTTGGCTGTGAGCATGATGATCGGCATATCGGAAAATTCACGAATTGCCTGACATACTTCATACCCATTCAGCTCAGGAAGCATCAGGTCTAATAAAACCACGTCAAATTCTGTCTTTTTGGCATAGTCTAAGCCTTCCTGTCCGTCATAGGCACAGGTTACTTCATAATCATCCTGTTCTAATGAGAACTTAATACCTTTTACGATGGATTTTTCATCATCAACTACTAAAATTTTCTTTCCCATAAATGTCTCCTCTATTACTAAAGCGTGATATAATCCTTGATTTTGTTAAACACGCCCTCTTTGATACCGGAAATGTTCATCAGGTCTTCAATCTTTGCAAATGAACCGTGCTCCTCCCGATAGGAGATGATGCTGCCCGCCTTGGCTTCTCCGATTCCTGGTAGGTTCATCAATTCTTCTTTGGAAGCCTGATTGATGGAAATCAGACTGCTGTTTGCTTTCTGATCATTCTTTTCCATGTGCTGTTTTGCTCCATCTTCTTTTGCAGGAATAACAATCTGCTGACCGTCTTCCATAAAAGATGCCTGGTTAATGGCTGTCTCATCGGCTTTTTTTGTAAGTCCGCCTGCAAGCTCAATGGCCGCAACGATACGGTCCGTCGCCTTCAACTCATAGACACCAGGATGGTTGACCTGTCCGCAAATGTAAACCGAGATGCGTTCAGATTCCTGGCGAACCACTTCGCCTTCTTCTGAATGATCCGTATCTTCGTCTTCATCTTTACTCATTTTCTCATCCTTTTTGGATGCCTCTGTTTCCACAGATTTCTTCGTTAAGAGATCCGTATCATCCTTCTGACATCCGCAAAAGCAGATGGTAAGTAGTACCAGCATAATCATCATCATACCATATTTGATTCTTTTCATTCCTTCTCCTTATTCGCCCACGAAAAGCATGAAAAGTGATAGAAATAATGCCAGTCACCCTACCTTATATTGTAACCAATCGATCTTGTTTTTGCAAGGTCACAAGAAAAAAAGAACGACGCAAAAAGAGCTGCCCATTAAGTAATGAACAGCTCCTGCTTCTCTTAAATATTTTTTAATATTACCGATCCAAAGGCCTACATAGCAGCTAAAATGCCATCTAACACCTTGATCATTTCATCCACATGTTCTTTTTCGATGATGAGTGGTGGAACAAAACGTAAGATATTGGCACCAGCATTGATCATGATGACACCCTGATCCATTGCTTTTGTAATGATTGGACCAACTGGCTGGTCAAGCTCTAAACCATGCATGAGACCAACACCACGATGTGCTTTTACAAAATCGTATTTGGCAACGAGTGCGTCAAGCTGTTCGCCGAGATATCCGCCAACTTCTTTTACATGATCCATCAGGTTCATCTCTTCAAAGAGGTCGAATACGGTTGATACTGCTCTTGTTGCAAATGGATTACCGCCGTATGTAGTTCCATGGTCACCAGGAACTAAAGCGCCGTCTGCTTTTTCATTTACGACAAATGCACCTACAGGAACGCCACAGCCAAGGGCTTTTGCAAGGGCCATAACGTCTGGTTTTACGCCATACTGATCATGAGCGAAAAGGGAACCGGTACGTCCCATACCGCACTGTACTTCATCAAAGATGAGTAAGATATCTTTTTCATCACAGATCTTACGAAGCTCTTTTAAGAATTCTGGGTCTGCAGGATAGATACCACCTTCACCCTGAACAGGTTCGCAGATGATACCACAAGTTTTATCTGTAATCTTGGATTTTACATCTTCAATGTCATTAAAATCAGCAAATACAGCTACGCAGTCCTTAGGTACAAAGCCTGCCTGGTATTTTGCATTGCCTGTTACCGCAAGGGCACCCTGGCTTCTTCCGTGGAAGGAATGATTCATGGCAATGATTTCGTATTCCTTTGTGTTGTCTTTGTTATATGCGTATTTACGAGCAACCTTTAATGCACCTTCGATTGCCTCTGTACCAGAGTTTGTGAAGAATACCTTCTTCATACCGGAAGCCTTCACGATCTTTTCAGCTGCTTCTGTAGCAGGTTTATTATAGAAAAGATTGGATGTGTGAAGGATCTGATCGATCTGGTCTTTTAACGCATCATTATACTTCTTGTTGCCATATCCTAAAGAGAAAACAGCAATTCCGGCAGCCATATCAAGGTATTTCTTGCCGTTCATGTCATAAAGGTATACACCATCACCCTTTTCTAATACGATCTGGTAACGATTATATGTTTTTAAGATATAGTTTTCCGCATTATTTATATATTTTTGCATAGATATCATCCTTTCCAAAGATCGGTTCTTTTAAGATTGCAGTACCGATACCTTTTTCAGTAAAGAATTCAAGTAATAAACAGTGTTCCACACGTCCGTCTAAGATATGAACTCTGGATACGCCATTTTCAATGGCTTCGATACAGTTATTTAATTTTGGAAGCATACCGCCGCCAACAACACCTTTATCGATGAAATCATGAGCCATGTCAAGGTCCATCTCAGGGATTAATGTTCTCTTATCAGCTGGATCGATAAAGACCCCTTCGATGTCTGTTAAGAATACTAATTTTTCAGCACCAACTGCTGTAGCAATGGCACATGCAGCATCGTCTGCGTTGATATTGTAGCCCTCGTTATTTTCGCCAAGGCCGACTGGAGAGATTACTGGAACGAAATCATCTTCGATCAGTGCTTCTAAAAGCTCTGTGTTAACTTCCTTTACCTGTCCTACATAACCGATGTCCTGTCCATCAGCTAATTTCTTTTCTACACGGATCATCTCAGCATCCTTACCGGATAAACCAACTGCTTTGATACCGAGCTTGCCCATCATCGCAACTAATCTCTGGTTTACCTTGAATAATACCATCTCAGCAATTTCCATGGTATCTTCGTCTGTTACACGTAAACCGTTTACGAATTCAGGTTCTTTACCGGAGAGACGAACCCATTTGCTGATTTCTTTACCGCCGCCATGAACGATGATTGGTTTTAAACCGATCAATTTTAATAATGCAACGTCTTTTAATACGCTGTACTTTAAGTTTTCATCTAACATTGCAGATCCACCGTACTTTACTACGATCTTCTTGCCGTTAAACTTCTGGATAAATGGTAATGCTTCGATCAATGTCTGAGCCTGAAGCATCTCTTTTTCTAAATGGTCCATAATTGTGTCCTCATTCTTTCTATATTTATTTCTATATAATCTTCTATTAAAATAATCTTTTCATTATTAGCTTCTGTAATCTGCGTTGATGGATACGTAATCGTATGTTAAGTCACATCCCCATGCGGTTGCGCAGTAATCGCCAGCTTTTGCATCCACGATTGCAATGACTGGATTCTGAGATAAGATTTCTGTTGCAAATTCTTCGCTGTAATCTGTTGCAACACCGTCTTTTACGATAGCAAGCTCACCAGCTTCGCTCTTTAATGTAATATCAACCACTTCCGGGTCAAAATCAGCACCAGAGTAACCCATGGCACATAAGATACGTCCCCAGTTTGCATCTCTTCCGAATACAGCTGCTTTAGTAAGGGAAGAACAAACCACTGCTTTACTCAGTAATTTCGCATCTTCTTTTGTTGCAGCACCGTAAGCCTGTACCTCGAATAACTTGGTAGCACCTTCACCGTCGCCTGCAATGGATTTTGCAAGGTATTCATTGATCATATAAAGTGCCTGGTTGAACTTGTCGAAGCTTTCGCCTTCTTCTTCGATACGTTTATTGCCGGCCATACCATTTGCCATGATGACTACTGTGTCATTGGTGGATGTGTCGCCGTCTACGGATACCATGTTAAATGTATCTGCGATGTTGCCCTTCAATGCTTTTACGAGAAGCTCTTTGGAGATTGCCACGTCAGTTGTGATAAAACCAAGCATAGTACCCATATTCGGATGGATCATGCCGGCACCCTTACACATACCGCCGATGGTAACTGGTACACCGTCAATATCGATCTGAACTGCGATTTCCTTCTTGCGTGTGTCTGTGGTAAGGATTGCATTGGCTGCGTCGTCTGCCGCTTCCACAGAATCAGAAAGTGCATCTACTAACATGTCAGCGCCTTTGCAGATGACGTCCATTGGAAGCTGGGCTCCGATGACACCAGTGGATAAAACAAGTACATCTTCTGCTACCATGCCGTCATAGTGCTTAGCAACTGCTTCCGCCATGATACGGCAGTTTTCCATGCCCTTCACGCCGGTACATGCATTGGCAACGCCGCTGTTGGCAACCATTGCTCTGACTGTTTCTCTTGTATCTACAATCTGCTTGTCCCATTTCACAGGGGCAGCTTTTACTTTATTTAATGTAAATGTACCTGCACAAACTGCATCACATTCACTGACGATCAGCGCCATATCTTTTTTTGTTGCAGTAGGTTTTACTCCTGCTCGAAGTCCTGCTGCCTGAAAGCCCTTTGGAGCAGTTACTCCACCTTCGATCTTGATCATAATTGTTATGTCTCCTCTATATAAATGTGTTTAAAATTAAACTCCTGTTAACGTTTCATAATTATACAACCCTTTTTTCTTTTATGCAATAGTTTCTTGATTTTTTTCCAATTTAGTGCATAAATATACATTCGATACAACTATTTATGCATAAAAAGTGAAAAAAAACGGAAAAAACCCTTGCATCTTCCGTATATTTGACGTATATTAATATTCAGCGGTGCAGTTTACCGCACTAAATTAAGAACAGAATTACATATATTCAGGAGGAATAGATCAAATGGCAAAAGAAAAAGTTGTATTAGCTTACTCAGGTGGATTAGACACTACAGCAGTTATCCCTTGGTTAAAAGAAGTTTACGGTTATGACGTAGTATGCTGCTGCGTAGACTGTGGACAGGGTGAAGAATTAGATGGTTTAGATGAAAGAGCTCAGATTTCCGGAGCTACTAAATTATATATCGAAGATGTTGTAGATGATTTCGCTGAAAACTTCATCATGCCTTGCGTACAGGCTGGTGCTGTTTATGAAAACAAATATTTATTAGGAACAGCTATGGCTCGTCCAGTCATCACAAAAGCATTAGTTGATGTTGCTCGTAAAGAAGGCGCTGTTGCAATCTGTCATGGTGCTACTGGTAAAGGTAATGACCAGATTCGTTTCGAATTAGGTATTAAAGCATTAGCTCCAGATATCAAAGTAATTGCTCCATGGCGTGATGACCGTTGGAATATGGATTCCCGTCAGGCAGAAATCGATTACTGTAAAGCACACGGTATCGACCTTCCATTCTCCACAGACCAGAGCTACTCCCGTGACCGTAACTTATGGCACATCTCCCACGAAGGTCTTGAACTTGAAGATCCTTCCCAGGAACCAAACTATGATCACTTATTAGTATTAGGTGTATCCCCAGAGAATGCTCCAGATGAAGGCGAATATGTAACAATGACATTTGAAGCTGGTGTACCTAAAACAATCAATGGCGAAGCAATGAAAGTTGCAGATATCATCACAAAGTTAAATGAACTCGGTGGTAAACATGGTATCGGTATCTGTGATATTGTAGAAAACCGTGTAGTAGGTATGAAATCCCGTGGTGTATATGAAACACCAGGTGGAACAATCCTTATGGAAGCACACAAACAGTTAGAAGAATTAGTTCTTGACCGTGCTACTATGGATCTTAAGAAAGATATCGGAAACCGTATGGCTCAGACAGTTTACGAAGGTAAATGGTTCACACCAGTGAACGAAGCTATGATCGCTTTCACAGAATCCACACAGAAATATGTAACTGGTGAAGTTAAATTCAAGCTTTACAAAGGTAACATCACAAAAGCTGGTACTACTTCTCCATACAGCTTATATTCTGAATCTCTTGCATCCTTCACAACTGGTGATTTATATGACCACCACGATGCAGAAGGCTTCATCACATTATGGGGACTTCCATTAAAGGTTCGTGCTATGAAGATGAAGGAATTAGAAAACGAAAAGAATAACTAATCATGAATGTTAAAAAGATGCTGTCGCTTCTGCGACAGCATCTTTTTTTGTCTCTATTTCAGTTTTACGCTGTCGATGACATCTTCGCTGAGTACATAACCAACATTGTTTATATAAGTTGCTTTTTCAGCAAGGGTCATCTGGTCTGAGATAAACTCTGTTTTGATGTTGATTTTATTGTCTTTTATTGCAATCTGCAGCAGTCCACCCTGATCGTTGGCATACTGCATTGGAATCAGGTAATCGTCGCCGTAAACCACAACATCCTTGGTACTTGACTGGGCATTACTGAAGCAGTCTTTATAAACCTTTGTATCTAATACTTTAGGATGTTTTTTGTCTGAAGTATCGAAAAGGACGATCTTTAAGCCTTCCTGAACTTCCATGTCAGCATATTCTTCGTATTTGGTATGGTAGCCGATGCCAAGGAGAAGATCATTACCGATTGGCAGTAAGGTACTGGAGAATCCACTGATCTTAACACTGCCAAGGATTTTTGGCTTTTTCGGATTACTAAGGTCAATACAGAAAAGCGGATCTGTCTGTTCATAGGTGATTACATACGCAACGTCTCCGAGATATCGAACTGCTTTGATGCTCTCATCAACGGCAATTTCCTTCACTTCACCGACTTTCTTTAACTCTTTGTCATAGATATAGAGATCACATACTTCGTGGTCGCCACTAAACTGTGTTACTGCAACACGAAGATAGCCATCCTTTTCATCCATGGAATACTGGTTATTGATTCTTCCAGGGAGTGTTACAGAAGCCACAAAATTCGGTTCTTTGCCAAGTTCCACCTTATAGATTGTGGTACGTTCCTTATCCTTCTTATAATCATAATGGGAAGTGGAGATATACATATTGTTCTGATTGCAATAAACGTCTGTTCCAGAGCCGATAATGGCTTTCGAACGCTTCTCCATGGACTTTTTGCCAAGATCGATGGCGGATACCACCATGACGCTCTTGGTAGATGGGTTTGGACAGCCACAGATGTCCTTAATCGTCATTTCCTCGCCATTTACCCGTGGATAGATGACATGGTCTCCTAAATAGGAATTAGAGACCATATAGAGCATATTTCCGATTCTGCGGGAATTACTATAATTTCCGCTCTGAGTAAATGTATTTACCTTCTTGATCTTCTTCATATTGGAGATGTCATATACCTCAGCAATGGCAAGATTCTCATCATCATAGCGGTTTCCGATGGCAATCAGCAGATCATCATATCGGTAAATGTCCTGAATCCAGCCATACGTGTCAAGCTCACTGTCATTTGATAAGATCGTGCCCACCAGATTTTTATTCTTGTCGTAGATTCGAACTTCTCTATCATGAACGAAATAGATATAAGTGCCATCATTTTTCAGGATATCACCTTCATCCACACCATTAACCTGGAGATAGGTTTTTCCAAATTGTCCGCTTGTCTTCACATCAGTTGCTGCACCGTTAAACTGGCCGCCTGTCACTGATTCACTTGCAGCTGAATCCTCCACAGCATATTCAATCAAACCGGAGCCCTTTCGCATCATCAAACCGGAGAACAGTCCTGGCGTCGGTTCTTCAACCTGGCTTAAGTATTTCTTCAATTCCCGTTCATTGGCAAAATGAACCATGCCGTCATCAACTGGTTTCGGTGTTCTGGTCAGTCTCATCGGCACATCTAGTGCCCATGTTCCAATCAAAACTACAACAGCAAGGCATGCCGTTACCAGACTGCGTCGTGTTCTTCGTTTCTTTTTCAGTATTTCTGCTGTCTTAGCCTCAATACGGGTCTTCATATATGGATCCATCTCGATGTTTGCATCGATTTGTTGTCTGAATTCTTCTTTATTCATATTCATAGCCCTCCAAACTGACTTTCAGCATCTCTCTGCCACGCTTTAATCGCATCTTTACGGCAGAACGGCTAAGCTTCATCAGCTTTGCAATCTCTTCCACTGAATAGTCGTGATAATAATATAGAATAATCGGTGTTTTGTACTCATAGGACAATCTGCCAATTTCTTCCGTCAGCTCGATATGCTGATCCTGATCAGGTGCATTTGCCGGAAGGTCATAGTCCGGAAGCTGCACATCCTTTCTGGCAGAACGTTTCAGAAAATTCCTGCATTGATTGATCATCACACGAAGCAGCCACGCTTTTTCGTGCTCTGCGTCGCGAAATGACCGTTTTTTCGTCATATATTTGATCAGGACTTCCTGCAGAAGGTCCTCACTGTCGTATTGATTGCCGGTATAGAGATAGGCGGTGCGGTAAAGCATGGCGCCGTATCGGTCGTATACCTGTGCAAATGTATCGTCTTTCTTCACGTGAATGCTCACCCCTTTCACTATATACACAACCGGGAAGGGCCTTCGGTCACATATATATGAAAATTTGTGAAATAATTAGTCCAAATGGTATAAAAAACGCTTCGCATGATGCTGCGAAGCGTCGTAGTCTGTGAATCTATGGCTAGTCTAATAATTCACTCACCATCTTGGCGTCGAAGGTAACATTGGCAACCTTCTCTACTTCGATTCGGTATAATGCGTTGGCTGCCATGTGTTCTGCAACCTGTTCCAAATCACGGATTCCGCTTGTACCACGGTGACGACGGATGATCTCGTCAAGGCCGTCTTCTGTCACAACGCATTCGCCATCATTTAATCCCATGCGACGGATGACCTTAGGAAGCGCAAATCGGGAGAAGATAATCTTCTTCTCTTCTTCCGTATAGTCAGGAAGCTCAATGACCGCAAAACGGGATAATAACGGTGCAGAGATGTCTTCTTTGACATTGGCTGTGGCAATCGGATAGACGCCGGAGGTTGGAATCATACATTCCATGTAGTTATCAGTAAAGCCAAGGTTGTCAAGTAAGGTCAGTAATACGTCAGCTGGGTTGCCGTTGCCCTTACCATTGTTGGCTTTATCAAGCTCATTGATGATGAAAACTAAGTTGGATTCGCCTGCCATGTTGAATGCTTCCATAATAATTCCAGGTTTTGCGTTGGAATAGATACGGGAGCTTCCGGTGAGCTGTTCCGGATCGTTGATGGAACTCATATCTAATGTAGTCCATGGAAGCTTTAAAATCTTGGCTACTGCGTATGCAATCTGGGATTTACCGGTACCTGCAGGACCAATGAGTAAGATACCATAGGCTGGCAGGGTATGGGTACGATTGATCTGAATGATGGTTTCGATGATACGCTGTTTTACGCGCTCCATGCCATATAATTCTTCATCTAAGATACGTCTTGCTTCCACTGGGTCAATGGATTCAAAATAGTTGTTCTTCCACTGGATATTCATCATAATGGACAGTGCACGCTGTGCATGACGTCTCTCTGCAGCAGTCACTTCATTGGACTTTGCCACAACCAGGTTTCTTCTTGCCCATTGCTGGATATTGGCAGGAAGGGTTCTTCCGGCACAGTTAATGAAGTCTGTGATAGAAGATAAGCTGGTAAGCTTCATGTCATCCCCTTCTAAATCGTGTTCATCTAATTCTTCTTCAGATGGGGCATTGGATGCAAGTAAACGTTCAATCATGTACTGAAGGAAACCATCTTCTGCAGACATCTTCGTGCCTCCGCCTAAAGACACTTCCATAATACGATACACATGGAAGCCGTCTTCCTTATTGACACCGGTAATCTTAACAGGAATATGATTTTCGCCCATCCAGGCAAGTAAAGCGACAAAACGTGCGTCAATCTTTAAGATATCTGCACTGATGACGCCGTCTTCTAATTCGAATTCGAAGGATGTGCGCTTTACAGGATTCGTAAATTTACCTGTAGAGTTCTTCTCCCACTTCTGGTCTTTATTCTCAATAACCATGACTGCCTTATCTTCATTCATCTCATGTTCATTGGAATAAAAAATGCTATATGTACAAATCGGATTGCGGTTTTCGTCCGGTTTTTTACTAAAATCAAATACTGGCATATAAAAATCTCCTCTTCTTTCTTTGCCGTATTATTATAACAACGATGGTTCTTTTGGGCAATACAATTTTTCTCTTTTCATATGAACCATTTTCATGTAAAATAATTTTGTATGCGAATCGATACCACTGTATGAGCGCATATTAGATTTTACATAAAGAAAAGAGGAATGATTATGGCACAGTTATGGGGTGGACGTTTCACTAAGGAAACTGACCAGCTGGTATATAATTTTAATGCTTCCATCACATTTGACCAGAAGTTTTATCGTCAGGACATCAAGGGAAGCATGGCACATGTTAAGATGCTCGCTGCTACTGGCATTTTAACAGAAGACGAAAGAGATACAATTTTAGACGGATTAGAATCCATCTTAAAGGATGTAGAATCCGGTGCACTTGAAATTACCAATGATTATGAAGACATTCACAGCTTTGTGGAAGCTGTATTAACAGACAGAGTTGGGGAAGCAGGCAAAAAGCTTCACACAGGCAGAAGCCGTAACGACCAGGTTGCTTTGGATATGAAGCTTTATGTTCGTGACGAAATCGAAGAAATCCAGGATCTTGTATTCGCGTTATTAAAAGCACTTCATCAGATCATGAAAGAGAATATCGACACTTATATGCCTGGATTCACACATTTACAGAAGGCACAGCCAGTTACTGTTGCTCATCACGTAGGTGCTTACATGGAGATGTTCAAGCGTGATTACGACCGTTTGAATGACATTTACGACAGAATGAACTTCTGCCCACTTGGTTCCGGTGCGCTTGCAGGCACTACTTATCCATTAGACCGTGAGATGACAGCAGATCTTCTCGAATTCTACGGTCCTACATTAAACAGCATGGATTCTGTTGCAGACCGTGATTATATCATTGAATTATTATCCGCGTTATCTACTATTATGATGCATTTGAGCCGTTTTTCCGAAGAAATCATCATCTGGAACTCCAATGAATATCAGTTTGTAGAAATCGATGATGCCTATTCTACTGGTTCTTCCATTATGCCTCAGAAGAAGAATCCAGACATTGCTGAGCTTGTTCGTGGTAAGACAGGTCGTGTATATGCTGCACTTACCAACATCTTAGTTGCAATGAAGGGCATCCCTCTTGCTTATAACAAAGATATGCAGGAAGACAAGGAATTTACATTTGACGCAATCGATACTGTAAAAGGCTGCCTTGCATTATTTACCGGTATGGTTTCTACTATGTCCTTCAGAAAGGACCGCATGGAAGCTTCTGCTAAGGGTGGATTTACCAATGCTACAGATGCAGCAGACTACCTTGTAAACCACGGTGTTCCTTTCCGTGATGCACATGGTATCGTAGGTCAGTTAGTATTATTCTGTATCGATAAGGGAATTGCCCTTGATGATATGACTTTAGAAGAATTTAAGGCAATCAGCCCGGTATTCGAAGAAGATATCTACGAAGCAATCAGTTTAGAAACATGCGTAAGCAAACGTAATACCATCGGCGCTCCTGGACGTGTTGCTATGGAGAAGGTAATCGCGATCAACGAAAACTTCATCAATACAGTTGAGAATGTAGAATTCTATTTAGATGAAGAAAAGTAATATATATTTGAATTGTTCGTATAAGACAAATAAACCGGAATCAATGTAACTATTGATTCCGGTTTTTATGTGTTTCTAATTATTTCATATGGATATCCAGCTGATTATATGGGATATTAATACCTTCCTTGTCAAATGCAAGTTTGATTCTTTCATTGATATCCCATCTTGAAGGATGATAGCTATCTGTCGGTACCCAGACACGAAGTCCCAAATTGATGCTGCTTTCTCCCAGTTCGTCTACAAAAACTAGAGTTTCATCTGTTCTTCTTGCATATTCACTGCTTATAGCTGCATTCTTTAACACTTCTTTCGCTTTTAACAGGTCATCTTCATAACTAATCCCTACACGAAGATCAAGAAATCGTTCTTCCTGATGTGTGTCGTTGGTCAGGGAATTGCTTGTGATCACACCGTTCGGTACCACAATAATCTTATTATCAACTGTCTTAATTCTTGTATAGAACAAGTCGATTCCAATCACAGTTCCTTCGTTGCCATGTCCATCTTCTCTGATATAATCTCCTACGGTAAATGGTCTGGTAAGTAAGATCAGACAACCACCGGCAATGTTGGATAGAGAACCCTGTAATGCAAGGCCGATTGCAACACCTGCAGATGCAAGTACTGTGACAAATGCAGCCGGCTGAACACCCATCTGCATAACAGCAAGGACAACGACAAGTGCTTTCGTACCGATTCTGATAATGGAAGTTAAGAAAGATCCAACAGAATCATCAATCATGGAAGATTCCATGAACTTTTTAAAGTACTTTACTGCAAACTTGGATAATCGAAATCCGATCACCAGAATCAGAATGGCTTTTACGAGATCCATTCCAAACTTGGAAACGGCTTCAAAAATGCTTGTTGTAAGAGTCTGTAAAAATAACATCATTATTTAGCCTGGATATAACCTTTCGCTGTTAATAATTCAGCACAAAGAACAGCACCACCAGCAGCACCACGAACTGTGTTGTGAGCTAAGCCGATGAACTTGTAGTCATATACTGTATCTTCACGAAGACGACCGATGGAAACACCCATACCGTTTTCGTAATCTACGTCAGCTTTAACCTGTGGACGGTTGTCTTCTTCTAAGTACTGGATGAACTGTTTTGGAGCACTTGGAAGTTCTAATGCCTGTGGTTCACCAGAGAAGTTTACTAAAGCTTCGATTAACTGTTCTTTTGTTGGTTTTTTTGCAAATTTTACGAATACAGCTGCTGTGTGTCCATTTAATACAGGAACACGTACACACTGACATGTGATGATTGGACTTTCAGCTTTTACGATCACACCATCTTCTACTTTACCCCATAAACGAAGTGGTTCCTGTTCGGATTTTTCTTCTTCACCACCGATATAAGGGATGATATTCTCGATCATTTCTGGCCATTCTTTGAATGTCTTACCAGCACCAGAGATTGCCTGGTATGTTGTAGCTACTACTTCTACAGGTTCGAATTCTTTCCAAGCTGTTAAAGCTGGAGCATAAGCCTGAATAGAGCAGTTTGGTTTTACAGCTACGAAACCACGTGTTGTACCAAGACGCTTTTTCTGAGCTTCGATTACTTCTACATGTTCAGGGTTAATTTCTGGAACCATCATAGGAACATCTGGTGTCCATCTGTGAGCACTGTTGTTGGAAACAACAGGAGTTTCTGTTTTAGCATATGCATCTTCGATATTTCTGATTTCTTCTTTGGACATATCTACTGCAGAGAATACGAAATCTACTTCAGATGCTACTTTTTCTACTTCGTTAACATTCATAACGACGATATTCTTAACAGCTTCTGGCATTGGAGTATCCATCTTCCAACGTCCGCCTACTGCTTCTTCATATGTTTTACCAGCAGATCTTGGGGAAGCAGCTAATGTTGTTACTTCATACCAAGGGTGGTTTTCTAATAATGCGATAAATCTCTGGCCAACCATACCTGTTGCGCCAAGGATACCAACTTTTAATTTTTTATCCATGTTTATATTCCTCCGAATGGTTATTTATTTTCACAATGCGTATTATAATACACGAATGCTTAATACGTCACGTACATGTTTTAATACATCAACAACTTCTTTAGAAGGAGCTGGGTTTGTATCAAGGATTGTGTAAGCATAATCACCTTTAGACTTGTTGGTCATGTTTTCGATATTCATGCCGCCTGCACCTACTAAAGTAGTGAAATGGGATAAGATATTCGCTCTGTTCTTATGAATGATACAAAGTCTTCCTGCGGTCTGTCTTACACCCATATCACAGTTTGGTAACATAACTGCGTTGGTGATATTACCATTCTCAAGGTAATCTACAATCTGATCTACTGCCATAATTGCACAGTTATCTTCGGATTCTTCTGTGGAAGCTCCAAGGTGAGGAATCGCTACTACTTTTGGATTTGCAGCTACGATTGGATCTGGGAAGTCTGTTACGTATTTTGCAACTTTACCTTCATCGAGAGCTTTGCAGATATCTGTAGAATCTACCAATCCGCCACGAGCGAAGTTTAAGATCTTAACGCCGTCTTTCATCATAGCAATTGTTTCTGCATTGATCATTCCTTTTGTGGAATCTAATAATGGTAAATGCATTGTGATATAATCACATGTTTTATAGATATCTTCCACACTCTGCATTCTGATTACGTGTGGGGATAACTGCCAAGCAGATTTTACGGAAAGATATGGGTCATAACCATATACTTTCATACCTAATTTTTCTGCCATGTTGGCAACTAATACACCGATTGCTCCAAGACCTACAACACCTAATGCTTTGCCTTTGATTTCGTTACCAGCATAAGCTTTCTTCTGTTTTTCAACAGTTTTTGCAAGGTTAGGATCACCTGTGCTTGCTGCAGCCCAGTTTGCACCGCCGATGATGTCACGGGATGCTAGGAAAAGACCTGCTGCAACTAATTCCTTTACACCATTGGCATTGGCACCTGGTGTATTGAAAACAACGATACCTTTTTTGATATATTCTTCAGAAGGAATGTTGTTTACACCAGCACCGGCTCTTGCCACTGCGACAAGACTTTCCGGTACTTCTAAATCATGCATGGAAGCAGAACGAACCAAAACAGCATCAGCTTCGTTTAAATTGTCTGTCAATGCAAAATTCTCTGTTAAGTTATCAAGACCAATCTGAGCGATTGGGTTTAAACAATTTACTTTATACATTTTATATCTATCCTCATTAATATATTCTGATTTGAATTATGCGTTTTCTTCTTCGAATTTCTGCATGAATTCAACTAATTTTTCAACGCCTTCGATTGGCATTGCGTTGTAGATGCTTGCACGCATACCACCTACGGAACGATGTCCCTTTAAGTTTAAGAAACCTGCTTCTGTTGCTTCTTTTACAAATTTAGCATCAAGGTCTTTGTCACCAGTAACGAATGGTACGTTCATTAAAGAACGGGATGCTGGTTCTACAGTACCTTTGAATAATTTGCTGCCATCTAAGTAATCGTAAAGGATTTTTGCTTTCTTTTCGTTTACTTCTTTCATAGCTTCTAAACCGCCCATCTTCTTGAGCCATTTGAATACTTTGCCACAGATATAGATTGTGTAACATGGTGGTGTGTTGTACATGGAGCCTGCATCAGCCTGTGTCTTCCACTGTAACATAGTAGGTACAGAATCTGGAAGATCATCTCTGATTAAGTCTTCACGAATGATTGCAACTACGACACCTGCAGGACCTACATTCTTCTGAACGCCGAAGTAGATTACACCGAAATCTTCTACATTCACTGGTTCGGATAAGATGCAGGAAGACATGTCAGCTACTAATACCTTACCTTTAGTATTAGGTACTTCAGGGAACTTTGTACCATAGATTGTGTTGTTGTAGCATACATATACGTAATCAGCGTCTTCAGAGATTGGAAGATCAGAGCAGTCTGGAATATAAGAGAATGTCTTGTCTTCGGAAGATGCGATCTTGTTAGCTTTACCGAATTTCTGAGCTTCTTTCCATGCTTTCTTAGCCCATACACCTGTTACGATGTAATCACCAACACCATTCTTGAATAAGTTTAAAGGTACTGCAGCAAACTGCTGGTGTGCACCACCCTGTAAGAATAATACTTTGTAATTATCAGGGATGTTCATAAGGTCTCTAAGATCTGCTTCTGCTTCATCAATGATATTCTGGAACATAGCAGAACGGTGAGACATCTCCATAACGGACATACCACATCCTCTGTAGTCTAACATTTCATCAGCTGCTTCCTGTAATACTTCAACAGGTAACACAGCTGGACCTGCGGAAAAATTATATACTCTTCCCATGATTATTTGTTTCCTCCATTTTAATTATTTATTTCTATATTTTATCTATTTGTCTAAGTCTTCCTCAGTGAATGCATCAGCAATTGCACCACCTGGAGAAACCATAGGCCATACTTTTTCATCGCTGTCAATGTGACAGTCGATTACATAAGGTTTGCCTGCTTCAAGAGCTTCGGCAAATACTTCCTCAAATTCTTCAATTGTGAATACATGTTTTGCATCCACACCGAATCCTTCTGCGATTTTTACAAAATCAATGCCATCCTTTAATGTTGTGTAGGAATAACGTTCTCCGTAGAAGAGATTCTGCCACTGACGAACCATACCAAGTACCTGGTTATCAATCACTACCTGAATAACAGGGATCTGATAACGATGGATGGTAGCAAGTTCGTTGATATTCATGCGGAAACATCCATCACCGGCAATGTTGATGACTGTTTTATCTGGACATCCCATCTTCGCACCCATGGAAGAACCAAGGCCGTATCCCATAGTACCAAGGCCTCCGGATGTTAAGAACTTGCGAGGTTTATCGTATTTGAAGAACTGTGCAGCCCACATCTGATGCTGACCAACTTCTGTTGTGATTACTGCATCGCCATTGGTCATCTCGTATACTTTTTCGATGACCTGTGGACCGGATAATACTTCTGTTTTATATGTTAAAGGATAAGTTTCCTTTAATTCCTGAATGTGCGACAGCCACTGCGCATGGTTCTGCTGTTTCAGTCTTCTGTTTAAAATGGTAAGTACAGCTTTGATATCACCAATGATGCTGTTATCGATCATAATGTTCTTATTGATCTCAGCTGGATCAATGTCAATCTGTAAGATCTTAGCATTCTTAGCGAACTTATCCGGATTACCAAATACTCGGTCAGAGAAACGTGCACCAATGACAATCAAAAGGTCACTTTCTGTAACACCAAGGTTGGATGTCTTAGTTCCATGCATACCAATCATGCCGGTATAATTTGGTTTTGTTCCGTCAAATGCACCCTTACCCATCAATGTATCGCAGACTGGTGCATCAACCAGTGAAACAAATTCAGCTAATTCTTCATGAGCATCTGATAAAGTAGCACCGCCACCTACTAAGATAAATGGTTTTTCTGCTTCTTTGATCATATCGATTGCTGTATATACATCTTTTTCACGGATGTTCACTGTTTCGCGCTTAACAGGAGCGATATGCACTGGTGTATATAAAGTTTCGGCTGCTGTTACATCTTTAGGAATATCAATAAGAACAGGACCTGGTCTGCCAGATCTTGCGATATCGAATGCCTTACGGATGGTATCTGCAAGATTATTGATATCTTTTACGATGTAGCTGTACTTTGTGATAGGGATAGTAACACCTACAATATCGATTTCCTGAAAGGAGTCCTTACCAAGTAAGCTCACTCCTACGTTACAGGTGATTGCAACGATTGGAATAGAATCCATATAAGCAGTTGCAATGCCTGTTACTAAGTTTGTAGCGCCAGGGCCGGATGTAGCAAAGCATACTCCGACTTTACCTGTTGCTCTTGCATACCCATCTGCTGCGTGTGACGCACCCTGTTCGTGAGAAGTCAGGATGTGGGTAATGCTGTCACTCTGTTTATATAATTCATCATAAATGTTTAAGATTGCTCCGCCTGGATAGCCAAAAACAGTATCTACGCCCTGTTCCTTTAAGCATTCTAAAACAATCTGAGAACCATTCAATCTTTTTGTCATGATTATTCCTTCTTCTATCTATTATTTTGCGCTTAATACAGCACCCTTGGAGCTGTCTGTAACCATAGATGCATAACGAGCAAGGTAACCTGTCTTAATTTTAGGTTCTCTTGGCTGCCAGTTTGCTTTACGAGCTTCTAATTCTTCATCTGTTAATTTAACATTTAAGCTGTAGTTTGGAATATCGATCTGAATGATATCGCCTTCTTCGATTAAAGCGATTGGACCACCCTGAGCTGCTTCTGGACATACATGACCGATGGAAGCACCACGGGAAGCACCGGAGAAACGACCATCTGTAATTAATGCTACAGAAGATCCAAGACCCATACCTGCGATTGCAGATGTAGGATTTAACATTTCTCTCATACCTGGGCCGCCTTTTGGTCCTTCGTAACGAATTACAACTACATCGCCAGCTACGATCTTACCGCCTAAGATTGCTTCAATTGCATCTTCTTCACAGTCAAATACTCTTGCAGGACCTTCATGTTTTAACATTTCAGGTACAACTGCGGAACGCTTAACAACGGAAGCTGCTGGTGCTAAGTTACCACGAAGAACTGCTAAACCACCAACTGGTGTATAAGGATTATCTAATGTACGAATTACTTCTGTATTTAAGATTGGGTGACCTTCGATATTTTCACCTAATGTCTTACCTGTACATGTCATAACGTCTGTGTTCAGTAAGTTCTTCTTGGATAATTCGTTCATAACAGCCCAAACGCCGCCTGCTTCATAAAGTTCATCCATATATGTAGGACCTGCTGGAGCAAGGTGACAAAGGTTTGGTGTTCTTTCAGAAATTTCGTTTGCTACGTCTAAGTTTAAGTCTACGCCACATTCATGAGCGATTGCTGGTAAATGAAGCATAGAGTTTGTGGAACATCCAAGTGCCATATCTACAGTTAATGCGTTCATGATCGCATCTTCTGTCATGATATCAAGCGGTCTGATGTTCTTTCTATATAATTCCATAACCTGCATACCTGCACGTTTTGCTAATTTGATACGTTCAGAATATACTGCAGGGATTGTTCCATTACCGTGTAAGCCCATACCTAATGCTTCTGTTAAGCAGTTATGGGAATTTGCTGTATACATACCGGAACAGGAACCGCATGTAGGACATGTCTTACATTCAAATTCATATAAATCTTCGTCGGAATATGTTCCAGCTGCATGAGCACCTACAGCTTCGAACATAGAAGATAAACTTGTTCTCTGGCCTTTTACGTGACCTGGTAACATAGGACCACCACTTACAAAGATTGTAGGGATATTCAGTCTTGCTGCTGCCATTAATAAACCAGGAACGTTCTTATCGCAGTTAGGGATCATAACTAAAGCGTCAAACTGATGTGCGATTGCCATACATTCTGTAGAGTCTGCGATTAAGTCTCTTGTTACTAAAGAGTACTTCATACCTTCATGACCCATAGCAATACCATCACATACTGCGATTGCAGGGAATACTACTGGTGTACCGCCAGCCATAGCTACACCTAATCTCACTGCTTCTGTAATTTTATCAAGGTTCATATGACCTGGAACGATTTCATTATAAGAGTTAACGATACCTACCAAAGGTCTTCTCATCTCTTCGTCTGTATGACCTAAAGCATTAAATAAAGATCTTGCAGGAGCTGCCTGAACACCTTTTCTTGCTGCATCACTTTTCATGATTATTATCCTCCTTGATGATTGATCAATTGTAATATAATTAAATTCTTTCAGCGATTAAATCGCCCATTTCTTTTGTGCCTACTTCTGTACAGCCTTCACTCATAATATCAACTGTACGATATCCTTCTGCTAATACTTTCTTAACAGCATTCTCGATTGCATCTGCTTCTTCATCTAAGTTGAAGGAGTAACGAAGCATCATAGCTGCGGAAAGGATAGTTGCAATAGGGTTTGCGATATTCTTACCTGCAATATCTGGAGCGGATCCATGGCTTGGTTCGTATAAACCAAAGGTACCATCAGACATACTTGCGGAAGAAAGCATACCGAGAGATCCTGTAACCATACTTGCTTCATCAGATAAGATATCACCAAACATGTTCTCTGTTAAGAGTACGTCAAACTGAGCTGGATTGTATACGATCTGCATAGCGCAGTTATCAACTAACATATGTTCAAATGTTACTTCAGGGTAATCCTTAGCGACATCTTCAACAACCTGTCTCCATAATCTGGAGGAGTCAAGTACATTCGCTTTATCTACAGATGTAACTTTCTTACCACGCTTCATAGCTGCGTCAAAGCCCTTGATGGCGATTCTTCTGATTTCGTTCTCGTCATATGTGAGGAAATCACGTGCAACACGTACACCATCTTCTACATCTGTTTTATGTTCGCCAAAGTAGATACCACCTGTTAATTCTCTCATGATCAGCATATCGAAACCATTCTTAACAATGGATGGTTTTAATGGACATGCATCCTTTAATTCTTCATATAAATATGCAGGTCTTAAGTTTGCATATAAGTTGAGGCCTTTACGAAGAGCTAAAAGTCCGGCTTCTGGTCTTAAGTTAGCTGGAAGCTTGTACCATGGAGAAGTTGTTGTATTACCCCCGATGGAACCCATTAAAACTGCATCACTGTTCTTACAGATTTCTAATGTTTCATCTGTTAATGGTTTTCCGTATTCATCAATAGATGCACCACCCATAAGTACCTGGGTATAGTTCATAGTGATTCCCTTTTTGGAAACTGCTTTGTCGATTACTTTCATTGCTTCAACAACGATTTCAGGACCAATTCCGTCTCCTTTGATTACTGCTACATTATAGCTCATATTTCACATCCCTTTCTTTTTTAAACCTATCTCTATCAAATTCATGGATGCTAGTTACGGCATCCTAGCATATTCGATAATACTCTGTGTACTAGAATAGCATACTTCATTTAAAAAAGCCAACTTTTTTATTGTAATATTGAGATTTTATGCAATTTATCTATCATAGAACTTCATTCTTAGTTTAATATTGAACATTTTGACATTGCACATATAAATGCAAAAAAGCCGGTGTGTTCTTAATGAGGGGAGATGGGGAAATGAACACGTCCGGCTAGTTTTTGGGTGTCAGAGTCTCTCAATCAGAACTCTGAATATATTAGATTAATGAGGATTGAGATAGCTTACTTATACTCTGTGTTGTAAATTGGTACACAGATATAATTGCCAGCAATCAGGTTATCATCCTTCATGCTGTTGGTATCACGGATGAGATCAACATAGTCATTGAAATCTCCACATGCTTCAGAGTAATTCTCCTTGGCAATACTCCATAAGGAATCGCCAGATTCTACTTCTACAGATACATATTCGATTGCTGCTTCATCGGATGCACTTACGTCAGATCTGCTGATCATGGTAACACCAAATGCTGCAACTGCGATTAACACTAACATAACAATACTTACTACTACTTTTTTCATTACTAATTCCTCCTTATGGTTTTACATATATTAAAAAATGATTCGTCTAGATCTACTGTTTTCTGATCTGTGATTAGTATACAAAATCAGATGTCCCGAAATATGGTCAATCAAGTCGTCTGTTCGAATTTATGTTCCGAACATTTGTTTTGTCTATGTTTGTATTATAGCGAACAACTGTTTGTGTGTCAATAGAAAATTCGAATATTTGTTCGGAATATTTGTTCGATTTTTCTTGTTCGAATTTGTGTTCTGTGCTATAATGAAATCAGTAAATGGAAAACCATTGTGGAGGTGTAAATTATGGCAAGAGGAAATATCAGCAAAAAACAGTCTGAGATTTTAGAATACATAAAGAGCCAGATCCTTGAGAAGGGCTATCCGCCAACTGTTCGTGACATCTGTCAGGCAGTTAGTTTGAAGTCTACTTCTTCTGTTCACTCTCATCTTGAGACATTAGAAAAGAATGGATATATCAGACGAGACCCTACCAAACCTCGTGCAATTGAGATTATGGATGATCAGTTTAATCTTATGAGACGCGAAGTGACACAGGTTCCGATCATTGGTAGTGTCGCTGCAGGCCAGCCACTTCTCGCACAGGAATATATTGAGGATTATTTTCCTATTCCTATGGATTACATGCCGAACAATCAGACCTTTATGCTCCGCGTGAAGGGTGAAAGCATGATCAATGTAGGTATCTTTGATGGTGATTATGTATTAGTAGAGGAAGCAAGCACTGCCCGTAACGGCGAGCTTGTTGTTGCACTGGTGGAAGACGGTGCTACTGTAAAGACATTTTATAAGGAAGACGGCTATTATCGTTTACAGCCGGAGAATGATTATATGGAACCGATCATCGTTGCTGATGCAAGCATTCTTGGTAAGGTAATCGGTGTATTCCGTTTTTTAAACAGATAATTTGTTATTAAATCAAAAAAGATTCGCAAGTGCATGCGAATCTTTTTTATTTTATATTTGATCTTATTCTTCGGTTTCTTTTTCGAAATCGATTTCAATACCGTCTTTCCAGATTCTTTCCAGATCATAGAATGCACGGTTTTCTTTGTCAAAAATATGAATGATGATGTCGTTGAAGTCAAGTAATACCCAGTTCCCCTGGCGTTGTCCTTCTAGCTGTTTCATCTCATAACCTGCTTTATAAAGCTTTTCCTGTACGTTATCTACTAAAGCACGTACCTGATTTTCGTTGTTACCGTTGGCAATGATAAAATAGTCAGCCATTACAGTAACACCGGAGATATCTAATACACGAATATCTTCTGCCATCTTTTCATCGAGGGCATCATAGGCAATCTTTGCCATTGCTTTGGATCGATCCATATCTATTCCTCCTATTTCTGTTTTACATAGAATTCATAGGTTTCTACTGTCATAGGATCCATATCTGCCTTGATCTCTACCAGATAATCAATGGTCTGTTTTAAGATCATGATGAGGCACTGATCCAGATCCTCGAAAGCAACTCTTCGAAGCTCTTCTAAGTTTGGTGCCTGGTCCCTGTTCGGTTCGATATAATCGGCAATGAATACAATCTTATCAAGAAGAGACATATCAGGCTTTCCTGTTGTATGCCAGGTGATAGCAGAGAGGATTTCTTTATCATCCACACCATATTTTTCCTTGGCAAGTACTGCGCCAAGCTTGGCGTGTAACAGTCCTGGATTCTTCTTTTCTGCTTTGGAAACCTTGATTCCACGTTTTTTACAGAGTGTTAATTTTTCTTTATCGGGCATATGTTTTGCACAGTCGTGAAGCAGCCCGGCAACATTTGCCTTCTCTACGTCATAGCCATAACGCATGGCAAGACAGCAGCTGGTATACTGCACGCCGACGGTGTGTTCAAAACGGCCTGGTTTTAATTCAGACTGAAGCGTCTTTTTCATCTGTTTTCTATTCATATAATCCATGCTCCTTTATATAAGTATATACTTCTTCGGGAACAAGATAACGACAGCTTCGTCCCTTTCCTGCCAGCTCACGGATATAGCTGGAGGAGATTTCAAGATTAGGGCTGTGGAGTTCACAGACTCTTGCACCATATTTTTCATTTAGATAATCAATCTGGTCACTGATCTTGTCATTGGAATCGTCTCTAGAAGCTGCCACGATGGTTGCCAGCTCAAAGATACGTTCTGCACGATACCAGCGTTCTAATCCAAAAAGGGAATCTGCACCGAGAATGAAATAATACTCATTATCCGGATGCATCTCATGAAGAATCTCTAATGTATCTACTGTATAGGTTACACCCTCACGCTTTAATTCCAGATCAGAAAATTCCAGACGGTCATTGCCCTTGATGGATGCTTTGATCATGGAAACTCTGTCTTCATCGGTTGCATTGCCCTTTAAGGTTTTATTATCAAAATATGGAGTCTTTAAAGGCATAATCAATACCTGGTCCAGTCCAAACTCCTCATATGCCATCTCGCCCATGAGCAGATGCATATGGTGGATTGGATTGAAGCTTCCGCCCATAATTCCAATCTTCTTTCCCATAGCCACTCCTATTTCTTAGGCTGTTTCTGCCCTGGTAAATAAATCTTTTTGTGTTCTTTGGATTCTTTATATAATACGATCTTACGACCAATGACCTGTACCACATGAGAACGGGTACGTTCTGCAAGTACTTCTGCAATATCTCTTGGTTCGTTAAGACAGTTCTTTAATACTGTAATCTTAATCAGCTCACGTGCATCGATTGCCTCACGCACAGATTCGATATTTTCCGGAGTTACGGAAGCTTTACCAATCTGAAGGATTGGGTCGATACTCATCGCAAGCCCTTTTAAATAAGCTCTTTCTTTACTAGTCATAATAACCTCCATTAATATTAGTGATTATTTGAAATATTCAAATTCTAATTCGTAAACACGAACGGTGTCGCCTTCTTCAATGCCAAGTTTTTCGAGTTCTTTTAAGATGCCATTCTCCTTCATGAATCTCTGGAAGAATGCAAATCCTCGTTCAGATTCCAAATTGGTATAACCAAGCATTCTCTGAACGCGTGGTCCTTCCACATCGTATAACTGATCTTCTTCATTATAATATACGATGATCGGTTCTTCGTCTGCTTCTGCTTCGTCGATGAAGAATTCTGGTTCAAACTCTGTGGTTGTGTCTGGAAGATCCTTTAACAGGTCATTGATATACCAGCAAAGTTCCTTCACACCCTGGCCACTGACTGCAGAGATTGGGAACACTTTCATGCCAAGAGGACCGAATTCCTCTTCTAACATTTCAATTGCCACCTCAAGATCTTCCGGCATCATAGCGTCAATCTTATTGGCTGCAATAACGGCTGGTCTTTTGGCGATTTCAGGGTTGTATGCATTCAACTCATTTAAGATTGCGTGGATATCTTCGATCGGATCACGCCCTTCAACGGATGCCACATCGACGATATGAATATTCACTTTGGTACGTTCGATATGACGTAAGAACTGGAATCCAAGACCTACCCCTTCGGAAGCCCCTTCGATGATACCTGGAATATCAGCAATGACAAATCCATTGCCATCGGATAAATCAACCACACCCAAGTTCGGATTTAAGGTTGTAAAGTGGTAGTTTGCAATCTTTGGTCTTGCATTGGTTACTCTGGATAGGAATGTGGATTTACCTACATTCGGAAATCCTACCAAACCAACGTCTGCGATTACTTTTAATTCTAAGGTTACTTCTAATTCCTGAGCTCTCTGGCCCGGCTGTGCGTATTTTGGAGCCTGCATTACACTGGTTGCATAATGCTGATTTCCCTTTCCACCGCGGCCGCCTCGTAATAATACTACCGGTTCCTTCTTATTAGACATATCTAATACGACTTTCCCGGATTCTCGTTCCTTGATGACAGTCCCCGGCGGTACTTTTAATATGATATCTGCTCCATTGGCACCATGACATCTTCTCTTACGACCAGGTTCTCCATTGCCTGCAGAGAACTTTCTGCGGTTACGGAAATCAGCCAATGTATTCATACCTTCGTCTACAACGAAGATTACATCGCCGCCTTTGCCGCCGTCACCACCATCTGGTCCCCCATCTGGTACATATAATTCACGACGGAAGCTGGCACAGCCATCTCCACCACGGCCGGAACGAATGAGAATGTTTGCGCGATCTGCAAATTTCATCGTATCACCTCTTTCATCTTGTATCTATGTGATAAATTATCGTTGTTTTCTAATTAAATATAATATGTTAAAAATAAGCGGCTTCAATATAAATTGAAGCCGCCCTTATATCTAGTCATAATGAACTAAATTATGCTACTGGATGTACAGAACACTGTTTTTTGTCTCTGCCTTTTCTTTCGAAACGTACAACACCATCTACTAATGCAAATAATGTATCGTCTTTACCACGTCCAACGTTTACACCTGGATGGATCTTTGTTCCACGCTGTCTATAAAGAATGTTACCAGCTTTTACAAACTGTCCGTCAGCTCTTTTCGCACCTAATCTCTTGGATTCGGAATCTCTACCGTTCTTAGTAGAACCCATACCTTTTTTATGAGCGAAAAATTGAAGGTTCATATTCATCATGTCGTTACACCTCCTTGATTGATACTCTAAGAAATCGGTCATATTCTTGCTGAATATTAGATAATCCTAAATGAAGGGACTTCAGTAACAACTGTGTCTCTTTACTAGTATGATAAACCTTAAACTTGATCATACCAGCTTTTTCATCTTCTTCCACTACCATGTGGTCCTTTGAAAATGCTTCAATAGAATTGATCGTATTCAAAACGAGAGCGGATATGCCGGCACAAACGATATCTTCTCCGGCATCTGCATAACCCGCATGACCTATTGTTTGAAACCCAAGGTACTCACCTTGTTTGTTCAAATAGAATCGAACTTTTGTCATGTCTCGATCCTCATCTAATTATGCATTAATTTTTTCGATCTTTAATTCAGTATATGCCTGTCTATGACCGTTCTTTTTGTGGTATCCTGTTTTTCTCTTGTATTTGTAAACGATTACTTTTTTAGCTTTGCCATCGCCTACAACACTAGCTTCAACAGTTGCACCTGCTACAGTTGGATTACCAACTTTAACATCTTCACCACCAACTAATAAAACCTGGTCAAAAGTATATGTAGAACCAGCTTCAACGCCGAGTTTTTCAACACGTACTACGTCGCCTTCTGCTACTTTATACTGTTTACCACCTGTTGCGATAATTGCGTACATTATGGTTACCTCCTATTTAAATCTCGCCAGCTTCGGTGCCACTCCCTATGAGCAGACTTGTACCACACTGTGCGGCATACCATGTTATATTAACAACAAAAGATTTTCTTGTCAATGGTTTTTTCAAAATTTTTCGAATCATTTTGGGCGTAACGAAAACATCTACTATTGTAATCTATCCGTCGTAACGGATCATCTGGAAAGCTACCGTGTTCTCAAATACCAGCGGCTCATCATGGTGAAAATACACCGTTCCGTCGCAAGGTGCGATCACGCGGGACACGACATGCCCCTCATAAGGATCTACGATTTCAGCAAGAATCGTACCTTTGGAAACATTGGTCTCGATATCTACAAGACAACGGAATAATCCAGATTTTTCTGTTTTGATCATCTCAATCATATCCTCTGTTACTTTTCTTGAAAGATAGCCGCCGTAGGATGGATAGGAGATACAGCCAATTTCATTTAGGAAACGTAATACGGCTGTCACTGTCATATCTGCAGATTCCAAATCAATCTTGTCAGTATATTTGGTATATAAGGAGAAGGCCTTGGTCTCCCAGATTTGCCAGTTGTAATTGAGTGTGGTCGTGTCAAATGGTGACGTATCGCGGATCATCACATAAGGAAGCCCGAACTTGTAGGCTTCTTCTACTGCTTCATATCCGGTTGCCATCATTCGAACATGCGGCGCATAGTTTCCAGGAATATAGAAGCTGGTAAAATGAATCCCGTATTCATAATCCATGACGGCTTTAAAGATGCCATCCGCGATGCGCTGGGTTGTTTCCCCCAGATTATATCCAGGGAACATACGGTTGATATCGGTATTGTCCACAGCCCAGAAACGTTTGCCGATGTTCATCCCATAATGGTTGGCAGACGGGATGATCAGGATGCCCTTCTTCTTAGATACTTTGCCGTCACGCTCCAACATCTTCAATTTATTGATGATCTGGGAGCAGATATATAACTGCTGGATCTCATTGCCGCGAAGGGCGCCAACGATTGCGATGGTTTCCTGCTTGCCACCAAAATGGAAGCCGGTAATGCGCAGATTATCTCTATATAAAGATTGTAACTCATAAATTGTCTTCTTTTCCATATTAAAAGCCTCCTAATCTTCGATTCCGAGAATTCTCCCGATCAGGGAGCCTTCATATACCACTGGAAAATCACGAAGTGTAAATAACAGACCGCTTGCAGGCGCCTTCACTTCTTCTAAACAGACACCATTTAATGGATCTACGATCTCGCCAATCTTCTGCCCCTTCTTCACATCGATCCAATGTTCAACGCAGGATACGAAGATGCCGGAGTAAGCGGCATTCATGAAGGATACATTACCATCGGTGGAAATGATGGCTTTCTTCGGTTCCTTCACCGGACCATCCCAGATACCCATGACCTTCATCAGATTGAAGATACCATCAGTAAGCTGATTACCATAAGAACGGGTGATTCGCATCCCCACGCCCATCTCTACAACGAGACATGGCGTTCCGGTGGTATTAAGGGAATGGGCCAGTGTGGATTCCAGTACCGTTGCTGCACTGTGAATCCATACATAGTCAATATTTAACTCCTTCGCATAGGGAACCAGAGTATCGGCACACATCTCATTGATACGGACCTGAGGAATCTCTGTCAGGAAGATATTGCTCGCATGGATATCGATTGCCATATCTGCTCCACTGATATCCTGAAAAATCTTCGCTGTGGCATATTCTGCCAGAGTACCCTGTTCATTTCCCGGAAAAATTCGGTTCATATCCAGGTCAAACTTGGGAACCCCTCTTGTGATGGTATCCACGCCCAGCGGATTCAATGCCGGATAGATATCCACCTGTCCCTTTAAATATTCTTTATGTTCACGAATACGTCTCTGCACCTCATAGCATACATACTGCCCCTCTAACTCATCCCCATGGGTTCCGGTGATGATACAGATGCGCTTGCCATTGCTTTCTCCGTTCTCCGGAAGAATGGTATTCTTCTGTATCATGAATTCTTCATCCACAGGAAGGGCTGCAGATGCAATCTTTGTAATCATTTATTGTTCCTCCACATTTACATATATTTTCTGATCCTGACTGCATAATCCCATAAAATGTCCTTTATTCAGGACGCAATCATTGTAATCACGCCCCACCGCAAGGATAATGTAGTTACTGTCTATAAGCAGATGATTGGTCGGATCAAACCCGTACCATCTGCGATTGGAATAAATCTCCACCCAGGCGTGGCTGTAACCCTCGCCGATCATCATTCCTGCAACATACCGTGCGGGAATGTCAAAATACCGGCAGAAAGCAATCATCACGTGGGCATAATCCTGGCATACCCCTTTCTTCTGTGCAAATGCTTCTGCCGCAGTTGTACGGATATTGGTGGAACCGGATTCGTACTCGATCTGTTCACAGATTGCATCCATGATCATCTGGGCTTTATTCAGGTTCCCTACTATGGAAAATCGCTCTGATTCAATACTTTCCCTGGCGAATGTCTCCATCGCCGATGACATCTTAGTAAGCCCTGTAGCCATCTTATATAGATAGATTAAGGAGGCATCCTGATCGTAGGCTGCCCAGTCAACCCTGGCGATACCAGTAACATCTACTTCAAATTTCTGATGCGCCTGTTGATAGACCCCATATAAGGTTTCATTCCCAAATCCGTCATAGGATATTTCATAATAGTCATTTGGCGACACTTTGATCCTTCTCTCGATGATTTCCTGTCTGGCAGAGGTCTTAGGGAGACATTTTAACGAAAAATAATGCTCCGTGACCGGCTGCGAGAAGTCGATGGTCATGCGATAGTCAAATTTCAGTGTTTTCATAGGACACCTCTTATACGACGAATAATTGTTCTAATAACTGGATGGCTTCCTGATAGTGTACTCTGTCTTCACTCATCACGACAGAAAGTTCATCGTAGATGTCTCTTCTGACCGGAAGATCTGCACGAAGTACTCTTGCGGTAAGCATATGGAATGCCTTCACGAGCTCATCCTTGTCTCTGTGGAGACGAAGGACTAAATCCATACGTTCCTGTCTTCTGCCAGTCTTGAAGATACCCCTGATGTTACGTTCTTCCACATTCTCATCAAAGCAGGCAATAAATGCCAGCAGATAGTCGATGACTCTCTGAAGATTTAACAGAAAACTAGGCTTTGATTTAGCTGTTTCAAGCTCGGTCAGCGCAAGCTCAATGTAGGAGATACACTCTGTTCCTAAAGCATCTCGGACCATGATGGCATTGTCATAGGCAGCATTTAGTGTGCCAAGGACAGAGTTGATATTGTTCTGGTCGAAGAGATAGCCATCGATGAAGTCCTCTGCAGACGTGTAGACATTTGGAATCTCCATGTGCTTACAGTAGGTTTCATAATAGTTCGGATGTTCGATCATCACATCGAACCCGTCGAAAAATTCTTTGATTGTTGTATATGTTCGTTCTGTATATCGACCCAACCAGTAAAGTCGGTCCATTTTTTCTATTGAGACAGCACCCATGTATCTTTAAATCCTCCTCCCTGAGATGAATTGACAATAAAGGAATCCGGTACAGTAGAGTATCTGGTCAGACCACTCTTCCATACCTTGGTTTCTTCACCGGATAAGACAAATACACGAAGATCTGCCTTACGTTCCACTACTTCTCCGTCTAACACGATTTCTAAATCCTTAAAGTCAATGACTTCCTGTGCGATAAAACGACGTGGTTCACTCTTGATCTTTTCAATAAATTCTTCTTTCTTCTCCGGTGATAAGGAATTGCCGAATACAACCCCGTATCCACCTGCTTCTGCCACGTCTTTGATGACTAGTTCATCAAAATGCTCTAATACATATGCCTTATCCTTTTCATAATATGGCAGATAGGTAGGCGCATTCTTAAGGATTGGTTGTTCGCCAAGATAATATTCCACCATGCGAGGCACGAAATAATAGATGCCCTTGTCATCGGCTGCACCATTACCAGGTGCATTCAGCAATGCTACATTGCCTTTTCGATAGACTTCCATGATATGTGGCACACCGATCACAGATTCTTCCACAAATGTCATTGGATCCATATATTCATCAGAGATACGGCGGTACACTGCGCCAACCTTCTCTAATCCGTTGTTAAATGTCTTGTAATATACATAATCTCCATGCACGACTAAATCGTTTGGTTTTGCAAGGATCACGCCTGCCTGTTCAGCAAGGTAGGAATGTTCAAAGAATGCAGAATTGTATCTTCCTGGTGTTAAGATGACATTCAGACCACCGGTATTGACATAATCCATCACTTCCCGAAGCATCTTCGCATAATCACGGTTGTCCTCAATCTGACAGTCACGGAATGTAGCAGGTGCTGCCATTCTGCATAATTTTCTTGCAATCATTGGGAAGGATGCGCCGGAAGGCACACGAAGGTTATCTTCTAAGACATACCACTGACCGTCCTTCGCCTGTACTAAATCGATTCCGGAGATATGACTATAGATCTTTTTAGAAGGGGTAATACCTTCACATGCTGGCAGGTATCCGGTGGAGATAAATGCGAATTCCTCCGGTACGATGCCATCCTTTATAATATTCTTTTCTCCATAGATGTCATTTAAAAATGCATTCAGCGCATCTACACGCTGAATCAGTCCCTTCTCCAGATAATCGAACTCATCCTTTGGGATTACTCGCGGAATGGCATCAAAGGGAAACAGCTGCTCATTGTAGGTATTGTTCTTATAAATGCCGAATTTTACGCCATATCTTGCTAAAAGGGCATTAATATCATCCATATGCGGCACTAAACTATACATATATTTATTTCCTCCTATATTTGGTCTCTATAACATGTAAATGGGAATCTATATGCAGATACTTCCCGAAAAACAGGAAAAGGCGCCCTGAACATGTCAGGACGCCTTCGTCATTTACATATGAATAATTTTATTTATAATCCTTCATTTTGTCAATGAACTAGCACTTAATTATAGAAAGTTTTCATCATTGTCATCAGATATCCGGTGTCTTTCACCCCTCCTGTTTCATAAGGAGAATGCATAGCCAGCTGGGCAACACCGATATCCGCGGTAGGGATTGCCACCTGATTACCGGACAGGTTACCGAGGGTGGATCCGCCAGGCATATCAGAACGATTATGAAATTCCTGATATGGCACTCCTGCGTTCTCACAGAGCATACGCACATAGGCAGCAGAGTAAGCATCGGAAGTATACTTCTGGTTGGCGCTGTGCTTGATGAGTACGCCCCCATTCATCACAGGACGGTTGGATGGATCAGTCAGTTCCGGATGGTTTGGATGAAGGGCATGGCCGTTATCTGCAGATAACATGAAAGAATCTGCAAGGGCACGGTAATAGTCTTCTTCAGTTTTGCCACAGGCAAGATTGATCCGCTTTAAGGTATCCTTCAGAAAGGTACTTGCAGCCCCCTGCTTGGTGGAGCTTCCCACCTCTTCATTATCAAAGATGGCACAGACATTCACATAATCTGTTGATTCTGCCTCTGTCATGGCTCTTAGAGAGGAATAGGCACACTGAAGATCGTCAAGCTTAGGACTGGACATATATTCTTCATTGGCACCCCAGATAGATGGTTCGCTACGGTTATATAAGGACAATTCGCTTCCTAAGATATCCTCTTCTGGCACTCCTGCAGTTTCTGCCACAAGCGCGAGGAGTGTTCCTTTGGCACTAAAATCACCATATAAAGGCAGCAGGTCAACCTGTGGATTATATTTATATCCATCATTGATCTGACGGTTAAAATGGATACACACATTCGGAATGAGGACCAGGTCACGGTCTACGGATACGAGAACACTCTGTAACTCATCTTCCCCCTTCACCAGTAATCTTCCCGCAATGGATAATGGACGGTCAAACCAAGGCGCCATGAGCATTCCACCATATCGTTCCACATTAAGCTTTACATAGGCCTGTTCCACTGTCATCTCCCCATTCTCCTTAATGCGAAAAGTTGGAGAATCGCTGTGACTTGCCACGATGTGAAATCCTCGATATTCCTTTTCAGGCAGACGAAATGCCATAATAGAAGAATCATTCCTTGTAACGAAATATCCACATCCAGCAGTTAATTCCCAATGGTCTGCTTCAAGAAGTTCCGTAAACCCAGCTTCTCTTAACATCTCTTTGGCATTGTGGATGACATGGAATGGGCTTGGACTTCTCTTTATAAAATCAAAAAGTTCTTTTGTCAGTTTATGATCATTCATGGATAACCTCCTCTTATGTTACCCCAATTGTTCGTGCAATGGTTTTCGCACTTTCTTTCTCGTAATCTCCACCAGATGGAGTTTTGTCATGTCGATGAGCTGGGTCTTGATACGATCCCTGCTAAGCAGTTTGTTAAGCTCCTGCATCAGGACTTCTTCGTCCTCTTTCTTGCGTAAATCGATGAAATCAACGATGATAATACCGGACAAGTTACGAAGTCTGGTCTGTCTTGCCACTTCTTTGGCTGCCTCCAGATTAATCTTGAGGAAATGTTCCTCCTGGTGTTTCCCCTTGATGGCTTTACCCGTATTGACATCGATGACGGTCAGTGCTTCAGTCGGCTGAATGACCAGATATCCGCCAGATCTTAACCAGACACGCTGGGATGTGGCTGCCTCTAAGGTATGACTGATCCGGTATAGGGAATCCAGTCCAATCTCGCCTTCATATAAGGATAAGCCATCGGTACTCATCCCCTGCATAAGCAGGAATTCCTGGGTACGATCATAGATATCCTGCTGATCGGTAATAATCTGATTATCTCCAAGGTCTCTCTGGTCACGGATCATGGCAAGATAGCCCTCGGGTGCCTCATAGATCAGGCTTCTGGCAGTACGACATCTTCCTGTAAGAAGCACTCTGTCGTAGGTTTCCACCAGTCTGGTAGCTTCCTCTCTGATATCATCATCCTCTGCCTCGGCAGCATTCGTACGGATGATCAGGCCGAAGTCCTCTCTTGCGATATCTAATACGAGATTTTTCAGTTCTTCTCGTCTTCTGGCACTCTTGATCTTGCCTGAAACGCCAATCCAGTGCTTATCTGCTGTCAATACCACATATTTGCCCGGAAAATTCAGATTAGAGGTGGCAGCAGGCTGCTTCGTCTTGATATCATCCCGGTTCACCTGAATGAGGATCTCATCTCCGGCTGCAAGCGGACGGTTTGGCGTTGCTCCAGTATAGATATGATGTTTATTCTCATCTAATGAATAATAGCAGACGATTCCATCTGCTATTTCCACGAAGGCAGCGTGAATATTGCGTACAATATTGACTACCTTTCCTGTATAGATATTGCAAAGCAGGCTTCTGCGTGTATTATCCTCGCAGGATAGCTCAACAATGTGATTCTCTTCCATCAGTGCAGTTACGATCTTATGTTCTTTTCTCGTAATGATTACTTTGTTCATTATATAATATCTTCTCCTGCACTGCCCAGGGAAGCAAGCTCCCCGTTAACTTTTTTTAGATAGGTCTCGATTCTATGGATCATGTAGCCAAATTTCTCATGTTCTAAGCCAAGATAAGCAGCGAATGCTTCCATAACCAGGTTCGGTTTTAAGTTATTGGCACTGCCGGACTCTAAGAACATGTAGATATGGCCGTCACGAACCTCCATCTCATAGATCATCGGACGAATATCCACTTCTTTTTCGCTTTTCTTTGTCTTCTTCACGATCAGGATCTGTTCCTGTGCCATAAAGTCATCTACAGCGTCTAAAAATACCTGTTCGTCATAATATCCTTCACGAAAATAGATGATATAATCAGAAGCTGCCACAGAAGACATGGCATTCTTACATTTATCAGGTAAAAGCTTGAATTCTGTCACTTCTACCCCTTCATTCATCTGTGCATTGATGACTGCTAACATCTCTTCGGAAGTGCCACAGGTAATAAATTCCGCATCCAGATATTCGCCATCACTGGTAACGCCAAGTCCAAGCGGAGCTGCAAAGGATAAAATCTGATGTGGGGAATATCCCTTGGAATAGGCAATGTCTACTTCCGCACGACGAAATACTTTCTGAAAGTATCTCATCATATCAAGGTGTCCCACAAACTTCAAAGGACCATTCTTTGAGAACTTCATTCTAATTTTCATAGAAACAGATACCTCCTTTGTAGCTTGCTGCACCACAGCCGGAACACTTCATCATACAGTTTGGTGTTACGACTTCTTCCTTGGAACGCTGCCATTCCCTGATCAGGAAGTTCTTGGTTACTCCGATATCGATGAAATCCCATGGGAATACTTCGTCGATTTCACGTGGTCTCATGGTATAGAAATCCATGTCGATGCCATTCTCGTCAAATGCTTCTAACCAGGCTTCATAGTTAAAGTACTCGGTCCACGCATCGAAGATACATCCTTTCTTGTATACATCGTAGATGACCTTGCCAATCTTACGGTCACCTCTTGCAAGGACACCCTCTAAGATGGTTGTCTTGGAATCATGCCACTTGAACCTTAAGGATTTCTTATTTACCTGCTGTCTGAATGTATCATTGACCAGATGGGCACGACGCTGATATTCTTTTGGTTCACACATGGTTGCCCACTGGAATGGTGTAAATGGTTTTGGAACGAAGAAGGACGCACTGGCAGTTACCTGTACACGACCCTGACGTTCATGCTTCGGAATGGAATAGTACTCTTCGGCAATCTTCTGTGCCAGATAAGCAATTCCCTTCATATCTTCCTCTTCTTCTCCAGGAAGGCCAAGCATAAAGTAGAGCTTTACGTTCGTCCAGCCACCCTTGAAAGCTTCATGGGCACCGCTTAAGATGACTTCTTCAGTCAGCCCCTTGTTGATGACATTACGCATACGCTGTGAACCAGCTTCCGGCGCAAAGGTCAAGGAGCTCTTCTTCACATCCTGCACTCTGCTCATAATATCTAAAGAGAATGCATCGATTCGAAGGGAAGGTAATGCCACATTCACGTGCTTTTCACCGAATTCTTCAATGAGAAATTCTAATAATTCTTTCAGCCAAGGATAATCGGAAGAACTTAAGGAGCTTAAGGAAATCTCTCCATGGCCTGTGTTCTTGATCATCTTGTAGGCGTATTCTTTTAATTTTTCTACATCACGAAAACGGTTAGGACGGTAGATCATACCTGCCTGACAGAAACGGCATCCACGGATACAGCCTCTCTGGATTTCAAGTACGACACGGTCCTGGGTTACTTTGATATAAGGTACAACCGGTTTTTCCGGATAAATCTCTTCTTCTAACTGGGAAACGACTGTTCTACGAACCTTCGCAGGTACACCTTCCTTATTCGGTGTCATAGCTAAGATGGTGCCATCTTCCTTATAGTCCACGTCATAAAGTGCTGGAACGTACATTCCTTCAATGGAAGCTGCCTTACGTAAGAATTCCATGCGATCGTAACTGTCGCTGTCACGTTCTTCACGATATAAAGCAAGCAGGTCTGCATAGACAGTTTCTCCTTCTCCGATATAGAAGATATCGAAGAAATCTGCAATTGGTTCCGGATTATAGGTACAAGGTCCGCCACCAATGACGATTGGATGCTCGTTGGTACGATCCTTGGCAAGAATCGGAATCTGACTCAAATCCAGAACCTGTAAGATGTTGGTATAACACATCTCATACTGAATGGTAATGCCAAGAAAATCAAAATCCTTCACTGGATCCTGGGATTCTAAAGCAAAGAGCGGTATATTCTGTTCACGCATAACCTGATCAAGATCTGTCCATGGAGAATAGACACGCTCGCACCAGACACCATCCATACGATTGAACATATCATATAAGATCTGAATGCCCAGATGGGACATCCCAATCTCGTAAACGTCAGGGAAGCACATGGCAAAGCGGATATCCACTTCATCTAAGTTCTTCTTCACTGCATTCACTTCATGACCAATATAGCGGGCTGGTTTTTCTACTGTTAATAGAATTTCGTCGCTTAAAGCTAATTTATTCATGTAATTCTTTCCTTTTTCTAAAATGTAAATGTATGCAAATATATATTATACATGAGAGTGATGGATGGGTGCAAGTGGGATGTTAGTCTAGTATTTTATAAAAATTAAATTTTTACTTTCTGCTAATTCATCAGATATTTCTGTAGTTTTTGGCAAAATAATTATTCTTTTAATATTATTTCCAAATGCCTTGTCTTGAATTTTTTGTATTCCCGTAGGAATAAATACTATTGATGAATTATTATTTCTCCTAATATAGATTCTATTTATAATAACATTTTTCCCTTGATTATCATTCCAATTAGTATTTAATACAACATTATCTCCTATATTAATTACATTTTTAGAATAATTGAATACTGTTAGATTTTCGCAATTATAAAATGAATTTTTACCTATATATTTTATGTTTGGTTTTAATGTTACTTTTTTTATTAATTTATTATTATTAAATGCATAATCTCCAATACACGTAATCTCATCCGGAATCTCTATATACTCTTCTTCACCAACATAATCAATTAATACATTCGATATATAAAGAAAATCATTTTGATTTACTACTGTCATTGTATTATTGAATGCATCTTTACCAACACTCTTAAATTCATTATTATGGATTATATTTTTTAATGACACACAGTCGTAAAAGGCATTGTCATCTATTATCTTAACATTATTAAGATCAATTTCATCTAATTTTTGACAGCATTCGAATGAAGCATATTTTAATTGTTCAATATGAGAAGGAATTTTTATATTGGTAAATTCGTTGCAGTAACTAAAGCAACCTTCTCCAATATAATCAATAGTGTTTGGCAGTATTACATTTTTCAAGGATTTACACCTATAAAATGCATACTCTCCTAAATACTTGATTTTTGAATTAAATGTAATATTTATTAATTTGTCACAATTATAAAATGATCCTTCATTTATTACTTCTAAATCATTCCCACAAGTAACATACTTAATTTTTATATTCTGAAAACAATATTTATTAATCCCAGTAATATAGTTTGGAAT
>JAZLGR010000015.1:0-13752 GCA_045616445.1 Candidatus Fimousia sp. | reverse complement strand
CTCCGCAGTAATTGGATATAAAAATTTGATTTATTTTTCATATGAATATCGAAAAAACCGCGTAACTAAGCCATTTTCAAGGGTTTTGCCTTTGGAATTGGCTTTTTTTGATGCGATAAAAGATGATGATTAATCTCCCTTAATCATTATCAAGATATGAATATAGAAATAAACAGGAGAATAGAGGAGGAGTTTTCGATGAAAAGAGAATATACAACACCACAGCTTTTTGCAGACACATTCGTTGCAAACGAATATTGTGCAACTTGTAAAGAACCGCAGTATGATATTGAACCAGTAACAGTAAAATGTATTACATCAGGCCATAACAACACTCAGACAATTATGATGTTTTTAGATAGTCAGGATGCTTGTGTTGCTAAATTTGTTCCAAATGTAGGATCTGCAAAAGATGATGTATTTTATACAAAGTTTAATGCCTGCGCATATGTTGATGGATGTAACAAGAATAATTGGTTAAAAGCACATCCAAATGACACAGGATTTACAACCCATGCATCTCAGCATCGTAGTCGTGGTAGTTGGATTTCAAATGGTGCTTTCATCGACCATGATACTAAAATCGATTTATCTTTAGCACAGAAATACAATTTATCATAATTTGTACACAAAAGAATAAAATAAGAAGAAGTCATAGAACAGGTTCTGTTTTATGACTTTTTTTCTTCACAGGATATTTTATGGAATATTATTTTAAAATTGCAGGTATTGGCATTCTCATCCATGCGCCTTTTGCCATTGGATGGAATTCCTATATCAAGACATTTGAACAAACATATATTGAAACGCCGGATGTGGAGTATCGGATGATTCTGACGAATGCATGTAAGCCGAAAGGAAAGCTTGTACACAGAGGAAGACTTCAGGATATCTATATGGATGGCGAGTTAGAAAGCAGGCTGCACTACTTTATCGGCTTTGAGGAGCCATGTATGCTGTATGAGGAGACAGGCGATGAGCGAATCATCTATCTGAATACCACCTATCTCTCAAGCTTTCAGGATGAAGATAATTACTGCCTCTTTAATGCGCTGGCATTTGAGAAGTTATTGCTGGATCATGAGGGACTGGTGCTACATTGTTCCTATATCGTTTATGAAGGCGGAGCGATACTTTTCTCAGCACCAAGTGGTACCGGCAAGAGTACCCAGGCAGACCTCTGGAAGCAGTACCGTGATGCTACCATTGTCAATGGGGACCGTGCAATACTCATGAAGGTGGATGGAATCTATCATGCCATGGGACTTCCACTTTGCGGATCATCGAATATCTGTCTGGATATGAGTGTGCCGATCAAAGCCATCGTCTATTTAGAGCAGAGTCCGGAGAATGCCGTATATGAGGTTGCCAAGAGAGAGGAGATGCGTCGTCTCATGAGTGAGGTGACCATCAACTATCACAACACAGAGGCGGTTATGCATGCCATGGATTTGGTGACAGATCTTTCGATGCAGGTACCGATGTATCATCTGGCATGTAATATATCAGAGCAGGCAGTTGAATGCCTGGAGAAGGAGCTTACGATATGAATCCGTTACAACATATGAATGAAATAGAAAAAGCCATCTGCAATAAGGCGGATCTGGCACGAATTCCGATTGCTGGCAATGTGGAGCTGCTTCCACTCTGTAACATGGATTGCAAGATGTGCTTTGCCAAGATGACCAGAGAACAGATGGAAGCCCATCATCCGCTCATCCCGGCAGATGAATGGATTGCACTTGGAAAACAATTGATTGAGTGTGGAACTATCTTCATGCTTTTTACTGGCGGAGAGCCATTCATTTACCCGGATTTTAAGAAGGTCTATGAGGCCTATATCCGCATGGGCTTTATCGTATCCATTAATACGAATGGAACTCTGATCAACGAGGAAATCGTGGCTTATCTGGCGGCTAACAAGCCTAGAAGACTGAATATCACCCTCTACGGTGCCAGTGACGAGACATACGGAAGACTTTGTGGCAATCCAAAGGGATTTACCCAGGTTATGAGGGCGATTAAGTTATTAAAAGAAGCAGACATCGATATTAAGTTTAACTGTTCCCTGACACCACATAATATTGCAGAACAGGAAGAAATCTATCGTATCAGCGAGGAACTGGATATCCCGATCGAGATGGGCTTTTATATGTTTCCACCGGTACGAGAGAATAATATTGGCAATGTTGCATATCGACTTAGTGCCCAGGATGCAGCCAAAGCCAGATTCGTCTTTGAGAAGATGAAATACAAAGAGCAGTTTCATGATGCCTGCGTCTATTCCTTAGAACGCTATGAGCAGTATAAACAGACAAAAGACTATGAGCCAGGTTATTCCTGCAGATCCGGCAACAGCGTATTCTGGATCAATTATGATGGAACCATGAGTGCATGCACCTTTACCACAGACTTTTCTGTAGATGTATTCGCTCGACCATTTCATGAGAGCTGGCAGGAGTTACTGGATCATGTGGGAAGTTCCTATATGCCGAAGGAATGCCACGAATGTAAGGAACGATTACTCTGTGGGGTATGTGCGGCAGCATGTCAATCAGAGAGTGGTGATGTTGGCGCAGTGCCACGTTATTATTGTGATCTTACGAATGAATATATCAATCTGTTGAGAAAAGAGGTTAATGATGAAATTAAATCCGAAATACGTAATTAGAACATTACTTGATGAAGTGGTGATTGTACCTACTGGGGATGCCATGGAAAACTTTAATGGCATGATCTCTGCCAATGATGTGGGTGGATTCATCTTACAGAATATTGAGAATGCAGAGACTCCTGGGGATATGATCAAACTGGTTTTAGAGGAGTTTGATGTGGACGAAGAGACAGCAACAAAGGATGTCAATGGCTTTCTTGCCAACTTGGAAGCAATTGGAATGATTGCATTTTAGCGGAAGTGCTGTGACGAAACTCTGTTTTCACTGTGACCACATTGTGTGAAATGTGACACGAATATGACGATATGCACAAAAATGAGTGATAATTTCTGCTTATTTTTGTGCATTTTTTATATACTTTCTTTCGAATTATGCTATAATGATACCATAAAAGCGACTTAATCGATTAAGCAGATGTTGTCCGTGAGACACGAGGTATTCATATGCATAGAGGAAAGAGATTGTGTTGCATGATTCTTGTCTGTGTGATGCTTAGTATAGCTGTTTTGGGGAAGACAACTGATACAATGGCAGCAGTGAAGTGGAAGATTTCCTGCACATACATGTCCATGTATGACTTTGACAAGTTTAATATTAAGCTTTCCGGAACTGTGGGGACAGTGTCCGTAAAAACCAGTAACAAGAAGATTGCAAAGGTAAAGAAAGTAAGTAAAACAAAATATACGATCAGCGGTGTGAAGGAAGGGACTGCAACCATCACCGTTTCCAATAAGGTTGGTGGAAAGGTATATAGAAAGACCTGTAAGGTGTCCATCATCGCATCCAAGTTAGATCCATCTGTGACCAGATTCGTGGCGCACCGTGGACTGAGTGCTCAGGCACCGGAAAACACGAAGAAAGCATTTGCCTTAGCAGCGAAGGAGAAGTTCTACGGCATTGAGGCGGATGTCCGTGTGACCAAGGACGGTAAGTTCGTCTGCATGCATGACAAGAGCTTAAGCCGTATGTGCGGTAAGAACAAGAAGGTCAGCGACCTCACCTACAAGCAGCTGCGTGGCTATAAGATTACCAGTGGAACCAATATTCAGAAGTATGCCAAGGATAAGGATGCTACAACAGTAGCCAGCCTCGCTGAATTTCTGGCAATCTGCAAGAAGAATGGCAAGGTTCCATATGTGGAGATCAAACCAGGGCTTTCCAACAAGCAGTTGAAGGCCTTATACAATGAAATCAGTACTGCCATGGGTACGAAGAGAGCCATTATCTTTGAAGTGGACAGCAGTGCGAAGAAGAAGGCTGGATTCGAGGATCTGATCTACATCAAGAAACTCATCAAGGCAGACGGGAAGAAGCACAATGTTGGACTGATTCATATGAACACAAGCGGCGATGATAACATCGATATCCTTAGAAAGTATGGATTTGAGACAGGGTTCTGCCACAAGAATATCCCATACTCCAATATCAACGATTATGAGGTGGTGAATATTCCGATTACCATCTACACATTGAATGATGAACTGAAAGCCAAGAAGCTGGTTTGTGCTTATGGCATTCATTCCATGTTTTCGAACAAAACATTATGGAAATAAAGAAGAAGTTGGTGTTGACCAACTTCTTTTTTGTATTATAATAAGTTTTATGTTATAATAAATTGATATATTTTGGAAATTCATAATATTGATAAATTGATTCTTATATAGGAGGAATTGTAATGAAGAATGTGAGAAAAGCTTTTGGAATCTTAATGTTAACAATGATGCTTGCAATCTGCGCGGTTATGGTAACCGGCGTGAAAACTCAGGCGGCAGAGCCTGCAACGACCAAGGTAAAACTGAATGTCAAGTACGGTCAGACCGAAGCCCGTAAGATGACAGCATTAGTCAATGAACTTCGTACAGGCAAGGACAACTGGTTCTATGATCAGAACAACAAGAAGATCAAGAACGGTGCCTTACCAAAGTTAAAGTATGATTATAACTTAGAAGCACTTGCCATGAAGCGTGCTGCTGAAATCGCAATCAACTTCAGCCATGAGAGACCGAATGGCACAAACTACTATACCATTTATGATGATAAGAGTGCGTCCCTGGTAAGTATCGGTGAGAATATTGCTGTGGGACAGAAGACATACGACAAAGCATTTGCCGCATGGGCTGCGAAGGACAAGAAGTTTGATGGACAGAGATTCCGTCGTAACATGTTATCTGCAAGCTATGGCGGTATCGGAATCGGTCACGCATACGTGAACGGATACCATTTCTGGGTACAGTTATTCAGCGACGTGCCTTCTAAAGCCATGAAGACGATGGCATGCAACACATCCAAACTGATGACTGTGGAAGTATTAAACTCCAAGATCAAGAAGGGTACCATCGCAGCATCTCCTAAGGTGATCACATCAAGTGTTGCCAAGACGAAACAGGCACCAGTGGTAGTTGCAAAGGTAGAATACGTAAACACATGGAAGAAAGTGCCGGTGAAGGTACAGATTCCGGTAACATGGACTTCCCACAACCCATTTACTGTAAAAGTAGTGCAGAATAAGACATTACAGCCGGTAGCCTGCGGGGCAACTTCCGTAAGAACCGTTGCATTGAAGCAGAATGTGAAGGTTCCAGTGAAGATCATTCCTCAGCAGACACTGATGAATCCGGCAGTTCCAGCGAAGAAGTCTGTGAAGGCAAGCTGGACACCAGTTGTGACAGAAGCAACCGGATACGAAGTACAGTACAGCACAGATGCCAAATTTAAGAAGGCGAAAACTGTAAAAGTAAAACCAAAAACAGAAAAAGAAGTAACCATTAAGAAATTATCTCCAAAAACTGTTTACTATCTCCGCATGAGAACCTATGTGACCAAGCTGATCGGCGGAGAGAAGAAGGAGAAAGCAACATTTGTCAGTGGCTGGACCAAGACCATGAAGACAAAGACTGAGAAATAGCAGACGAGAGAGTATTAGATGCAGAAGGACAATATGCGTAAGAAATACATATTTTTTGACATTGACGGCACATTGACCGACAAGGCAACCGGAGAGATTGTGCCATCTGCCCTTGAAGCCGTACACAAGCTTGAGGCGGCTGGACATTTTGTCTCCATTAATACGGGGAGAGCGGCTTATAAAGCAGAGTGGTTTCGCGCAAAGTACGATTTTGAAAATATGGTGTGTAACGGCGGACACGGTATCTTCTTTGAGGGAAGCATGAAGGAGAATCGTCCTATCGACCGCGATATGGCGCTGCGCCTCTATCATCAGGCCGATGAATTAGGCTACGGACTGCTCTTTTCCTTAGATGATTCCTACAAGGTGTATGCAAAGGATTTTAAGTTTTATGACCAGGTTGGTTTTCGTAACGAGTCTACCAAGTATATTATTGACGATTCCTTCAACCCGGATGACGCACCGGAGATTTTTAAGATGTATATCCCGGTACCGCCAGAGAAGGAAGCAGAGCTTACCTGCCTGAAGGAACTAGGCGATTATGGCATGGGCTATATTCGTTTTGATCCGAAGTATCTCTGTATACAGGTGGATGAGAAGAAAGCAGGCATTCTCCGTATGCTTGAGTATGCAGGCGGCACCATCGAGGATGTGGTCGTATTCGGAGATGATTATAATGATATGGATATGTTCGATCCGGCTTTTTATTGTATTGCCATGGGCAATGCATGCCAGCCGCTTAAAGATATGGCAGATTATGTCACAGACAGGAATGTGGATAATGGCATCTATAATGCATGCGTGAAGCATGGATGGATCTAGGAGGAGACTATGAAGTTTATCAATCATAGAGGATATAATGTGGAAGCGCCGGAGAATACACTCTCCGCATTCAGACTTTCCAAACAGCATGGATTTGACACCATTGAGTGTGACGTAACATTATCCAGAGAAGGGGTTCCGATGATCATGCATGATCCAACCTTAGACCGTACCTCAAACGGCAGCGGCAATGGATATGAGCATAGCTATAAAGAACTTCGAAAACTGGATTTTGGTTCCTGGTATGATGCGCGCTATGCCGGCGAGCAGATGCCAACATTTAAGGAATTCTGTGAGCTCTGTGTGAGCATGGGTTATAAAGCCTATGTGGAGATCAAGAATGACACACCGATGGAGCAGAAGGATATCGACCGTATCATCGATATCGCAAGACAGCATAATCTGATCGAGAAGATTACATGGATTTCCTTCTCTGCAGATTATCTGATTTTTGTCCGTAACCGTCTCCCTAAGGCGAGACTCGGATATCTGGCAAAGCCGAAGGCGAAGGTGTTCCATCAGTTAAAGACAAAGGAGAATGAAGTATTCTTCGATACCAATTATAAGAAATTGACTACAGAGATTGTGGACATGGCAAAGGAATGCGGGGCCGCAATTGAAGTGTGGACAGTGAATAGTGAGGAAGCTTACGATGGATTGGATCCGTATGTGAGTGGAGTGACGAGTAACTGGATGAGTGGTAGATAATATATATTAGAGCATGAAAAAAGGATCATGAAAGACGAACATGTAATGTGCGTCGGTCATGATCCTTTATTTATGCTGTTCAGTGCTCAAAACACACGATGTATAAGCAAAATCAGAATGAAAGTTTTAGAAGTGTTCTAAAATTATACCCAAGTCTCCTGTACATATTTAATGAATGCATCTTTTTCTTCAGCTGTAGAGAGTTTTGCAGTCCACATATGGTTACCCATAGCGCCGGATAATGCTGTTGGGATTTCTTCGTCTAATACGATCTTGTCGCCCCAAGCTGCGCGGATGTCATCAAAGTTGTGAACATAAGGTTTGCCATAACGCTGGGAAGCGTATACTGCAAAGTATTTTTCCTTATCAAGGTCAACATAAGTTTTGTCATAAGCAACCATGTCAGCCCAGATTGTGTATACGTCAACGCTGTTTGCGTAGTTGTACATATCTGGTGTCCAGCCGCCTGCTGGTCTCATGTTAACTTCAAGCGCTACTACGTCGCCAACTTCGCCAAGACCTGGTTTTGCTTCTAAGAGACGGAAGAATTCCAGATGGAAGAAACGGCTCTTAACGCCAAAAGATTTTACAGTTGCGCGGCCCTTTGCCTGAAGGTCTGCTGGCATTTCATTCGCAGAGTAGTATGCAAGATGGCCTTTATTATTAACGATATCAGCTACGCTTCGTGGCCAGGAAACAACAGCTTCGAAGATGATGTCGCCGTTGCTGTCAGAGATTCCATCGTAGGACCAGATATCACCGAAGATGAATTCTTCCATGATATAAGTCACAGGCTGTTTTGTAGCGAAGAAATATCTTACTTCGTCGTCATTCTTTAATTTGTGGGAGTCTTCTGCGCCCATACCGCCGTCTGGCTTCACGAATACAGGGTATCCTACTTCATTGGCAAATGCTAATGCGTCGTCACAGTTGCTGTCAACTTCCACGATGTGGTATCTTGCCACAGGTACGCCTGCCATCTCATAATATTTCTTCATGGTAGATTTGCGGCGAACGATTGCAACCTGTTCTGGTTTCATACCAGTTGTGATGTTGAAGTCTTCACGAAGCTTCGCATCCTGTTCTAACCAGTATTCGTTGTTGGATTCTAACCAGTCGATCTTGCCGTACTTGAATGTGAAGTAACCCATCGCACGAACCATCTGGTCGTAATCTTCCATGCTGTCAACCTTGTAGTATTCTGTCAGGCTGTTCTTTAACTGGTCGGAAAGTTCATCATATGCAGTATCCCCAATACCTAATACGTTGATTCCGCGCTGTTTTAATCTGTCGCAGAAGTTCCAATAGCTTCTTGGAAATGCTGGTGAAATAAATACAAAATTCATATCTTTTCTCCTTAAATATATAAATATTAAACTAAATTCAATTTTACCACATCTTTTTGTCAAATGCACCCCTAATTATCAAGATTATGGTACAATGAAAGCAGACGAGAGTGAGGAGTTTAGCTATGAAAAGATATTTTAGAATCGGAGCATTTGCATTCAAAATTGAATATAAAGACGAGATTGTATTCCCTGAGAATCTGCTGAAATTCGAGACAGCAGACGAAAGCAGCGAGTATACCTATCATCTGCGCTACGGCGATCAGTTCCCGGAACCGGTGGGAAGTCTCATCGCAGACAGGATGGATTTGAAGGTCTATGAGAAAGATGGACTTGAGATGCGATATATTGGGATCAAGGGTAGCGAGGAGTTCTATGCCTGTTATCAGGAAATCTCTGAAATGGAAGCAGAAGTGATCATCAGTGCGACCCAGACGAGATACTTGAACATCGATCCGGTGTTTACCTCCCTGTTCGCCTTCGAGAGAAAATTAAACAGCCTTGGAAGCATCGTGCTTCACTGCGCTTACATGGAGCTTGACGGGGAAGCAGTATTATTCTCCGCCCCATCTGAGACGGGCAAGACAACCCAGGCCAATCTGTGGCAGAAGTACCGCGGCACCAGAACAATCAACGGTGACCGTTCCCTCCTTGGAAAGGTGGACGGAAGATGGCATGCAGGCGGCTGGCCGGTCTGCGGCACCTCAGAAATCTGTAACAATATCTCCATGCCGATTCGTGCAATCGTAATGCTTAGTCAGGCCAGGGAGAATTCTGTGGAGAAGCTGCACCCGATGAAAGCATTTTCCCAGGTGTATAGCCAGATTACCATCAACCGCTGGAATAATGAGGCCCATGGGGTGGCTATGGATCTGATCGAGAAGCTGATTAGCGAAGTGCCGGTGTATCATCTGGCGTGTAATATATCCGAGGATGCGGTGAAGTGTCTGGAGGAAGTGATTGGGTGAAATAGTAAAGGGAATGGTTGTAAAAAGCCATTCCCTTAATTGTTGCTTATTCGTTGATCTGAATATTCGCGATGCGGCAAAGTTCCTTGATTGTCTCTTTGGATACGTACTTGCCATCTAATTCAACAAGATCTTGTGTTTCGCCTGTGAAGATATCCTGATTCGTCAGTTTTTTAATGATGATGGTGTCACCGTCCTGATACATCTCAAGTGGTTCGCGTGTATCCATCTCAAAGCTTCTGCGCAGTTCGATTGGTAAAGTTACACGACCAAGCTGGTCAAGTTTTCTTACAATTCCAGTTGCTCTCATAATACGCCTCCTACATTGATAACTAAAAATATTATAGCACAAGTTGTCTGGAATTGGAAATTTATTTACAACAAAGAAATGTTTTTTTGTGTGGATATGGTGCATGGGTTGGAGATTTCTGTTAAAAAGCTCACAAGATGGGGAGCGCTTTCATTGACAGATATGTCAAAATGGATTAAAATATTATTAGGATTTTCGGTAAAAATATCCACATTTTATTAACAAAATTTATGATTTATAGGAGTGTGACAAATGTACAAAGCAGAATATGAAAGATGGCTTGCGTATGATTTAGAAGACTGCGATTTATATCCAGAACTCGCAAGCGTAAAAGGTAATGATGATGAAATCGCTGATCGTTTTGCTGTATCCTTAGCATTCGGTACAGCTGGTCTTCGTGGTGTTTTAGGTGCTGGTACAAACCGTATGAACATCTACGTTGTACGTCAGGCTACACAGGGTGTTGCTGACTGGGTTAAAACACAGGGCGGTAACCAGACAGTAGCAATCGCTTACGATTCTCGTCTTAAATCCGATGTATTCGCTAAAGAAGCAGCTAGCGTATTAGCAGCTAACGGAATCAACGTAAGAATCTGGGATGCATTAATGCCAGTTCCAGCTCTTTCCTTCGCTACACGTTATTATGAATGTAACGCAGGTATCATGGTAACAGCTTCCCATAACCCATCCAAGTACAATGGTTATAAAGCTTACGGTCCTGACGGATGTCAGATGACAGATGATGCTGCAGCAATCGTTTACGATGCAATCCAGAAGACAGACGTATTAACAGGCGCTAAGACAATGAACTTCGCTGATGGCGTTGAAGCTGGTTTAATCAAGTTCGTAACATCTGATTGTAGAAAAGCTTTCTATGAAGCAATCGAAGGATGCCAGGTTCGTCCAGGTCTTGCTAAGACAGCTGGTTTACAGTTAGTTTATACACCACTCAATGGTACAGGTTTAGTTCCTGTAACTACAGTATTAAAAGACATCGGAATCTCCGATATCACAATCGTTAAAGATCAGGAATATCCAAACGGATACTTCACAACATGTAGCTACCCTAACCCAGAACAGATCAAAGCTATGCAGATGGGTATCGATTTAGCAACAGAAAAAGATGCAGACTTAATGCTTGCAACTGACCCTGATGCTGACCGTGTAGGTATCGCTATGAAGTGCCCAGACGGAACATATGAATTGGTTTCCGGTAACGAAATGGGTGTTCTTTTATTAGACTACATCTGTGCTGGACGTATCGAAAAAGGCACAATGCCTAAGAACCCAGTAGCAGTTAAATCCATCGTATCCACACCACTTGCAGATGCAGTAGCAGCTCACTATGGTGTTGAATTACGTTCCGTATTAACAGGTTTCAAGTGGATTGGTGATCAGATTCTCAACCTTGAAAACGCTGGCGAAGTAGAAAGATTCATCTTCGGTTTCGAAGAATCCTACGGTTACCTTGCTGGACCATACGTACGTGACAAGGATGCTGTTGTAGCTTCCATGTTAATCTGCGAAATGGCTGCATACTACAGAAGTATCGGTTCTTCTATCAAACAGAGATTAGAAGAAATCTACGCTGAATATGGCCGTTACTTAAATCTTGTTGATTCCTTCGAATTCCCTGGCTTAACAGGTATGGATAAGATGGCTGGTATCATGCAGGGTCTTCGTGATGAACCTCTTACAGCAATCGGCGATTACGCAGTAGTAAAAGTAACAGACTACAAAGACACAGCTTCCACAGGTCTTCCAGGATCCAACGTTCTTCGTTATGACTTAGAAGGCGGCGCTTCCGTAATCATCCGTCCATCCGGTACAGAACCTAAGATCAAAGGTTACTACACAACATTAGGTAAAGATTTAGCTGAAGCTCAGGCTCAGAAAGATCACTTAGCAGCTGCATTAGCTCCAGTATTTAGCTAAGATATAGTTTAGAGATTAATTATTTATAATATAATTTCGTTGTTTAGGTTGTAGAAAAACCCTTCCCGTGCGCGGGAGGGGTTTTTTGTGTGGATGGGGAATTGAAAATTAGTAATTTCCCATCCCTAAATTTTCGTGGATTTCTGGATTCGGGGATGGGATATCAAGATTTTTATGAAATCCATTCCCTTAAATTTTTTGAAATCGTGTCTACAGGGATGGGAAATCGCCAAAATCGTGAAAGCCCATCACAGTAGACACGCGTTTCCACCCTTCTTAGGGAATGGAAATCAAAGAAAATGCGATTTCCCATCACAGTAGACACGGTTTTTACTCCTTCATGGGGAATGACTTTGGTGAAAATGAGCATATCCCACCATTCATAGCTGTGAAATAGGGCTTGAGTAGGGAAGGGCTTTCGAGATTTTGACGATATCCATTCCCTATTTGTAGTTTTTCACGATTTTTCGGGGATGGGGAAACTTGAGTCTTCCCAAATCCATTCCCCTTCAATCTTTCACACCAAACGCAAGCTATTTTTTGACCTTTCGCTGAGAATGTTCTACAATATAGTTAGAAAGACATGAGGAGGAGAAGCATGATTCTTAAGAAATTTGTTATTACTGGCGGACCATGCGGCGGTAAATCCACTGCCATGGCAAGCATAAAGGAACATTTTACAGATTTGGGTTATACAACATTGATTATTTCTGAGACTGCGACAGAGTTCATCTCTGGAGGAGTGGCTCCATGGACCTGTGGAACCAATGCAGAATATCAGAAGATTCAGATGACATTGCAGCTTACGAAAGAAGAATTGTTTGATCGTGCGGCAAAGGGCATGGGCAAAGAGAAGATGATCATTCTTTGTGACAGAGGTGCACTTGACAATCGTGCTTATATGAATGAGCAGGAATATGAGGAAGTCCTTGCGCATGTGGGCAAGACAGAAGAAGAGTTACTTGCTCGCTATGACGGGGTGATTCACCTGATGACAGCTGCGAAGGGTAAGCCAGAGGTGTACACCTGCGCCAATAATGCGGCTAGAATTGAGACTGCAGAAGAAGCCATTGCGTTGGATGATAAGGTGATTGAAGCTTGGAAGAAGCATGAGCATTATCAGATCATTGATAACAGTGGGACTTTTGAAGATAAGATTGATCGTGTGATTAAGTCAATTGAGAATTATTTATAGAATTTAGTTGGAGATTATAGAGGGTATTACAGTTGTTAAGTTTCAGATTCGACTGTGATGCCCTTTTTTTATGCCTACGAGAGCGCATGGTTGTGTGTAAGCAAGCTGAATTTGGGGTGTGGAAGTTTAGGTGTACTGGCAAGGTGGGCAGCTAATGATCGCGGACAGTTGTAATCAAGCAAGCTGGACTCAGGCTGTGGCATTTTTCAGTCTTCTGGCAGGGCGGCCAGCCATTACAAAGGGATGGGGAATTGCTAGACTCAAGTTTTCCCATCCCTGGAAAATCGCCAGAATCCTAAATTGGGGAATGGAAATCGTCAATATTTCGAAAGCCCATCCCTACTCAAGCCCTATTTCACAGTCTCGAGTGGCGGGATATGCTCATTTTCACCAAAGCCATTCCCCATGAGGGAGTGAAAAGCGTGTCTACTGTGATGGGAAATAGCATTTTTCATGATTTCCATTCCCTAGAGAGGGTGGAAACCCGTGTCTACTATGATGGGATTTCGCGATTTTAGCTATTTCCCATCCCTGTAGACACCAATCTACACCAAATTGAGGGAATGGCTTTCATAAAAATCAAGATATCCCATCCCTAAATCCAGAAATTCACGAAAAATCGGGGATGGGAATTCGCAATTTTTGCAATTCCCCATCTCTCACAGCGCCAGCAACCTGCCAGTCAGCGCCCCACCTCACCAATACAACTAAAAATAGCCAACACAACCCCTCCCTACACATACATTTTGCACTAGTCAACAAATTTTGGACACGAAATTATAAAAATTATTCAGTTACATTATAAGACTGTACAAGCCGTACGCCACCCTTGACATCGCTCCAAGAAACGCTGGTCAGCTTTCGCCGACGGTATGAACTCATGAACAG
>JAZLGR010000014.1:0-70243 GCA_045616445.1 Candidatus Fimousia sp. | reverse complement strand
TCAGAATAACCTCTGGCTATTCATCCCTTGTTATTACTGTTGTTTAGGTTGTTCTAAACGTCCGTTGCATCTTTTACTAAAGATACTGAAAATCTCATTAGAATTTTCAAGGATCTGTGATTGTTTAGTTTTCAATGTTCGAATTTTACTGTTTGGAAAAAATCCAACGGAGAAGGAGGGATTTGAACCCTCGCGCCGCTATTAACGACCTACCCGCTTTCCAGGCGAGCCCCTTCAACCACTTGGGTACTTCTCCAAGTTAGTTAAATATGATTACAATGTTTAATTGTAATGACCGGAGAGGGTGGGATTCGAACCCACGGTCCCTTTCAGGATCACTAGTTTTCAAGACTAGCTCCTTAAACCGCTCGGACACCTCTCCAAGTTGCTTCCTCGCGTCAGCACTTCACCTATGTTATCACAGCTTCAAGTGCTTGTCAAGAACTTTTTTCGTCTCTTCGTAATCCATCAAGAATCGCATATTTAATAAATGATTTTGTCACTTCTGAATCGGCTATGCGAACCAACGCTGCCGTGTTTCCATCAGCGACAGTTGATATATTATCAAATGAATGGCCTTATGTCAACACTTTTTCTAAAACTTTTTTTATCTTTTTTATCCACAAAAAAACTGTTGGAGATCCACATGTTTCCCACATATTTTATGGATTTACCAACAGTTTATACACAAGTTTTCCACATTTTGTGGTTTATTTCTTTTTCCGTTCCAGAACGGTCTTCATTCGAAGCTGGTATAATTTCATCTGAACCCAGATAATTTTGTCATGAATTTCATGGAGTCGATGAAAAACTTTTTTTGTACGCAGGAACGCCATACAGGTTTTTACATCCTCCGGTGTGGTTACTTTAATATTATCGTAAGATCCAAGAATCATCTTTACCTTCTTGCCACTGTAATTTTCCACTACCATGGCATCATCGGTTGCGCTGGTATCCCCAGATGCGATCAATGCTTCATAGGCATTCTTCACCAGTTCATATTCAAAGGCCTGTGGGGTCTGTACAACCCAGAGATCCTTACGTGGCGGAGTCTCTAAGGCATAGCCATTGCGGTCTACCACTTTAATGGTATCTTTGGCAGGTACAGCAATGACGCAGGCACCAAACATGATGGCACCACGAATAGAATCCAGAACAATCTGCTGATTGATCATCGGACGGGCGCAGTCATGAATCAGCACATAATCTGCATCTTCCACTGCCTGAAGGCCACGATACACAGATTCATAGCGTTCACTTCCCCCTGCAATAATCTGTGTCACTTTGCCAAACTTATAGTGTTCCACAATATACTGACGACAGTAATCGATTTCATCTTCTCCAGTTACGAGAACGATCTCATCCACGCCGCTTTCCTGAAATACCTTCAGGGAATAGTAAACCATTGGGCGGGATTTGATGATCATATACTGTTTGGGAATCCCACTTCCCATACGTTTTCCTTCGCCTGCTGCCAGAACGATCGCAACCGTTTTTTTCTTGTCCATATTATACTCCTTTAGCGCTGTCCAATCTTTAAGTTCGGCACTGCATTTAAATCAAGTCCGTGTCGGACACCCTTTTTAAAATCATAATAGCCTGCTGCCCCAATCATCGCTGCATTGTCGGTGCAGAGCACTGGGGATGGATAATAGAATGCAAGATGATTCTTCTCACACTTTTCCATCATTTTTTTGCGAAGAGCACTGTTGGACGCAACGCCCCCTGCAATTGCTACTTTGTAGAGGCCGCACTCGAGGGCAGCATTTACCGCGTGGTCAGAGAGCACATCCACCACCGCTTCCTGGAAGGAGGCAGCCACATCTGCACGATTCACCTCAATATTCATCATTTTGCATTTGTTTAAGTAGTTTAATACAGCAGATTTTAAGCCACTGAAGCTGAAGTCGTTGGGCGCACCATTCACCTTGGCCTTAGGAAATGTAATTGCCTTCGGATCTCCTTCTCTGGCAAGCTTGTCGATCTTCGGTCCGCCCGGGTAACCAAGCCCGATGGCACGGGCAACCTTATCGAATGCTTCCCCTGCCGCATCATCTCTGGTACGTCCGATGATCTCATATTCGCCATAATCGGTCACTTTTACCAGGTGGGAATGTCCACCGGAAGCCACCAGGCACATAAATGGCGGTTCTAACTCTTTGTGTTCAATATAATTGGCGCTGATATGTCCTTCAATGTGATGCACACCTACCAGTGGTTTTTTCTTGGCATAAGCGATTGCCTTGGCTTCTGCAACGCCTACCAAAAGCGCACCAACCAGTCCCGGACCATAGGTAACGGCAACGGCATCGATGGAATCCAAGGTTTCCCCGGCTTCCTCCAATGCTTCCTCTATTACCTGATTGATCTTTTCGATATGTTTTCTGGATGCGATCTCCGGAACAACGCCTCCGTATAATTTATGCAATTCGATCTGGGAGGAAATGACATTGGACTTTACCTCTCTCCCGTTTACGACCACTGCTGCCGCAGTTTCATCGCAGGAGGATTCGATTGCAAGAATTTTAACCTGTTCTTCCATAGTTGTCTCCTGTTTATTCTTCTTCAAATGTAAGCGTCACAGATTTACGGTCCTTCCCTGCCTTGGCATGTGGGAAAATAGACTTCACCTTGCCCATAAATGGTTCCGGTTTGACGAGAGACGGGCTGTAATGGGTCAGCCACATCTCTTTGACGCCGGCGGTCTTTGCAAGGTTGGCCGCTTCATAAAAAGTCATATGTTTGTGTTCTCTGGCTTTGGCAAGCTTCTCCTCCTCACCGTACATGCCCTCACAGATGAATAAATCTGCACCCTGGGCGCACTCTGCGATACGCGGGATTGGTCTGGTATCGGTAGTATAGGTAAGCTTTAACCCCTTTCGGGTATCTCCAAGCACCATATCCGGTGTGTAGGTGATACCATCCATCTCCACGGTATTACCCTTCTGGAGCGCATTCCAGCATTTTAATGGAACCTGATTGGATCTCGCCTTCTCCACGTCGAATTTGCCAGCACGTGGAATCTTGATACTATAGCCATAGCAGGCAATTCCATGCTGTACACGGAAGGCTTCGATCTCATAGCCCTCCATCTGAATGGTATGGATATTGTCTGTCAGCTCTAAAAATTTTATTTCAAATGGAAGCTCCGGTGCGATGACGCGAAGGGAATTAACCACATGGGAAAGCCCCCTTGGTCCGATCATGAGAATCGGCTCTGTACGTTCTGTATTGCCAATTCCAAGGAGCAGACCCGGAAGTCCGCTGATATGATCCGCATGATAATGGGTAAAACAAATCACGTCGATCGGTTTTAAGCTCCATCCTTTTTCTTTAATGGTAACCTGAGTTCCCTCTCCGCAGTCAATCAGGATACTGCTGCCGTTAAAACGAGCCATCATGGCTGTGAGATAACGATATGGCAGCGGCATCATACCGCCGGTACCCAGTAAGCAAACATCAAGCATAACGTTTCCTTTCTTTATATTATTCTCTGATAGAGCACTGCGTGCTCCTTTGGTCCGTCATAATAGTTTTTACGGACTCCGATTTCCTTAAAATCGTGTGTTTCATATAATGTGCGGGCGGAGATATTGCTCTCTCTGGCTTCCAAAAAGACAGATTCCACCCCTTCTTCTTTCCAACAGGCAATGGCGCGTCTGAGAAGTACTGCTCCAAAACCCCTTCTTCTGTATTCTGGCAAAACACCCATCTTCAGCAGCTCTCCCTCATCTCCCACAATGGAAATCAGGATAAATCCTGCCATCTGATCTGCCTCTTCTAATAAGAAGCAGGCATACTGGGGTGTCTCCATGGTTCCCTGCCAGTTCTTCTCTGACCAGAAATCAGAAAAGCAGGCATGATCAAGGGCCGCAACGGCGGAAAGGTCTGATGGTTCATATGGTCTAACGCCCATTTCTCTCTTCTCTTTCTCTTTCTGCCTGGGATTTTTTCAGATAGTCTGGTCCGTGGTCTCTGGCAGATTCCACTTTTCCCTCTTTATAATATTCCATGGCAAGGCTTCCAACTGCGCCTGCGCGCTGACGCAAAAGATGAGCCGGCGCGAAGGAAACTGGCACGGTAACATTTGCCTCGATGCGGTCTCTGTGAAGAGGCACTGCGTCCCCGAGGAAGATGACCGGCCTTCCAAGGGCACTGACTGCCTCGATGGTTTCGTCGATGCTGCGGGCACACTGCTCTTCCACAACGGCAAATGTGCCATCCACCCATTCATAAATGCCGGTGTATACATTGTTTCTGCGTGCGTCCATGATTGGACAGATCAGACTGTCGGTGGCATATAAATTGTAGGCGATGGCGTCCATGGTTGGCACGGACACGATCGGAATGTCAAGGGCCATGCCCAGTCCCTTGGCAGTTGCAGAGCCGATGCGAAGGCCGGTGAAGGAGCCTGGTCCTTTGGCAATGGCGATGGCATCAAGGTCTGCCAGATCTGTATCAGTCATTCTCACCACTTCATCCAACATTGGGAGAAGTGTCTGGGAATGGGTTTTCTTATGATTGATGGTATATTCTCCAATGACGGCGTCCTGGGTCATTATTGCCACAGATGCCACCATGCCGGAGCTGTCTAATACTAAAATTTTCATATTACTGTTCCTCCACAGTGATTCTTCGATAATCGAATCCCCTGTCCAGATCCTTCTCAATGGTCACGGTAAGGTAGTGATCCGGAAGGATCTCTTCGATGAGATTTGCCCACTCGATGAGGGTTACCCCGTCGCCGTAGACATAATCTTCATATCCGATTTCGTCCATCTCCTCAATGTCACCGATGCGATACACATCAAAGTGATAAAAAGGAAGTCTGCCCTCGTCGTAAACCTGCACGATGGTGAAGGTTGGAGAGCTGATCGGCTCTTCTATTGCAAGTCCTTCGGCAAAGCCCTGGGTAAATACAGTCTTGCCCACGCCAAGGTCGCCGTAGAGGCAGAGCACCTGTCCGGCTTTGGCTTCCTGACCAAGCTTTTTTCCAAGCTCGAAGGTATCGGATGTCTGTAAGCTTTCTATAATCATGTTTTAACCTCTCAAACTCTTTGGCAGTTTCACTGATTGTCTGTCGATGTGGGAAAGTGCAAAATCCATAATTTCCTGATTCACATCTTTTTTCGGCCAGATAAAGGCATTGATTCTTGTTGTATACAGAATATATAAGGATTTTGTCTCACGGATCTGAATAATGTAGTTCCATGGGAGGTCGCCTTCCTGACCTGCTGCCTGAAGATGGATGCCCTCTTCCCCCAGTTCATATTCCATGCCTGTCTTGTAGGCCGGGTTGGTCAGCTTCTGTTTTTTCGCCTTGGTAAAGAGCAGGAATGGATTGATCACGGTAAATGTCACTGCTAGAATGGCATAGATGATCATATTGGTTTCATTGCCGGCAAAGTTTGGCAGTCCTTTGATGAATAAGACTGCGCCCACAAGACTGATTACCAGACCAATCTTGCCGGAAATTCCTGCATAGGCATGGCTCATCAGGAAACCGAAAATTTCTCCTGTTGTTATGTTTGTATCAAATTTCATGTCAAATTCCTCTTTTTGTACTACCAGGGACTAATAGCGGTTGATGGTCTCATCCTCGTCGCTGGTATTTTCAATTTTACGTATCTGAAGGTAGTAGCCGTAGGTGTCATTGACCTTAACATAGACGCGGTCACCCACTTTGTGTCCAAGGAGTGCCTTGCCGATTGGAGATTCGATGCTGATGATGTTTAGCAAGCTGTCTCCACGGACAGTGGTGACGATCTTGAATTCCTCTTCCTCGTCATCCTCCTCAAAATATACCGTTACCCGGTTATTCATGCCAACCTCATCCTCTGCAGAGGTGTCTTCATAGACTTCTGCATTGCGAATCATCCGTTCCAGGTAACGGATGCGGCTTTCATTCTGATTCTTGAACTTCTTGGCCGCCTTGTACTCAAAATTTTCACTTAAGTCTCCCTGGGCTCTGGCTTCCTTCACATCCTCAAGGGCCGCCTTACGAACGACTAACTTACGATGCAGGATCTCTTCCTTCATTTTTGCAATATCAGTTTCTGTCAGTTTATGTCCCATAATATCCTCATTCTGATTAATATACTAATACTTCACAGCCGGTTTCTGTTACTAATACAGTCACTTCCCACTGTGCAGATGGCAGTCCATCTTCTGTATATACAGTCCAGCCGTCTTCCTCATCGGTAAATACATCTGCCTGGCCCATGTTGACCATTGGCTCGATGGTAAATACCATTCCCGGAACCATGAGCATCTCTTCTCCTTTGCGAGAAACGTAGCTGACAAATGGTTCTTCATGGAATTCTAAACCGATGCCGTGTCCGCCGATTTCGCGAACGACTGTGTATCCATTCTCCTTGGCATGGTTGTGCACTGCTTCACCCATATCGCCTAAGAAGGTCCATGGTTTTACATTCTTAATCCCGATTTCCACACATTCCTTTGTTACTTCCACCAGTTTTTTCTTCTCTGGAGATACTTCTCCGATGCAGAACATTCTGGAAGAATCGGAATAATATCCTTTGTAGACGGTGGAGACGTCAATATTAACGATTTCTCCTTCCTGTAAGATGCGGTTTTCATCCGGAATACCGTGACAAACCACTTCATCAATGGAAGTGCACACACTCTTAGGGAATCCATAATAGTTTAATGGAGCTGGAATGCCACCCATCTGTGTTGTGATATCATATACCCACTGATCGATCTCTTCTGTTGAAACACCAGGCCCGATATGCTCTGCCACATAGTCGAGGACAGCGATATTGATCTTGGCACTTTCCTTGATTCCTTCGATCTGTTCCGGATTTTTTATGATATCGCGGGGAGGAACGATGTGTCCTTCTCTTGCGAATTTTGCAATTTTATCGTCAAATGCTGCATGGCATTTTTTATATTTTTTACCGCATCCACACCAGCATGGATCGTTTCTACCAATTTTCATAATGCTATATTCCTTTCTATACTTTGTCAATATTATATTATATCACCATTCCAGAAAAATAAAAAGAGAGTCATGACTGACTCTCTTGATTTCTCTGCATTTCTATTATTTTGCCAGATAGCTTTCGATACGTGCACGCATCATATCTTCGCCGATGATGTGGTAGATTGCCCACTGATCTGGGGAGTTGGACTGACCAACAGTCGCAATTCGGATGATCTCAGCGATGTGGGATACATTACCCTTGAAGTTTTCAGGATTCTTCTTGTATTCCTTCATGTTGCCAGTAAAGCCGAATTCTTCGCCGATTGCCTTGATATTGTTGAACCAGCCATTAGCATCTGCTTCATGGTCATAGGATGCTAAGTATGCTTTTAATACTGCTTCCACAGTTTCTGCATCGTATTTCTGTTCGTCCACTACATGGTAAGTATCTTCGAAGAAATAGTGGATGCTTTCCATGATCTGTTTTGCAGTGATGAAGTCCTTACGACGACGCTTCTGGTGAACGCCCATGGTAAGCTCTAAGATCTTGATGAACTTTTCTTTGTCTGCAAAGTATACATCTACCATTTCAGGACGGTAGTTTGTACACCATGTATGTAAGAATTCGTATACATCTTCCGGTTCTAACTTGGAGAATTCATTCTTACAGATATCATTTAACTTCATGATATCGAATAATGCACCGGATTTGGACATCTTCTTCACGCTGTATGGGAAGTCTTCGATTGGGCTGTTCGGATGTTTGTCATACCACTGTTCGAAGTTGGAATTAAGTAGTGTCATTAAGTATACCTTAACGCCCTGTGGATGGTAGCCATCCTGACGATAGTAATCCAAGGATAATTCAGGGTCTTTTCTCTTGGAAAGCTTTCTCTTATTGCCATTATCCATCTTCATTAAGTGTGCAGTATGTGCATACTTAGGAAGTCTGAAGCCTAATACTTTATGAAGTTCTACGTGTGTTGGTACAGAAGATAACCATTCTTCCCCACGGATTACCATGGTTGTGTGCATGAGATGATCATCGATGGCATGAGCGAAGTGGTATGTTGGAATACCATCCTTCTTTAAGATTACCACGTCCATAATATTTTCTGGGAATTTCACGCTGCCACGGATCTGATCACGGAAGATGATATCATTACCTTCCTGCCCCTGAGAACGAAGACGTAATGTATAAGGCATGCCAGCTGCGATTTTCACTTCCACTTCTTCAAGTGTTAAGTCACGGCATCTTGTCCATGTTGTATGATAGCCTGTGATAACTTTCTGTTCTGTCTGTGCTTCCTTGATGGCTGCGATTTCTTCTTCTGTACAGAAGCAAGGGTATGCAAGACCCTGTGCAACTAAATTCTTCGCATATACATGGTAAATGTCTTTGCGCTGTCTCTGGTAGTATGGGCCATACGCATCACTTTCTGGAGATTCGATGCCTGCACCCTGGTCAAATTCGATACCAAAATATTTTAAAACGGAGATGATGATATCTTCTGCACCTTCCACCTTACGTTTGTTATCTGTATCTTCGATTCGTAAGTAGAAGATACCACCGCTCTGATGTGCGATACGTTCATCTGCTAAACCACTATATAAGTTACCAAGATGAATAAAACCAGTTGGGCTTGGACCCATACGGGTAACCTGTGCGCCTTCTGGAAGATCTCTCTCTGGGAATCTTGCTTCCACTTCATCAATGGTAGTTGTTACTTCTGGAAATAAAAGTTCCGCTAATTTCTGATAATCCATATGATTCCTTCCTCTTTCTTTATTTAAAAATGACTATTCATATTTGTTCTAATTCAGTAACTATTCTAGTTTACTTGAAAAAACGGCTGATTGCAAGAGCTATTGCAATCAGCCGAAGGTTTTAATAAGCCATATAAATTAATGTGACAATCATACCGATGGCAAAAAGCATCAGGCCAAAGGATACGGAGCGCATAAAGATTCCGGTCGTCTGTCTGGCCTCCTGCTTTGCAACGGCAATTCCGTTGACAAAGGAGTGGCGGAATGGATATTTGACCAGAACAGTGCGATTGAGACCTCGAACCACATCGTCAAGCACTTTACCAATGACATAGGTAAATGGTGTTCCTACCTTATCCCAGATCTTCTGTTTGGAATCCTGGTAGAGTGTTCCACGGATCATGGCAATGATCGTATCCGGAAGATAATCGATCACACGGAAAATGATACCGAAGAATACAGGGAAGCCTGTCTTAAAGGCCGGTTTATATACAAGATTTTCCAGCGAGAACCAGCGGAAATCAAAATATGGTTCATCGTACTCATTGTTTTCAATCTTACGTCCCACGCTCATGTAGGCAATGATAATGGCGAGCATGCCAATGATCAGGAAGATCTCTGTATTGAGTGTAACAAAGCCAATCTGTACCAGCCCCATGATCAGCATGTAGATAGCTGCCATTTTACATTTGCCGGTAACAGAATTGGAAAACTTAAGCAACGCGGCAAATAGTGTGATCACGCCCATCAGGATGAAGAATCCCTGCCAGTGTACATTGTGTGGGAATAAACGCGGGAATAGCTGGTAGATACTCCAGATTCCACCCGGAAGCAGGATCAAAGATGCTGCCATCCCCATAAATCCATCCATCTGTGCACAATACTGATTATGCCAGCTGTGTAAAGGCATCTGCGCACAGCGGGCTGCGAAGCCTACATAGTAGCAGAATACCATGGCGTATACCCAGCCACCTGAGAACATGCCGTGGTGCATTTGATCGAATTCGAGGGTATGGGCATAACGGGACATGAAGAACATCCCCATAGCCATAACCATACCGGTAATCACGATCCAGCCAAGATATTCCTTACTGGCTTCACTTTTGGAAGCCACGATGGTCTTGCTGTCGCCCACTGAGCCAACGACAAATACCGGTGGTTCCTCCACATATGGGATATCCTCATCACCACCATCTTCGTCGTGAATCTGGGCATCGCTGCTTTTTCTGTCCTTTAAGCGAATCTTATGAGCATTGTCATAGATCAGGAACAGAGAAGCAAAGCCTGCAATCTCGAAGCAGATATAGTTTGTATAAAGATCCATCGCGCCAAAGATGCCTGCACTCATCACACCCATGATCACGGTCATGATCTTCGTAATTGTCTTATGTTGTTTGGTCACTGCTGCAAAAGCAACTGCAATGGTAATCACTGCTGCCAGCGCGGATATCAGATGATACTCAAAGAACATGCCTTCGCCGCAGATTTCATATAATGCAAATCTCATATCCGTCACCTACATCTTTCCAAAAGCAATGCTTTGAAGCAGATTCATCAGTGGAGCGGAGTAAATACCAAGAACCAGCACTACCACAGAGAGCAGGAGGATCGGTCCGGTCATATACCAGTTTGGATCCTTTCTTCGCAGATCTCCTTCCACCTCTTCCTGACGGAAGAATGCTTTTACTACAATGGAGAACAGGTATACCGCTGTTAAGAATGCAGAGAATAAGATCGCCGCCATTCCAACGAAGGCTACCGGTGTCCCCTGTTTGACTGCTGCCACTTCAATGCTCCATTTGCTAATGAAGCCACAAAGTCCCGGCACACCCATCATTGCCGCAGAGCCGAAGGTGAAGCAGGTGAAGATGACTGGCATTCGCTTGCCAAGACCCTTCAGCTGGTAGACATATTCCACCCCTGTCTGATGCATAACCGCACCGGCACAGAAGAAGAGCATGATCTTCATGACTGCGTGCATCACCATATGGGCAAGTCCTGCCTGCAGACCGTATGGCGTCATCAAAGATGCTGCAAATACAATGTAGGACAGGTTACTGATGGTTGAGTAGGCCAGTCTTCTCTTGAAGTGGATCTCCTTTACTGCCTTGGAGGAGGCAAAGACGATGGTCACGATGGCAAAAATCATCATAATAGTCTGTGCCCAGGTTCCGGACACAAAATCGGTACCAAAGCTGTAATAGGTTACGCGCATGATGGCAAATACACCTGCCTTAACAACCGCTACCGCATGAAGCAGGGCAGTAACCGGCGTTGGTGCTACGGATGCAGTTGGAAGCCATCCATGGAATGGGAAAATGGCTGCCTTTACCCCGAACCCGATTACCATCATCAAAAAGATGAATAACAGCATATTCTCGTGTCCTGCTGTGAGGGAACGATTCAATACACCGCCGTAAACAAAATCTGTGGATACGCCATAAAAGTGAACAAACATGAAGCCGATAAAGGCAAATGCTGCTCCGGCAAGGGAATAAACCATATATTTTCTTGCCGCTAAAATAGATGGCTGATCCAGTTTATGAATAACCAGTGTCAGTGTAGACAATGTCATCAGTTCATAGAACATATATAACGTCATCAGGTTTGCTGCAAATGCAATCCCAACGCAGACCCCAAAGGTCATGGTGTAGAAACAGAAGAACAGGTTGTGTCTGCCTTCATGCTTCATATATTCAAAGGCATACAGGGTAGCCAGCGGCCAGAGACCTGCCAGAATACCGCCAAACACTTTAGAGAGTCCGTCGATATGGAACTTGATATCCAAATCCTGGGCCATATTCAGCAGTGTAAAGTCTCCCTTCACTCCGTGAATGAGCAATGACCATACAATAATGGAGTTTAAGAGGGTTACCCCAAACACATACAGCTTGCGGGTAGCGTCCTTCTCAATTGGAAAGAAGTAAAGTGCTCCGCCACCAATAATCGGCAGAAGAATCGGAATTAATAAAATTGATGTACCCATCCTCTTCCTCCTTTCCTATAAAAGTGTTTCCACGAAGGCTTCCACAAAGTGGGTCAGCGGATTCGGGAACACACCAATCAAAATCGTTAACACAGCAAGGATAACAAGAGAGCCCCACATCTTAGGATCTACATGGATTCTCGTATATACCTTTCGTTCATTTTCCGGATAGAATCCGTCAATGACAATCGGGAAGAGATATCCTGCTGTCAATGTTGCAGAAATCAATAACACAACCGGTGTTATAAATTCAAGATAAGGGATGCCTGCTGCCAATGTACCATGGGCAAGGAATTCCTTACTGATAAAACCGGTAAAGAATGGCACACCCACAAGAGCCGCAGATGCAACGGTGAATGGCACCATTACGATCGGCATCTGTTTTCCAATTCCCTTAAGACCAAATATCTTCTTCTCGCCAGTGTAATAGATGATAATACCGGCAGTTAAGAAGAGTACGATCTTCGCCATGGAATGGAAAATAACATGGAGGAATCCTCCAGTCAGCCCTTCTATAGACATAGTAGAAAGGCCAAGCAGAATATAGGAAACCTGACTAACTGTGGAATATGCAAATCGTCTCTTCATGGAAGGCTCTAAGAAGGCCATCATAGATCCCATGAAGATGGTGATGGTTGCAAGGATCATCCACATAACCTGCACCCAGGTTCCACGCAGGAATTCTGCACCAAAAATATAAAATACAGTTCGAATGACTGCCACAACACCCATTTTGGTAATGATACCGGATAATACGGCAGAGGCAGGTGCCGGTGCCAATGGATGGGCAGTTGGAAGCCAGGAATGAAGTGGGAACATACCGGATTTTCCACAAAATCCCACAATCATGATCGCTGCAATGACCAGATACAGGGTTGCATGTTCTCCAAAGGAGGCAGCATCGAATACACCACCCGGTGCAAATGTGATGGAAGGAGCATAAACTGCAAGGATTATGATTCCTCCTAAGGAACAAGATGCACCAAAAATAGAGTAAAACATATACTTTCTTGCCGCTGCAACGGATCTTCTTGTACGGTCATGAAGAACCATTGGCATGGTAAGAAGTGTCATACATTCATAAAACATATATAAAGTAACCAGGTTTCCAGCATAGATCAAACCGCATAAAACACCTTCAGAAATCAGATAGAAGGTATAGTAGCTGCGTTCTTTCTTGCCATGCTTCATATATTCCATGGAATAGATGCCGACAACCCACCAGATAACGGATACCATACCGGTAAACCACATGGCGAGGGGATCTACACCAAAGGCAATATGAATCCGATCAACGATCGGGAACCATTCAAACCTGAGGCCGTTCTTCAGCATGAAGGCCCAGACGAGAATGAGCTGAACGGTAAGCACGCTCATAACATAGGTACTTCTTGCACTGCGATTGTCTTCCATAACAGGCATGATACGAAGGATGATACCAGTAATAATCGGAAGAAAAATCGGAATTAAAATTATCATACTATTCATTTTTTCCTCCTAACTAAACATGCCTAAGCCGAAGGTGATCATTCTGACAATGGCATCGGATTTTACACCAAGTACAAAGTTGGCGATGATAAATAAGATCAGGGCCGCTGTCTTCAGATAATCCTTCTGACGTTTGAAATTCTTTGGAAGTTTCTTCACAGGCTGATAAATACAGATGATCGCTCTCATAAAGTAAACTGCATTGAGCAATGTACTGATTGCAAGGGTGATAACTGTGATAAACATCTTGATACTATTTTCATTTGTGATGGCAGCCTGGGCAAAGTATACCTTTGAGATAAATCCACCGGTCAGCGGAAGACCGATCATGGATAAGGCACCACAAAGGAAGGCCAGACCTGCAATGCGGTTTCTGTGTGCTGAACCCTGCAGATGGTTGTATTTGCAGCTTCTTCCGGATACAGAAGAAAGGCCGGATGCAGCAGTAAAGAGCATTGCTTTGGAAACGGAATGGGACATAATGTGGAACAATGCAGCCATCATTCCGGCATTGCTTCCAAGACCGATCCCCATGTAAATATATCCAATCTGTGCAACAGAAGAGTAGGCAATCATACGCTTTAAGTCTTCCTGGGAAATCGCACGAAGAGATCCGATGATCATACCAAGGATACCAAACATGAACATCAGATTCAGTACCTTATTGGAGAACATCACATCGATTCCAATGACACGATAATAGATCTTGATCAGAAGGAAGATATATGCCTTCGAAATCAGAGAAGATAATATCGCACTGGAAGCGGAGGTTGCGGAGGTATAGGCATCCGGCAGCCAGGAGTGGAATGGGAACAAGGCACTCTTCATGGCCAGACCGACAGAAATCAGGGCGATTGCTGTGGTAAGCGGATTGAGATACTCTCCATTTTCCACCATCACCTGGATGGTTTCCTGAATATTGGACATGAGCAGATGGCCGGTAATGGCATAGATAATGGATAAACTGATCAAAATCAGACCAGAACCGATTAAACTCATGATCATATATTTTACAGATGCTACCAGAGAGGCACCCTCTCCACGAATGACAATCAGGCCGCAGGCACCAATGGTCATAATTTCAATAAATACGTAACCGGTAAACAAGTCATTGGTGTAAACGAGGGCAAGGGCCGCCGCCATAATGAGATTTACCATTACATAAAATAAGTTGGATCGTTTTTCAGAAATATCTTCTTCTAATCGCTTGATACCGCCGAGAACGGACAGCAGCATAATGATACAGAAAAAGGTTGCAAAACATCCTTCCAGAATACCATATCGGATTTCATTGCCCCATGGAGCAGGATGATGACCCATGATAAATACGGTACTTGTGTTGGTCACGATGGTGTAATATAACACACAAACCGACGCCGCCAAATTGGCTGTGATGGCAGTCAGTGACACCCTCTTAGCCCATTTGCCCGGAAGAATGGAATTGATTACACCGGATGACATGCAGAAGAAGATTCCAAAGAACGGAAAATTACGAATAAAATCCATTACCGAACCTCCTTATTTGCTTTCATGGTGATTTCGTCGATATCGAGGGATTCATAACGGCGATACAGACGAATGGTCAGTGCCAGCATAACCGCAGTAACACTGACAGAAACTACGATACCGGTCAGTACAAGCCCTGCCGGGATCGGATTGATGTAGGCTTCCTGGGACTGAATCCCGTCTACCACGATCGGAGCTGCTTTTCCTTCGATGTAACCCTTGGCAGCTAGGAAGAGATAGACAGCAGTGTCCATGATGTTAAGCCCAATGATTTTTTTAATCATATTTCTATGCAACAGCAGCGTGGTAAATCCGATACTAAACAAGATAACGGCTACTGTTTCATAGTAATTGTGAAACAAATTGACTACCATTGCTAGAAATCTCCTTTTCTAAATAATACATAGAAGCCGTACATGGTACATGCTACAACCGCGCCGACACAGATGTTCAGCACAAGAATCAATCCACTTGATAAGATGTGTCCCGGAATTCCAAGAGGGATGATGCTGTGTATGCCGTTGGCTCCTGTGTAGAAGGAGTAGGCCTTACTGATGGCATAGCATAAAAGCCCTGTAATGGAGATGGCACGGTAAGTTTTTAATGTGAAGAATTTGCCGATTTTCTCGAACCCGAAGGATTCTAAATAGAGGATCAGGCCTGCGCCGATGATTGCACCGCCGGAGAAGCCTCCACCAGGCCCCAGATGTCCGAATAAAATGACATAAATACCAAAAATAAAAATAATCGGTACCAGAACGCGGGTAATGGTCTGGAGAATGGAATCATTGGCCGGCTCAAAGTTGCGGTCATGTTCCGCCTCCCTGGCCTTCTCTTCCTCGATTTCCTTATCCTTCCCGATCCCCAGTCGCAGGATGATGAATACACAGCTGGCTGCAATAAAGAGCACGTGGGATTCACCAAAGGTATCAAATGCTCGGTAGTCAAGGATCATACCGGAGACGATGTTGACCGAACCGGTTTCCTGAATACCTTCTTCAATATATCGCTTGGACACCTCATTGTTGACCGGATTGCTGTACTGTCCATACTTTGGCAGGTGGGCAACGGTGATCAGCAGACTGACAATGACCGCAATACATACCAGAACAGCGATGACACGGTAGATCTTCTCGTAGAGAGGAACTCCCTTCTTGTCCGGCCAGGTACGATACTTGGCATAGAGGCGTCGTTCTTTTTTCTGTGCTTCACGGGCACGCTTTACATCAGCTTCGAACTTCTCCTGAAGCTCTTCGTCAGTAAAATGCCACTGTGGAGAGGATTTATACTCAATTGGAGACAGGCCATGGAGCCATCGGTTGAATTTGCCCCAGATGGTGTCATCGTAATTCTTTCGAAGCTTACTCATTCTCCTGTTCCTCCTCTTCTTTTAATACCCCAATCTTCTTAAAAGTGATGAAGAATAAGATACTGGTTACCCCTGCACCGACTGCTGCCTCTGTGATGGCAAGGTCCGGGGATTCTAATAAAAACCAGATAATGGCCATGATCAAACTATATGACATGAAGATTACAACGGATGTCAGAAGTCTCTTGGAAAGACAGGTTGCAATGGCACATACGATCAAAAAGCCAAGTAAAATAAACTCAATCAATTGCATCTTCCTGTACCTCGCATCTTTCTTTCAGATTCTTCTCATTGATGGTTACTTCTAATCTGGCAAGCAGGTGGCTGGATACCGGGCTGGCTAACCAGAGGAATACGATAATTGCCGCCAGTTTTAAGGAAACAAAGGAAATACCATCGAAAATAATTACTCCGATGAGCACACAGCCCAAGGCTAAGGTATCGCACATTGCTGCAGAATGCATACGGTTTAACACATAGTTAAAACGGAACATCCCGAAGGTTGCGATAAATGCAGTTACGATTCCGACGATGATAAAAAAGGCGCCGGAGAAGAAGCGAATCCATTCTAGCATTTCTTTTCTCCTTTCTTCTGACTTTCTTTTCTCTCCCTGTATACACCCATGTATACTTTGGAGAGGACAACAACCGCGATGAAACTGATCATGGCATAGATCAGACATACATCGATCATATAATTTCCTTCTAATAAAACAGACAGCAGGGCAATGGATATGATGGTCATGGTGCCGATCATATTACCTGCCACGATTCGGTCTGTCAGTCTTGGTCCGCGAATCGCACGGATCAGACATAACACAATGAGCAGTGCCATGATGATCAGGCAAATAATTAAGAATCCGTGCATCACTGCGATCAATGTTGGCGATTTCATCTACCTGCACCGCCTTTCTTTTCAAGCTGTCTTAACTGTTTGACAAAAATGGAATCATCCATTCCTTCAGCCATGGCTTTATCTAAACAGTGAACTGTGTATACATTGTCTTCGAGAGAGACAGAGATGGTTCCCGGAGTCAGTGTAATGGAATTTGCCAGAAGTACCTTGGCAAAATTGGATGTTAAATCCGTCTTAAAATGAACGATGATCGGTTCTGCTTCATATTTCGGTGTGAGGATCAGCCCCATTACGCCAATGTTGGCCTTTAAAATTTCCAACACAAGAATAAAGAGGTAGCGAATCATCCAAAGAGAGTTGCGATATAATCCGATCTCCTTCTCCACGGAATGATCCAGAAACTTACACTGAAATGCAAATACAACCAGCGCGATCAAAGCGCCGAAGACTGCGATTTCCAATGTAAAATCTCCTGCGAATATAATCCAGCAGATAAAAAATAGCAGTAACATAAGTACCTCCTGTCCTTTATAGCTATATCTAAGTAAATAATTATCCGCATTGCATCATAATATCGTATTATAATCCTTTTATTTTCATTTATCAATGAATAAACTTGCATAAAAAAGAGACTACCTATAAAAACAGGTAATCCCTTTTTATTAGCTAAGATATATAATTCTCTGATTGGAACTTCCGCGAAATTGCAATTCCAAATCTTTCAGTTCCTCCACAAAAGGTCCGTCTACCAAAATGTCGGTTTCCGAAAGCAGCTTCTTCACCCAGATATCATCCATGGCTTCTAACTGCTCTAACGTATAGCCGGTGTAAGTCATCACCGTCTTCCCCTTCTCATGGACCTTCACTGCCAGATGATAGAGTGCTTCTGGCTGGCAAAATGGCTCGCCGCCGGAAAATGTAATGCCGGCCAACAGCGGATTATCCTCAAATTTTTGAAAAATGTCATCGATCTCCATCCAGGTTCCCGTCTCAAAGGAATGGGTCTGGGGATTGTGGCATCCCTTGCAGTGATGCGGACATCCCTGGGTAAATACCACATATCGAAATCCGGGGCCATCCACGATGGACTCTTCTATAATTCCACTTACCCGCAGATTAGATACCATGTTTTACACGATCTCTTTCTTCTGCTCTTTTTGCATTGTTGAAACGGTCTGTTGTTCCAACTAAATATCCAGTGATACGACGGATTCTGTCAAATCCTACATCCTGTCCTACCTGCTGCTGATCCATCTGTTTGATCTGTGTATCTTTTCCCATAATTATTCTCCTCCTAATAAATTGGAACGTTCGGATATTTCTTACGAAGTTCTCTTAATTTTTCAATGCTTACACTCTCACCTTCACGTCTGCCACATCTTGGACAAACATCACCGATTACACCTGTGTATCCACAAACCGGGTCACGGTCAACCGGATGGTTCACAGAGCCATACCCAATGCCCTGTTCTTTCATATAACGGATGACTGCTTCGAATGCCTGAGGATTCTTGCAGGTATCTCCATCTAATTCTACATAACTGATATGACCAGCATTGGTTAATGCATGGTAAGGCGCTTCGATCTGAATCTTTTCGAAGGCACGAATTGGATAATAAACTGGTACGTGGAAGGAGTTTGTATAATATTCCTTATCTGTGATACCTGGAATTTCTCCAAAACGCTTCTTGTCGATCTTAATAAATCTTCCACTTAATCCTTCTGCAGGTGTTGCAAGAAGGGAGAAATTAAGACCTGTCTTTTCAGATTCATCATCCATACGTTTTCTCATATGGGTAATGATCTCAAGGCCAAGATCCTGTGCCACCTGGCTTTCACCATGATGTACGCCAATCAGTGCTTTTAATGTTTCAGCAAGGCCGATGAAACCAACACTTAATGTGCCATGTTTTAATACTTCTGCGATGCTGTCATCATAATCTAAATCATCGGAATCAATCCAGATGCCCTGTCCCATTAAGAATGGATAGTTACGAACTGTCTTTGTACACTGGATTTTAAATCTGTGTAACAGCTGACGAACGACAAGGTCGATTCTTTCATCTAAAATCTGATAAAATCTGTCAATATTACCTTCGGATTCAATGGCGATTCTTGGCAGGTTGATGGATGTGAAGCTTAAGTTACCACGTCCACATGTAATTTCCTTGGTTGGGTCATAGTGGTTACCCATTACTCGTGTACGGCATCCCATGTAAGAGATTTCAGTACGGTAATCGCCTTCCTTATAATACTGAAGGTTGAATGGAGCATCAATAAAGCTGAAGTTCGGGAATAATCTCTTGGCAGAGGTCTTCAGTGCCATCTCAAAGAGATCATAGTTTGGATCTCCAGGATTGAAGTTGATGCCTTCCTTTACTTTAAAGATCTGAACAGGGAAGATTGGTGTCTCACCAAATCCAAGTCCTTCAGAGGTTGCTTCTAATAATGTACGGATGACCATGCGGGCTTCTAAGGAAGTATCTGTTCCATAGTTGATGGAACTGAATGGTACCTGTGCGCCGGCACGGGAGTTCATGGTATTTAAGTTATGGACAAATGCTTCCATCGCCTGGAAGGTTTCTCTCTCTGTCATGCGGAGTGCTTCGCGTTCACAGTATGGATGCGCTTCGCGCAGCTGGCTTACTTCCACACCGATGATGTCCATATTCTCAATGTCCTTAAGCATCTGTTCTCCATTGCCCATTGCGATCGGACAGGATAACTGTGCTTCATAAGCACGTACGATTTCATATGCCTGTTCATAAGTAAATCCATGTTTGATCTGGAAGAGCTGGTTTAAGATGTGACGGTACTTCTTTGTATAGGTTTTACGAACACCGTCTGCCATTGCCCAGTCAAAGTTTGGAATACTCTGTCCGCCGTGCATCTCATTCTGGTTTGCCTGAATGGCAATGCATGCAAGAGCGGAGTAGCTCTTGATGGAGTTTGGTTCACGCAGGTTACCATGACCTGTGGAAAAACCATCCTTGAATAACTTAATCAAATCTATCTGACAACATGTCTCAGTTAACATGTAAAAATCTTTATCGTGAATATGAATCTCTCCATTGGTATGTGCTGCTGCAATATCCTTTGGAAGAACATAATTATCAATAAAATACTTAGAACCTTCGGAACCGTACTTTAACATGGTTCCCATTGCGGTATCTGCATCAATGTTGGCGTTCTCACGCTTGATATCTTCATCCTTTGCATATGAGTATGTTAAGGTCTCATAAATTTCCATTAAATCGGATTCTGTGTTTCTGATTTTTGTGTGTTCTGCACGATACAGGATATATGCTTTGGCAGTCTGACCGTATCCATATTTGATCAGGGTCTGTTCCACGATATCCTGAACTTCTTCTACGCTGCAGGTATCTCCTTCAATGCAATCACAAACCTTTTCTGTTAAAAATAACAAATCAGTATTCGTCATTCGTTCGGAATCAACCACCTGATTTGCCTTGTTCATCGCATTGAGGATCTTCACGGAATCAAAAGAAACCACATCACCGTTGCGCTTCTGAATCTGTTTCATGAATGTAACTCTCCTCACTAACTGTCTTCTCATTTCTATAATTGTAAATAATTACATATTGTGTTTTTTATTATGTCTACCACAATATCTAGTGGTATTTTACGCTCATATTTTTTTCAATTCAAGGCTTGACATTCAAAAAAATGTGTGATTTTTATAATTATTTTCTTTATTATAATCACTTAATATTTCCAGAAGGGTATATATGAAAAAAAGCGACCTGAATACCATAGGAAACAGGACGCTTTTGTGTCAGTTTATGAAATTTGGCGGGTGCATTGGCCCAGATTAGAGACCAAGTGCCACACCCAGTACGGCGCCGATTGCGATGAAAATCAGCGGATGGGCTTTATCCCATTTTTTGATGGCAAGGAAGGCGCACACAAAAATCAGGATAGACGGAATGTTAAGAAAATGTGCCATATCGATTTTCCAGTTTTCCATATGGAACATGGCCATGAGAAATACATCCAGCATAGCTCCCATAATCAAACCGGAGGATGCCGGACGGAGACCGTGGAAGGCATTCTTGACCAGCTTGCTGTTACGGAACTTCTCCAAAATGCGGGATACGCAGATGATGATGATGACGGATGGGGTAACCAGTCCGATGGTTGCACAGAGTGCACCAACTACGCCGCCTGCGTTAAAGCCTGCAAAAGTCGCCATGTTGACACCCATCGGGCCCGGAGTGGATTCGGAGATGGCGATCATGTTGGTCAGCTCAGAAGCTGTAAACCAAGGATAGTGGCCGACCATAGCCTTCAGGAACGGAAGTGTTGCAAGGCCACCGCCAACAGCGAATAATCCAGCCTTGAAAAATTCAAAAAACACGACTAATAAATTAAGCATCTTTTTCCCCTCCTTTTGAAAGAATTCCAAGGAAGCAGCAGATGATAACTACCGGGATTGGATTGACACCAATGATACCGACTGCCACAAAACATCCTACACAGATACATAATGTGAGGATGTCCTTGACTCCTTTTTTGATCATGCCGATGACCGTCTTGGCTACCAGCGCACAAACCACCACGCGGATGCCGGCGAAAGCATGCTGTACCAGTGCCAGATCAGAGAACTGGCCGATAATACCTGCTAAGATCATAATGATAATAAGGGATGGAGAAATCACGCCCAATGTGGTTGCGATACCACCTGGAATTCCTCGTTCCTTATGACCGATAAAGGTCGCTGTATTGACTGCAATGACACCTGGAGTTACCTGGCCGATTGCGTAATAATCCATAATTTCTTCTTCTGTTACCCACTGTTTCTCCCTGACTGCAATTCGTTCCAACATTGGAAGCATGGCATAGCCGCCACCGAAGGTCATAATTCCAATTCGAAAGAAGGCCCAGTAAAGTGTTAATAATTCTCCCATAAATTTCCTTTCTAAATTCTTACACAATTATAATAATAAAGTATTAAAAAAAGTGTCTTGCGTTCAAGACACTTGCGCCGATTCTTCAGCAAAAGCTTCGAAAGGGACTCGAACCCTCGACCCCTTCATTACGAGTGAAGTGCTCTACCACCTGAGCTATCGAAGCAAAATCACATCCCAAAGGGATGTGATCTTATTTTATTTTGAAGTCAAATATCTCTCAATATGTTCAATTGCGTCCTGTTCATCAACGCCATCAACAATAACGGTTAATTCTTCACCTTCATCAAGACCAAGACTCATCATGCCCATAATACTTTTGGCATTGATCTGCTTTGATCCTGTCTCTACCATAATCTTACTTTTGTACTGGCTTGCCACCTGTACGAGAAGTGCAACTGGTCTTGCTTCTAATCCAGAAGGAATATTGATTGTCATACTCTTGGATACCATTGGGTGCCTCCTAAATAATATACTCAAAAACTTACAAATTCTTTCGCAGATCCTCTGCGATCTGACTAATCTTTCGCATACGGTGATTGACTCCGGACTTCCCTACCGGTGGGTCAAGCTTAGCGCCCAGCTTGGAAAGTGAAGAGGTGGGAAATTCCAGTCGAAGGTCTGCAATTTCTTTCAGCTGTTTTGGCAGCTTCTGATATGCATTGTGCTCGATCAAAAATTCGATATCCTCCTTCTGCTTTACAGCGGCAGATACAGTTTTTTTGATATTCGCGGTCTCACAATTGACCTTACGGTTTACCTGATTGCGGACATCCTTTAAGATTCTTATGTTCTCAAGTTTCATCAAAGAAACATGGGCCTCCATAATATTGAGAACATCGACGATTTTCTCTCCCTCTTTGATATATACCACATAGTGATTCTTTCTCTTTACGATCTTGGCATAGAGCTCGAAGGTGTTGAGCACATTCATGAGCTGGGATGCCTGGCCAAAAGAGTGACATACAATCTCAAAATGGTACTTCTTATCGGGAGTACTGATGGATCCGGCTGACAAAAAAGCACCACGGATAAATGCTCTTTTACAGCAGGTCTGCTGCAGTACGATCTGATGAATGGCACTGCTTTGTTCTTCCAAATTACCAAATGAATCTAAAAGCTTTGTCGCTTGCAATATTACTACACAATCCTCGGGATTGTCAATAATAATTTCATGCACAGTACGGTGGTGTGTAGCCCCTCCATAATAGATAGTTCTTATGGTTTCCACGTCAAATGTATTCCTCACAAGGAACTCAAAACGGTCTGCCACGAGGGGATTTTCTGTATGTAGAATGAGGCTGTATTCATCCTCTTCATCCACTAACACTTTGCCACAGCAGCTGATAAATGCTGCAATTTCTGCGATTTCACAATGTCTTGCACCCAGGGAAACGGTGGCTAATTCTTCTTTTACTTCTTTTGAAAATGACATACGCTCCCCTTTAGTGTTCAATATCGCGGTGGACAATATTCACGCCAAATGCGGTGTCTGGAATGCTCTCTAAACGTTCATAGATCTTATTGGCGATGGTGACAGAACGATGATGTCCGCCAGTACAGCCAATTGCAATTACCAGACCCATCTTACCCTCTTCCATATAATGAGGAATCAGGAAGGTGATCATGTCCTCAAGTTTGTTCAAGAATGTTCCTGCCTGGTCACAGGCCATGACAAAATCCTGCACCGGCTGATCATTGCCCGTCTGATTACGCAGATTCAGATCATAAAATGGGTTTGGCAGGAAGCGAACGTCAAATACTAAATCAGCGTCACTTGGAATTCCATGCTTAAACCCAAAGGACATGACCATGACGTTAAATGGTCGAACGTCCTTTTCCCCAACGAAGAGCTTCATGATCATCGGACGCAGCTCTCTTGTAAGCAGATTGCTGGTATCGATGATATACATGGCATCTTCCTTCAGGAAGGCAATGGCCTTACGTTCCAGAACAATTCCATTCTCAATACGGCCACCACGGGAAAGCGGGTGGTCACGTCTTGTTTCTTTGTATCTCTTGATCAGTGTACGATCGTTGGATTCCAGGAAGAGAATCTCATAATTTACGCCCATACTCTTGATTTTTTCCAATTCTTCTTCCAGTCCCTTAAAGGTGATGCCGCTTCGAATGTCGATGCAGACTGCCACCTTATCTACGCCGGTCTCGTCATCCAGTGCAATCTCAGCAAATTTGCCAAGCAGCTGGATCGGGAGATTGTCGACACAGAAATAGCCTTCGTCCTCTAACATTTTACAGACAGTACTCTTGCCGGAACCGGACATTCCTGTTACAATCACAAATCTCATGTTTTAGAATTCTCCAATCATTTTCACTTCAGGTTCCAATGGAACACCAAATTCAGCTACAACTTTATCGTTGACATCCTTCATCAATGTCACGATGTCTTTAGCAGTAGCGTCTCCTTTATTGATTACAAATCCGCAATGCTTTTCAGAAACCTGCGCACCGCCGACTGTATAGCCGCGAAGTCCTGCATCCTGGATCAGTTTGCCTGCAAAATAGCCGGTTGGACGCTTAAAGGTGCTTCCTGCACTTGGGTATTCCAGTGGCTGTTTTGTCTTTCTTGCAACGGTATGTTCATTCATCTTTGCAAGAATTGCTTCCTTGTCTCCAGCTTCTAATGCAATGACTGCTTCTAATACAACATATCCTTTGTCAATGATCACGCTCTTACGGTAGCCAAGTTCTAATTCTTCCACCGAAATCGTGATCACTTCACCTTCTTTGGTCAATACGGTTGCATTCTTTAATACATGCTTCATCTCGCCACCGTAGGCACCAGCGTTCATGGTAACTGCGCCGCCTAAGGTACCCGGAATACCGGATGCGAATTCAAAGCCTGCTCTCTCATGATTGACTGCAACCTTGGCGATGGTGCTAAGCAGTGCTCCCGCCTGGGCAGTGATCTCACCATCTGCGTAGGTAATCGCATTCATATTCTTATAAATCTGTACGATCATGCCACGAAAGCCCTGGTCTCCTACCAGCAGGTTACTTCCGTTTCCTACAATATAATATGGAATGTCTTCTTCCTTTGCTGCAGCAATGACTGCTTTCACTTCATCCACAGTTTCCGGGATGACGAATACATCTGCCGGTCCACCCACACGAAATGTGGTATGCTCCTTCATCGGTTCATCAAGTAAAATCGCTTCTGGTTTTAAAATTGCTGCTAATCTATCTAAAAATGCTTTCATTCATTGTTCTCCTTTAATCTTTCAGGGCTCCTATCGTTTAAAGATTGAACTGTCCGGTTACACGATTGTAAAGCTCTTTTGCTGCATTGTAACCCATCTTCTTCTGTCTGTGGTTAATGGCAGCTGCCTCTACGATAATCGCAAGATTTCGGCCCGGACGGATTGGAATCTGGTGGGATACAACCTTATTCCCAAGAAATTCTGTATATTTTTCTTCTAATCCCAGTCGGTCATAATCGGTACCGCGGTCCCATTCATCCAACTGGATTACCATATCAATATTCTGGGACATCTTAACACTTTCAACACCGAATAAGGTCTTGATATCGATGATCCCGATGCCTCGAAGTTCTATAAAATGTCTCGTAATCTCCGGAGCAGAACCAACTAAGGTTTCCTTGCTGATTCTCTTGATTTCAACCACGTCATCGGATACGAGACGATGGCCACGCTTAATCAGCTCCAAGGCCGCCTCACTTTTACCAATTCCGCTTTCTCCCATAATCAGTACCCCTTCACCGAATACATCGACCAAAACGCCATGGATAGAAATACGAGGCGCCAGCTCTTCATTCAGCCAGCGAATGATCTCCGCCATGAACTCGGATGTTCCGAGAGGACTGCCGAGCAGAGGCACATTGTATTTTTCAGCAAGATAAAACATGGCTTTGGAAGGTCTGAACCCTCGCGCAAAGATGATACATGGAATTTCCGAATTGAAAAACCGCTCGTAAACATCTAACATTTTTACCTTGTCTTCCTCAAGGGTCTGCATATAAACCATCTCCACTCGACCAATGATCTGTACACGGTTCTGCGCGAACTGGTCGAAGAAGCCTGCCAGCTGAAGGGCCGGACGGTTGATTTCTGCCTGATGAATAATTGTATCCGAAATGTCAATGGCCGGTGTAAAATTCACCAGATCCATATCCTCGATCATTTTTTCTAATTTAACTTCATATCCCTGATCCATAAATTCTTGTTACCTCCGTTCATTAACTTTAAGTGTATCATATATTTTTCATTAATGAAAGAAATGGTAAATCTCTTCTGCAACATTTTTTGGAATTCCTTCTACCATGGACAATTCCTCCACTGATGCATCCCGTATCATAGCCATATCCTTAAAATGCTTCATCAATGCCTTGCGGCGCTTTGGACCCACGCCTGGAATCTCATCCAGTACCGAATGGACACTGGCTTTCCCACGAAGCTCTCTGTGATATTCGATGGCAAATCGGTGGGCTTCATCCTGAATTCTGGTCAACAGGTGAAATGCCTCGCTCTTTGGTGGGAAATAGATTTCCTCATTCTGATAATATAATCCCCTTGTGCGGTGATGGTCGTCCTTTACCATACCACAGACCGGAATGTGTATACCAAGCTCCTGAAGAACCCGCTCGGCAACATTTACCTGACCCTTACCGCCATCCATGAGGAGAACGTCTGGGAATCTGGTGAAGCTTCCATAGGCAAGATCCACCTGCTGCTCTTTGAGCCGCTCCTGCTCCTGTCTGCCGTGTAGGAACCTACGGGTCAGTACCTCTTCCATACTTTTATAGTCATCCGGTCCCTTGACGGACTGGATCTTAAATTTTCGATAATCATTCTTCCTTGGCTTGCCATTTTCATAGACAACCATGGATGCAACAGTCTGGAATCCGCTGATATTGGAGATATCAAAGGCCTCCATACGCTTTAAATTCGGCACGCCGATGAGCTGTTCGATCTCATGAACCGCGCCAATGGTTCGTTTTTCTTCTAATTTGATACGCTCGCTGTCCATGGTCAGCACGTTCATAGCATTTTTCTTCGCCATCTCCACCATCTGAACCTTGCTTCCTCTCTGTGGAACGGTGATGGTCACCTTCATGCCTTTTTTCGCAGACAGCCACTGGGAAATCATATCGCTCTCCTCAATGTCCGCCTCTAAAAGAATCTCCCGCGGAATGTATGGGGTGCCGGCATAAAACTGCTTGACAAACTCACCCAGAATCTCACTTCTGGTCGCCTCCAAATCATGCTTCATATGAAAATGTTCCCGTCCAAGGAGTTTTCCATCCCGCACAAAAAAGAGGGCAACGACACTTTCCAACTGAGATTTTGCCATGGCAATGATATCTCTGTCTTCCTGATTGTAGCTGTTGATCTTCTGCTTGTTGGAAATATGCTCCACACTCTTCATCAGGTCACGATACTGGGCAGCCTGCTCAAAGTTAAGCTCTGCTGCTGCCTCCTGCATCTGTTCCTGAAGATAGGTAAGCACTTCCTTGTAATCGCCATTTAAAAATCCGATGACCTTCTCGATTTTCTCTCTGTAAGCTTCTTTGGAGATATATCCCTGACATGGCGCGTCACACTGCTTCATCTGGTAATAGAGACATGGGCGGTCAAGTCCCATATCCCTTGGCAATACCCTGTTGCACACACGGATGCGATAGATCTTTCGCAGGAGCTCAATGGTATCCTTCACCGCTGCTGCACTGGTGTATGGCCCAAAATATTTATTTTTATCCCGCTTCATACGACGGGCGAAAAGCACCTTGGGATAGTCCTCCTGGACTGTGATTTTGATGTACGGATAACTCTTGTCATCCTTTAACATGGTATTATACTTTGGATTGTGTTCCTTGATTAAGTTACACTCCAAAACCAGTGCTTCTAATTCCGAATCGGTAATAATATATTCAAAATAAGCAATCTGAGAAACCATGCGCTTAATCTTGGCGCTTTTGTTGCGGCTGCTTTGAAAGTACTGCCGCACCCGGTTTTTTAGTACAACTGCCTTGCCCACATAGATGATCTCATCCTTGTCATTGTGCATCAGATACACGCCGGGCTTGTCTGGCAGTTTTTTTAATTCTTCTTCTATATTAAACATGTATGTTTCCTGTCATCTCATAATTATTTACTAAATCTTCCACTGCTGCGAAGTAATCTGTAAGCTTCTGGGCTTTCTTGATCTTCTTCAGCGGTTTTTTTCCATCCGGGAACAGGAGTCCCTGATAGGACCAGAGTTCTTTCATCTTAAAGAGCACATTGGTATCTCCATTGTTCCAGGAGATATATCCATCGCAAATGTCCTGATGAAAGGCAAGGAAGGTGTCGATATCCAAGCCTTCGCCCTTTAGGAATACATTTGGCAGGGCTGGGTTAGTCAGAGCGCCCCTTGCCACCATGACTGCATTCAGATCAGGATGATTGTTGATCAGTGCTTCATAATCCTTCCGGTTGAATAAATTGCCATTATAGCAGACCGGATGCACGCTCTTTTCCATGCCGTAGGCAAACCATTCAGGACGAACGGTCTTCTTATAAAAATCCTGCTGAATTCTTGGATGAATGGTCAGCTCAGAAATTGGATATTTGTTATAAACCTCAAGAATTGCTTCGAATTCCTCTGGATTTGCAATGCCCAGTCGGGTCTTTACCGAAATCTTCAGATTGCTGCCGGATAGCTCCTGAAAAATCTCATCGAAGAATGTATCCAGTGCCTCCGGGTCCACTAAAAACCCAGATCCTCTCTGTCTTCCCACCACTGTTTTAGATGGGCAGCCCAGATTAAAATTGACTTCCTCATATCCCATTTCGCCAAGCTTTTTTGCAAATCCACTAAATAAAATCGCCTTGTTGGTGAGAATCTGCGGAACAACCGGCGTTCCCTCATTGTTAGCCGGGTCAATCTCCCTCTTATCCTTGCTGGAAATCTTCCATTTATAGCCCGGTGACACAAATGGTGTATAATATTTGTCCACGCCGCCAAAATGTTTGTGATGGGCGTTGCGGTAGATATAGCTGGTAATCCCCTCCATCGGGGCAAAATAAACCTTCATGTCTGCTCCTAACGGTTATCAATCTTTTCCGGATACATATCGTGCTGTACAAGACGGTCCCATGCCACCTTTTCCCAAGGTGTACCCTGCTTGCCGTAATTGCAGTAAGGGTCGATGGAGACGCCGCCGCGAGGGGTGAATTTGCCCCAGACTTCGATGTACTTTGGATCCATCAGCTTGATCAAGTCCTTCATGATGATATTGACACAGTCTTCATGGAAATCACCGTGGTTACGGAAGCTGAATAAATAAAGCTTTAAGGATTTGCTCTCCACCATGCGTTCTCCCGGCACGTAGGAAATGTAGATCGTCGCAAAATCCGGCTGGCCTGTCATTGGGCATAAGCTGGTAAATTCCGGACAGTTGAATTTGACAAAATAGTCATTTTCCGGGTGTTTGTTCGGGAATGTCTCCAACACCTCCGGTGCATAGTCATCTTTATATGTTGTATTCTGGTTACCGAGCAAGGTAACGCCATGTAATTCTTCTTTGTTTCTTCCACTCATAATTGGTTTCCTTTCATCCTTCTCATCTATATTCATTTCAGTTGTTTCTGCTCTTCCAGAAGGAGGCGATCAGCTCCGGTGCACCTTGCCTGTTGGTCCACACACGGTCCTCCCATTCCATCGGGAACAGTCCTGCATAGTCAAAGCTAAGCAGGCGTTCATCCAGCAGAAGGATCACGCCCTCATCTTCTTTTGTTCGAATGACGCGTCCTGCTGCCTGAAGCACCTTATTCAGGCCCGGAAAACGGTAGGCATAATCGAATCCATCCGCTCCCTGACGGTCAAAATAATCTTTTAATAAATTCTGTTCATAGGACACACCGGGCAGTCCTGTTCCCACGATGGCTGTACCGATGAGCTTCTCTCCGGTTAAATCAATCCCCTCCGAGAAAATGCCTCCCAGCACGCAGAAGGCCAGCAATGATTTCTTCCGTTCCTTAGAAAACTCCTGCAGGAATGCCTCCCGGTCCGTCTCACCCATACTCTGTGTCTGGCTAATCATGTCACATTTGATATCCAGACCTCTCTCGTAGCAGAGATCATACACCTGCTTCATCATCTCATAGGATGGGAAAAAGGCGATATAATTGCCTGTGCGTCCGTCAAGCATGGCATCAAAATACCAGAACACCTTCTCGTATTCGGATGCATTTCTTCTACTATAGCGGCTGGTCACATCATTTGCAATGATGATTCTCCGCTTCTCTATGTCAAAAGGCGATGGCACATAGATGGCCTTCGTCCCTTTATCGCCAATCAATAGTTCTTTGTAATAGTTTACCGGCAAGAATGTGGCTGAAAAGAGGATGGCACTTCTGGCATAATCAAAACAGTCCCGAAGCTGATCCGACGGATCAATGCAGAATAGCTTGCAGTAGAATCGCCCATCTTCTACGCGTGCATAAATCTCATAGCCATCCTCCATGGTATCGTACATATTCAGATAGTGCTGCACGTTGAAATAGAGATCAAGCAGACGCTTGCGCTCCTCGCTCTGGGTCTGCTCCTCCTCCAGATACTGCTCTGCCATGGAAGAAAACCGCAGCAGGCTGTAGACTAATTTGTCCGTATCTGGCAGAATCCCCTCGCCAGCAGTCTCCTTCTTCAATGCCAGCATCTGCTTGTTGCAGTTATTGCAGGCATTTTTCAGTTTTTTTGCCCATTCCGGCAGTTCCTTTCTCACCACGAGAAAGTCTTCTTTATATAACACGGCACTGTACATGGTTCTGGCCCGGTCCACCAGATTGTGGGCTTCGTCCACCAGATAATAAAAATCCAGGATCCTGCCCTCTCCAAAGAATCGTCTCAGTGCCACCTTTGGATCAAATACATAATTGTAATCGCAGATGATGCCATCTGCAAAGCTTGCAATATCCAGGCTAAGCTCATATGGGCACACCTCATAACGCTTTGCGTACTCCTCGATCACCTGCCTATTGTAGACCGTCTCCTGAGACAAAATGGCATAGAGTGCCTCATTGATCCGGTCATAATGTCCCTTCGCATAAGGGCAAGCCTCCGGATTGCAGTCTGTCTCCTCCTGAAAACAGATTTTCTCCTTGGCTGTCAGTGTCACGGTGGAAAAGCGAAGTCCTTCTCCTCTAAGAATGGTAAATGCTTCCTCCGCAGCTGTACGTGTTATGGTCTTGGCGGTCAGGTAAAACAGCTTGTCCATATTCTTTTCTTCCATGGATTTTAAGGATGGGAATACCGTAGATAATGTTTTTCCAATCCCTGTCGGTGCCTGCACGAACATAATCTCGTCCCGCTTCACCGCATTATAGACTGCTGCCGTAAGCTTTCGCTGTCCCTTCCGGTATTCATAAGGAAACTGTATCTCGCGAATCGTCTCATTCCTTACAAGTCTGGACTGATAAGCAAAATCGCTCCACACAAAGAAGGAAGTTTTCAGTTCCTCCATCCAGTTTTCCAATTCTGCGAATTCATAGTCCTCATAAAATCTTCGAATCTCCTCGGTATCCATGTTGCAGTAGGTAATCTGCACGCCTATATGGTCAATCCCCTGCTCAAATGCATACATATAGGCATAACACTTGGCCTGGGCCAGATGTAACAGTTCTGCCCCTTCCATCTTATCCACCTTGCGATAGGTTCCCTTGATTTCATCAATGGTCACCACACCTTTTCGCTCATAGATGCCGTCGGCTCTGCCCTCTAACACAACCTCATAATCAGCAAGGCGAAAGACATGCCTTAAGGAAACCTCTTCCTGATAGTCCACACCCATGGATTTCTGGATCTTTCGATGAATCCTCCCGCCTGCCTGCATAGCAGCAATGGCCTGCTTCCGCCCCGGCTGGGTTGTCAGATCTCCATGACGAAGAACAAACTCCACCAGATTCCTGACTGAAATATGAAATTGGCCGTCTTTTAACTGCAATAGCATGCCCTGGTACCATTCCTTTACTTGCGAAAACGATTTGTTGTGCTGTGATCATATTCAAGTTATCTGCAACCACAACACTCCAACTTATATTATACCATATTCCCGCACTTCTTCACCACTCCCCAAGTTTATCTCTTGTGCCGCAGGCACTATCCTGACGCCGCCCCAAGTTTACTTCTGTGCCGCAGGCACTATCCTGACGCCGCCCCAAGTTTACTTTTGCCTGCCTGCAGGTGTAAATTGCTTAGAGCGAATCTGACAGGTTCTTCCTTCCTGATTTCAAAAGAAAAACAATTGGAAAAGCAGAAAGTCCCCTTCCCTGATGACGTCTGTGTTTTGATTGGCAGACAACGAAAAAGTGTCCATCAGAGACGGGCTCCTGAAAGAGTCCGTATCATGATGAACACTTTTTTATTGTTGTCTGTATTCAAAACACAGATGGAATAATCAAAGGGAAGAGGACTTTCGTCTCTTTTCCTGTTTTTCTATTTGAGAGGAAGAAGAACCCGTCAGATTCGCTCTTCTAAAAATTTACACCTGCTGATAAGCAAGAAGTAAACTTGGGATCAGCTGCTTCTTACGAGACACAACGCCAGGTAAGTAGCTTGCGCCATCCTTTGCTTCTCTCTTGAATCCAGCTTCTACAACTGCTTCAGCACCATCACCAGCCATGATAAGTAATGTGCTTTCTTCTAAGATGTTAGTGATCATGATGTAGATATGATCTAATCCCTGTTCTGCAGCGATTTCTGCAAGATGAGGAAGTAACATATCTTTGATTTCTTCTACTTCAACTGCGCTCATGGAGTTAACCTGGCCAGCACCGAAGTTGATATCGCCAGCTGCGAACTTCTTGAAATCCTGGAAACAGATTTCTTTTGGTGTTTTGCCGCTTAAGTCGGAGCCTGCCTTGAACATATCCATTGCGTAGCTTTCGATATCGATTTCAGCGATCTTAGCAAGACGCTGCGCTGTAATCTTGTCAAGTGGTGTACATGTTGGAGAACGGAATACTAAAGTATCGGAAAGGATTGCAGATACTAATAAGCCTGCCATAGCCTTACTGATTTCAACACCATTTTCATCGTACATCTGAGTAACGATGGTACCGGTACATCCAACTGGCTGGTTACGGAAGTAGATTGGTCCCATTGTTTCGAGGGAACCGATTTTGTGGTGGTCGATGATTTCAAGGATTTCTCCTTCTTCGATACCATCTACTGCCTGAGAGATTTCATTGTGGTCAACTAAGATAACTTTTCTCTTTTCGTAATCTAACAGACGACGACGGGAAGCAAAACCTGCGAATTTACCATCGCGGATATTGATTACAGGATAATAACGGAAACGTGTCTTTGTCATTAATTCCTGAACATTTTCTACTAATTCATTGGTAAGAATGGATGTCAGTTTTTCTTCTGGTGCCATGAAATATTCACATGGTAAAGAGTGAGAAATCAGACGGGAAGCAATGAATGTATCATGTGGTGTTGTGATGATATCACAGCCTTTTTCATTGGCAAGAGCCTGGATTGTACGGGATACTTCTGCGCCCATACAAACGATTAATAATTTAGCGCCTGCTTCGATGGAACAGAACTGTGCATCGTAACGGTTACCCATGATTACTGTATCGCCTGGATCAATGAATTTTTCCATTAAGTCAGGGTTTGCAGCGGAAACTAATACTTTACCGCTTTCTACGCAGCTGTTGATGTCACCAACAACCATTTCACCGTCTAATGTTTCGATGATGTTTTTGTAAGGTGTATTCGCTTTGGATAAAACCTTGTTATCATATACATCCATGTCAGAATATGTGATGTCGGATGCGGTGATGACACCTTTTAAGGTTTCGTTTTCGTTTAAGATTGGTAATGTTACCATACCTTCCGCTCTCATCTGATCCCATGCCTTCTTTAAGGATGTTTTGGCATCGATTGGATTAACCTTGTTTAATGGGATATCAATGATACGTGGGTAGATATCTGTCAGATACTGAGGTGCTTTCACGCCAAAGTAGTCTAATACATACTGTGTTTCGGAAGAAACATCGCCAAGTCTTTTTGCTTTGTAGCATTTGTTTTCACTGATTTCGTTCTTTAAGTTCGCATATGCTAATGCAGAACAGATGGAATCAGTATCCGGATTCTTATGTCCGATAATGTAGGTGCTTTTCATCGTCGTTCACTCCTTTTTTAGTTTACCCCTGTATACGGAAGAATCACCAGAAATTCCGTATACGTCTCATTACTCGTCGCCTGAATGGTGCCCCCGTGGAGCTCTACAATCTCTTTGGCAATGGCCAGTCCCAGGCCTGCGCCTCCGGTATTGGAAGAACGGGATTCGTCCAGACGATAAAATTTTTCAAATAAGTGGTTTAATTTATGTTCCGCAATCTCTTTTCCCTGATTGCGTACTGTAATACGTACTTCCTTATCCATGATTCCCGCTTTCACCTCAATCGGCGTTCCTGGATAGCTGTACGATATTGCATTCCTGAATAGATTGTCAAATACCCTTGCCATGCGCTCCGCATCCACAAAAAGCTCAATGTCCTCCTGAATATCCACGAGACATTCCATCTGCTTTTCTTCAAACACCGGATAGAATTCATCCACCAGCTGGTCGAAAAGCATATTCAGTGAGATCATCTGCTTCTCTAGGGCGATATTCGACAGGTTATATCTGGTTATTTCGAAGAATTCGTTGATTAGTTCCCCAAGGCGTTTCGCCTTTTCTAAGGAAATGTTGGTGTAGCGTGCCCTCTGCTCCAGCGGCATATCTGGTGCCTCATCTAAAAGGCTTAAATATGCAATAATGGAAGTCAGCGGAGTCTTTAAGTCGTGAGCCAGGTAGACAACCAGATCATTCTTCTTCTGCTCACTCTGAATGGCCGCATACTGCTTCACCATCAACTCATTCTTAATCTCATTCAATCGGTTCTCAATTGGAAGCAGCTCTGTGGAGAGAGAAATCCGCTCTGCTCCATTCTCCAGAATCTGATCTACGCCTTTCCCTACCTCGTTGAGATAATCCGTGAATTCGGAAAGTCCCAGGTAGAAGCTGATCAGATAGAGACCAATGAAGAAGATGGTTAAAATCATGGATTTATGCTTCCAGAAGATGGTTCGATATACCATGATCGCAGTCATCTCATCCATATTAAGCTTCTGGAAAAAACTTACCATAATATCCGCAAAGGGTTCCTGCAGTACCCCGTCAATGAGCAGCGAATAGATCAGGCATACAATGATGCCGATAATGGCAGTAAATCCCATGGTTCGTAGCATAATCTTGAATTTCAGCGCACGGTATTTCTTGCTTCTTTTCTTCTTACTGATCTTCAATTTTATACCCCACTCCCCAGACCGTCTTGATCAGTTCACGGTGGCCCATGGCCTTTCCAAGCTTTTCGCGAAGATGTCTGATGTGAACCATGACAGTATTATTATTATTCTTAAAGTACTTCTCCTTCCAAACCTGCTCAAAGAGATTCTCGGAACTGATGACACGTCCCTTCTCGCAGATCAAAATCCAGAGAATATTAAATTCCAGTGGAGTCAGTGGAATATCTTCATCGCCGTAGGTACACTGATGGGTATTCTTATTGAGTACCAGTCCGGCAATTTCAAGTGTATCGCTGATTGCATCCGGTTTGTGATCATTATAGCGGGTATAGCGGCGAATCTGCGCCTTAACCCTTGCCATCAGTTCCAATGGTTCAAATGGCTTTTCAATATAATCATCTGCTCCGAGGGTCAGTCCATTGATCTTGTCCATGGATCCGGTCTTCGCAGTCAGCATCACAATTGGGAAATTGTGTGTTTTTCGTATTTCGTTGAGGATCATGAACCCATCGATATCCGGCAGCATCACATCTAAGATTGCCAGATCAATCGTCTCCCGATCCACACAGTCTAATGCGTCCCGTCCATTATAGAACTTGAACACTTCGTAATTCTCATTTCTCAAATATAGCTCGATAAAATCGGCAATTTCTTTCTCATCGTCGACAACTAAAATTTTCGTGCTCATAAGTCTCTCCTTTTCGGAATTATTATTCTTTTCCACCTGAAACAACAGTAAAGCCATCGTGAATTGGCCTTACTTCTGCCAAGGTATGCCCCTTTAACTCGTAAAGTGGGATATAGTTAACCATAAGACGTAAAAGCTTTTCCAATTGTCCTCTCTCTTCTTCCGGAATCGATGGAATCTTCTCCTGAATCTTATCCATCACATATTTTACAGAGTGCCCATTCTGTAGAAACATCAGGATAACCCCGAGGAATACGGCTGTGGTAGTACCGTCCTTGTCCTGATCCTTAAGGATGGTATATCGAAACCAACGATACATCTCCGGAACACCTTTCCATCTGCCAACACCACAAAGCCTGCCCAGCAATTCCATGCTCTCGAAGGAAAGTTTTGGATAATCCAGTCGATGACTTCTCCTTCTTTCTAAGACATGCTGACACTCTCTTACATTGGAGCCTTCCAGAAGAAATTCTCCCTGGCTACTCTGTAAGACAGTGGCAAAACCCCATAACGCCATTCTTCCAACAGAGAATGCTCTTAAAAACTGGGGCGTAATCGAAACTGGACCATCTTTTAGTATCTCGTACATAGCGGAGAAGGATATGATTCCACATTGATACAAGATACCCTTTATTGCATACTCTAAACGCTGGAATGCTTCCATCGTATTCTTAGAGGATTTGCTCTTTAAATAAAAATATAAATTCTGTTCTGCCTCCCTATTGATCTTAACAGTTTTTTCCTGATAGGAAAAACGAATCAATCCAAGTTCTTCTAATCGAACAAGATGTTCCTGATTAATCTCACTATAATCAATCGTATCATTCCAGTTCCAGATACGAAGCAGAAGCTCTAACTCATGCTTAGATAACAATAACAGAAATGCTCTGTAATGTGCCAGAAACCAGCTTTCTAAAAAAGCAGGATAATCCTGATTGGAACTAACCCATTCTTGATGGAGATTCAGCCTGTGACAGAGTTTTGCAAGCCTGTCCACTTCATTTTTCTGCAATCGTTCTTCCCAGGTCTGTTCATCATAAATTCTTGTAAGAACTGCCATGATCATCCTCCTTTATATCATCAGGAAGTATAAGGCAAATAATCCCATCATAATCCACATCAATGGGGAAACTTCCCTGAATCGCTTTGTAAAAACAGCAGTCAGCCCGTAAATGATAAATCCAAAGGCAATTCCATCGGCAATGGAAAAGGTTAAGATCATCATAATAACTGTTACAAAGGCTGATACGCCTTCACTGTAATCCTTCCAGTTGATATCTCCAAATCGAAGAATCATCATGGATCCAACGATGATCAATACCGGAGAGGTAACAGAAGTAGTCATCAGTGAAAAAATCGGGAAGAGGAAAATGGATGCAATGAATAAGATTCCTGTGGTAACTGCGGTCAGACCCGTTCTACCACCGCTTTCAATCCCACTTTCAGATTCTACGTAGGAGCTTACGGATGGCGCCCCCAAAACTGCACCTACAATGGAGCCTAAGGCATCCGCTGTCAGTGCTCGATTTAATTTTTCCGGTTCTCCATTGACCGTTGGCAGCTTGGTTCGGTAAATAATTGCCAGGAGGGTACCGGTTGTATCAAAAAAGTCTACAAATAATACAGAAAAAAGAACAAGCAATACATTAAAAGAGGAGAATAACTCCTTAAAGCCGGAAACCAGTGCACCAAAGCTGCTTCCGGAAGCCTGTAATACAACCACGCCGGTTGTAATCGCCGGAAGATTCGGATCCGGATAGAGTGTTCCTGCAAGAATCCCCATCAATGCGGTAATGACCATACCGATTACCATACCAAAACGAATCTTTTGAAGGACTAATCCCAGCAGAATGATAATTCCAAAGAGGGAGACCATCACCCTTGGTGAAAACATATGTCCCAGTCCCACCAGATTCTGTTCATTGGAAACAATGATGCCACAGTTCTTCAATCCGATAAAGGTAAGCAGAAAGCCGATACCACAGCTGATTGCTGTCTTCAAATGGGGCGGAATGGCGTCCATAATGGCCTTTCGAATGCCGGTATAGGCAATCAGAAGGAAGATGACCCCTTCCACAAACACTGCACAAAGCCCTGCCTGCCAGCTGTAGCCCATACGCCCGCAAAGAGTGGAGGAGAACAGCACGGTAACGCCAAGACTAGGGGCTAACCCAACCGGATAGTTGGCAAGAAGTCCCATGATGATACTGCCAAGACCTGCTGCTAACAGGACAGAGGTATAGGCTGCATTCTCTGGAACGCCTGCATCCCTCATCATGGCTACGATGATACTGAAGACGTAGATCATGGAAAGGTATGTGGTAAGTCCTGCCATAATTTCTGTTTTTATATCTGTATTTCTATCTTTTAAGCGAAATAAATATTCCATTTATTATACCATAAAACCTTTCTTCTATTCCACACTCTTTAAGGATTCCACCATGTCAATTCCGTGGAGTTTAAAATACATCACCACATTGACAATCACAGAGAAGAGGAAGGTAAGCAGTGCAGAGATCACATAGCTCTTAACAGAGATCATTCTGCCGAACATGAGGGTATCAATTTCACAGGTTAGGATCACATACCGGTGAAGGGCGATACCAAGGAAGAATCCAGCCACTTCCCCGAAAAGGGTTAGGATCACATTTTCACGGTACACATACATGGCAAGCTCGCTCTGGTAGAAACCGAGCACCTTGATCGTTGCCAGCTCTCTTCTTCGTTCTTCAATATTGATATTGTTCAGATTATATAATACTACAAAAGATAACAGGCCGGCTGCAAAGATCAGAATATATATTACCAAATCCAGATTACCCAGCATATCTGCCATCTCATTCTGTGCAGTTGAGGTAAAGGAAATGGAATCCACACCGTCCATAGTCAGTGTCTTGGTAGCAAGGAGATCCTCCTGCTTCTGGGTATTCTTTGTCAGGCTGATGAGCAGCTCATTGTAAACTGGTGTCTTCTGATAAAGCTGTTCATAGAGCTTTGGTGACATATATACATAATGGTTGATATAATTTTCTGTCACAGCGCCCACACGGGCCTTCACCTTTTTGGTCTCTCCTTCCTTGATGGTAATCTCATCGCCAGGAGAAATGTCTAACATTTTACATATTTTTTCGGTGACGATGATTTCGTCATCACCCAGTGCTTCTCCATCGCCTGATTCACGGTCACGGAAGACGATATATTCCTTTAAGGCATCCTGATCTTCCGGCACCATGAGGAATCCGGCTCTCGTTCCATTCTCATTCTCAATGTCAATGGAGTTTTCACGCACTTTGGTTCCTGATTTCACCTGGGTGAGGGCAAGCACCTCTCCCATGTGGTCATACAGCGTCTCATCATCCTCGTCAAATGCAACTGCACCATCATAAATCCTGATGGTTTTATACTGATTATCCGTTACTGCGGAAATGGAATCCATCAGTCCATAGCCCACGAGGAGAAGTGCCATACTTCCCCCAATGCCAAACATGGTCATAAGGAATCGCTTCTTATAACGGAATAAATTGCGGATGGAGGACTTCCAGGAGAAGCTGATCCGTTTCCATACAAATGGAATATGTTCTAAAAATACTCGCTTTCCTTCCTTTGGTGCTTCCGGACGCATCAGTCCCGCAGGTACCTCATGGAGTGCACGGTAAGAGGAAAGGAAGGTTGCACCTAATGTGATTACAAAGGATAATCCTGCTGCAATGGCAGCCAGTCCAAATCGATAAGGTGCCACAATCTCATGAATTCCGATATACATCATGCCATATGCATTGATGATGACGATCGGCAGAACCTTCTCACCAACCAGGAAACCAATGACGCTTCCGATGGCCGTTGCCAGTCCTGCATAGATCATATATTTGCCAATAATCTGTCCCTTGCTGTATCCCAGGGCTTTTTTTGTTCCCATTTGGGTTCTCTCTGTGTCCACCATACGGGTCATGGTCGTTAAGCTGACCAACGCAGCCACCAGGAAGAAGATCATCGGGAATACGGTGCCCACTGCACCAATACGATCGGAATCCTGTCCATATTCCACATAAGACTGGATCTTGTTGCGGTCTAAGACGTACCATTTGCCCTTTTCTAACTTGTGCAGGTCTTTCTTGGCTTTGGCAATCTTTTTCTCAGCCTTCTTAAAGGCTTTCTTTGCCTTCTTCTGCCCTTTCTCGTAATCCTTGACACCATCGTCATACTTGACCTGCGCATCATCAAGCTCTTTATATCCATCATAAACCTTCTGCCAGCCATCCTTGATATCCTTTTCGGACGCTTTCATCTCGGCTTTTGCCTGATTCAGCTTGGCTTTGGTTTGATTCAGGGTCTTACCTGAAGCCCGAAGCTCCTTCTTGCCTGCTTCAATCTGCTTCATGCCCTGCAGATACTGCTGATACCCCTCATAGAGCTCTCCAAAGTCTGGTGTCAGCATATCCAGTGTAATTCCCATGGAATCACAGGCAGCTTCTAACTGATCCTTTGAATCTGCCAGCTGTTTTTCGTTCTCTTTCAGCTCAGCAATTCCTGCTTCGTAGGCTTTGCGGCCTTCTTCGTATTTCTTCTCCCCGGATTCGAGTTTGGTCATTCCGGCTGCCAGCTGTTTTTCTGCAGATTTCAACTGTTTTTCTGAGTCTTCCAGTTCCTTACGGCCGTCAATCATCTTCTGCTTGGCATCTGCAAGCTCCTCTTTTGCATCTGCAAGCTTCTTATTGGTCTTCTTCTTTTCTTTTTTATATTTTTTCTCTGCCTTTTTGATTTCCTCTTCGGCATCGCTTCGAATCTTTTCGTAGCGGACAGAGGTTCGTTCTTCTTCAATATCTTCCAGACGCTTTGTCACTGCCTCCACGCAGTCATCATAAGCATCCGTGTAGACGATCAGGTCCTTCGCACCCTCCACGATAATATATAGATCTGTGAATACATCCAGATCAAAGCTTTCCGGTGGCACAGCGATAAAACCGGAGAGCTTGCCATTGGCAATGGTGGTCGTACCACGGTCTCTGGTCAGATACTGGCTGTAGGTTGCAAATCCTGTTACACGGAAGGTATCCCGGACAAATGTATCCGTAAGCTTATCTTCCGTCCCTGATTTAATTGTCAGTTCGTCTCCAATCTTTACCTTATAGGTCTCCGCATAGCGCTGGTCAATGAGACATTCTCCTGGCTGTTTCGGCATCTTACCTTCCATCAGATTCATATCATTGATTCGCTTGGTCAGGCTGTACACCTTCATGGTCGTCTCACTGTTACCCATATCCATCAATACATCATAGGTATAGGCACCCTCCACATCAGCAACGCCTTCTATTTTTTTCACCGCATCCACATCCTCATCGGTCAGTCCAAGGGTGGATAGGATACGGATATCCATAAAATGTTCCCTGTCATACTGATTGTCTGCGGTCTGTCGCATATCCGGCTCCGTCGCGCGAATACCGGAAAAGAATGCAACGCCCAGCATAACCAGGAAGAGAATGGAGAAGAATCTTGGAAGAGAGGTCTTAATCTCTCTCATCCATTCCACTCGTAATATATTCTTTTTCATTTTCCATCATCCTTACCACTCAATGGTTTCCACCGGCTGAGGGTTGTCATTGGTTTTCATACTTAACACTTTGCCGCTCTTGATTTCGATTACCCTGTCCGCCATCGGTGTGATCGCTAAGTTATGGGTAATGACAATCACGGTCTTTTTCTTCTCTCTGCATGTGTCATAAAGAAGCTTTAAAATTGCTTTTCCTGTCACATAATCAAGCGCTCCCGTCGGTTCATCGCAAAGCAGCATCTTCGGGTTCTTGGCCAGCGCTCTCGCAATGGATACACGCTGCTGCTCTCCTCCAGATAACTGGGCTGGGAAATTCCCCATTCGCTCTCCGAGTCCAACTTCTGTAAGCGCCTGTCTGGCATCCATCGGATTCTTACAGATCTGGGCAGCCATCTCCACATTCTCAAGAGCAGTCAGATTCGGAATCAGATTATAAAACTGGAATACAAATCCGATATCGTCTCTGCGATATTTGGTCAGCTGTCGCTCGGAATAGAGGCTGATATTCTTGCCATCCACCAGAATCTGTCCGCTGGTAGCCTGATCCATGCCGCCTAATATATTAAGCACTGTTGTCTTGCCGGCCCCGCTGGCACCCACGATGACAACGAATTCTCCTTCTTCAATCTCAAAATCGATGCCATCCACAGCCTTTGTAATGACATCACCAGTCCGATATATCTTTTTTACGTTCTTAAATTCAATGAATCTGCTCATGCCTTCACCTCAATCAGAGCTTCTCTTTCTTCTTCTACGATCGTCACATAGGAAATCTCATCTAAAAGATAAGATTTTCGTTCTCCATCTTCCATTCCTTCCACACAGTAGTTTCCATGTTCATATACTAGCTTCCAAGGACTAAACCAGATGGTGGACCCATATCGGTGCATCACCACTTCGCCCCCTTTTGTCAAATGTGCCTGTCGAAAGGTCACTCTGTGGTTGCCATCCATGGCTTTTCGCATCAGGTCAAGTACCCCATATGGACTATCTTCCATAAATCGGACACGATTTGGAAGAGTTAACTCGCTGTCCCAGTATCTTTCTTCTGTCTCCGGACAGATTGCTGCAATCTTTCTAGTCAATTCCCTCTCTTTTCGTTTTGTAATATACTCATTGCTCTGCACAATGTTAAAAAGCAAGCTGCAGTCCTCTGCACAGAACAGTCGATTGGCAAGATAATAGCCTGCCGGACGTTCTCTGCGGTTTTCGATTGCAAGTCCAAAGGTCCTCAGCACTTCAATGTCATCATAGAGACTCTTTCTTTCTGCGCGAATCCCCTTCTCTGCAAGGTAATCCACCATCTCTCTAATGGATAATACATGGGCTGCATCGCTCTTTTTTAAGAACAGCTCCATCAAATATAAAATTTTCAATTTCTGGTTCGGGGATTTTGCCATAACAATTGTCTCTTTTCCTTCTTTAGTCCCTTTTATTGTACCATAAGATGAACTGGCATAGGATTAGAAAAATAGGCAGAACGCGAAAAAAGTCGCTCTCGCGACTTTTTTCTGTAGGAATTATGATATGTTAACTTTTCAAAAGATAAGCTACTAATGTTAGATCGGCTTTGCTACTGAGGACCGTGGCAGCGGCCCCCCGAAAACAACAGCCTTGAGTATTTATAGTATGAAAATTATGGATCAATCTGACTATATTCATTATACATAATCTATAGTTTTCGCGCAACTATAGAAAACATGCAACTTTTCCATTCTTTATATTTATGATTTCTATTTAAAAAGTAGATTTTTTCACAATCATTTCACCATTATTTCGTGACAAACGCCATATTATCAGATAATTTAACGCTATAATAATATCCTTTTCAAAACCCGTCTTATAAAGTCTGTAGTTTTTTTCACAGGCGCCCGCAAAAATACCATGCATACTATCAATAGAAACTATATATTTTTCACCCCATTCCCTATAGAAATAAAAAAGAGCATTGACAGTGGCTGAAAAAAACAACTTGTCAATGCTCTTATTATTTTAAATATTATCTTGACTTTAGATACGAAGATCCTTTCTGCCCATCTCTTTCACTTTTCTAATGGCAAGCATGTCCATTGCAATTAAGAAAATGTAGAAAATCAGAATGGCAACTGGCGTTCTGACAGACAGGATGAAATCATAAAATCCATGAATCAGCACCGGAACAACCAATGCCAGCTTCATATAGATGGAAGATACCTTCTCTGAGCCATGATACTCTTCGTATTTTGCGATTCCCAGATATACACCCATGAATACACCAAAGATTGCATGACCCGGAATTGCAGTAAATGCTCTGCTGACGGCCACCGCTCCTCCCATGGTAAATACATACTGGATATTCTCAATGGCCGCAAATCCCAAAGAGGCTGCTACTGCATAGACAATACCATCAAAGGTATAGTCGAATTCTCTGGAATCATAAACTGCTCTTTTACAGGCAAAGAGTTTGAAGAACTCTTCCACCAGGGCAACGCCTAAGAAATTCTCTGCCAGCAGATACAGGATGGGTCTCGCCGGGAATATCATCTTAATGACTGGATCCAGCAATAATTCCACGATCAGAATAGGAACCACCGCAATCCCACCAAAGATGAATGCTTTGGCAATCAGGCTGATGGGCTCCTTCTCCACCTTGTCTGCACGGTACACATAGGCCATGAGGACGAGGGGTGGAATCAATGCCATTGCTGTCAAAATCAACATAAGGAAACCTCGCTGTGATTATAAAATCTTAGATAAGAATGCTTTTAATCGTTCATTCTTAGGATTGTCAAATACTTCGGAAGGTGTTCCATCTTCTGCGATTTTTCCTTCGTCTAAGAAGATGATACGGTTTGCAACTTCACGGGCAAATCCCATTTCGTGTGTTACACAAATCATGGTCATACCTTCATTGGCAAGCTGCTTCATAACGTCTAATACTTCACCAACCATTTCAGGGTCAAGAGCGGAAGTAGGTTCGTCGAAAAGGATAACTTCTGGTTTCATAGCAAGTGCACGACAGATTGCTACACGCTGTTTCTGACCACCGGATAACTGGTTTGGATATGCAGATGCTTTCTCTTCAAGACCAACTCTCTTAAGGAGAGCCATACCTTCTTCATCAGCCTGTGCCTGTGGAACTCCCTTTAATTTTGTTGGAGCAACAGTAAGGTTCTGTAAGATAGTCATATGTGGGAAGAGATTAAAGTGCTGGAACACCATCATCATCTTCTGTCTTTCTTTATTAATATTAGTCTTAGGATCTACTAAATCAGTTCCATCTAAGTAGATATGTCCGCCAGTTGGATCTTCTAAGAGATTTAAGCAGCGAAGGAATGTGGATTTACCACAACCGGATGGACCTAAGATAACTAACACTTCACCTTTACAAATATCAGTTGTAATTCCTTTTAATACATGTACATCGCCAAAGGATTTCTTTAAATCCTCAACGTGAATCATAACATTATCTTTCATCGTTCTTTAAGCTCCTTTCCAGTTTGCCAACTGCTGCAGATAAGCCCATTACCATTACTAAGTAAATCAGAGCTACTGTAATTAATGGGAAGAATGCTTCGTAAGTTAAGCTTCGGATTGTATCACCACCACGTGTTAAGTCCATGATACCGATATAACCTGCGATTGGAGTTTCTTTTAATAATACGATAAATTCATTACCAAGAGCAGGAAGTACATTCTTAAATGCCTGTGGCATGATAAAATGTCTCATGGTCTGTGCATAAGTAAATCCTAAGCTTCGACCTGCTTCAAACTGACCAGGGTCGATGGACATGATACCTGCACGAACGATTTCTGCGATGTATGCAGAAGAGTTCAAACCAAATGCCAATGTAGCAACAAATGTCTTATTGATATTAACGGAAGCAAAGATTACATAGAAAATAATCAGCAACTGAATCATGGATGGTGTACCACGAATAACAGTTAAGTATGCTTTTAAGATCCAGTTAAGAAGTTTCGCTTTACCAGTCATGTCGCAGGAAGAACGAGCAATGGCAATTAAGAAACCTAATACAATACCCATGATCGCTGCAAAGAATGTAATACGAAGAGTTACTAAAAGACCATTTGTGATATATTTCCAACGGCTATCCTTCTGGAAGTTGTTGTAGATACTTTCTTTTAAGTCAAATGCTGTTGCAGATTTACCATTTCTTACAATGATTACCTGATTTGCTGTTGTATATGGATCTGTAAAGTTAATGTTCTTTAATCTGTCTTCTGTTACTGTCATACCGGCAACACCCATGTCTGCCTTACCAGACTGTACTGCTGTGATGATGGAATCAAACTGAATATTCTGAATTTCAAGCTCTTTTCCTAATTTATCAGCAATCGCTTTTGCCATTTCAGCATCGATACCAACGATTTCGCCCTTGCTTAAGAATTCATATGGTTCGAATTCTGCATTGGTTGCCATGATTAATTTTCCATCGTATTTGATGTCTTCTGGAGATACGTATGGCTGTTTGCCCTTTGTATCGTCTCCAATATAGTTTCCAACAATCTGATCTAAAGTACCCTCTTCTTTTAATTCTGCCAATGCTTTATTGACATCATCAAGAAGATCTAAATTGCCTTTTGCAATACAGATTGCATATTCTTCTGTTACAAATGGATCATCTAAGATAGATAAGTCACGGTTACGATCAACGAATGCCTTCGCTGGCTGTCCATCGATGATGACTGCATCTACTTTACCCTGTTTTAATGCCTGAACTGCATCTGCTCCCTTGTTGAATTTCTGAACATTCGCATCTTCAATATCAGAAGCATAGATATCGCCTGTTGTTCCAAGCTGTACACCGATCTTCTTGCCTGCTAAGTCATCTGCATTTGCAACTGGAGATGCACCAACTTCACCTGGTCTGACAACGATTACCTGTTTTGCTGTTGTATATGGATCAGAGAAATTGATATTCTTTAATCTGTCTTCTGTTACTGTCATACCAGCAATACCCATATCTGCTTTACCAGACTGTACTGCTGTGATGATGGAATCAAACTGGATATTCTGGATTTCAAGTTCCATACCTAATCTGTCAGCAATGGCTTTTGCCATTTCTGCATCGATACCAACGATTTCACCTTCATGTAAGAATTCATAAGGCTCAAATTCTGCATTTGTAGCCATGATTAATTTGCCTTCATAGTGGATATCTTCTGGAGATTCATATGGCTGTTTGCCCTTTGTGTCATCTCCAATGTAGTTACCAATAATCTGGTCTAAAGTACCGTCTTTTTTTAATTCTGCTAAAACCTTATTTACACTATCCTGAAGTCCTGTGTTTTCTTTTGCAAAACAAATCGCATATTCTTCTGTTACAAATGCTTCATCTAAAATTGCTAACAGACCTTCATTACGACTTACAAATGCTTTTGCAGGCTGTTCGTCGATGATAACCGCATCTACTTTGCCCTGTTTTAATGCCTGAATTGCATCTGCTCCTTTGTTAAACTTCTGAACATCTGCTCCTTCAATATCGGATGCATAGATATCACCGGTTGTTCCAAGCTGCACACCGATTGTCTTATTCGCTAAATCATCTACGCTATATACAGGAGATGCTTCAATCTTGCTCTTCTTAGAACCACAACCTGTCATTAAACCCATGATTAACACGAAAATGATCATAAGTGGAATCAGCTTATGACTAATTCTTTTGTTTTTCATTTTATCCTTCTCCTTCCTGAAATATAACGGGGACTTTTATAACATTGGAAATTGCCACTTCCTTTCCAATATTATAAAAAATGGCACATCTTCCTCATGAAAATGTGCCACATCCTCGTGATTTTTTAACAAGTTTAATTTTACATCAAATTTGGTATTCTGTCACGAATTTTTATTCATTTTTTACGAATATTTTTTCGTATAATTTTAAATTATTTTGCAAATTGTCAGTAAATACAGGCTGCCAGAATGAATTTATCATTCTCAATTACGGTAAAATGCATGTTTTCATGCATAAACTGGTCTGTTAAGCATTCAGAGAAGTCAATGCGTGCTAAATCAGTTCGGATTCCTGTGCCGATACATTTGACAAATGCCTCCTTCAGCACCCAGTAACGGGTAAAAAGGCGGTTCTGTTCTGCTGATGCTACAATTGCTTCCTGCTCTTTTGCAGAGCAAACCTTTCTTGCCGCCCGCGTGCTCCCGGCGATGGACTGAATGTCGATGCCGCACGGCTTGTCACTGACAATGCAGGCCACGGCCCCGTCGGTGTGGCTCACATTAAAACAGATGTCACTGTGAAGAAAATAAGGCTTCCCATCATCAGTTTTGCCAATTTCGGGAAGCTCTTTGATACCATATTCCATTTTTAACGCATGAAGAAGCAGGTTATATGCTTCCTCATGCTGTTTGTCCTTTGGAATGTCTCCAGTCTTATAATAAATCAACGCTGAAGTATCTTTCTGCACGGTCTGGAAGAACAGTTGCAATGACAACGTCTTTGCCGTACTTTTCTGCTAATTTCTTTGCTGCCCATACGTTACATCCAGAGGAGATGCCACATAAGATACCGTTCACGCGAGCAAGCTCTCTTGCTGTTTCGATGGCATCTTCGTCGCTGACTTCTACAACTTCTGTAACAATATCTGTATCTAAGATTGCAGGGATGAAGCCGTCGCCGATTCCCTGAATCTGGTGAAGACCTGGCTGCTGACCAAGTAATGCAGATACGCCCATAGGTTCAGCTGCAACAATCTTGGTATCTGGATTGATTTCTAATAAATATTTTCCGATTCCAGCTAATGTTCCGCCACTTCCAACACCGGATACGAAGATGTCGATTGGCTTTCCAATCTGTTCTACTAATTCTTTTGCAGTGCCTTCGTAGTGTGCCCATGTGTTGTCCATATTTTCAAACTGCTGAGGAACAAAATATTCATCGGAGCTTGAAGCGATGCGAAGTGCTTCCTGAACGGAACCGTCGATGCTTAATTCTGCAGGTGTTAATACTAATTCTGCACCTAAGCCTCTGATCAGCTTTTTACGTTCTTCACTCATATTTTCCGGCATAACGATCTTTACTTTGTAGCCCATACGAACGCCGCAGAATGCAAGACCGATCCCTGTATTACCAGATGTTGGTTCGATGATGGTCATACCTGGTTTTAAAAGGCCTTTCTTTTCAGCCTGTACTAACATATTCTTAGCCACACGGTCTTTGATACTTCCGCCTGGATTTAAAAATTCTGCCTTCGCATAGATTTCACAGCCTGTTGCTGGTTTTAAACTAAGTAATGGTGTATTGCCGATTAAATCTAAAATATTGTCTGTATACATGTATACCTATCCTCCTAATAATACGTTAAGCTTTATTATACCGAAAAAGTAGGTTTATGAAAAGCAATAATTATAGAAATTATTTGCAGTCATTTACTTTTACACTATAAGATGATACAATACTTTTAATTTTGATAACACTTTTAAAAATATTTATAATATCAAACATCTTTATAATATATAATTACACAAGCACATGGAGGGGTAAAGTATGAACATCGCAATCGTAACGGATTCCAACAGCGGAATCACACAGATGGAAGCGAAACGATTAGGCGTAACCGTCATTCCGATGCCATTCTATATCAATGGCGAAACTTATTTAGAAGATATCAACTTAACTCAGGAAGAGTTTTATACATTTTTAAAGGGGGACGCAGATGTTTCCACATCCCAGCCTTCTCCTGCAGAAGTTACCGACACCTGGGATAACTTATTTGCAGAGGGATTTGAACAGATCATCCACATTCCGATGTCCTCCGGTTTATCCGGCAGCTGTCAGACAGCCATGATGTTAGCTTCTGAGGACGAATATGAAGGCAGAGTCTTCGTTGTGGATAACCAACGTATCGCCCACACCATGATTTCTTCTGTCCTTGACGCCAAAGGCATGGCAGAAAAGGGCTATACTGGTCAGGAAATACATGATCGATTAATGGAAACCAAATTCGATTCCAGTATCTATATCGTTATGGATACCTTAAAATACTTAAAGAAAGGCGGTCGTATCACACCTGCTGCCGCTGCCCTTGCAACATTATTAAAGATCAAACCGGTATTACAGATCCAGGGTGAAAAGTTAGACTCCTTCGCCAAAGCCCGTACAGCAAAAAAAGGCCGTGCGATCATGGTAGAACAGGCAGTCAGAGATGCCAACGAACGTTTTGGCGGAGTGGATAATGTCAGAATCGGCGTCTGCCACACAGAATGTCCAAAGGCAGCCGAAGCCTTCCGCAGGGAATTAACGGAACATTTCCCACTGAGCGAAGAAGAAATCCCAATTCTTCCATTAAGCTTAAGTGTATCCTGCCATATCGGTGATGGCGCCCTTGCCGTAACCATCGAAAAGAAATTAGAATATTAAGAATGTGAAAACAACAATCCCGCAGTCCTGAAACTGCGGGATTTTTATGTTTATTCATATTTATGCTTATTTATATTTGATATAAGTAACAGCCGTATAAGGACTGTAGTACTTCTTCTCATCCACGATCACGTAGGATCTGACCCTTACCTTATAGGTTTTTCCATGCTTCAGCCCTGTAATCTTCTTGCTGAAGGCTGTGGTATTCTTCTTTGTATAATCAGAGCTTCCTTTCACCGCCCAGGCTACGCGGTAACCGCTTGCCCCCGGCACTTCTTTCCAGGTCGCTTTGACATAAGTGGAAGTGGCTTTCACTGAACTAACTACCGGAACAGACGGGATGATATAGAAATAAGTGGTCTTTGTTCCTTCGAATGCACCCATTCCTGTCACCTTCACGGTTGCCTTTCCAGGCATTATATAGTTGGAAAGCTTCACCGTATAATCGGTTCCCTTCACCAGCTTTTTACCCTGATAGGTTACTTTCACTGCAGGCTTGATCTTGTCTCCGGTATAATTCTGCTCTGGAATTGCAGCGATGGATGCGTTCTTGATCGGCACTCTTTCTACCGGCTGTGGTTCCAATTCCACCGGCCCGTTTGCATTTGGCACATCAAGGAAGACATTCTTAATCATATAGTTATAATCACACTTATTGCTGATACCGGCAACGGTTGCATCCTCTGCACACTGCCAGATTGAATACTCCTTAGTATACTTGCATGTGGTATTATACTGTGCCACCCACTTGGTCTTTGTGTCAAAATAGCTGTCAGTCAGCTGGTTGTTCCACCAGTCTAAGTTGGCATAAATACCTGTTGTAAATCCAGCCTGATCTAATGGTGCACAGAAATTCTTGGCAAATGTTGCCTTCTTCGCCTTGGATACGGCTTTCTGTCCGGCATCCTCCATATCGTAATAGATTGGAAGAGATACCTGCGCACCCCACCCGGCAACCTTCTTGGCCTGTCTTAAGGCATGGGCACCTTCACTGGTGGCTGCCTCAGCTGTGGTTGCGTAGGAATAGAGGTATAAGCCAAATGGAATATTGTTGTCACGACAGCCCTTTACATGTTCTTCAAACTTTCTGTCGTCCTGACTGGTCATGTCCTGTCCATATCCCACACGAATGATGACAAAATCGACAGCCTTTGCAAGCTTGCCAAAATCTGTGACCGTGTCATGATGGGAGAGATCCACGCCCTTTGCAATGGTTCCCTTTGGTGCAGATGGCAGGGCACCTCTTGGAGTGATCTGTGCTTCCATATGAGGATCTTCGCTGTAGCTATCACCCATGGCTTTATCAAGCTCCTTCACACCGGTTGTTGTATCTACTTTTGCGGTTATCTCTGCTGCATGAACCATGACCGGAAACTTCCATCCGGATAAGAGCAGGCAGAAAATCAAAACAAAACTTACTACTCTCTTCATCATCGTTCTACTCTTCATCTAAGGCAAATGCTTTGTGAGCCGCTCTCATTGCATCTTCCATTTCATCTTCGTTTACGAGTACGGTTACGCGAATTTCAGAAGTGGAAATCATGCGAATATTGATGCCTGCTTCATATAAAGCCTGGAACATCTTTCTTGCCACGCCCGGATGATCTAACATGCCGGCTCCGACTACGGATACCATGGCAATCTTTTCTTCCACGTCAATGGAATCATATTTTTTGCTGTTAAAGTTATTCTTAATACATTCAACGGCTTCCTGCACCAGATCTTCTCTTACTGTAAAGGAGATATCCTTCTTTCCTTCGTGTCCAACAGACTGCAGGATAATATCCACGTTGATGTTATGTCTTGCAAGAATGTTAAAAAGCTTAAATGCAGTTCCCGGTTCATTCTTTACACCAAGAACAGCGATACGTGCTGCATCACGGTCACCTGCCACGCCGCATACGACACGGTCTCTCATGGCAGTGAAGGATTTGACAACGGTTCCAGGTGCATTATTTAAAGAAGAACGCACGATGATCTGTACCCCGTTTTTCTTGGCAAGCTCTACACAGCGATTGTGCAGTACGCCTGCGCCAAGGGTTGCAAGCTCTAACATCTCATTGTATGTGATTTCCTTTAATTTGCGTGCATCTGGTACTTTACGTGGGTCAGCAGTGTAAACGCCTTCCACGTCTGTATAGATTTCACATGCATCGGCACGAAGTGCTGCTGCAAGGGCCACTGCAGTGGTATCGGAACCTCCACGACCCAATGTTGTATAATTGTTGTACTGATCAATTCCCTGGAAGCCAGTTACTAAGACAATCTTTCTCTGATCCAGTTCATGATTGATGCGTTCGGTATCGATTCTCTTCAGGCGGGCATTGCCATACTTATTAGTGGAATGCATTGCTACCTGAAAAGCATTCAAAGAAACTGCCGGAGCTCCAAGGGCATTCATCGCCATTGCCATTAACGCAACAGATTTCTGTTCCCCAATGGTATAGAGCATATCCATCTCTCTTTTGGATGGATTCGGGTTGATATCGCGGGCTTCTGCGATCAATTCATCTGTCATCTTGCCCATTGCAGATAATACAACGACAATATCATTCCCCTTCTGATAATCTTCAATACATCTTTTTGCCACATTGAAGATTCTTTCTTTATTGCCTACGGAGGTTCCGCCAAACTTCTTAACAATTAACATTTCTCTTCTCCTAAAAAACTGATTATTTTACACGGATTACGCTGACTACCTGATCTAATTCTTCCACAATGCTGTTGAATTCTTCTTCTTTCATAACCGGAGTCATAAATGCATATTCACCTTCAATGACTTCATCTTCTGGAAGTTCGACTGGTAACACGCCACCAAATATATTCTCAATGCGGTCGATCATTGCTTCATCTGCATCTTCCACGCGAACAAAGAAATTGTGTTTGAACTGTCCATGTGGAGCGAGTTCTAATTTATCCTGTTCCCAGATGATTGGTAATGTTCTTCCAAGGTTTTTTGCAGCTTCAACCACGTCTGCAGATACTGCGGAAGCAGTTGGAAGCTTACCAGCGCCCTTACCATAGAACATCAGATCATCAACCATGTTACCCTTTACGAATACAGCGTTGAATACATCATTGACATTATATAAAGGATGATATGCGCCGATCATGAAAGGTGCCACCATGGCATAAACCTCTCCATCAATTTCACAGCTTGTGCCGAGAAGCTTGATCTTCTTGTTCATTGCTTTTGCATAGGTAATATCCATATCAGTGATTTTTGTGATACCTTCTGTGTAGATATCTTCAAAATCAACCTGTTTTCCATATGCAAGGGAAGTTAAGATTGCAATCTTACGACATGCATCGTAGCCTTCCACGTCAGCTTCCGGATGAAGCTCTGCATATCCCTTAGCCTGTGCATCACGAAGTACGGAATTGTAATCTGCGCCTTCGTCTGTCATCTTTGTTAACATATAGTTTGTAGTACCATTTAAGATACCGGAAATTTCTAACACTTCATCTGCTGTTACACAGTTGATCAATGGACGGATAATTGGAATACCGCCGCCAACACTTGCTTCAAAGAAGAAATTTACATTGTGTTCTTTTGCAAGTGCGATTAATCTTGCACCGTGTTTTGCAACTAATTCTTTGTTGGAAGTACATACGCTCTTGCCATGTTCGAGACACTTGGTTGCCCATGTATTGGATGGTTCCACACCACCTAATACTTCTACTACGATTTTTACTTCCTCATCATTTAAGATTTCATCAAAATCTCTTGTCAATACTTCATTAACTGGATCATCTGCAGGGAATTCCTTGATATCCAGTACATATTTTACGTTTACTTCATCGCCTACACGCTTGGCAATGCTTTCCTTGTTTGTACGGAACACTTCAAATACACCTGATCCAACTGTACCGTAACCTAAAATAGCTATATTAATCATATTTATCTCACTCTCTTGCAATAATTTTTACGCTAATAATTCTGTCCAAATGTTCCACTTCATCAAGCATGGCTGATACATCAGTTGTAATGGATAAAATATCCACACTCAATGTCAGTACGCCAACTCCGTTGATCGGAATAGCCTGATGGATCGTCAGAATATTGGTATGATATTGTGCGAATATATTCAAAACCGAGGAAATGATTCCCGGACAGTCTCGCATCTCAATTACACAGGTAATGTTCCTTCCATGTTTGCTGTCATGGAATGGAAAAATATCATCTTTATATTTATAGTAGGAACTTCTGCTGATTCCCACTTCATAAGTCGCATCCTGAATGGTCTTGGCAGGATCAGAATCTAAGATCTTCTGTACCTCAACTACTTTGAGTAATACTTCAGGAACGGCCTTCTTACGAATCACAAAATATTTTGTATCTTCTGACATGATAACCTCCACTCAATTTGTGTCTTTCTGACAAGCACAATGTCCGTCAGTTACAAATACTATCATGTTTTGACACTATAAACAAGTTTAATTTTATATTTGTTTTAGATTTGCTTCAGATTTTCCCATTTTAAATAGGCATTCATGAAGGCATCTAAGGCTCCATCCAACACTGCAGATGGATTACCGCTTTCTTCATTGGTGCGGTGATCCTTCACCATAGTATATGGCTGAAGAACGTAGGAACGGATCTGGCTGCCCCAGCCGTTATCCATCACTTCACCTCGAATACCAGAAAGCTCTGCCTTGCGCTCTTCTTCCTTCAGAATATAAAGCTTTGCCTTTAACATCTGCATCGCCTTATCCTTATTCTGTTTCTGGGAACGCTCATTCTGACACTGAACCACGGTTCCGGTTGGAAGATGGGTGATTCGGATGGCAGAATCGGTTTTGTTGATGTGCTGTCCACCGGCTCCGGAGGATCGGTAGGTATCGATTCGGATATCGTCATCCGCAATCTCAATATTAATCTCCGTCTGAATATCCGGCATAATATCGCAGGATGCAAAGGATGTCTGTCTCTTACCAGCTGCATTAAATGGAGAGATTCGAACCAAACGGTGAATACCCTTCTCAGATTTTAAGAAGCCGTACGCATTTTCACCGGAAACCTGCATGGTAACCGATTTGATGCCTGCCACGTCTCCGTCCAGATAGTCAAGAATCTGGGTTTTGTAGCCCTTCTTCTCTGCCCACTTGGAATACATACGAAACAGCATGCTGACCCAGTCGCAGGATTCAGTTCCGCCGGCACCTGCATTCAGGCTTAAGATGGCATCTTCCTTGTCATACTCACCGGATAACAATGTTCCGATGCGAAGGGCATCGAAATCTGCTTCGAATGCTTCGATCATATCTTTGATCTCCGGAATCAGATCCTCATCTTCCTCTTCATATCCCATCTCGATCATGGTCTGGATGTCGTCAAATGTTTCTGAAATCGCCTTGTAGGCATCCACAACATCCTTCAGCTGCTTCAGTTCTTTCATAACATTCTGGGATGATGTAACATCATCCCAGAAATCAGGTGCTTCCATATCGGCTTCCAATTGATCAATTCGTTCCTGCTTCGGTTCTAAACCAAGAGCACCGGCTAATTCACAGAGCGGTTCTTCATATGTTCCGATTTTATACTTAAACTGATCTAATTCAACCACTTTTATTTCCCTCTTCCACAACAGTTTTTGTATTTCTTGCCACTGCCGCATGGACAAGGAGCATTACGTCCAATCTTGGCTTCCTTACGTTTTTTCGGAGCTTTCTTGGTTGCTTCGTCTTTGTTTGTGCTTGTAATTTCAGGAGTTTCGTCTTTTTCTACCTTAGTTTCCACACGAACATGGAACAGTGCAGTTGCGACTTCTTCCTGAATGGACTGAGTCATCGCTTCGAACATATCAAATCCCTGGAAACGATATTCTACCAATGGGTCTCTCTGTGCGTATGCAGCAAGACCGATACCCTGACGTAACTGGTCCATATCATCGATATGATCCATCCACTTACGGTCAATGATATTAAGCAGTAAGATTCTTTCGATTTCACGTACATCGTGATCTTCTAATTCTTTTTCCTTTTCATCATAGAGGGCTAAGATCTGATCCTGAAGACGTTCTTTCAAGTGATTTGCATTTCTCTTGTCTTCATCACTCAGTTCAATCTTGCCAAATGGTGCGATGCGGATGAGTTCTCTGTTTAAGCTCTGAACATCCCATTCTTCCACTGGCACTTCGTCGCTGATCAGTGCATCTACATGACGACCAACCGTATCTGTCATCATTCTGCGGATTACATCCTTCATGTCTTCTCCGTCTAATACACGGCGACGTTCTTCGTAAATAATTTCTCTCTGTTCATTATTTACCTGGTCATATTCTAATAAATTCTTACGAATACCAAAGTTGTTATTTTCAATCTTCTTCTGTGCTTTTTCGATGGTATTGGTGATTGTCTTATGCTGGATTTCTTCTCCTTCCGGAATACCTAAGGTGTTGTAAACGGCAATCATTCGTTCAGAACCGAATAAACGCATCAGGTCATCCTCTAAGGATAAGTAGAACTTGGATTCACCAGGGTCACCCTGACGACCGGAACGGCCTCGTAACTGGTTATCGATTCGTCTGGATTCATGACGTTCTGTACCGATAATCTTCAGACCGCCAAGTTCAGCCACGCCATCTTCAAGCTTGATATCGGTTCCTCGACCAGCCATGTTGGTTGCGATGGTTACGGATCCGATTTCCCCTGCATGGGATACGATTTCTGCTTCCTGTTCATGGAATTTCGCATTCAGTACGTTATGCTTGATGCCACGTCTGCGAAGCATTAAGCTTAATTCTTCAGATGCTTCGATTGTGATGGTACCAACTAAGACTGGCTGCCCCTTGCTGTGGGAATATTCAATCTCATCACAAACAGCATTGAGTTTTTCTTTTCTTGTTTTATAGATAGAATCGTTATGATCCTTACGAATAACCGGCATGTTGGTTGGGATTACAATAACGTCCATGCCGTAGATTTCTCTGAATTCGTTTTCTTCTGTTAAAGCAGTACCTGTCATACCTGCTTTCTTTGCATATTTATTGAAGAAGTTCTGGAATGTAATGGTAGCAAGTGTTTTGGATTCTCTGTTTACTTTTACATGTTCCTTCGCTTCAATTGCCTGATGGAGACCATCGGAGTAACGACGTCCCGGCATGATACGTCCGGTGAATTCATCAACGATGAGTACTTCATTGTCTTTTACAACGTAATCCTTATCCTTGAACATTAAATTATGAGCACGAAGAGCAAGGATCATATTATGCTGTAATGTCAGATGTTCCGGATCTGCAAGGTTGTCGATACCAAAGAACTTTTCAATCTTAGCCACACCGTCTGCAGTTAAGAGTACGTTCTTATCTTTTTCATTTACAAGGAAATCTCCGTCTTCTTCTACCACATCGTTCATCAATGCATCGATCTTGGAGATTTCACCGTCAGAGGAGCCTCGTTCCATGGTACGTGCAAGCATATCGCACATGCGGTAGAGGTCTGTGGATTTACCGCTCTGACCGGAAATAATCAATGGTGTTCTCGCTTCATCAATGAGAACGGAGTCAACTTCGTCGACGATGGCATAGTTTAACTCTCTCTGAACGAGACGTTCTTTTTCATTTACCATGTTGTCACGTAAGTAGTCGAACCCTAATTCGTTGTTTGTCACATAAGTGATGTCGCAGCCGTACATCTCCTGTCTCTGAGCAGTATTCATATCATTGGTGATCACACCAACAGAAAGACCTAAAAATGTATGGATCTGACCCATCCACTCAGCATCTCGTTTTGCTAAGTATTCATTGACAGTAACGATGTGAACACCCTTGCCGCTCAATGCATTCAGGTATGCTGGAAGGGTTGCTACCAAAGTCTTACCTTCACCAGTTTTCATTTCGGCAATACGGCCCTGGTGAAGAATGATACCACCAATGAGCTGTACACGGTAATGTCTCATATTCAGTGTACGTTTTGCTGCTTCACGAACTGTGGCAAATGCTTCTGGAAGAATGTCATCAAGTGTTTCTCCATTCTCCAGTCTGTTTTTAAAGATCACAGTGTTCTGTCTTAAATCGTCATCGGACAGCTTTTCCATCTTAGATTCAAGACTTTCAATTTTGTCCACTACCTTTGTAATACGTTTGATTTCTTTGTCACTGTGTGTTCCAAATATCTTATCAAATAAACCCATAATCGTTCTCCTATCTCTTATCTGGTCTATATTTCTATCAATTTGTATGTCCACTGCGTACAGTTTCACTTGTATATTCTAACATTGTTAAAAATGAGCGTCAATCCATGGGAATATAAAATATTTGTGAAGAAATTCTAAAAGCATTTCCTATACATACAAAAACAGGGCACCCGTTCTGGTGCCCTGTCATAATCTGTCATACTCTGGAAAAATCCTATCGAAACCGCTGATTTTTTCTAGAATTCTGGTTCGATCAAACCGAATGTTCCATCTTTTCTCTTGTACACAACATTCACTTCAAATGTTTCTGCATTACGGAAAACAAAGAAGGTATGTCCTACTAATTCCATCTGTACACATGCTTCTTCCACATCCATAGGTTTGATTGCAAATTTCTTGCTCTTTGTGATGCGGATGGTTTCGTCCTGAATGTCATCTTCAATTTCAAAGAATTCTTTTTTGAATTCTGTTCCGGATAACTTCTGATTTAATAGTTTTGTCTTGTAACGTCTGATCTGTCTTTCGATGATATCAACAACAAGATCTACAGATACATACATATCAGAGCTATCCTGTTCTGCACGGATTACCTGTCCCTTCATAGGGATGGTAACTTCGATCTTCTGTCTGTTACGTTCCACACTTAAGGTCACATGCACTTCTGTGTCTTCTGTGAAAAACTTTTCTAACTTGCTGAGTTTGTTTTCCACAGTTGCTCTTAATGAATTGGTTACTTCTATATTCTTTCCACTGATAATAAAACGCATATATGTCGCTCCTTTAATTGATATTTCGTATATCTATTATATCACAACCTAATTTGTTTTCAATCATTAAGAAACTTTCTACAAATACCACATTTTACTCTTATTGTTCGACAATTTTGCGAATTTTATATTGTTACAAAACATTTAAAAGATTGTTAAAAAGTGCTTTTTATCCAATTCGCACAAAACATCCGTTCTTTTTACCGTATATGAATTATCCACCAAATCCACCGCATTTTCTGTGGATAATGTGGATAACTTGGGGGATAACCCGTTTTTCCCCTAAAAAAGCCATTTCTTTTTACCCACATGATGTGGATAAACTTGGGGGATAACTTTCCAAACATGTGTGTGGTAAAGAACATTTGTTTATTTTTATATATGTTTACCAAAATTTTGTGAATTGTGTATTTTTCTTATTTTCAGACTATTTACCTAGTTATCTTAACCCATTGTCCATAGGTTGTTTTCCCAGATTTTGTACTAATCTGTAAAAAACAAGGGTCAGCACACATAGTGTACTGACCCTATTCGTCCTACTTATTCACTTAAATTAATCTTCTTACACAACGAACTTTTCTGTATTTTGGATTAGATCGGATACAGATACCTGTCTTTCTATTACTAGCATGGATGATCTTGTTACCACCGATGTAGATTGCTACGTGTCCATAATAACAGATGATGTCGCCAGGTTTTTTCGCACTGTATGCTACCTTTCTTCCCTTAGTAGCGATTGCAGAAGAGGAATGAGGAAGCTTGTATCCGAAATGTCTGTATACTGACATTACAAATCCGGAACAGTCAGTTCCATGTGTTAAACTAGATCCACCGTAGCGGTATGGATTGCCTTTAAACTTTTTAGCATAAGCAACAACTTTTGCTCTTTTGCCAGTTGCCTTTTTGGAAACCTTCTTTGTAGATTTCTTCTTTGTTGAGCTGTCTCCGATTGCGCTTGTTGTATTACTTTCACCAACCTGCGCTTCCTTGATCACTGCCGCGGATGTTACTTCAGATGCTGTTGCTAAAGTTGCTCCAAATGTTACGATGACTGCTAAAATATATGCGATTACTCTAATAGAAAATGTACGTTTCATAATATACCTCCGAAATATAGTCTGTTTACATTTTGTATTCTATCACAGGAGGTCCTATTTGTAAACAATTATTTATAATTTTTGTAACATTTTCGTAACATTTACTACTGTTTGTCAAAATATCTCTTTCCACTAGATGGTTTGAAGTAAGTTCTGATGTATCCACTAGTAGAAAGAATTACGAATTCGTTGGTGTCTTCTAAATAATATACGTCGTCGCCGTCTTCCTTTTCATATTTATGAAGGGCATCTTCAGAATTGATGACACGGTTTGCTCCAGCCACATATTCGTCGATGGAGTCATAATCAAACTCTTCTCCATGCTTATCCCAATGCTGCTTTAGCAACTGTTCATTCTTGAATTCATATTCCGGTTCCTGTGCCACCTCCTGGGTGGATGGAGCTTCAGTCTTCTTATTGTTGTTATCCTCTACTGTCTGGGTAATGGCGGTATCTCCACCTGAAAGAAATGGAAGATCCACATCTGCCACATTCACTCCAACAGAGGATAATAAAACCACTGCTACTACTGCAATTAACGATTTCATCTTGCCTGATAATTTACTATTCATAACAATCTCTCCCGAACATATTATATAGAATCATCATAACATATATTGTTATACAATAGAATGAATTTCTTTAGGATTCTGCCAGCAAATACCGATTTATTGCTTCCACACATCCACCGTGATCATTATCTGCCACATAGACATCCACATATGGAGCGATGCTTGGCTTGGAATTACCCATACCGATGGCCAGGCCTGCTGCCTTAAATCCTTCAATATCATTGTCCGCATCTCCCACCATAATGGTCTCTTCAATGGAGATACCAAGATGCTCACAAAGTTTGCGAAGTCCGGTGCCCTTGCTGACACCTCTGGCGCTAAACTCCAGAGAGGTTGCCTCTGCATAAACCATCTCAACCGGTAATCCAGCCGCTAATACGCGGGCTTTTGTTCTTTCTCTTGCTTCCGGATCTCTATGATAAAAATTAATCTTCTCCATATCCTTTGGCTGCACCAGAAACCATTCTCTGACATCTTCTTTCATCACTGCCACTCTTTCAAACATGGATTTATAGATTCCCATATGATAATCCTCCATGTGGGTCCAGCAGCCATATTCTACTGTGGAATCCTCATTGAGAAACTGAATCATAATATCTTCCTGTCTGGAAATCTCCATTAACTTAACTACAACATTCTGATCCATAGCCATGGAAGATACTGCTTCCTGTTTTTTTGTATCATAGATCAATGCTCCGCTGATGCAGTTATAAAACTCCACATCATCAAGCTGCCTCTCATAATCTGCCAGCTCGGATGGGCCTCGGCCAGTTGACAGAATCACTGTCTTTCCTGCCATCCTGGCTTTGTGTATTGCTTTTAAGGTTTCTTCTTCAATCTCTTTTCTACTATTTAATAATGTGCCATCCATGTCAAAGGCAATCAGTTGATAACCACTCATATTGTCACATTCCTTTCTTCATTACAATATGTGAATGATTATATCATATATCACAAGTTTTTCTGTAGCAATTAATATAGAATATTGAATAAATAGAAAATACTAGTAAAAGGAACACAAACATGTTATGATGGCGATGTGACGTTATAGAGACTCATCAGAGACCTATTAGTAACGTATTTATAACTCATTTGTAACGTTTAAGACATAAGGAGGGTACAAAACAAATGAAAAACTGTAAGAAATTATTAACATTCTTACTGGTCTTTATTCTGATGTTTCCTGCCAATGTATTTGCTTCCGTGAACGGAACCATCACATCTCCAACGAAAGCAAATGTTGACAAAGTCATCAGTTATGCCAACCAGTTAAGAAATGCCAACAATCCATCTTCTTCTACAGGTGGATTCAACTGGGACACCGAAGGTAAATCCTACAGCTGGACCTACTATAACGGATTCATGATGGATGCACTGTTAGACCTTGGCGGAAGTACGAACACAAACTTCGCCAACAATTTTTACAATGCCAATATCAGTTCCGATGGTTCCATCGTAAACATTCAGAGCGGCAAAACAAAATCCGGGTATTTAGATTCCTGTGAACCTATGAGAGCATTATTTGACCTGCTTGGAACTTCCAATGCATCCAAATATAAGAGTGCCATCCAGAAATATTACAACTATCTGGAACAGCAGATCAGCTACTCCAACTGTGGCGGCAACTTTGCTCACAAACAGGACAACACAACTACCGTATCTTCTTCCTGGCAGAATTATCCAATCGGTTTGGACGGACTTTATATGGCACAGCCATTCTTAATGGAATGTGCAAAAGCTATTGATGCCGGTAAATTAACCTTAAAATCCAGAAATGGCTCCACCGTTTCTTCTTCCACCATTTACAATGGCGTATTCAACCGTTTTAACTGGATTTACAACAATATGAGAAACTCCAGCACCGGACTTTTAGATCATGGATACTCTGTTTCTTCCGGAAGAACCAATGGTATTACCTGGTCCCGTGGAGAAGGATGGTACGTGATGGCTTTAGTTGATGTCATCTCCATGATGCCAAATGGTTCCTCCAAAACCGCATTAATCAACCAGTTACCTACATTATTTGATGGCTTATTAAGATATCAGGATCAGTCAACCGGACTGTGGTACAACGTAACTGCTTATAACGCATCCTTAAGCGGCAACAAATTAGAAACTTCCGGTTCTGCCATGTTTGCTTATGCCATGGTCAAAGCATTCCAGAATGGATGGGTAACCGATTCCAAATACTATGATGCCGGCGTGAAAGCATTTAACGGCATTGCTACAACCAAGATGACAGGTTCTAACGGCAACTATTCTGTCATCGATACTTATCGATCTTCCGGCGTAACTACCAATGCATCCGGATATACTACTTCCACCTACACAACCAATGAAGCCAAAGGTGTTGGTGCTGTAATCATGCTTGCTGGCTTGTTAAACCAGGCATCTGTCAATGATGGCACAACCAATCCTGGAAACAATGGTAATGAATCTGGAACAGTGACAGAAACAAAAGTAGTGTGGAAATTAGCTAACTCTGTTCAGGCTGGAAAGAAATATCTCATCGCTTCCGGTAACAATGGTTCCGTGAAAGTAATGGGTCACAACGACTGGACTGTGTTACGTGCTGACGCATCTGTTGCTGATGGTATCTTAACTTCTAATTTTGACGGCGGCTCCAACTTAAAAGGCGAAGATTACTTTGCATGGACATTCGATAGCAGCTCCTCTGGCAAGATTCACAACGACAAGACAAATAACGGTCGCTACATCGAATTATGGGGCACATCCAACGGCACTAACATTGTTGGAGATTACGGCCCAAATATCAACATAACAAGAGTAGGTAACGGTGCTTACCGATTAAGCTATGGCAGCAACTACCTTGGAACCAATCTGACTGCTCCTCCGGTAGGAAGTCCACAGAATGTATATTTATATGAAAAAACAACCATCACTGTGACTGTTCCTGCACCAGGTAGTTCCGATCAGAACGTTACTGAACCAGAACAGCCTGCACAGCCGGATCCTGAACCTGAACCAGAGCCTGAACCAGAACCGGAACCAGAAACTGAGATTATCACAGTAACTGAAGAAGTATGGCAGCTGGCCAATTCTATCCAGGCAGGCAAATCCTACATCATTGCTTCCGGCAACAACGGTTCTGTATCTGTCATCGGCAATAACAACGGCACTGCTACCAAGATCAATGCAACTGCAGGCAATAGAAGACTGACTTTACCTAATGGCACCGTAGAAAACAAGTTCTTATGGAACTTCGCTTCTGCCACAAGTGGAAAAATCAGCAATAACGGATTGTATATCAAGATTTCCAGTACTGCTCAGTTCAATACAACCGGCGAAACACTGGCAATCTCCAATTTAGGTAATGGTAAATACCAGATTTCCAAAAAAACATCCAACGGTAAGCTCTACTACCTGAATGCTACAAAAACAAGTGGTGCAACTAACACTGCAACCGATGTTTATCTCTATGAAAAGGTAACCATCACCACCCAGGTAGAAGTTCCAAAAAGATAATATTTCATATCTGCAGATCAAAAAAGGCTATCACGTCGCTGTGATAGCCTTTTCTTATGTTCTTATTTACTTATTTACTGAATTGCTTTGAATGCTTCTTCTAAATCCTGAAGGATATCGTCAATATGTTCCGTTCCGATGGAAAGTCTGATGGTATTTGGTTTGATATCCTGATCTAATAATTCTTCTTCTGTACATTGGCTGTGTGTTGTAGTTGCCGGATGGATCACTAAGGATTTTACGTCGGCTACATTTGCCAGAAGGGAGAAGATTTCTAAGTTATCAATGAATGCGTGGGCTTCTTCCTGTCCACCCTTAATGTTGAAGGTGAAGATGCTGGCAGCACCATTTGGAAAATAGCGTTCATAGATTTCATGGTCTGGGTGATCAGGGAGGGATGGATGATTCACCTTTTCAACCTGTGGATGATTGCTTAAGTATTTCACAACCTTCTTTGTATTTTCAATATGACGGTCTAAACGAAGGGAAAGTGTTTCTGTTCCCTGTAATAAGATAAATGCATTGAATGGGGAGATACATGCACCTGTGTCACGAAGTAAGATAGCACGAATGTAGGTTGCAAATGCTGCCGGGCCTGCTGCTTCTGTGAATTTTACACCGTGATAGGATGGATTTGGCTCGGAAATCCAAGGATATCTGCCGGATGCTGCCCAGTCAAATGTTCCGCCGTCAACGATCACACCGCCTAATGATGTACCATGTCCACCAATGAATTTGGTAGCGGAATGAACAACGATGTCTGCCCCGTGTTCGATTGGACGAATGAGGTATGGTGTTCCAAATGTATTGTCGATGACTACTGGAATGCCGTGTTTGTGGGCAATTTCTGCAATGGCATCGATATCTGGAATATCAGAGTTTGGATTTCCAAGGGTTTCAAGGTACACTGCCTTTGTATTCTCCTGGATGGCACCTTCTACTTCTGCAAGATCATGGGCATTTACGAATGTTGCCTCGATTCCATATAATGGTAAGGTGTGAGCAAGTAAATTGGAGGAGCCACCATAGATTGTCTTCTGTGCTACGATATGTTCACCTGCTCTTGCGAGGGCTTCAATGGTGTAAGTGATTGCTGCTGCACCGGATGCAACTGCAAGACCTGCAACACCGCCTTCTAAAGCAGCAATTCGATCTTCGAATACGCCCTGAGTAGAGTTTGTCAGACGTCCGTAGATGTTGCCTGCATCAGCAAGACCAAAACGGTCTGCTGCATGCTGAGAATTTCTGAATACATAGGATGTGGTCTGATAAATCGGTACCGCTCTTGCATCAGATGCTGGATCTGGATTTTCCTGTCCAACGTGTAACTGTAATGTTTCAAATCTTAAATTTCTGTCTTTTCTTTCTAATTTTGCCATTGTTTATCCCTCTTTTTTCTATATAAAGGATATCGTTCGAATTAATCCTGGAATAATGGAGTAGAATAGTAACGGTCTCCATTGTCTGGTAATAACGCTACGATTGTTTTTCCTTTGTTTTCTGGTCTTTTTGCTAACAAAATTGCTGCGTAAAGTGCAGCACCGGAAGAAATTCCTACTAATACGCCTTCTTCTTTTGCAATTAATTTGCCTGTTGAGAATGCATCTTCGTTGTCGATTGGAAGAATTTCATCATAAATCTTTGTGTTTAATACATCTGGAACGAAGCCAGCACCGATTCCCTGAATCTTATGTGCGCCGCCCTTGCCAGTGGAGAGTACTGGGGATCCGGATGGTTCTACTGCTACGATCTTTACTTCCGGTTTCTGTTCTTTTAAGTATTCGCCTGTTCCAGTAAGGGTTCCGCCTGTTCCAACACCTGCTACGAAGATATCAACTTCGCCTTCAGTATCCCTCCAGATTTCAGGACCTGTTGTTGCTTTGTGTACTGCTGGGTTTGCTGGGTTTACAAACTGTCCAGGAATGAAGCTTCCTTCGATTTCTTTTGCGAGCTCTTCTGCTTTTGCGATGGCACCAGTCATTCCCTTGCCTCCATCTGTTAATACGATTTCAGCTCCATAGGCCTTTAAGATGTTTCTTCTTTCCACAGACATGGTTTCCGGCATAGTTAAGATGATTCTGTATCCCTTTGCAGCTGCGATTGCTGCAAGGCCGATTCCTGTGTTTCCGGATGTCGGTTCGATGATTGTGGAACCTTCTGTTAATAATCCTTTGCTTTCTGCATCTTCGATCATTGCCTTGGCGATACGGTCTTTTACGCTTCCTGCCGGATTAAAATATTCTAATTTCACAAGTACTCTTGCTTCTAATCCTAAGTTCTTTTCAATGTTTGTTACTTCAACGAGTGGTGTGTTACCAATTAATCCGATTGTTCCTTTGTAGATAGCCATAATATAGATCCTCCTGATTTATGTTCTTTATTCCTACCATATTGGTATGTTTTTTCACTTTGTATTGTCTATTATACCACTTATTTCCTATTATTCAAGTAGGATTTAGCTATTTCTGGATATAGGGTATCCCTATAGCAAGTTTTTCTATATAAATACAACCATTAGAAAACCTCGAAAAGCGATGCTTCCCGAGGTTTTCTCTTTTTATCTTCTTGATTCAGTTTAAAATTTATGCTGACCACCGCCACCACTGCTGTGGGAACTGCCGCCACCACAGGATTTGCATGCAAACATAGGCAATCTCCTTTCTATGCATTGACTTCGGTTAAGTCATTGATGACCGCACTGGCAATGATCAGTCCAACTGTACTTGGGACAAATGCACTGCTGCCCGGCGCCATTCTGCCGGCAGTTCCTTTGCTCTCTGCCGTTTCTCCTTCCGGTGGGATTGGTTTTAATGGTAATTCTTTGCTGTAAACCACCTTACATTTTTTGATGCCACGCTTTTTTAATTCCCTACGCATCACCTTGGCAAGCGGACAGACAGAAGTTTTATGGATATCTGCAATTTCAAAAAGCTCTGGATGGAGCTTGTTGCCAGCACCCATGGAGCTGATCACCGGAACATCAGCCTCCTTCGCCTGGACAATGATGCCGATTTTGCCAGCCACCGTGTCAATGGCATCCACCACGTAATCGTACTGGGTAAAGTCAAAGTGGTCTTTCGTCTCCGGCAGGTAGAACATCTTGTGCTTGTGAACGATACAGTCTGGGTTGATCTGGTAAATTCGTTCTTCCATCACATCCACCTTATCGCGTCCAATGGTATCGTGGGTCGCAATGATCTGTCGATTTAAGTTGGAAAATGCCACCTGGTCGCTGTCAATAATGTCAATTTCACCCACACCGCTTCTCACAAGAGCTTCGATGGTGTATCCACCCACGCCTCCAACACCGAACACGGCAATTCTGGCGTTGTATAATCTGTTCATCTTTTCTCTTCCATATAATAATTCCGTTCTGGAAAATTGATTTGCCATACTATATCTCCTATTTTATTCTACTTTGTAATGATATCCCTATAATATGCCACAAAGGCTTCCATAGCTGGGGACGTCCATTTATTCTTATGCATCAGCATCTGGGTCCACACAGCAATCTGGCAATCCTCCACCGGGAGGTAGACCAGACGGCCATCGCCAATATAGCGTTTCGTAATAAAGTCTGGCAGGAATGATATCTCATCGCTTTCCTTTAACATCGCACAGATGAGATTTGGATCTCCAACCTCTAGTACCGGGTGGATTTCCAGGGATTCTGATGCCAGTCTGGCATTCAATAATTTCTGATAACTCATGTTGGTTTCGGTGAGAAAAAACTTCTCGTTGACGATTTCCTTCAAAGTCAGTTTTTCAGCCTTTGCCAGCGGATGGTTGGGTGATGCCACAAAGTGTACCTCCTCTAAGGATTCTCCACAGATGATAAATTCCGAATCATAGATATGAGAATCCAAAGTAAATACGATGTCCACCTCATTCTTTCTCAGGCTGTCGAACATTCTTCCAGTACCGCTCTGGTGAATCTTTAAATTGATGCCTGGATATAACTCATGAAAAGCCAGATAATCTTCCTTAAAATATCTGGCGCAGATAGACTCGGACACGGCCAGCCTGATTTCTCCCGTAATCTCTTCCTTGGAATGAATATCTGCTTCCATCTCCTGATAAAGCCGGAGCATGGCTCTGGCATAGTGGAGTACCTTCTCTCCCTCTGCCGTCGGGGTCACATTGTGCCGGATCCGGTCAAATAAGATCACATCCAGTTCCCTTTCAAGCTGCTTGATCTGGGAAGAAACTGTAGACTGGGAATAGCCTAACTTTTTTCCTGCTGCAGAAAACCCTCCATATTCACATACTGCCATAAAGGTCTTAAATACATTCACGTCCATATAAGGCACCTCATTAACTATCGAAGTTTTCGTTTACATATAACGATATTATCAATTTTACAAATGGTATTGTATCAATTATAATACAATCATAAAGATAATTCAAATCTGATCGAAACAACTTTTTTATATACAGGAGGATATACATTATGAATAAGGACTTAACATTAACAACAAAATTAGAAAATTATATTCAGGAACTCGATTCTTTAGTAAACCGCATGAACGCAGCTGGTTTTCCATTTGACGATGCAACCATGGTTTACGAAGAAGTATCCAAGAACTTAAAAGAGCTCTTAGCTAAATAATCTTATATATAATTACCCAAAAAAAGATCGCAGATTTCTCTGCGATCTTTTATTATGTAAAAAATTCTAATCTCTGACAAATGCAATGGCTGCCCATTTTCTAAATGATAATATATCTTAACTATTATTATCTTGTTCTTTAGTATTTCCAACAAGCATCTTTTCTGTGCGTAAATAGTACTCTAATAACCTCAAAACATATGCTGGTGCATTACGATTTCCTCTTTCCCATTCGGTAACTGTTCGATATGGAATATCAAAATAATCACAGAACTCTTTTCTGTTCATTCCTGACAGTTCTCTCATTTTTTTAATTTCAATTTGACTTTTTGTTAATGTGTCATTATTCATTTTATTCCCACTCTCCGCTTACACGTTGTGTATATTATAGCGCATTTTCCTTATATACGCAATGTGTAAATAATTACTTTAATTTAATTTTTTCTCCATTCACCGTGATCGCGGTTACATCGTACGGATTGACTACAACGTCGTATCTTTCAAAGGATTCGTAGACCGTCATGTGACAGGAAGGGAATGGGAAGAACCATCTTCTTCCAGTACTCATACCACCACCGCCACCTTTTTGGCTCAAGGTGATTTCCTTACCGTCCTTAAGGGTTACTGATGTGATGATAATATCCCCAAACTCCATATCCTTCGCCTTATATGGTGCGTCGATGATGACTTTCACTTCCAATGGGGTGATGACAACATTTTTAATCTTGCAGAAGAACTCATCGACATTGATTGCCTTGCTCACCTTCACCGTTCTCTGTTCTGCCTTATAAGAATATTTCCAATTAAGCTTCCACTCACCTTTGTAGAGCAGTTCCTTCGGTTTGCCTCCTTCCTCCATGCCAAGATCGTGATAGAGGTAGATGTCTCCACCAAGGTTCGTCTCTACATAGCTTTTGTTGAGATTTTTCACATCGGACAGACTCATTATCATACCAAAATATCCATTCTCCACAAAACTTTCCAGCATTCCACCATACATAGTTGGCATGCCCTGAGGCTTGTTGCGGATATCTGTGGTCCAATTACTGCAAATTAGGTAATCGGTTTTTGGATTGTAGTTTTTCGGCATCTTAATATTGGTCATGATGCGAATGTAAGCATTCCTACGGTCACCAATGGAGGATTCAGCGGTAAATGTGATTTTTTCGGTTTTACCAGTCTTTTCATTCTTCACCATCTGGGTATCTTTCGCTCTAATGGTAACCATGCCATCTGCAAGCTGGGTAGTATCTACATGACTAAGTCCCATGTAATTTAAGATTGCAATGTCCCACTGATTTTCCTGAGCCGCCATGGCCATCATAGAGAAAGCAAAGACAAAGACTGCCACCAAAATAAGGAATGGTTTTTTGCTTCTGAATCTATGTTTTTGATTTGTTTTTCCTTCTATTATAGTATCTTCGATGTTGCTTTCTTCGATGTACTTAGAATCAAGAAATTCGAAAGCATCCAATAATTTTTCTCCTGTCATAATGCATACCCTTCTTTCTCGAGATAGATTTTTAATTTTCCTCTCATGCGAAATAAGATGGATTTGATCTTACTTTCGGAACATCCAAATGTCTTTGCCAGAGTTTCTACAGAATCCATGTGAAAATATCGTCTCACAAAGATCTGTCTCTGCACCTTCGGCTGGGTTCGTGACATACTCCCACCACTTACCTTTACAAGCTTGAAGTGGGGGCTTCTTACTCAATGTCTCTAATGAGACAAGTATCAATAAGCTATCCCCGCGTGCCCCGCGGTTCTATGATCAGCCCGGATACGGGCATATGTTTCT
>JAZLGR010000013.1:0-2422 GCA_045616445.1 Candidatus Fimousia sp. | reverse complement strand
TCCTTCTGAAATATAGAGTTTTTCCGCAATCTCTTTATTGGAAAGGCCTGACGCTACTGCTTCGATGATTTCCATTTCCCTGGAAGTGTAGTTATCCTTGCTGAAGTTGCTGTTTGGCTTAATTCCCACATCCACGAACTTGTCGAACACTTTCTCATCCATGATGTGAACTCCCTGATGGATGGAACGAATCATCTGCTTCAGTTCTTCCGGTTTGTGATTTTTAATAAGGTATCCCTTGGCACCGTTTTTAATTGCCTGGGCTACCAGATCATCATCATCAAATGTGGTAAGGATCATAACCTTACCCAGGTCCTCTTCCACGAAAAACTTCGTTGCAGCAATGCCATCCATTACCGGCATCTGTATATCCATTAGAACCACATCACACTTATTCTGTCTGGCCAGATCAATTGCCTCCTGACCGTTGGCAGCGCAGCCAATGACGTCAAAATCTTCATCGATTTCCAAAATAATACGCATTCCGTCTCTTACAAAATCGCTGTCATCAACAATAATAACTTTAATCGGTTCCATTCTGTTTCCCCTCTTTTCCCTTAATAGGCAGGATCATATTAATGGTAAATCCGCCTAACGTCTCTATATCAAAGTAGCCCTTCACATTTCGTACTCTTTGTTTCATACCCTGAATACCCATACCGTCCACTACATTCTCCGCACCTTTACCGTTATCTTTGATCACGCATCTGACGACCTCGCCTAATGCCATAATACTGATGCTGATTTCACTGCAGCCGGAATATTTCAGTGCATTGGTAACGGCTTCAAAGGAATTATCCAGAATAACGTCCCAAATGTTCTCCGGTATGGTTTTATCATCCGCCTTCACATCCAGTGTTGTCTTTATATTGTATTGCTCTTCGCATTCACTGCAGAGAGCATGCAGCGACTTTAATGCCATCCGCTTTTTGTCCGGTCGTTCATTACGGATGATCACACGGATCTCGTCCATACTTCCTCTAAGATTATCAATGACCTCCTGTAGAATCTTCTCGCTCTCTTCCGGTTTTTTATTCATCAGCACCTTCACAGCTTCCAGCTTGTATAAGGAACCATTTATACTGTGTCCCAGCTTATCATGCAGGGCCTGAGAGATACGCGACTTCTCCTCCAACAGTTCGTTATCATATCGAAGACGGGACTCACGCATCTCGTTTTTATGCGCCACATTACTATGTTCCATGTCCGATTTCAACTGTGATTCCGTTTCAATATTCTCTCCCACAATTTTCTTATACCAACCGATGATCTTATAGTTCTGAAGATAAAGCAGAAAAAGAAAAGATGTGATCAGAAAACACAATCCAACATTATGCTTCCACCAATATGCCGCAATTACGATCAGGTAACTTCCCAAATAGAAAGTAACCGCCATACCGGATACGATATCCAAAAATACAATACCGGCAAAATAAATTCCAATAACAGGAAATAGGAATACGGCAATTGCTGCCAGTATTCCTGCTCCCACGTTCCATATAAGTCTGCGTTTTGTATCTATGTCAGTCATCACGGAGCTCAACAAAAATAATGCTCCCAGAAGGAATTCTCCTCCCGCCACAGTTGTGGATTCCGGTGATTGCGTGATTCCCCAGATCACCAGGCTGAGAATACCCACAAATTTTACGATAACAAAGTAAAAACTTCTAAGATGTCTTTCCATTCTAAGCCCCCATCTCAGGCTTTGCCTGACTTACTCTTCTTCGTTAAGTTTTAATCCTAATATACCTACCACGAATATGATAACCAGATAAGCCATGGTGGCGCAAAGTATCAAAGAATATCCGCCTGCTCTTCCGTTCTGGAATCTGGATACCGAAAACATAGCCCATCTTTCCGGCATAAGCAGTGCCACTCTCTTGTAATTCTCACTTGCTCCGGCGATATCAAAATAGGATCCGGAAAGAAGTGCGGACATACTCCATATTACAAAAGAAAGGAATGCACTTCCCACCATAGATCTGCAATACAATCCTGCGCATACACTCAGGAAATTAAAGATAAGCCCTTCCATCAGCACAATGATGAAAAACTGAAAGGTTGTAATACCGATATTCGCCTTGACCAAAACAGAAAAGGAAATCAGCATAACCAATGCCTGAAATAATGAGATTCCCACAACAAGAATAATTTTTGACAAAAGATAGCTTGCCTTGTTAGCTTTTGTAAGAAGAATTCTGGAATATACATGATCCTGCTTTTCCTGAAGTATAGTACCAAGAATCAGCACTCCTCCGAATACAAATGCGATAGATGCGATGGCAAGACAATAGGTAATTGTTCTTACCTCATTATAATTCACTTCATCCCCGGATTCAACGGACACATAGGTAAGCTCTGGTGCATCCTTTATGGCATCATGATTATTAACTATTAGTTCAAAACTCTGAACCAGAAGATC
>JAZLGR010000012.1:0-99713 GCA_045616445.1 Candidatus Fimousia sp. | reverse complement strand
ACGTTTTATTTTGTGTACCCTTTATCCGCTATTTTAGTACCTGATACATTGAAATGCTCGTAACCCCGGCTTATTTTCTGAGATACATAGGGCTGAAAAAGCCCGTATTTTCAACAAAAATGACTTGATTATGTAGGGAGGATTTTTTATGACAATTTTAGGATATACCATCTCCCCAGAGCTGGCTGCAATTGTTGAAGAAACAGAACAGAAGGTCTCAAGACGCATTCTGTTTGCCAATGAGCCATTAGAGGGAGATAAGATTATGCTCGGCACACAGGGCAGTTATTTCTACTATGCGAATTTTGACATGAACAGAATCGACATCGGCACTGAATTTGAACCACTTTTACAGGAAATGATGGCAAGAATTCTGAAATTTGATGGCATGTAGCATTGTATGAATACTCAATTAATTGTATAATAATAAGTAATTTAAAAAATATTTAACGGAGGATGGAATTATGTTAAAAGTTGGTATGTTAACTTCTGGCGGTGACTGCCAGGCGCTCAACGCAACTATGCGTGGTATCGTAAAAGGTCTTTATGCACAGAGAAAAGATGTAGAAATCTACGGTTTCCAGGATGGTTACAAAGGTCTTATGTACTCTAATTTCAAAGTTATGGGAGCAGAAGATTTCCGAGGAATCATCAACAAGGGTGGTACAATCTTAGGTACTTCCAGATGTCCATTCAAATTAATGGGTACACCAGATGAGAATGGTAATGACAAAGTAGAACTGATGAAACAGACTTACCACAAATTAGGTTTAGACTGTCTTGTAGTTTTAGGTGGTAACGGTTCTCAGAAAACTGCAAACTTACTTCGCGAGAATGGCCTCAATGTAGTAAGTATGCCTAAGACAATCGACAACGACTTATGGGGAACAGAAATCACATTCGGTTTCGAATCTGCTGTTAATATCGCTACAGAATACATCGATATGATCCACACAACAGCTTCCTCTCACAGCCGTGTATTTATCGTTGAAGTTATGGGACATAAAGTAGGCTGGGTAACATTATACGCTGGTATCGCTGGCGGATGTGACATCATCTTACTTCCAGAAATCCCATATGACATCAACGAAATTGCAAAAGCACTCAAGAAACGTAAAAAACGCGGTGCGAAATTCTCCATCATCGCTTGTGCTGAAGGCGCAATCTCCAAAGAAGATGCAGAACTTACTAAGAAAGAATTAAAGAAAAAACGTGCGGCTGAAGGTTATACTTCCGCATCTGAAGAACTTGCAAAACGTCTTTCCGGTATCATCGATCAGGAACTTCGTGTAGCTAACCCAGGACATGCTCAGCGTGGTGGTAACCCATGTCCAGCAGACCGTGTACTTGCAACTCGTGTAGGTGCTACAGGTGCTCAGATGATCTTAGAAGGCGACTTCGGTAAGATGGCAGCGATTGAAAATAACGAAGTAATCCGTGTACCATTAGAAGAAATCGCAGGCAAGTTAAAATATGTAGATCCTGAATCCCACTTAATTACAGAAGGTAAATTAGCAGGAATCAGCTTCGGTACTAAAGACAAATAAGATGAAACCTCTACAGAGATTTGTGTATTTGCTGGTTTTCCTGATGACAGGTATGATTGTGTCAGCATCCATTACAGTTTCTGCCAAGACAAGTACATGGGATCAGCTTCTTAAAACTTATCTGAATGATGAAGATGTGAATCAACTCATTTTTGTAAAATATAAAGGACATTACAAGGCGGATTTTATCCTTTATAAGAAGGAACGGATTCCGAAGGCTGAACCAACCGAAGACTCGACAGCATCCGAGAAAGAATCTGTCGATGAATTTGTATGGAAGAAAACAATCAAAACAACAGCCTATGTGGGCAGGAAGGGAATTGGCAAAAAGCGGGAAGGGGATAAGAAAACTCCAACCGGAACCTTCAAACTCACCTGTGCCTTTGGCCGTTTGAGCGACCCTGGCGCTAAGATGAAATATAAAAAACTGAACAAGTATCTATACTGGTGTGGCGACAAAAAGTACTACAATCGTATGATTGATACGAGAAAGCAGAAGCATCGCTGTCATGGTGAACATCTGATCAAGTACAAACCACAATATGATTATTGTATGAATATTGGATACAATAAGAAGGGCGTCTACAAGAAGGGAAGTGCCATCTTCCTCCACTGTACAGGCAGCCATAAGTATACTTTGGGATGTGTTGCAATTCCAAAGAAATATATGAAGAAGGTTCTAAAAACCTGCGATTCCCATACACGAATCTGTATTTATAAAAAATAATATAAGAAAACCCATCGGTGATCTTACCGATGGGTTTTGTTGCTTTATTCTATTCTAGAATGTATCTTTATGATTCTGTTCCTTGATTGCTTCTTCACGGATCACTGTTCCGGTGCGGTCTACGATGCTTTGATCTTTTGTATCCACCGGATTCTTATTACCGGAAGAAGATCCGCCAGAGGATCCTGAAGTCTTATATACTTTATAAACTTTCATCTTTTTCTTGCCAAATTTCATGGCTTTTTTGTGGGTGCTAAAGAAAATGTCGATTCTCTTTCCTTTGATTGCTCCACCTGTATCTTCTGCAATATAAGTTTTGCCATTGACCATTACTTTGGTTTTTAATTTGATTTTTTTAGGATCTACTGCAATGGTTCTGCCAGCTTTTGGCTTTGTGCCGGAAGCTGTTCTGCATCCATAATACTTTCCATTACATTTTCTACAGCCGCAGTAAGCGGTGCATGTATACTTACCAAGATACACTTTTTTGGTACCTGCAAATGTTGGTACGCTCAGACAAATGGTACTGCCAATCGTAAGTGTAAAAACGAGAAGCAGCGTAGCTAATACTTTCATTCTGTGTTTCATAATTTTCACCTTTCCGATTAATTTGTTTCGATTTTATGTTTATATTATAACAGATTTGAAACATTTTGCAATACTTTTGTAACATTTAAGGTTTTCGAGGCATGTTATGATAGATTTATGAAGAAAAAAGAGGTGATTTTTATGGAATATATGTACCCAGATTACTACGAACAATTTACTTGTATTGCCAATCGATGCGACGATACCTGCTGTTCAGGCTGGCAGATTGTGATCGATGAAGCGTCTTTGAAACGATATGAAAAGGTGGAGGGTCCATTTGGCAATCGGCTTCATAACTGTATTGATCATAAGGAAGGTGTATTCTGCCAGAACGGACCAAGATGCGCATTCTTAAACGATCAAAACTTATGCGATCTTTATGCTGAGCTAGGTGAGGAAGCGCTTTGCCATACATGTAAGAACTATCCAAGACATATCGAAGAATATGAGGGACTCAACGAAGTACATCTGTCCCTTTCCTGCCCAGAGGCATGTCGCATCATCTTATCCAACAAAGATAAAGTCACTTATGAGTATAAAGAAACTGAAGAAGAAGCAGAAATGTATGAGGATTTCGATTTCCTGTTTCACTCCAAGTTAGAGGATACCCGGGATTTCCTGTGCCAGATCCTGCAGAATCGCAGTCTGACCATCAAACAGCGTATGGGCATCATTCTTGTATTCGCCCATGATATGCAGAGACGTATCCAACGCAATGAGATCTTTGAAATAGACGATCTCATGGACCGCTACAGCAGAGAAGATGCGATTCCTCATTTTTTAAGCCAGTTTAAACAATATGAGTGGAATTTTTCTGAAAAATACGAGTGGTTCTGCCAGGCGATGAAGGAATATAAGGATCTTGAACCACTTACGGAAGACTGGTTTACCTTCCTTGACTGTTCCACTATGATGCTGGGCCGCTTGAGCAATGCAGACTATTGGCAGCTGAAATCCGAGTTTCGATTCAGCATCTCCACCCATGATGTGGAGATCGAACAGATTCTTGTAAACTTACTCTACACTTATTTCTGTGGCGCAGTTTATGACTATGATGTTCTGTCCAAAGTGAAGTTTATCATCATTGCCGCTTCTCTGATCTGTGAACTAAACTTTATCAAATGGTATACCGAGGATCGTTCCCTCTCCATGAAAGAACGTGTCTGGATTACCCACTGGTATTCAAGAGAAATTGAGCATTCTGACAAAAACCTTAATATGTTAACAAAAAAATTAAAGAGCAATCCATTATTCAATTACAAAACGCTCCTTTCAATGATAATTTCGTAAAAATCTTACAATATTTGTGGTATTTTTTTGGTAAAAGAAGTATAATCATAGTAGATTATCTGTATACTTTTAACAAAAACAAGGAGTCATCATGGAATTCAAACTGCCGCTCGTTTATGATTTACAAAGCTATCCAAGCAGTTATACGCTGGATAATATATATCAGACGCCACTTAAGGCTAAAAATCTGGATATCTATCTGTCCACCCTTAAGAAGAAAGAGCCTAAAGCGATCTTAGTTGGCGGAACACCTGTATTTGCAGGAAGCCGTCGTACTGGAATCCCATTTACAGATGAGTATTTTATCGGTTCTGAAGATGTCTCCATATTAAAAGTTGCAGATTCCTCTGGTTATACCATTCAGAACAAGACATATCGCAAAGAACATGAGCTTTCTAAGGATCCTGCATCCTCTGTCATCTGGAAGGAATTAGATGATTGTATGGACACCGTAGTATTGTGGAATATCTTTCCGTTCTACCCACATGAGGAGAAGGCCTACAGTGTCACAAGACGATTGACCAACGAAGAGTTAGAAGTCGGATATGAGTTCATGCTTAAGATTTTAGAAGAGTTCAATACCATTCGTAAGATCATAGTAGCAAGCGATCTTGCTGCCCATGTTATTTCCAGACATGAAGAATTCAAGAATAAGTATGATGTCTTTTATGTAAGCAATCCTAACATCTGCGGTACAGCAGAATTCATCAACCGTGTGAAGGCTTCCTTAATCTACAAGGAAGAAATCTTAGAACATAATGAGAATACGATCAATGACGGTGTCAGCTATGAATACCGACAGCGATGGGCCGACACCAATATGCAGGGACAGTTCTACTGCAGAGCCCTCAATCAGATTTGTGAAGAAGACCAGGCTTATTTTTGTGAGTTTTGTCCATGTAATCTATGCCAGCATTTATATTGCGGCTATTATGATTTTAACCGTACCGACCACAATCAGTCCCTGGAGAATGTAAAACGGCGATTTGATCTTCTGATCCAGACCAATCTGATTCCATTGTTCCCGGATTATATGAAGCGCAATTTCTCAAATCGTGGATTTGTCGTTGAAAAAGCGATTCAGTTTGCAGCAGAGTATTATCGCGACCGTACACATCTTAAATCCCGGATGCCTTACATGATGTACATTCTTCGCCAGCTTCATATCATTACTCCATATGTGATGAGCTTAAACAGAGAAGACAAGGAAGATATCTTAGTTGCGATCATCTTAAAAACCATTTTAAGAGATACCAATGTAAGTAAGAATAGAATCGAGAAAAAGTTTGGTTCATTTGTTTTATCTATCATCGATCCAGAGCATGAAGAGTATCGAACCAATATTATCGACATCATCGATGATCTTGAGGATATGGGAATTCCTGATCATATTTTAGAAACCATTTATGCGATCACACATATTTATGACGAATCATAGATTTCATACAAGAGCTATTCCACAACCGAATAGCTCTTTTCTAATTTGACCATTTGTAATACAATAATGAGAATAAAGATATAGAAAGAGGATAGAATATGAGTGCACCCATTGTTTTTGGGCAGATGATGATTATTTTTGCCCTGATGCTGATCGGTATGATGCTTTGTAAAGCAGGCATCATCGAACGGAAAGCATCCAAATATTTTTCAGCCATGGTGGTTAACATATGCGCGCCTGCTCTTACCATTGTCAGTGTATTAAATCAGAGCGACCGCTCTTCATCTGGATCCACACTGATCAAATTTGGCATCCTAAGCTTCATCACTTATATTGTTTTGATCGTGCTGGGATACATTTTCCTGGTCCTGCTGCGTCCAGAAAGGAAAAGAAGAGCAGATTATCAGCTGATGACCATCTACGGCAATTGCGGATTTATCGGTATTCCGGTTGCTTCTGCACTGATCGGGCCACAGAGTCTGATCTACGTTGCGATTTTTAACTTATGCTATAATCTGTTTGTCTACACTTACGGTACATGGCTCATCATTTCAACAGAAGGCAACATTGACCTTGCTACCCAGCTACGGAAGATGCTCAACCCGGGAACCATGTCCTGTATTGTTGCCCTGATCATTTTCAGTTTTGAGATCAAGGTGCCGGTTTTAGTCTACAATTTTCTAAATTATGCCGGTCAGCCTGCCACTTTACTGTCTCTCGTGGTAATCGGCATGTCTTTGGCTGATATGAAACCGGTTGAGTTAGTTAATGATCTGAGCTTTTTTATATTTACCATTCTTCGATTTGTCGTATTTCCAATTATATATATATTAGTTACAAAATCATTTATAACTGATATAATGATGAGAAGTACCATGGCACTGATGATTGCCGTTCCTGTTGGGAATATTCCGGCAATGATGCGTGCACAGTACGGCCAGGACGATTCATTTCTGGCGAAGGGAACTGTAATCACCACAACATTATCAGTCATCACTATTCCGATCGTCTGTATGTTTGTGTAACATAAAGGAGAAACAAGATGAAACATTGTATGGAATGCGGAGCGAAGCTCACTATGAAACACTTGGATAAAGAAGGCATGGTGCCATTCTGTCCGGAATGTAATCAGTTTCGTTTCCCAGTTTTTAATACTGCATGCAGTATGATCACCTTAAACAAGAAAAAGAACAAGATTCTGCTGATCAAGCAGTACAACATGGGATTTTATATCCTTGTTGCTGGTTATATCAGCAAAGGCGAGAATGCAGAAGTAACGGTTGCCCGCGAAATCAAGGAAGAAATTGGACTTAATGTCATCGATTGTGGTTTTAATCGCAGCGAATATTATGAAAAGAGCAATACCTTAATGCTTAACTGGTACGCAGTCGTTGACGATATGGATTTGAGCGACATGGATCAGGATGAAGTTGACCACGCCAAATGGTTCACTTTTGACGAAGCAAGAAAAGCTGTGGAACGTCCTGGACAGCCACTATCATTAGCTGGTCGATTCCTCCATGCATTTTTAGATGATTTGGAAGCTGGCAGACAGATCTAACAAGTAATATACAGGAGAATAAAAGTGAGTAAGAATGTAAAAGAAACCATCCATGTGGCAGTTCTCGGAGCAGGGACTGTCGGTACAGGCGTATATAAAGTAATCAAAAATCTTGAAGACGAGATGTTCCACAAGTGTGGAAGTGCAGTAAGCGTATCCAGAATTTTAGTACGCGACGCTTCCAAAAAAAGAGAAGGTATCGATGCATCCCTCTTAACAGATTGCTGGGAAGATATCATCTCTGACGAACACATTGAAATTGTAGTAGAAGTCATGGGCGGCATTGAGCCAGCCAAAACCTATATCCGTGAAAGCTTAATGGCTGGTAAATCCGTTGTCACAGCCAACAAAGACCTTATGGCAGTCCACGGACAGGAGCTTCTTCACCTGGCAGAAGAAAATGGCTGCGACCTGATGTTTGAGGCATCCGTAGCCGGCGGTATTCCGATTCTTCGTCCATTAAAGCAGTGTCTTGCTGGAAACCATATGGAAGAAATCATCGGTATCGTCAATGGAACCACTAACTTTATCTTAAGCAAGATGACAGAAGAGGGCTGTTCCTATGCAGAAACCTTAAAACTTGCCCAGGATTTAGGATATGCAGAAAGCGATCCAACAGCAGATGTGGAAGGACTTGACGCAGGGCGTAAGATGGCCATCATGGCATCCATTGCCTTCAACAGCAGGGTTGTATTCGACGATGTGTATACAGAAGGTATTACCAAAATTACAGATGTGGACATTGCCTATGCAAAGGATATGAACTGTGTCATCAAGCTGCTTGGTGTGGGCAAGAATACACCGGACGGAATCGAAGTGCGCGTTCACCCAATGCTGGTTGACAAATCCCACCCAATCTCTTCGGTAAATGATTCCTTCAACGCGGTATTCGTTCGCGGAGACGCGGTCGGAGATGCCATGTTCTACGGAAGAGGGGCAGGCGAGCTGCCAACAGCCAGTGCAGTTGTCGGAGATGTGATTGAAACCGCAAGACACATCCACAATCACTGCACCGGTGAAATCGGATGCACCTGCTATAAACAGCTTCCGATCAAGAAATTAATGGATTCTGAAAATAAATTCTTCATTCGTATGAAGGTCCTTGATAAAGCAGGTACACTGGCAGCCCTGACCAATGTATTCGGCAATAATGACGTCAGCATTGAGCGTATCGCACAGAAGCAGTCAGCGAAAGACGGTACTGGAGAACTGGTTGTCATCACCCATCATGTCAAGGAAAGCAACATGAGCAATTCCTTACAGATCTTAGAACTCCTTCCTCAGGTGCACGAAATCTGTAATGTAATCCGTGTTTACTAAAGAATGAAATTATGTTAAAATAAAGGGTAGCAAAATCTATTAATATGAGGTGTAATATGAAAGATATTAAGGATATGAAGAGAATCCTTTTAAAACTTTCCGGCGAAGCACTCGCAGGTGATAACGAAGGAAAGAAGGGTTTTCACGATGCAACTGTTAAGGATGTTGCAAGACAGATCAAGGAAATCGCGGACACCGGTCTTCAGATCGGTATTGTAATCGGCGGTGGTAACTTCTGGAGAGGCCGTACAAGCGAAAGCATGGAACGTACCAAGGCAGACTCCATCGGTATGCTTGCAACCGTTATGAACTGTATTTATGTTGCAGATGCCATCAGAAGCACAGGACTTGACGCAAAGGTATATACTCCATTTGCATGCGGCGCATTCACAGAACTGTTCTCCAAGGATGAAGTAATCAAAAACTTAAACGAAGGAACCATCTGTTTCTTTGCAGGCGGTATCGGCCATCCTTATTTTTCAACTGATACAGCAACAGCACTTCGTGCCATCGAAATCGAAGCAGACGCAATCTTACTTGCCAAAGCAATCGACGGCGTATATGACAGCGATCCAAAACTTAATCCGAACGCTGTGAAGTATGACGAAATCTCCATGGATGAAGTATTAGATCAGAGACTTGGCGTAATCGATCTGACTGCTACGATCATGTGTCAGGAGAACAAGATGCCACTTGTTATTTTCGGACTGAATGAAGATAATAGCATCGTCAACACCTTTAATGGAAAATTTAATGGCACTTATGTAAGTGTTTAATGTAAGTGTTTAATTATAGGAGGAAAAATCATGTTAACAAAATTTGAAGAAAAGATGGAAAAATCATTAAACGCACTGAACAAAGAATATGCTTCAATCAGGGCAGGTCGTGCGAACCCACACATCTTAGATAAAATTAAAGTAGATTATTATGGAATGCCTACACCATTACAGTCTGTAGCTAACATTTCTGTTCCAGAACCACGTATGATTCAGATTCAGCCTTGGGAATCCAGCTTAATCAAACCAATCTCCAAAGCAATCATGCAGTCTGATATTGGAATCAACCCTAACACAGATGGTAAAGTAATCCGTCTTCTTTTCCCTGAACTGACAGAAGAACGTCGTAAAGACTTAGTAAAAGATGTAAAGAAAAAGGGAGAAGCTGCTAAGGTTGCAGTTCGTAACATCCGTCGTGACGGTAACGACTTTATCAAAAAACAGAATAAAGCCGGCGAAATTACAGAAGATGAACAGAAAGATTATGAAAAGAAGATTCAGAAATTAACAGATAAATTCATCAAAGAAATCGATAAAGCTGTTGATACAAAATCCAAGGAAATCTTAACTGTTTAATTAGAATTAGAAACAGGGTCTGTCATTTTTATGGCATTCCCTGTTTTGTGATGTATACAATAATTTAGAATTCAGCATGTATGAACCTATATGGAGGCAATATGGAAGATTTAAAGATTCCTCAGCACATTGCGATCATCATGGATGGCAATGGCCGCTGGGCTAAAAAACGTCACTTACCACGTACTGCAGGTCACATTCAGGGTGCAAAAACCGTTGAACAGATCATCGAAGACTGTGATGATCTTGGTGTAAAGTATCTCACTGTCTATGCATTCTCCACTGAAAACTGGAAACGTCCGGCAGATGAAGTAAAAGCACTGATGAATCTGTTAAGAGATTATATGAAAACCTGTATCAGACGTGTCAATAAGAATAACATGACCGTTCGTGTCATTGGGGATAAGACCAAATTAGACCAGGATATTCAGGACAAAATCGCAGAACTCGAAGAAATCTCCGCGAAGAATACCGGAATCACATTTACCATCGCCATCAACTATGGCAGCCGTGATGAGATCGTTCGTGCAACCACACGTATGTTAGAAGACTGCAAGAATGGTGACCTGCTTCCTTCCGAGATGTCTGAAGATGTATTCTCAGGTTATCTTGATACAGCAGGCATGCCGGATCCGGATTTGATGATCCGTACCAGTGGAGAGCTTCGCCTTTCCAACTATTTATTATGGCAGCTTGCTTATTCTGAATTTTATTTTACCGATTGTGCATGGCCAGATTTCAACAAGAAAGAACTGATCAAAGCAATCGAATTTTTCAATGGCAGAGACAGACGTTTCGGCGGTGTCAAAGCCTAAGTGGAATGAGAAAAGGAGATTTTCATGTTTAAACAGAGATTAATCAGCGGCATTGTGTTAGTTGCCATTGCCGTAATCACCTTATATATGGGCGGTGTCGTAACCTTCGGTGTACTTACGATCATTTCCCTGATCGGCTGTAGTGAGCTCTTAAAGATTTTTAAGATTGAAAAATCCTCACTGGCCGTTATTGTATATGTTGCCACGATCATGTACTATCTGATGCTGTTCTTCGGTGTTGGCTCCTGGAGCTTCACCTTCATCATCATCTTCATGATCTTCATCCTGGGCTGTTATGTATTTTCCTATCCAAAATACCATGCCAACCAAGTGATGGCTGCATTCTTCTCCTTAATCTATGTTTCTGTGATGTTATCTTACATGTACCAGTTACGTATCTTAAGGAATGGTTTAGAGTATGTTGTACTTATTTTCCTTGCTGCATGGGGAACTGATACCTGTGCTTACTGTGCCGGACGATTATTTGGTAAACACAAGATGTCACCAATATTAAGTCCGAAGAAGACCATCGAAGGTGCTGTGGGCGGCTTACTTGGATCTGCCATTCTGGGTGCTTTATATGGACTGTATGTATCCCATACACTTCGACTTGATTACAATCCTGTCGCTGTATTCGCAGCAATCTGTGCCGTTGGAGGTCTGATCTCCATGATCGGAGATCTGGCAGCCTCTGCAATCAAGCGTAATTTTGATATCAAAGATTACGGTACTTTAATTCCTGGCCACGGTGGAATCTTGGACCGTTTTGACAGCGTGATCATCGTTGGCCCGCTGGTATATCTTGTTATCGGTATGATCACAGGAGCAGCTTTATAATGAGATTTATTGTTGCTCTTCTTATTTTCAGTCTGATCATCCTGTTCCATGAACTGGGACATTTTCTTCTGGCAAAGAAGAACGGCATCTTTGTGGAAGAGTTTTGTCTTGGCCTTGGACCTTTGATTTTCGGAAAGCAGATTGGCGAAACCTTCTATTCTCTCCATGCCCTTCCATTTGGCGGTGCATGTATGATGCGGGGAGAAGATGAGGAAAGCGAGGATGACAGAGCATTTAATAACAAATCCGTTGCAGCCCGCATCTCGGTCGTATTTGCAGGACCATTCTTCAACTTTATCCTTGCATTTGTATTCTCCGTGATACTGATCGGATTGGTTGGCAGCGACGTAACCACTTTATCTGATGTAACCGATGGATCCCCTGCCCAGGAAGCTGGCCTTCAAAAGGGAGATACCATTACCAGATTCGACCACAAAACTGTACATAATTTCAGAGAGATCAGCTATGCCCTCTATTTTGAAAATGGAGGTGAAGCAGTGGAAGTGGAATACCGACGTGACGGCAAGAAACAGACTGCCATGATCACACCGGAATTTTCCAAGGAGACAGGAAGCTATCGCATCGGTATCGTAAGCTCCGGATATGTGAAGCTTTCTCCATTGAAGACCCTACAGTACAGCCTCTATGAGGTACGCTGTCAGATCAAAGTGACCATACTAAGCTTAAAATCTCTGGTTCTTCGTAAGATTGGTCTCAATGAGATTTCTGGACCGGTCGGTATCGTAAGCACCATCGGAGACAGCTATACCGAAGCCAGTGCCTACGGGCCTCTGGTTGTATTTGAAACCATGATCAATCTGATCATCTTATTAAGCGCCAATTTAGGCGTCATGAACCTTCTTCCAATTCCTGCATTAGACGGCGGCCGACTCGTCCTTCTCATTGTGGAAGCAGTCAGAGGCAAAGGCTTTGACCAGGAAAAAGAAGGCATCGTAAACTATATCGGACTTTTGGTCCTTTTAGCATTAATTGCAGTTGTTACCTGCAAAGACATCTGGACAATCATTCACAAGTAATATGTAAGTGAGGGATATTTATGAGTTATCGTGAAAACACAAAAGTAATCAAAATTGGTAACAAAGTAATTGGTGGCGGCAATCCAATCATGATTCAGTCCATGACCAATACAAAAACAGAAGACGTAGAAGCAACTGTTGCTCAGATCCTGCGTCTCGAAAAAGCTGGATGTGATATTATTCGCTGTACTGTTCCTACTTTAGAAGCAGCAAAAGCAATCAAGGAGATCAAAAAGCAGATTCACATCCCATTAGTAGCAGATATTCATTTCGATTATAAGATGGCCATTGCAGCTATTGAGAATGGCGCTGATAAGATCCGTATCAACCCAGGCAACATCGGTTCTGAAGAAAAGGTTCAGATGGTTGTAGATAAGGCAAAGGAATACAATGTGCCAATCCGTATCGGTGTAAACAGCGGCTCCCTTGAAAAACATATCGTTGCAAAGTATGGCAAAGTAACAGCTGAAGGTATCGTAGAATCCGCACTGGATAAGGTACGTCTCGTAGAAAAGATGGGTTATGACAACCTGGTTGTCAGCATCAAATCCTCTGACGTATTAATGTGTGCCAAGGCTCACGAGCTCATCGCTCCACTGATCCCATATCCAATCCATGTTGGTATTACAGAATCCGGTACTGTATTCAGCGGCAATATCAAGTCCTCCATCGGACTCGGCATTATCCTTAATATGGGAGTTGGTGATACCATCCGTGTATCCCTGACCGGTGATCCAGTCAATGAAATTGCAACTGCAAAACTTGTATTAAGAACCTTAGGACTTCGCAAGGGCGGCATCGAAGTAGTTTCCTGCCCAACCTGTGGACGTACCAATATCGATTTAATAGGACTTGCCAACCAGGTAGAAACCATGATTGCAGATTATGACCACTTAGACATCAAAGTAGCAGTTATGGGTTGCGTGGTGAATGGTCCTGGAGAAGCAAAAGAAGCAGATATCGGAATTGCAGGCGGTATCGGTGAAGGACTTCTCATCAAGAAAGGTGAAATTATCCGTAAAGTTCCTGAAAGTGAATTATTGGAAACTTTACGTAACGAATTAGAACATTGGGGTGAATAATGAATGAAACCATTTTTTGAAGTGTTTCCGGAGCTTTCTCCAACAGATGAGCTGCGTGAGTATTTTGAATCCGTTATGGTTGAGCGTGTGGTCATGCACAAAAAATCGAATACTCTGAAGATTCATATTTTTAGCGAACATCTGATCAGCCGCGTCAATACCTGGCGTATGGAGAGAACCATCCGTGAAAACTGCTTTGCAAAGGCCTTTATCAAGGTTCGGTTTCAGGAACGTTACAAACTCTCTTCTCAATACGACTTAGAAAAGCTGACTCAGGAATACTGGGACAGCTTTTTGTTTGAGTTAAAGGGTCAGAGCCTGGTTCTCTATAATATGATGCGCCACAGTAACTACCAGTGTGAAGGTGATGTGCTTACCCTCGTAGTGGAAGACAGCTTCATCACAAAGAGCAAATCAGACATGCTCAAATCCTTCTTCCAGTACCTCTATAAGGAGCGATTTGGCCTGCAGGTACAGATTGGCTTCGATTACGAGGATGCAGATAGTGAGGCATTCCTTCGTGAACGAGACCACAGACTCTCCGTTGAAGCAGGACACATCTTTGACCGCGTGGAAGAAAACAGGGAACAGCTCGAAGAGAAGAAGAAAAAAGCACAGGAAAAGAAGAAGGAATCCACCTACCAGAAGCGACGCGCTGCCCAGGCGGATCCGGATATCATCTACGGACGCAATGTGGAGGGTAATCTGATTCCAATCGAAGATATCAACGATGCCATTGGGGAAGTTGTCATTCACGGTAAGGTGATCGATATGGAAACAAGAGAAATCCGTAATGAGAAGACCATTGTCATGTTCAACATTACAGATTTTACTGATACGATCCGCTGCAAAATCTTTGTTAAGAATGCAGATCTTCCAGACGTCCTTGACCTTCTGACCAAAGGTGGTTTTTACCGTGTCAAAGCCATCGCAGCCTATGACAAATTCGATCACGAAATCAGCTTAACCTCAGTTATGGGGATCAAAACCATCCCTTCCTTCGTGACAGAACGCGAAGACACCAGTTTAGAAAAACGTGTCGAGCTGCATATGCATACCGTAATGAGTGATATGGACTCTGTTGTCGATATCGGCGCCATTATCAAGCGAGCGAAAAAATGGGGGCATCCTGCCATCGCAATCACAGATCACGGCGTATTACAGGCCTTTCCAATTGCCAATCATGTCCTGCCAAAGGGAGATGACTTTAAGATTATCTACGGCTGTGAAGGCTATTTTGTCGATGATCTGATGGAGCTTGTACGAAACGAGAAGGGACAGACCTTAGATGATTCCTACGTCGTTTTCGATATCGAAACCACAGGATTTCATGCTGCATCCGACAAAATCATCGAAATCGGTGCTGTGAAGGTGGTAAACGGCAAGATTACAGGTACATTTAGCGAATTCATCAATCCGGAAATCCCGATTCCATTTAAGATCACACAGCTTACAAGCATTACCGACCAGATGGTCATCGATGCGCCAACCATCGATGTGATCCTGCCACAGTTTCTTACATTTTGTGAGGGCAGCATCTTAGTAGCCCACAATGCAGAATTTGACACCGGCTTTATTAAGCAAAAAGCTGCAGATCTTGGCCTTGCCTATGATTTTACGGTTGTGGATACCATGACATTATCCCGCGTGCTGCTTACGAACCTGGCCAAGTTTACCCTTGATAACATCTGTAAGCACTTAAATATCAGTTTAGAACACCATCACCGCGCCATTGATGATGCTACAGCCACTGCGCAGATGTTCCTGAAGCTGATTGCCATGTGCAAAGACCGCGGCGTCAACACCCTGGCTGATATTAACGACATGGGTGCCGTCTCCGAAGACATCATTAAGAAATCAAGAGCATATCACGGCATTATCCTTGTGAAGAACGAAACTGGACGAATCAATCTGAATCGTCTTGTATCTGCTTCCCACATTCAGTATTTTAACCGAAGACCAAGAATGCCGATGAGTCTCATTCAAAAATACAGAGAAGGTCTGATCTTAGGCTCTGCCTGTGAGGCAGGACAGCTCTATCAGGCCATCTTATCCGAAAAACCAGAGGAAGAGATTGCCCGTCTCGTCAATTTCTTCGATTATCTGGAAATCCAGCCTAGCGGCAACAACGCCTTCATGATCGAAAGCGAGAAGATCGAGAATGTCAACTCCATGGAAGACATTGAGAAGATCAACAAAAAGATCGTTGCCCTGGGTGAGAAATTCAACAAACCAGTCGTTGCCACCTGTGACGTCCACTTTCTGGACCCTGAGGATGAACAGTACCGACGCATCCTGATGGCCGGAAAGGGCTTTAAGGACGCCGATAACCAGGCTCCTCTATATTTCCGCACCACAGAGGAGATGCTTAGAGAATTCCAGTATCTGGGCAGCGAAAAAGCCAAAGAAGTGGTCATTACCAACACCAACCTGATCAACAGCTGGATTGAGCGGGTATCTCCGGTTCACCCGGACAAATGTCCCCCTGTCATTCCAGACTCCGACAAACAGCTTAGACAGATCTGCTACGACAAGGCCCATGAAATCTATGGTCCAAACCTTCCGGAAATCGTAGTAGAACGATTGGAACGAGAACTCAATTCCATTATCAGCAATGGATTTGCCGTTATGTATATCATTGCCCAGCGTCTCGTATGGGACTCTGTGGACCACGGATATCTGGTAGGTTCACGAGGCTCCGTAGGCTCCTCCTTAGCAGCCACCATGGCCGGTATTACAGAGGTAAATCCACTGGCGGCCCATTATATCTGTCCACACTGTCATTTTGTTGACTTTGATTCCGATCTTGTAAAGGAATATACCAAGATGGGTAAATCCGGATGTGACATGCCAGACCGTGTCTGTCCGGTATGTGGAAAGCCACTGAACAAAGAAGGCCACGATATCCCATTTGAAACCTTGTTGGGATTTAAAGGAAACAAGGAACCGGATATCGACTTAAACTTCTCCGGAGATTACCAGGCACAGGCCCATGCCTATGTTGAGGTTATTTTCGGTAAGGGCACTGCATATCGTGCAGGAACCATTGGTACCCTGGCAGAAAAGACTGCCTACGGGTATGTATATAAATATTTTGAAGAACGTGGCATCACCAAGAGAAGATGTGAGCTTGAGCGTATCTCCTCCGGCTGTACCGGGGTAAAACGTACCACAGGCCAGCATCCAGGCGGTATTATCGTTGTGCCACATGGCCGGGAAATCTATGAATTTACCGCTGTTCAGCATCCTGCCAATGACCAGAACACACCGATCGTCACCACACATTTTGAATATCATTCCATCGACCACAATCTGTTAAAGCTTGATATTCTCGGACACGACGATCCGACCATGATTCGAATGCTTGAGGACTTAACAGGCATCAGTGCAACCACCATTGCCTTAGATGACCCTGGTGTTATGTCCTTATTCCACAGCACCGAAGCCCTTGGGATTACTCCTGAGGATATCGGTGGCATCGAGATGGGCTCCCTTGGAGTACCGGAATTCGGTACTGACTTCGTTATCCAGATGTTAAAGGATATCAAACCAAAGAGCTTTTCTGACCTGGTTCGAATCGCTGGTCTTTCCCATGGTACTGATGTATGGTTAGGCAACGCACAGGAGCTTATCAACTCTGGTACCGTCAATGAAATCGCAGACTGTATCTGCACCCGAGATGACATTATGATCTATCTCATTAATATGGGACTTGATTCCGAGCTTTCCTTTAATATTATGGAAAAGGTACGTAAGGGTGTCGTAGCCAAGGGCAAATGTGGCGACTGGCCGGAATGGAAGGCAGAGATGGAAGCCCACGATGTACCTGACTGGTATATTGAGTCCTGTGAGAAAATCAAATATATGTTCCCGAAGGCACACGCAGCTGCCTATGTTATGATGGGATGGCGAATTGCCTGGTATAAGGTATATCATCCACTGGCATATTATGCGGCATTCTTTAGTATCCGTGCCTCCGCATTCTCCTATGAGCTTATGTGCTTTGGTAAGCCTGCCCTGGAGAAACATCTGGCAGAGCTTAAGAAGACACCGAAGGATCAGCAGACAGCCAAGGATGCCAATACCATCCGTGACCTTCGAATCGTACAGGAGATGTATGCAAGGGGCTATGATTTCATGCCACTTGACATCTACCGTGCCAAGGATAAGTACTTCCAGATCATCGATGGCAAGATCATGCCATCCTTTGCAAGTATCGATGGCATGGGAGAGAAGGCGGCAACACAGGCTATGTTAGCTGCCAATGACGGACCATATACATCCATTGACAACTTCAGAGAACGAACGAAAGTCAGCTCCACCATCTGTGAAAAGATGAAAGAGATGGGTATGTTCGGCGATCTGCCGGATTCCGATCAGCTTACCTTCGATTTTCTTACAAATTTCTAATTGCATTTTTCTATTACTTGTGATAAAGTAATATAGAACATATTAATAATGACACTATAGTAAGAGTGGGCTTTGCGAAGTCCACTCTTATTCGTTACATGGACAAGGAGGAAGCAAATTGGCAAGAAAAGCAGATATCGTAAGCCGTGTAGAAGGCCTCGTTATGCCGATCATTGAAAATGGCAATTTCGAACTTGTTGATGTGGAATATGTAAAGGAAGGTTCTAACTGGTACTTACGTATTTATGCCGACAAGGAAGGCGGAATCAATATCAATGACTGTGTTGATATCAGCCGCGCATTAGAAGTCAAATTAGATGAAGAAGATTTTATTTCCAACGAATACATCTTAGAAGTCAGCTCTCCGGGACTTGGACGTCCTTTAAAGAAAGAGAACGACTTCAGACGAAGTGTAGGCAAGGAGATTGATCTTAAATTATACAAAGCAATCAACAAACAAAAAGAATTTACCGGCGTCCTTACAGGTTATGATGATGAAACCGTTACTGTGGACGTTGATGGAGAAGAAATGACATTTGTCCGCAAGGACTTAGCCCTTATTCGCTTAAGCTTGAATTTTTAGGAGGAAAACAATGAGTGAATTAATCGACGCTTTAGACGCGTTACAGAAAGAAAAAGACATTGACAGAGAAGTCATCATCGAAGCAATCGAAGCATCTTTAGTAGCAGCATGCAAAAGAGACTTTGGTAAATCTGATAACGTTCGTGTATTTATCGATCGTGAAACTGGAGATATGTCCGTAGTTGCTGAAAAAACAGTTGTGGAAGATGTAGAAGATCCTGCACTTGAAATCAGCCTTGCAAAAGCACAGGCTAAGAACCCAACTACTCAGCTTGGAGATACTGTTGATGTAGAAATTACTCCAAAGAACTTTGGCCGTATTGCTGCACAGCATGCAAGAAGCGTAATCGTTCAGAAAATCAAAGAAGAAGAACGTAAAGTAATTTTCAACCACTTCCAGTGTAAAGAAAAAGACATCGTAACAGGTGTTGTACAGCGTTACATTGGTGATAATATCAGCATCAGTTTAGATGAAAAGACAGATGCAATTCTTAACAAGAATGAACAGGTTAAAGGCGAAGTATTTAAGCCAAATGACCGTATCAAACTTTACATCATTGAAGTAAAGGATACAAACCGCGGCCCTCGTATCTTAGTTTCCCGTACACACCCTGAACTTGTAAAACGTTTATTTGAAAAAGAAGTTGCAGAAGTTCACGACGGCGTTGTAGAAATCAAAGCAATTGCCCGTGAAGCAGGTTCCAGAACCAAGATTGCTGTATGGAGCAACGATGAAAATGTTGACCCAGTAGGCGCATGTGTCGGCGTAAACGGTGCACGTGTTAACACAATCGTAAACGACTTACGCGGTGAAAAAATCGACATCATCAACTGGAGTGAAGACCCTGAAGTATTAATCGAAAACGCATTAAGCCCATCCAAGGTTATTGCTGTTTCCGTTGATGAAGAAGCAAAAACTGCAAGAGTTGTTGTTCCTGACTACCAGTTATCCTTAGCAATTGGTAAAGAAGGACAGAATGCTCGTCTTGCTGCAAGATTAACTGGTTTCAACAAGATTGATATCAAGAGTGAATCCCAGGCAAGTGTAGAATACGAAGATTTCGGCGTTATCGATGATAATGACGAAGAAATCGAAGTGGAAGAATAATATGAAAAAGATCCCAATGAGACAGTGTGTAGGCTGTCGTGAAATGGTATCAAAAAAAGAACTGATCAGAGTCATCAAATCCAAGGAAGGGGATATCTCTTTAGATGCAACCGGCAAGAAGAATGGCCGTGGCGCTTATATCTGTAAGAAGGCATCCTGCCTCGAAAAAGCAATCAAGCAGAAAAGTCTTGACCGCTCTTTGAAGGCATCCATTCCAGCTGAGGTGAATGACTTATTAAAGAAGGAGCTTGAAGCAATTGAATAAACGAAATGTATTATCATTTCTTGGGCTTGCAGCAAAAGCCGGCAAGGTAAAAAGCGGAGAATTCTCCACTGAAAAATCTGTAAAGACCGGACATTCCTTCTTGGTAATCGTAGCGGAGGACGCATCCGACAACACCAAAAAGATGTTTCGCAATATGTGTACATATTACAAAACTCCGCTTGCTATATATGGAACTAAAAATGAGCTTGGCGCTGCAATTGGAAAGCAGTTTCGTGCATCTATTTCCATCGAAGATGCAGGATTCGCTGGCAGTATGAGCAAAAAGCTTGGCACGATGGATAATGGAGGTACTAGACATGAGAGTATATGAACTAGCAAAGGACTTAAACAAAAGCAGTAAGGAAGTTATTTCTGCTTTAGCGAAAAATGGAATCGAAGTAAAGAACCACATGAGCTCCATCTCTGAAGGCGAAGTTAAAAAGGTAAAGGCACACTTTGCTCCTAAGCCTGCTCCAAAACAGGAACCTAAAAAACAGGAACCTAGAAGACAGGAGCCAAAAAAGGCTGAGAACAAAAAGGCTGATACAAGAAACAACAAAGAGCGCAAGACCGAGAGAACAAACGATAAAAAACCAAATAACAACCAGAATAACAAAAAGTTTAGAAACAATATGAACAACAATCAGAAGAATAATAACAACCAGAATTCTGGAAATCAGAACAACGGCAGAGACAATGCCAAAGGTAATGAAGTTAAAAAAGGATTTAAAAAGAAAAACAATAAAAATCAGGCTTCTACAAATCAGGGAAATGACCGTACACCGTTTGGAGGCGATCAGAAGCCTAATAGAAATCGAAAGAATAATAAGTTCAAAAATAACAACAATCAGGAAAACAACAATAACAACAGAAAGAATAAGAAGAAGAAAACAGGCCCAGGTGCATTTATTAAACCGGAGCCAGTTAAAAAAACTGTGGAAAAAGTTGAATTCGCTAAGATTCCTGAGAGTTTAACATTAAAAGAACTTGCAGAAGCAATCAAGGTTCCAGCCAACGACATCATCAAAAAATTATTATTCAGTGGCGGCGGTTTAGTAAACTTAAATACCGAATTATCCTTCGACCGTGCAGAAGAAATTGCTATGGAATACGATGTAGTTGTTGAGATGGAAGAACCAATCGATATCATCGAAGAACTCATCAAAGATGTGGAAGACGACGAATCCACATTAAAGAGCCGTCCTCCTGTAGTCTGTGTAATGGGTCACGTTGACCACGGTAAGACATCCATCCTTGATGCAATCCGTTCCTCCAACGTAACTTCCGGTGAAGCTGGTGGTATCACACAGCATATCGGTGCATCTGTTGTATCTTTAGACGGTCAGAAGATCACTTTCCTTGATACACCAGGTCACGAAGCGTTCACATCCATGCGTTTACGTGGTGCGCAGTCCACAGATATCGCTATTTTAGTAGTAGCAGCAGATGATGGTGTTATGCCTCAGACAGTAGAAGCGATCAACCATGCGAAGGCTGCCGGTGTTGAAATCATCGTTGCTGTAAACAAAATCGATAAAGAAGCTGCCAACGTAGAACGTGTAAAACAGGAATTAACAGAATACCAGTTAATCCCAGAAGACTGGGGTGGAAGCACAGTCTTCGTTCCAGTTTCCGCACATACAAAAGAAGGTCTTGATGATTTATTAGAAATGATCATCTTAACTTCCGAAATGCTTGAATTAAAAGCAAATCCTAACAGACTTGCTCGTGGTATCGTAATCGAAGCACAGCTTGATAAAGGACGCGGTCCTGTTGCAACTGTTTTAGTACAGAAAGGTACACTTCACGTAGGTGATACTGTTGCAATCGGAAGCACATACGGCCGTGTACGTGCCATGTTAGATGACAAAGGACGTCGTGTTAAGACAGCAGGCCCATCTACTCCTGTTGAAATCTTAGGTTTAAATGATGTTCCTATGTCCGGTGAAGTCTGCATGGGTACAAAGAATGAAAAAGAAGCAAGAAGCATTGCAGAATCCTTCGAAGCTGTAAACAGAGAAAAATTAATTGACAATACAAAATCCCAGTTATCCTTAGATGACTTATTCAGCCAGATCCAGGCTGGTAACGTAAAAGACCTCAACATCGTTGTAAAAGCAGACGTTCAGGGTTCCGTAGAAGCCGTAAAACAGAGCTTGGTAAAATTATCCAACGACGAAGTTGCAGTTAAAGTCATCCATGGCGGTGTTGGTGCCATCAACGAATCTGATGTAATCTTAGCATCCGCATCCAATGCCATCATCATCGGCTTTAACGTACGTCCTGACAATACAGCAAAAGCAACTGCAGAACGTGAAAAGGTTGATTTACGTCTCTACCGTGTCATCTACAACGCAATCGAAGACATTCAGGCTGCTATGAAGGGCATGCTTGATCCAGTATTCGAAGAAAAAGTAACTGGACATGCAGAAGTTCGTCAGACATTCCGTGCATCCGGCGTTGGTACCATTGCAGGTGCTTACGTAACAGACGGTGTGATCCAGCGTAACTCCCAGGCACGTATTGTACGTGACGGTATTGTTATCTTTGAAGGTAACCTTGCTTCCTTAAAACGTTTCAACGACGACGTAAAAGAAGTAAAATCTGGTTATGAATGTGGTCTTGTATTCGAAAAATACAACGACATCAAGGAAGGCGATCAGATTGAATCCTTCGTAATGGAAGAAATCAAACGATAGATTTATCCCGAGGTTAAAACATGAGAAAACACAGTATTAAAAATACAAGAGTCAACGGTGAAGTTCAGAGAGAATTAAGCCGCATCATCTCCTACGAAGTAAAGGACCCTCGTATTGCTCCTATGACTTCTGTAGTATCTGTGGAAGTTACTCCAGATTTAAAGCAGTGCAAGGCTTATATCAGTGTCCTTGGAGATGAAAAAGCACAGCAGGATACCATTACCGGTTTAAAACGTTCTGCAGGCTTTGTTCGCCGCGAACTTGCCAGATCTCTCAACATGAGAAATACACCAGAAATCATTTTCATCCTGGATCAGTCCATTGAATACGGTGTGAATATGTCCAAACGTATTGACTCCTTAACCTATTCTGATTCAGAAGAATAATTAAGAGGCGAGATTATGAACGCTCTTACAAAAGCGATTTCCGCTGCAGGAACCATTGCCATTACCGGACATGTCCGTCCGGATGGCGACTGTGTTGGTTCCTGTCTCGGATTATATAACTTTATTAATGACAATTTCAAAGACAAACAGGTAGACGTATATTTAGAACCAGTGAGAAAGGAATTCCTTTTCTTAAAGGGTGCTGACTGCATTCATAACGAGCTTCCCAAAGAGGAAGGCCTAAACTATGATCTGCTGGTCATTCTAGACTGTGGAGATATCAGCCGCATCGAACCATTTGCCCCTTTATATGATCATGCGGGCAAAACCTTCTGCATCGATCATCACGTGAGCAATGAAGTGCGATTCTGCGATGAGAATGTGGTAGAGCCTGACCGAAGCTCCGCCAGCGAGATTCTCTTCACCTTACTGGATCAGGAGAAACTAAGCCTTCATACTGCGGAATGCATCTACACCGGCATCTGCCATGATACCGGCCAGTTTAAGCATTCCAATACAACCAAGCGTACCCTTACGATTACTTCCGAATTAGTGGATATGGGAGTGAACACCTCCTTTATCATTGATCATACCTTAAATAACCGTACATTTGTCCAAAATCAGGCTCTTGGGTATGCTCTGACTGAAGCTGCACTTATTTTAGACAATAAAGTGATCTATTCCTTTATTCCAAAGAAATGGCAGGAGCTTCACGGTGTTACCCCATCTGATATGGGTATCATCATCGATGAGCTTCGTATTGTGGAAGGAACAGAAGTAGCCATCTTCGCCTACGAAACCAATTCCATGGAATATAAGGTCAGCATGCGTGCCAAGGATTATGTCAATGTGAGTAAGATTGCCCAGTATTTTGGTGGTGGCGGCCACATCAAAGCTGCCGGATGCACCATGAAGGGCTCCTACATCGACGTGATCAATAATCTCCTTCGTGAAATCGAAAAACAGTTACCGACAGGAGAAGCAGTATGATCAGCGGAATTATCAATGTATACAAGGAAGCAGGCTATACTTCCCACGATGTGGTAGCAAGACTGCGTGGAATTCTGCGCCAGAAAAAGATTGGCCACACAGGGACACTGGATCCTGCTGCCGAAGGCGTATTACCAGTCTGTCTTGGAAAAGGCACCAGACTCTGCAGCATCTTAGAAGAAACTGATAAAACCTATCAGGTAACCGTGCTGCTTGGCACAGAAACCGATACGGAGGATCTGACAGGAGAGGTATTAAGACAGCGTCCTGTCACCTGCACAGAAGAAGAAGTAAGAAGCTGTATTTCTTCTTTCATCGGTGAGATTGACCAGATTCCACCAATGTATTCTGCATTGAAGGTCAATGGAAAAAAATTATATGAACTTGCACGAGAAGGCAAAACGATTGAACGAAAACCAAGAAGGATCACTGTCCACAACATCGAGATTATAGATATCTCTCTTCCGGAGGTTACCGCCAGTGTAACCTGTTCCAAAGGAACCTATATCAGAAGTCTTTGCAGAGATATCGGGGAACAGCTCTCCTGTGGCGGATGTATGAAGAATCTTCTACGCACCCACGCATGTGGATTTTCCATTCAGGAAGCAAAAAAACTGGATGAGATCGAAGCTATGATGAAGGGTGATGGTTTGGGTGATTTCCTCACACCGATCGATCAGATGTTTGCCCACTATCCGCAGGTCATTATTCCAGCTTCAAAGAATAAACTCCTTATGAACGGGAATGCCATTCCTTATCATAAAATAGAAGGAGAGAAGATTCGAGTTTATGACGAAGAAAAGCATTTTATCGGCCTCTACACATATGAAAAAGGGCTATTAAAGCCTTTTAAGCTGTTCTTTGACATGGACTAGAATGGAGAGAAACCAGAATGGAATATATTACAAATCAAACAGATTTTGAATATAAGAATACAGCCATCGCTCTTGGCAAGTTTGAAGGCCTTCACAAAGGCCATCAGCAGCTTTTAGATGAGCTTGCATGCCAGAAAAAGCACCATGGCTATACAACAGTAATGTTCACATTTGACCGCCCACCAAAACTGGTCATCAGCGGAAAGAGAGAACGCACCATCTACACAAAGAAGGAACGTGCCTACAAATTATCTAAGACTTCCTTAGATGTGCTTATCGAACAGCCCTTTACACCGGAATTTTCCAAGTTAAGTCCGGAAGAATTCGTAAAGAATATCTTAATCGACAAGCTTGACGTGAAAGTAATTGTTGTCGGATTCGACTTCGGCTTTGGATATAAGCGTGCAGGCAATGCGCAGGTACTTCGTGAACTTTCCGAAAAGTACGGCTATGAGCTCGTGGTCATCCCTGAATATAAGGTCAATGGAGACAAAGCCGGTTCCACCCAGATCCGCAAACACCTTGCAGTGGGTGAGATGGAACAGGTCAATGCATTCCTCGATGAGCCATACAGTGTCATCGGCGAAGTCATCCACGGCAATGCCATTGGACGTGCATTAATCGGACTCCCTACCGCGAATATTTATCCGGACCGTCACAAATTGCTTCCACCAAAAGGGGTTTATGTGACTCGTATCATTATTGACGACGACATTTACTATGGAATCACCAATATTGGCACCAAGCCAACCGTGGAAGATTATGAGATTGTGGGCATTGAGACCTTTATCTTTGATTTTGACCAGAACATCTACGGCAAGACAATTGAAGTGGAATTTTTACACTACAAACGACCTGAGATGAAATTTGACGGGCTTCCTGCCCTTGCAAAGCAGATGAAGGCAGATGCAGACTACGGCAAACAGTTTGTCAGCATTCATTATGGATATGACAGCGGAAAGTAGCAGCAGAGAGATTCACTGCTTAAAATACTCAAAAATCAGGAATACTCTACAGAGGGTATTCCTTTTTTTAAGCTCTTTTTTATGCTAAAATATACATAATAGTTATGAGTTATAAATATATGTATAGATTAATATGATATTTTGATGAGATTTCAAACCACAAGGAGTAACAGATGAAAGAACAAACCATGAAACTCAAATATCTACAGAGTCTGGCCAAACAGTATCCCAATGTTGCATCCGCAGCAACAGAGGTGATCAAATTGAATGGGCTTTTGAAACTGCCAAAGGGCACAGAACACTTCGTATCCGACCTTCACGGGGAACATGAACTGTTCCTTCACACCTTAAAAACCGGCTCCGGTGCCGTGAAAGGTAAGATTTATGACGTGTACGGCAATACTTTGACAGAAAAAGACAAACGCTCCCTGGCTGCTTTAATTTATTATCCAAAGGCAAAGCTAGAGCAGTGTAAGCAGACCTTTGAGACACAGGAGGATCTTGATGACTGGTACCGTATTATGATCTACCGTCTCATCGAGGTAACCAAGGAATCCCTTACCAAGTACAGCCGCGAGAAGCTTCGTGAATGTCTGCCACAGGACTATAAAAGCATCTTAGAGGAGTTATTAAGTGAGAATAACCAGGTTCTTGACAAGCGTGCCTACTACAACGAATTGGTGAACAGCATCATCCGTTTGGGACAGGCTGACCAGATCATCACAGAGCTTGCCGAACTGATCCAGCGTCTCTGTATCGAACATCTCCATGTTGTTGGGGATATCTTCGATCGCGGCCCCGGCGCACATATCATTATGGACGAGCTGATGAAGTATCATTCCGTAGATTTCCAGTGGGGAAATCATGACATCGTCTGGATGGGTGCAGCTTCCGGTCATCGTGCCTGTATCGCCAATGTCATCCGACTTTCTGCCCGATATAACAATTTAAGATGTATTGAGGAAGGATACGGCATCAACCTGATTCCTCTTGCACAATTTGCAATGGATGTCTATAAAGACGACCCTTGCGATATCTTTAAGATTGACACAAAGAATGGCCCAATCGACCATGATGAACTGGAGCTGAATATGAAGATGCACAAAGCAATTGCCATCATTCAGTTCAAATTAGAAGGTAAAGTCATTCTCCGCCGTCCTGATTTTAAGATGAACGACCGTCTCCTGTTAGATAAGATCAACCACGAGGATGGAACCATTACCATCAACGGCCAGACCTATCCACTTCTTGATACTAATTTCCCAACGGTAGACCCGGAACATCCATATGAGCTTACCGAACAGGAAGATGCTTTGATGAACCGCTTAAAAGCAAGCTTTATGAACTGCGATAAGCTTCAGAAGCATATCCGATTCCTCATGTCCAAAGGCGGTCTCTATCTTGTATACAATGACAATCTTCTTTACCATGGCTGCGTGCCACTCAACGAGGATGGAACCCTGCGTGAAGTTGCACTTGGCGGCATCGAGTATTCCGGCCGCAATCTGTATGATGTATTGGAATACTATGCAAGAAAGGGCTTCTACCGCGAGAAGAATTCTTCCTTAGAATATGACTATGGACGAGATATTCTCTGGTATATCTGGTCAAATGAGAACTCTCCTGTGTACGGTAAAGAGAAGATGGCAACATTTGAACGATATTTTATCGCAGACAAGGATCTTCACAATGAGAAAAAGGATTACTATTATCAGCTGATCGAGCAGGACGAAGTAGTAACCAGAATTTTACGCAATTTTGGTCTGAAGTCTGAAGATGCCAAAATCATCAACGGCCACATGCCAGTTAAGAAGGGAGACAGCCCGATCAAATGTCACGGCCGCGCGCTGATCATTGATGGCGGATTCTCCAAGGCATATCACAGCACCACTGGGATTGCAGGATACACCCTCGTATATAATTCCAATGAGTTAAAGCTCATCGCCCACGAGGAATTTGTATCCCGCGAATATGCCGTTACCCATGAGACAGATATCCATTCTGAAATTGTGGTAGCAAACCACAGAATGAACAGAAAGCGTATCGTGGATACAGATAAAGGACATGCCATGAAGCAGATGATCCAGGATTTAGAATTCCTTATTGACGGCTTCAAATCCGGTATGCTGGAAGAAAATTATTAAGTTTTTCAATTTATATATACATTATTTCAATGTTATGGTATAATAATGTAAAAATAAGCAAAAACCACGAGGTGAATTATGGTTATTACAATTGATCGCGAATATGGAAGCGGCGGCCATATTATTGGTCAGAAGCTTGCTGAAGATCTGAATATTGCATTTTACGACAGCGAGCTGATTCGTGAAGCAGCTGCAGACAGTGGCATGTGCGAAGAAATCTTTGAAAATTATGATGAGAAACATACATCCAGTTTCTTATATTCCCTGGTGATGGATCCCATGTCCCTTGGTTTTGGTGCGAATTCCGGTGAACTTCCGATCAATTATAAGGTATTTTTATCCACCTTTGATACCATCAGAGAACTGGCTAAGAAGGGGGACTGTGTCATCGTAGGACGCTGTGCAGATTATGCCCTTGCTGATACAGATATCCCACATCTGAATGTCTTTATCCATTCTGTTTTGGAAAAGCGTATCGAACGTGCAACCAAAGTGTACGGCATTCGCAAGGAACATTGCAAAGAATACATGAAGAAGATGGATAAAGAACGTTCTAATTATTATAACTATTACACCTCCAATCGCTGGGGTGATTCCAGAAATTATGATCTTTGTATCGACAGCAGCAAGTACGGCATCCATGGCAGTGTAGATCTGATTCGATATGCTGCAGCATTCAAAGAAAAGCGTGATCAACTATAATATATCTATAATGAAAAATCCTGAAGAAATTACTCTTCAGGATTTTTTTTGCTGTTTTTTTCTCTTAATGTCACTTTATTGGCCGCATATCGGCGTTTCTGATCGGACATAGCCGCATAATGCTTTCTTGTTGTATTCACGTCGTTATGGCCTAAAACCTCAGCTACAAGGTAGATGTCATCGGTCTCCTGATACAATGTGGTACCATAGGTGGATCGTAATTTGTGTGGCGTAATCTTCTTAAGGGGTGTAACCTCTCTGGCATACTTTTTCACCAGATTCTGTACTGCCTGGACACCGATACGCTTTCTCTGCATGGAGAAAAACAAGGCATTCTCATGACCTGGAACAGGGATGATATCTGCACGGTCCGTCTCTATATAATGAAGCAAAGCTTCCTCAACCTCTTCACCAAAATAGACAATCATCTCCTTATTTCCTTTTCTGATGACATGAAGACCATTATTGCGAAAATCCACGTCATTCAAATCAAGTCCTACAAGTTCAGAAACTCGAAGGCCAGTTCCCAATAATAAGGTAACTATGGCAAAATCTCGAACCTTAGTCTTCTCATAATAAGCTTTTCGCTGTCCTGTAAGCTCATTACCGGCATTTTCGATGTGATCAAGTAAGCTTGCCACCTCATCAGGCTCTAAGCGAATGATATTCTTCTCATGAATTCTGGGCATATCCACCAGAAGGGTCGGATTCGTCAAAATAAGCTGTCTTTTGAAGTAATAGGCATAGAAACTTCTTAATGCAGACATCTTACGGAAAATGCCCCTTTCTGTGTTCAACATCGCCTTATGATCCGATTCTGACACATAAACCTTTAGATATTCCATATATTCTTCCAAATCCACGGACTGGAGGGAATCTAAGTCAGAAGGCTTAAAATCGGTAATCTGATAGTTTTTATACACTGGATTACAGGCCATCAGAAAAGAGAAGAAGACCCTTAAATCGTAGGCATAGGCAATTCTTGTTTTTACCGTTGTTGTTGTCTCGATGGCACGAAAATATTCCTTGGCGTAAGGAGGCAGCGTACCAAGAAGCTCACGAAGCTTCAATGTGTTCTCAATATATTTTTTCTCATGATAAGATTTGATGTCAGCCATAAAAATTCCTTTCTAGAGCGGGTTACGATGAAACAGCGCAGGAAAGAAGATAGTTTAATAAAATGTTGAAAAACCTCTCTTATACCCCATTTATCACCCTATCTATAATTTAAATCGGTATTTCGCGTATAGATTGATTCCTCTTCTATTATAGCCTATCTGGTAAAAACATGCAAGGATTTCTCTTAAACATAAAAAAGCATGTAAATCAAAAATGGTCTACATGCTTTTGTTTTACTATTTAAATGTCTGAATCATTCCAATGATATGAAACTCAAATGAACGATTAAGATTCTGGCATAGTTGCAACCATAACCGCTTTGATGGTATGCATTCTGTTCTCTGCTTCGTCAAATACTTTAGACTGTGCACTTTCGAATACTTCGTCAGTTACTTCCATATCTGTGAAATTGAAACGTTCACCCATCTCTTTTCCAATGACTGTCTTTAAGTCATGGAACGCTGGTAAACAATGTAAGAAAATGGAATCTGGACCAGCATTCTTCATGATGTCCATAGTTACTTTATATGGGGATAAATCGCGAATACGTTCTTCCCAAACTTCATCAGGTTCGCCCATGGAAACCCAAACATCTGTACAGATGATATCTGCATCCTTAGAGCCTGCCATCGCATCTTCTGTTAGTGTGATTGTGGAACCAGATTCTGCAGCATATCCTTCACAGATTTTTACTAATTCTGGATCTGGGAAGTAAGCCTTAGGTGCACATGCAACAAAATCAAGACCTAATTTGGAACAAACTACCATATAGGAGTTTGCCATATTGTATCTGGCATCACCCATGTATACAAGCTTTAAGCCTTTTAATTTGCCAAAATGTTCTCTTACTGTTAACATATCAGCTAACATCTGTGTTGGATGGAATTCGTTGGTTAAGCCGTTCCATACAGGAACACCTGCATATTTAGCAAGCTCTTCTACGATGGTCTGTTCAAAACCTCGGTATTCGATACCATCGAACATACGTCCTAACACTCTTGCAGTATCTGCGATGCTTTCTTTTTTACCAATCTGGGAGCTCTTTGGATCTAAGTATGTCGTTCCCATACCCATATCATGTGCAGCCACTTCAAAAGAACAACGTGTTCTTGTGGAGTTCTTTTCGAAAATTAATGCAACATTCTGTCCTTCCCAGTTTTTGATTGGAGTTCTGCTCTTCTTCTTTGCTTTTAATTCTGCGGATAAATCCAGTAAATAGATGATTTCTTCTGGAGTAAAATCCTTTAATGTCAGAAAATGACGTCCTTTTAAATTCATATTAATTAACCTTCCTATCTATATTTTACCCTATCTTTTTGCGAGTCTTCCTCTATAAGCCTCTTCACAATACTCACAACGGTATGTCTCTTTCACAGGGTCTGTGAGAACGAATACCTGTTCTAATTCCTGTTCAATGGATGTGATACAACGTGGATTACGACAGTTGATGACATTCTTAATCTTCTTAGGAAGACGTAATTCCTTCTTCTCCACTACTTCTGCATTCTTAATGATGTTCACAGTGATATTGTGATCAATGAAACCGATCACATCAAGATCCATACCATCGATTGGACATTCAATCTTCATAATATCCTTCTTACCCATGGCATTGCTTTTAGCATTCTTAATGATTGCTACACAACAATCTAATTCATCAAGATGAAGATACTTATAGATATCCATGCTCTTGCCAGCTTTGATGTGGTCAAGTACAAACCCTTCTTCAATACGTCCTACGCTTAATGTATTTGCCATATTCTCTTCTCCTATACTGTGATTTCCAATAACTTAAGAATCAGTGCCATACGGATATATACACCATTCTGTGCCTGTCTGAAGTATGCTGCTCTTGGATCGTTATCCACATCCACAGAAATCTCATTGACACGTGGGAGTGGATGTAATACGAACATATCATCCTTAGCCAGCTTCATCTTTTCAGCGTTCAGAATGTAGAAATCCTTCATCTTTAAGTAATCGTCTTCATTAAAGAAACGCTCCTTCTGAACACGTGTCATATAGAGAATGTCAAGCTCTGGAAGTGCTTCTTCTAACTTCACTACTTCTTCATATGGTGTTTCGGTCTTATCTAATACATCTTCACGAATGTAGCTTGGAAGTCTTAATTCTTCTGGGGAAATCAGTACGAAACGAATACCTTCGTAGCGTACCAGTGCATGGATCAGAGAATGAACGGTACGGCCAAACTTTAAGTCCCCACAAAGACCAATGGTAAGATGATCTAATCGACCTGTCTCATTCTTGATAGTAAGCAGATCTGTCAACGTCTGTGTTGGATGCTGATGTCCACCGTCACCTGCATTAATGACTGGAATTCTGGAGTGCTTTGCTGCTACCATAGGAGCACCTTCCTTCGGATGTCTCATGGCGCAAATGTCAGCGTAGCAGGAAATTGTACGGATGGTATCTGCCACACTTTCTCCCTTCTTTGCTGAAGAAGATCCTGCGTCAGAAAATCCCATGATGCTTCCGCCTAAATTCAGCATCGCTGCTTCGTGACTTAATCTTGTTCTTGTACTTGGTTCATAGAAACAGGTAGCAAGCTTCTTACCTGCACATGCATGTGCATATTTATCAGGATGTGATTCAATATCCTGGGCAACCTTAATTAATTCATCTAACTCTTCGACTGTAAAATCGAGAGGGCTCATCAAATGTCTCATATGTTCCTCCTAAATAGACGTAGAAATTCATATTATCTATGTAATTATACTACAAAGAGTATATAAAAACTATAAAAAAAGAGCTCATAATGAATATTATGAGCTCTAAATATAATCATTCTGATGGAAGAATCAAATTAGTTGTTGATTAATTTGTCTTCTTCGTTGTTCCAGCTGTAAAGTTTACGGATATCTTCGCCAACTTTTTCAGAAATGTGTTCGGAAGCTAATTTACGCATAGCACGGAAATGAGCCTGACCACCAGCTGCGGACATGTCTAATAAGAAGTCTTTAGCGAATGTACCATCCTGGATATCGGATAATACTTTCTTCATAGCTTTCTTTGTATCTTCTGTGATGATTTTTGGTCCTGTGATGTAATCGCCGTATTCAGCTGTGTTGGAGATGGAATATCTCATACCAGCGAAACCACTCTGGTAGATTAAGTCTACGATTAACTTCATTTCGTGGATACATTCGAAGTAAGCATTTCTTTCATCGTAACCAGCTTCTACTAATGTTTCGAAACCAGCCTGCATTAATGCACAAACACCACCACAAAGTACAGCCTGTTCACCGAAAAGGTCTGTTTCTGTTTCTGTTCTGAATGTTGTTTCAAGAACACCAGCTCTTGCTCCACCGATTGCTAAAGCGTAAGCTAAAGCAATATCTAAAGCTTTACCGGATTCATCTCTTTCAACAGCTACTAAACAAGGAACACCTTTGCCTTCCTGATATTCGGAACGTACTGTATGACCAGGTCCTTTAGGAGCGATCATTGTTACGTCGATACCAGCTGGTGGGTTGATTAAACCAAAGTGTACGTTGAAGCCGTGAGCGAACATTAACATATTGCCTTCTTCTAAGTTTGGTTCGATGGATTCTTTGTATAATGCAGCCTGTTTTTCATCGTTGATTAAGATCATGATGATGTCAGCTTTTTTAGCTGCTTCTGCTGCTGTATATACTTCAAATCCCTGAGCTTCAGCTTTAGCCCAGGATCTGGAACCTTCATATAAACCGATGATTACGTGACATCCAGATTCTTTTGCGTTTAATGCGTGTGCATGTCCCTGGGAACCGTAACCAATTACAGCGATTGTTTTTCCATCTAAAGCTGCTAAGTTACAATCTTCCTGATAATAAATGTTTGCCATTATTTTATTCCTCCTAATTTATAATAAAAATAAAAATATATATTCGATTAGAATCGGCAGGTTCTAACCAGTAAAATCAGAGTAATTTATCAAAATTAAATTGCCCTAAGTATTACTCAATTGTTGCGACATTCTGACCTCGTCCAAGTCCAGTGATACCAGTACGTACAAGTTCAAGGATGTCAAATCCATCCAGCAATTCAAGGAAAGCTGTGATCTTATTGTTGTTACCTGTCAGTTCGATGATGAGAGATTCTTTGCTAACATCAACAATCTTCGCACGGAAAATGTCAGCGATGGCGATGATTTCCTGCTTTTCTTTCTTGCCTGCAGCAACCTTCACTAAGATCAGTTCTCGTTTAACTGCAGTTTCATCATCTAATACCATGATGGAAACAACGTCTACTAATTTCTGAATCTGTTTTTCAATCTGTTCGAGAATGATATCATCTCCAGATGTTACAACAGTGATTCGTGTATACTTTGGATTGTGTGTTACTCCTGCAGAGATACTGTCAATGTTGTATCCACGTCTTGTGAATAAACCAGCTACTCGGCTTAATACACCAGGAGTATCATCAACTAAAATAGAGAAAGTCTTTTTCTTCATTTTCAATTCCCCTTTACATTTCGCTAACTATTATTGTATCAATTTGACTATACAATGTCAAGAATACACTTGGTTTAATATTAAAGCATACACCTATAAAAACTACCGCATATTGCTATGCGGTAGTTTAATTGTTGTTTCATATTAATCAGCAGATTTTTCTTCCGGTTCAGAAGGTGCTGCAGTTGTTTTATCTTCTTTCTGAGCTGTAGTCTTCTCTTCCTTCTGAGCTGTTGTTTTTTCTTCTGTTGCAGCTGTTGTCTTTTCTTCTGTTGCAGCTGTTGTTTTCTCTTCTGTTGCTGCTGTTGTCTTTTCTGTTTTTGCAGAAGTTGTCTTTTCTGTCTTTGGAGCAGCGGTTGTAGCGTGGGAAGCTGTAGTAGTATAAACAGATGCTTCATTTCTATAAGAAGAGCTTTCTGTACTTCCGTCAGAAGTTTCTTCCATAACAGTACCAAAGTCTACGGAGTAGTCTGCATCATCATCACCGATGCCGTAGATGAAGTTCTGTAATTTTGCTTTGTTCGCTTCTAAGTTGATGAGGAATACGAACATACCACGTCTTCTACCCATCTTGTAAGTGCCTTCATATGGAAGTCTTAAAGATTCGATTTCAGCTGTATCAAAGTCCATAACCGCTTTGATCAGTGCTCTGATGTGAGCAGAGTCTAAGTTAGTGGATACATCATTCATCATGCTTGTTGCAATGGAAAGGATTGTCTTCATATCCTGTTTCTTAACTTTCTTAAGAATGGACTGAATTACTTCCTGCTGTCTCATACAACGTCCGAATTCACCATCACCAAATACTGGGTGAACTACCTTACGGATACGGGAATATGCAAGTGCCTGTGCACCATTTAACTTCTGTTTACCAACTTTGATGGAACGATGTTTTGGTTTTAAGATGAAGCCGGTTGTACCAGTTGCATTGTTTAAGTATGCTGCATCCTTCGCAGATACGTTAACTGTTACACCACCGATCTTATTGATTACCTTCTTAAAGGATGAGAAGTCAACGATTACATAACCGTCTAACTTAATATCAAAGTTATTCTCAATTGTCTGGGATAATAAATCTACACCACCATAAGAATAGGAAGAGTTGAATTTATCCATTCCATATCCAGGGATATCGATGTACATGTCTCGCATGAGAGATGTAACCTTAACCTGTTCATTCTTCATATCTACAGAAACAACCATTGTAGAGTCAGAACGTCCATTCGCAACTTCATTCGCACGTCTGTCAGCACCAACTACAAGGATGTTAATTACGTCATCAGTGTAAACTAAGTCTTCATTATTGCTATTTGTTTTTGTTTCTGTGGAACTACTTGTTAAAGACGCCATAATCGCATCATAGTAACCCCAGATGCCGCATACGCCGACAGAAACACAAAGACAAATGACAAAAATCGCTTTTAAGATAATATTTTTGCTCATTTTGTTCCTCCTTAAAAATTTACATACAACTATATAATATGCCTATTTTAAAAAATTAACAACATATTTTCAAAAAAAGTACAATTTTTATACATTTTATAATTATTTTTTACCTGTTTCCTGACATAATCGTTGTACCAGTTTGACACAGTCGGCTGCATCGGAAGAATAGCCGTCTGCCCCAATCTCATCGGCAAAGCTCTGGGTAATTACCGCACCGCCGATGATAACCTTCGCCTTTAATTCATTGGCTGTTACTGCTTCCACCACATCCTTCATACGCATCATGGTGGTTGTCATCAGTGCAGAAAGACCGATAAAGTCAGCATCTAATTCCTTTGCTTTGGCAATGATCTGATCACATGCCACATCCTTGCCCAGATCATAGACACGAAAGCCATAGTTTTTCAGCATCAGAACAACTAAGTTCTTTCCAATATCATGAATATCTCCCTCAACGGTTGCCATGATCACAGTGGCTTTCGGCTCTTCCTCTTCGCCGGTTTCTAACATCGGTTCTAAGTACTCGATGGCCATTTTCATGGTTTCCGCGCTGCTGATCAGCTGCGGTAAGAAATACTTCTGGGCTTCATATAGCTTTCCGACTTCATTGATGGCCGGAATCAGTTCATCATTGATGATTTCCCCTGGGGCTTTGCCCTGTGAAAGACGTTCTTTTACTACCGTAATGATGGAATTCTTATTGCCCTTTAATACACAGTGATAAGGATCTAAGGTTTCCTTCTTATTCTGATCTGCCCCCGCTGCAACAATATGTCCGTCATTCTTGATTTTAGCCATACGGTCGATATAGCGAAGGTCAGCATGGTCTTTATTTAACAGCAAGTCACTGGCATAGGCCGCATTCATCATCAGGTCTGAGGATGGATTGGCAATGGCCATGGTAAGTCCGTTGGCAATAGCCATAGTGACAAATGCTGCGTTCACATTGGCACGCTCCGGCAGACCAAAGGAGATGTTAGACAGTCCCCCAACAGTAGCAAGTCCAAGCTCATGCTTACAATAGGAAATGGTTTCCATGGTCTCAAGGGCTGCCTTTTTGTTGGCACCGATGGTTGTAACGAGACCGTCCACTACAATATCTTCTTTATGAATGCCCAGTTCAAAGGCACGTTCCATTATCGTATGGATAATATTAATTTTTTCATGAATACTCTTTGGTAATCCGGCATCTGATAACGGAAGGAGAATGAACATCGCACCGTATTTCTTCGCCAGAGGAAGGAGTTTTTCGAATTTCTCCTTTTCCAGAGAGATGGAATTGATCAATGCTTTGCCCGGATAACGGCGAAGAGCTGCCTCAATGACGTCCACATGGGAGGAATCGATACACAAAGGCAGGTTAGATATGAGGGATATCTCATCTATTGCACGTAACATCATGGATTTTTCGTCAATTCCGTTCATACCCATGTTCACATCCAGAATATCTGCGCCCTTTTCTTCCTGCGCCTCAGCCATCTCCACAACCACATCCATACTTCCTTCTCGAAGGGATGCCTGCAATAACTTTTTACCGGTTGGGTTGATTCGCTCGCCGATTACCAGGAATGGGCCATCGATATCAATTTCCAATGTTTTTCGTTCCGATGCAAGGACACGTCTTCTTTTCATGGATGGCTGAATCGTAGCCATATCTTTGGTACGATCCACCAGCCCTTTGATGTGTTCCGGGGTGGTTCCGCAGCAGCCTCCCAGGATGGAAGCCCCTGCTTCTACTAATAGTGGGCCAAAGGATGCGAATTCTTCCGGACCCATGTCATATACTGTTTTTCCGTTTACAAGCTTTGGAAGTCCTGCATTTGGCTTTGCAAGGAGTGGCACATTGGCAAATGCTTTCATCTGGGCGATAATCTTCGCCATCTCATCAGGGCCTGTGGAACAGTTTACGCCAATGACATCTGCGCCTAAACTCTGTAAAACAACCACTGCTGTAACCGGATCAGTGCCATATAAGGTTCTGCCATCCTCCCCAAAGGTCATGGAGATCATAACAGGTAGCTTAGACACTTCCTTGATAGCAATTAAGGCAGCTCTTGTCTCTGCAAGACTCATCATAGTTTCCACCACGAAAAGGTCTACCCCTGCTTCCTCACAGATTTTGGCCTGTTCTTTATATACATCCACCAGCTCTTCGAAATCTAAATTGCCCATAGGTGCAAGACTTTCCCCGGTCATGGTGATATCACCGGCAACGTAGGCCTGCTCCCCAGCAGCTTCTTTGGATAATGCCACCAGTTTTGTATTCATCTCTACAATCCGATCTTCCAGGCCGTATTCACGAAGTTTTAAGCGATTTCCGCCGAAGGTTGGCGCGAATAAGATATTGGTGCCGGCTTCTACATAAGCTTTTTGCAGGTCTATGAGCACCTGTGGATGTTCTAAGATCCAAGCTTCCGGACATACGCCCGTTGGCATGCCTGCTTTTTGCAGGTTGCTTCCTGTTGCGCCGTCCATATAGATTGGATGGCGTTCGATTAATTTATATAATTTGTCCTTTGTCATAATGATGCCTCCATTCGCTTGATGATTCTGCGAATCAGGGATACCCGGTTAAACGGTGTCATAAAATAGTATCCATCTGCCACTTCTTTTAAGTCCTCCACTATGGAGAGGGAAATTCTGATGGCAGTTTCCTCTGCCTCCTGCCGGGTCATGTCAGGATGGTACTGTTCTAATATTTCATCGGGAACATGCATTCCCGGCATTTCATTCTTGATAAATAACGCATTCTTATAGCTTACCAATGGCATGATGCCACAAAGGAATCTGGCATTGACATGCTCTTTGAAGTAACGGATACGCTCGATTTCTTCTTTGGAATAGATTGGCTGTGTGAGGAAATAACACATACCGGCCTCCACCTTCTTCTGCATACGGGCGACCATACGTTCCGGAATGCCGGAATTCTGATTTAAAGCCCCGCCATAACAGATTGGATCCTGGCTGAAGGTCTCCTCATTGATGGATTTCAGATAATTCATAAATGAAATCGAGTTAAAATCGAATACTGCCGTCGTAATATCCTTGATCGACGTCGGAACCGGATCTCCAGTCACCACAAGGCAGTTTCTGATGCCATTGATATGGGCACCTAAGATGGTGGAATACATGCTGATTCTGTTACGATCCCTGCATGCAATGTGGGGCATCACATCGATCCCTACCTGCTGTCGGATCTTGGAAGCCAAAAGCACAGAGTCAGCACGGGATCTGCCCAGCGGAGAGTCAGCTAAGGTAATGATATCCACCCCTGCCTCTTTTAGTGCATAAGCACCTTCTAAAACCTTTTCTGCATTCTGGTCAAATGGCGGGTCTAACTCCACAGCCACAACCTTCTCCCCGGAAAGGAGCTTTCTTAAGAATGGATTGTTCCTGCTCTGATCAATCTGGATATCATCAGTGATATCCGCCTCTTCTTTTTTGATATTTTTCTTCGCCGGACTGCTGCCCATGCAGGTATCTGATAACGCCTGAATGTGAAGCGGTGTGGTTCCACAGCAGCCACCGACCATATTGGCTCCGAGAGCGACAATTTCCTTCACTTTCTCTGCAAAGTATCCACTCTGGTCACTATATACGATATGCCCCCTCACAATCTGTGGATATCCACTGTTTGGAAGGAACATGGTGAATTTCTCATTGGTAAATGTAAAGTGCTCCAAAAGCTCCAACATATGGGACGCCCCAATGGAGCAGTTGCAGCCATAACAATCAATATTGGGATCAAGAGCCGCTTCTGAGAATAATCTCCTCATACTGATGCCCTTGTTGGAGTAGCCGTAACGGTCAAAGGAAAAGGAGGTCATGACAAAGCTTTCCGGGCACATTTGCTTAATATAGGCTGCTGCCCATGACACGAGCTTGATATCGGCAAATGTCTCGAAGTTGAATACCGTCATACCGGCTTCTAAGAAGCAGTCGATGAGAAATTGATACTCCTCTTCTTCCTGATATTCATACTGGGTAAAGAGATAATCCGGGATCGGACCCATGTCTGCTGCCACGAACACATCTTCCCTGTCTCCTGCCGCTGCTTTGGCAATCTTACAGGCCGCTAAGATATTCTCTCGCAGATAGGCATTCTGCTCCTTCACATCCCCCAGTCGTCTAGAAAGGACGAAGCTTCGGTTCATTAAAAATGTATTGGTGCGGATCAGATGTGCACCGGCCTCAAGATAGGTTTCGTGGATTTCCTGAATCAGCTTCGGATCTGTTAGATTGGCCTCCTCAGCCACCTGATCCTTATCCTGCTTCTTGCGGTCATAATAGGTTCCGAGGGCTCCATCTGTGATCAGAACATGCTCTTTTAGATATTCATTTAACTTCATCTTACGTCACCTCTTTTCGGTAGACACAGTTTTTCATCTGACATTTGTTACAATTATGAAGGGCATCGTTCCTGCAGGTCCGCCCAGTGATGGCATGGAAGATGACGGTCTGCTTTGGCACAAGGGTAAATAGCTCCTCGATTTCCACACTGTCATCAAAGATCATCTCCTGTAGGAATTCTCTTCGTTCCCTGCGGATGATCTCCCCAATCTGACGATATCCTTCCGTTAAGAAATCCAGGCACAGACAGGTGACAGCGTAGGATCGGTCTAAATTTCCTTCCTGCTGATATCTCTCCTGGAGTTCGTCCGGCCCATGGCCCAGGGTAAAGATGAACAAGCTCTCATTGGCCCCAAAGTACCCGTATCGATAGTAGATGGAGGGTTCGATCTTTCTTTTTACATCTTCATATACCTGATAATATAGGTCTGCTTTGTCCTCATAATGATAACGCTGCAACCCGCGTTGCAGCGTATCAGATGAAAGACGTAATAATAGTCTTTTATACTTCATTATTTCTATACTTCTATAACACTGATATTAAGGTCTTCTAACCTTTGTTCCCTTGCCATCTCGGGAAGCATTCTTTAAACGGTTGAATTCCAATGGTTTCCCTTTGTAATCAATGGACGTGATCTGCATCTGTTTAGGCAGATAGATGTTCCTGATCTCGTCAGTGTCTCCTAGCTTCATGCCGCGTACGCCTGCAGCCCCCTTCTTCTTCTCCGGAATCATGGATAATGGGAACTTCAGGAAATAGCCATCCTTTGTTTCTAAGATGATATGCTGTTCGGAAAGTTCTGCCTCTAATTCATACATGGCGATCAGTTTGTCCTGATCATTTAACTTGGTTGCCTTCACCATGCGGTTTTTCACGATGAATTCACTGCCTTCCACGATCTTACACATGGATTTGGCGGAGACAAACAGGTACTTAGATACCGCCAGATGACTTTCCGGCGTGATTAAGATGACGCTTTCCACCGCGCTGTCGTATTTGCACAGGTTGTCGATCGGCGTACCTTTATCCCTAAGTCTGCCGCCAGGAATATCTAACACCTTGATCTGGTGAAGGATACCCGCATCGGTAAAGAAGCACAGCTTTTCGGTATTCATACAAGGCACGATGTACTTGTAGTCCTTTAACACTGCTTCTGTGTTACGGTTGTAGGTATTCTCATCCATGGTCTTGGCATAGCCAAAACGGTCCATAACAAAATAAACCTTCTGTTCTTTGATCGGTGCTTCCTCGAATACAGCCACTTTGCCGTCTTCAATGACAGTTTTGCGCTCGAAGGAGTAATTCTTCTTAATTTCCATCAGATCCTTCTTGATGGTGCGCTTCATGGATTTCGGATTATTCAGAATATCCTCATATTCGTCGATCTTCTTTAATAACTCTTCGTATTCTTTCTTCAGAGCCAGAATCTCCAACCCAATCAGACGATAGAGACGCATCTCTAAAATGGCAGTTGCCTGTCGCTCTGAGAAATGTAACAGCGCTGCTTCCGCCTTTGAGGCCTCGGATTTAAACTTGATCTTATCCACTTTTCCTCGCATGAGGCACTGTTTTGCCATACGAAGGTTCTTACTTCCCCTTAAAATCTCGATGATCAGATCAATGCAGTCGCAGGCAGCGATGAGCCCTTCCTTGACTTCCTTCTGATCATATAACTTGTTTAAGAGTGTGGTGTATTTTCTCGTTGTAATTTCGTAATTGAATCTGGTGTGCTCTTCTAATACTCTGCGAAGGGACAGGGTTTCAGGTCGTCCGTCCACAACAGCAAGCATGTTCACACCAAAGGTATCTTCTAATTTTGTCTTCTTATATAAAAGGTTTTTGAGGCGTTCGATATCTGCATTCTTCTTAAGCTCTAATACGATGCGAATGCCTTCCTTGGAGGATGCATTGGAGATATCCACGATATCTGTAGTTTTCTTGCTCTCAACCAAAGCAACAACGTCAGATAAGAACTTGCTGATGTTATTCCCGATCATGGTATATGGGATTTCTGTAATCACAAGTCGGTCTCTCTGTCCTCGTTTGCCCTTTTCAAATTCCACCTTGCCACGAACCTTGATCTTTCCGGTTCCATTGGCATAAATTTCAGGAAGCTCGCTCTTGTTGATGACGATGCCGCCAGTTGGAAAATCCGGACCGGTAATAAACTGCATCAGGTCGTTGGTGGTTGCCCGTGGATGATCCATATAATAGATTTCTGCATCGATCACCTCTGCTAAATTGTGAGGAGGCACGCTGGTGGTCATACCAACGGCAATCCCTTCGGAACCATTTACCAAAAAGTTTGGAATACGTACAGGGAGTACCTCCGGTTCCTTCTCAGTCTCGTCAAAGTTGGATACAAAATCCACCACATTCTTGTCAAGATCCTTCAGATAGACATCCTGTGTGAATTTCATCAGCTTTGCTTCTGTATATCGCATGGCAGCTGCGCCGTCCCCTTCAATGGATCCGAAGTTTCCGTGTCCATTTACAAGGGCCATACCCTTCTTAAAATCCTGGGACATCACTACCAGTGCATCATAGATCGAAGAGTCGCCGTGTGGGTGGTATTTACCCATGGTATCCCCAACAATACGGGCGGACTTTCGATGTGGTTTGTCATGGTTTAATCCAAGCTCATCCATGGCGTAGAGGACACGTCTCTGAACCGGTTTTAAGCCGTCACGCACGTCTGGCAGCGCTCTGGCACAGATAACGCTCATGGCATAGTCGATGTAGGATTTCTGCATCAGCTCGGAATATTCCGCTTTAATAATCTGTTCGGCCATATCTCATACCCCTTTCCTTAAATGTCAAGTGTTGCGTCGGTTGCATTGTCATAGATGAACTGGCGTCTTGGCGGTACATCGGTACCCATCAGCATGGAGGTCACTTTAGAAGCCATGCGGGCATCCTCGATCTCCACCTGTTTTAACATGCGTCGTTCCGGATCAAGGGTTGTCTCCCAGAGCTGATCCGCATCCATCTCTCCAAGCCCTTTGTAGCGCTGGAGTGTAAATGAACCTGAATGGGTTTTACGGTAACGGGCAAGGGCCGCGTCATCGTAGAGATATTCTTCCTCACCCTTCTTTGGAATTGCCTTATAAAGAGGCGGCATGGCAAGGTATACATGGCCTGCCTTAATCAGATCAGGCATGAATCGATAGAAAAATGTAAGCAGCAATGTGGCAATGTGGGCGCCGTCCACGTCGGCATCGGTCATAATGACGATCTTATGGTAACGAAGCTTGCTGATATCAAAGTCATTGCCATAGCCTTCGGAAAATCCACAGCCAAATGCATTGATCATCGTCTTGATTTCCGCATTGGCAAGTACCTTATCCATGGTTGCCTTCTCAACATTTAAGATCTTACCACGGATTGGAAGGATTGCCTGGGTACGGCGGTTTCTTGCTGTTTTGGCAGATCCACCGGCGGAATCCCCTTCGACGATAAAGATTTCACATTCTTCTGCTTTTCTGCTTTCGCAGTTTGCCAGTTTTCCATTGCTGTCAATGGAAAGCTTCTGGCGTACTAACATATTGGTCTTGGCTTTTTCTTCTGCCTTACGGATCTTGGCAGACTTTTCTGCACATTCCAATACTTTCTTTAAGGTATCTAAATTTTTATCAAAATACAGGACCGCTTCCTCGCCGGTGATATCACCAACGACTTTGGCTGCATCCGGGTTATCTAATTTGGTCTTGGTCTGACCTTCAAAACGAGGATCCGGGTGCTTGACTGATACGATGGCAGTCATACCATTACGCACGTCTGCTCCGGTAAAGTTGGCATCCTTCTCCTTTAATACACCGATCTCGCGGGCATACTGATTCATGATGGTTGTAAACTTGGTCTTAAACCCTGTGATATGAGTTCCGCCTTCCGCAGTGGAGATGTTGTTACAGAACCCTAAAATGGTCTCAGAGAACTCTTCACAATACTGAATTGCAACCTCAGCTTCAATGCGATCCATGGTCTGTTTAAAATAGATTGGCTCATGGAGCACCTTCCTGCCTTCATTAAGCTTGGTTACATACGCACAGATTCCTTCCGGTTCATGATAAACCTTCTCTAACACTTCATTCTTCCGGTTGTTCTTAAAATGAATTGTCAGATTCGGATTCAGATAAGCAGTTTCATGGAGTCTGTTGCGGATCATGTCTGCTTTAAAGTAGGTTTTATCAAAAATTTCAGGATCTGGTAAAAACTGAACTCTGGTACCAGTTTCACTCTTCTTACAAGTGCCAATCTCCTGAAGCGGTGTTACCACTTTCCCCTGCTCATAACGCTGGAAATACACTTTTCCGTTACGCTTTACCGTAACCTCAAGCCATACGGACAAAGCATTTACAACAGAGGCACCTACACCGTGGAGCCCGCCGGAGATCTTATAGTTGCTGTCTGAGAACTTACCACCTGCATGGAGCACGGTAAATACAACCTGAACGGCTGGAAGTCCAGTCTTATCATTGATCTCAACCGGGATGCCTCGACCATTATCGGTGATCACCGCAGTTCCATCATCCTCTAATGTCACATCAATCTCGCTGCAAAAGCCTGCCAGGTATTCATCCACAGAGTTGTCTACGATTTCATATATTAAATGATTAAGACCTTTGGTGGAGACAGATCCGATATACATACCAGGTCTCTTACGAACCGCTTCGAGCCCCTCTAAGATTGCAATACTGTTCCCATCATATGTCTGATTGCTCATAAATTTCACATCCTTATATGGTATTTATCTATTAATGCTGCATCACTGCCCAAAATAGGACACTTGCGTTCCTTATTTTATCAAAAAGCATTAAAAAAAGCAACCAAACCAATGGTTGCTTTCTCCTATTACATCATCGTTCCTTCCTATAAGCAGATCTCGCCGTCAAATGCGACTGCAGCAGGACCGGTCATAAAGATCGTATGCTTTTCTTCATCATAATCGATGTGGATTGTGCCTCCGAGCAAATGTACGTCTACGGAATTGTCAGTCAATCCGTTCAAAATGCAGGCATAGACGCTGGCACAGGTTCCTGTTCCGCAGGCAAGGGTCTCTCCTGCTCCACGTTCCCATACACGCATCTTAATATTCTGTCTGTCCACCACCTGAATAAATTCTGTGTTGGTACGGTCCGGGAAGATCTCGTGGTGTTCGAATAATGGTCCAATGCGCTCTATTTCAAGGGAATCTGTGTCGTCAATGAAGGTTACACAATGTGGATTACCCATGGATACGCAGGTGATACGATATTCCTTTCCGCCCACCATAATCGGTTGATCCACAACCTGATCAAGATCATAATCAACAGGAATCTCTTTAGGCTTTATAATCGGTGCTCCCATATCAACCTTCACCATGGACACTTTGCCATCTTCCACTGTAAGATCCAGATACTTGATCCCAGCCTTCGTCTCCAATGTGACATAGGTTTTGTCAGTCAGGCCATAGTCATATACATACTTGGCGATGCATCGAACCCCATTACCGCACATGGCACCTTCAGAACCGTCTGAATTATACATTCTCATACGGAAATCAGCGATTTCTGATGGACAGATCAGAATCAGGCCATCAGAACCAATGCCAAAATGACGGTCAGATACAATCTTTGCCACCTCTTCCGGGTTTTCTACAGTTTCTTTAAAACAGTTCACATAGACATAGTCGTTACCACATCCATGCATCTTTGTAAATTTCATCATTCATTACCTCTGGTTATCAGTTTTTCATTCTATATTCCATATTGTATAACCAATAAACTCAAATTACTACTTTATAAAATTTTGAATATGCTATAAATTATAATTCTTTTTCACAAATGCGATAAAATCAAGAATCGCAGGGGTATGGAACTTGGTCGTATCGTAGATCATATACAGGAATCTGGAACTGTGATCCTGAAGCTTCTTACCGATGACTCTGCCTTCTTCGATGGCCTGTTCAATCTCTCTCGTCTTTGCAACATAGGAAATGCCAAATTCATTGGATACAAGGGCAAGAATGGAAAGTTCATCGGATGATTCACAGATGATATTCATCTTCAGATTCTGGTTTTTAAAATACTTTCTTGTATGTCTTCCCATATTGGAATCCTTATCATAAGCAATAAAAGGAAGTTCTTCCACGTCACTCATATATTCCACATCGAGAAACTGATCCCTATACTCCGCTGTGTTCGGCGCAATCAGTACCAGTTCTTCGGAAATGATCGGGAAAAATTCCAGTCCAGGCTCTTCCGGTTCAAAGCTTCCGAATACCACATCAATATCATTCTCATGAAGGCCGCGAATCATATTATTCGTAAATCCTTCCTTAAAAGAAAACGTGATATTCTTCGTTGGATTCTCTTCCAAAAACTTACGCACCAGTCTTGGAATATAATTATGTCCAAATGGGGAGACGTAAGCCACATTGATATGACCAGAAGATCTGGATACCAGAGATTCAATCTCTCTCTTGGCTCCATCGATATCAAATAAAATACGGTTTACATGAATCTGAAATACCTTGCCATACTTTGTCAGGATGATGTTACGTCCCTGCTTCTCAAACAATGGTACATTCAGTTCCTCTTCTAATAATGCCATAGATTTACTCAGAGATGGCTGTGCCACATGCAATTCCTTGGCTGCCTTATTATAATGCTGTAATTCTGCTATCTTTTGAAAATAGTATAATTGTTGTAATGTCATAATAATCCCTCCACAGATAGTATACCATAATTAATAACTTATAGCTATTAATACTTGCCTTATTTTGCTATTTGAAAACCTTTTCACAAAGTTATAAAATTAAAATAACTAATAATGTAAATGCGCTAAAGGAGGCTATTAACATGAACACAGTAAAAGTAAGAGACGTTGAAATCGGTGCAGGAAGACCAAAAATCTGTATTTCTAACTGCGGTAAAACAGTAGAAGAAATCTTAAAATTAACAGCAGATTACAACAAACTTCCTATGGACGTTATGGAATGGCGTGTAGACTGGTTCGAAGAAATCGGTGATCTTGATAAAGTAGTTGCTACAGCTAAATTAGTACGTGAAGCTTTAGATCCAGCAAAACCTTTATTATTCACAATCCGTACATCCAAAGAAGGTGGCGAAACAGATATCGCTGACGAAGATTATGCAGCACTTAACATCGCAGCAGCTGAATGCGGACAGGTTGAATTAGTTGACGTTGAAATCTTCACAGGTGACGAAATCGTTAACGAAATGATCACAAAGATCCACGCAGCAGGCGTTAAAGTTATCGCTTCTAACCATGACTTCGACAAGACACCATCTCAGTCTGACTTAGTATACAGATTACGTAAAATGCAGGATATGGGCGCAGATATTCCTAAAATCGCTGTTATGCCTACATGCAAAAAAGACGTTATCACATTACTTGCAGCTACAGAAGAAATGTATACAAACTTTGCTACACAGCCAATCATCACAATGTCTATGGCAGCTACAGGATCTATCTCCCGTTTAAGCGGTGAATACTTCGGTTCTGCACTTACATTCGGTGCTGGCGCTGCTGCTTCTGCTCCTGGACAGGTTTCCGCAGATCAGTTAGACACAGTATTAGATGTAATTCACAATTTCTTATAAAAAGCAGATTGCAAAAAATTAAGATAAAAAAAGTTCCGGGAAGACACTCGTGTTTTCCCGGATTTTTTTATCTTAATTTTTTATTAGGTGCTTGCACCGGACGCAAGAATACGAAGTATTCTTGCGATGCAATCTGCGTTATTTAAATTTAGGCGTAGCCACATAGAGGTCGCTGCTGTTCAGCCTACCTACTTCTATTTCAATCTTCTTGTCACCGCAGCTCCCAATGCATCCGGACCCACATGACAAGCAACCTCCAGACTCAGCGGTGCTACGAACACTTCAAGACCAGGGAATTCCTTTTCCATTCTTGCCTTTAATTCGAAGGCTTTTTCTTCACAGTCTGCATGTGCAACCTGCATATACATCTCACCATTCTCATAATATTCTTTAAATCGGGTATTCAAGTCATTGCGAAGAGCATCTAACATAATCTTGACGCCTTTCTTCACACCACGACATTTGGAGAATGCATCTAACTTCTCACCCTGAATCTGTAATACCGGTTTCAGATTTAATACATTGGCAATGAGTCCAGCAGCTGGTGTCAGACGTCCACCCTTTACAAGATATTTTAAAGTTTCCAGTACGATATAGATACTGCTGTCAAACTTGGTTTCTTCTAAGATTTCCACGATTTCAGGAACGGTTTTGCCCTGTGCAATTAAAGTATGAGCATCGAGTACTGCCTGTCTTTGTGTGACAGAGATTCTCTGAAGATTTGGTACGAATACTCTGCCTTCATATTCAGGTTCTTCTGCCAGCATTTTTGCAGACTGACAGGATCCACTTAAAGCGCTGGATAAAGTGATATGAATAATCTGATCATATTCCTTTAATAATTCATCCCAGAATTCAGTCAGTGCACCGATGGATGGCTGGGAAGTGGAAATATCTGCTTTCCCTTCTCTTAAAATACGATAGAATTCTTCCATGGAAAGGTTCACATTCTGGAAATATTCTTTCCCGTCAATGATAAAAGATAAAGGAATAATCGGAATGTTCTTTTCTTTCGCTTCCTGTGGAAGAATACTGCTTGCTGTGTCTGTTGTTACAATAATTTTCATAATTATCCTCCATGTAGAAAAACATAGACTTTAAAACTACTTTAAAGAGAATCTATTACTATGTTTCCCGTAAAATCAAAAACTGACAGATGATCCCTACAGATCATCTGCCAGTTATATTCGCTGAATCGTATTATAGCATAACTTACTATATTTATTCAATCCCAATATATAATTGTTATTTTAGTAATATACAAATACAGGTGTGCCTGGTTCTAAGACTTTGTAAAGTGCGGATGCATTGCCAAGTGGCATATTAACACATCCATGGGAACCGTTGCCTCTGAAGATGCTGCCGCCGAAGGATCTTCTCCAGGTCGCATCGTGGAATCCAACATTTGGCGCAAATACCATGAAGTAATTTACGTGGGAGCTGTAGTTTGCACCAACTAATTCAGTATCTGTCACCTTGTACATGATTTCGTAAGTACCTGTTGGTGTACCTCTTCCCTTGTTGACATCACCGGTTACAACAGAACTGCTCAGTACTGTCTTGCCATCTTTGACATAGGACATGGTCTGTGCAGAAAGATTCACCAGACAGTAAGTATCATCCCAGTCGATATTTCCTTCTTTACGACATACTGCTTTATACATGTAGATTGGTTCACGGGTCACACTCTTGCCCTTTAAGATGACCTTCATCAGCTTCTTCGCTTCCTTGGTCTGGGAGATCTTCCATCCATAGTCACCGTAATATACCTTATGCTCACGTCCGCCCTGATCTTTGATGGTTCGAACAGAGGAGAAGGTATCATATTTGTGAGCAAGTCCTTCAATATACGCTAATACCTGATCGTAATCAAGCTCTGGCTTGGATGTATTGATGTCGAACTTGATCCACTTCTTGATCATCTCAGGTGTGACTTCTTCAGTTGTATATTTAAAATCGTAAGTAATGGTAACCTTACAAATTTTTTCTGCCTGTTTGATGGATTTCTGAAGCACTTCGTCGTCTTTGTAGATGGCTGGATTCTTGTAGCACTTTGCCTGATCCATATCGACTGTGCCGTCCATAACAGATAATGCTTTCTTAACAGACTTAGTGATATTCTTTTTCACAACGGTGGTACCGATATCTTCTTTTACTACCTTGAACTTGCCATTCTTGTCCATCTTGATGGTTGCATTGACCGGTTTGCGGTTGTTTTTCTTCTTCATACATGCAAGGGAATCCACCACATTCTGAAGTTTCTTCTCGTCAAATGTAACGTCCGCCGCAAGCTCTTTGGTATCCTTTGGCGCACCCATAAACCATAAAAATCCAGACTGTTTTTCTAATCCGTCTTTTAAGGAAGCACCGTAGGAAGCATCATACCCGATATCACTGCCGGAGATCACTTCGCTGTAATCATCACGTCCCTTTAAAGTTACCTGGTATTCATCCTGCTTTGTCTCGATCATGGCTTCCACCTGAGCAACAGTTTTACCGCCAATCTTATCCCCATTCATAGTTGTACCCGGAAGATAACGATGGTTAAAATACACTGCTCCGCCAATATAAACAACAGCAAGAAGTCCAAGAACTGCTGCTGAAAGCTTCTTCTTATTCATACCTTTGTTGATTTCTTTTTTATCCTGTTCTGCCATTTTACAATATCCTTTCCTCAAATTTTCTCTATATCAATCATACGATTTTAATCCGAAGAATATATTAATATAAAAATCCTTATAGTTCAAGGACATTAAGATAAATTTAAAGAATTTAAAAATCCTGTAACAAACCAATGTTACAGGATTCCATAGACTCAATTTTAATATTCTTTTACGACAAGGACTTCAATTTCGTCATCCACTAAATCAGTAAAAACAGCTGCATCCTCTTCCCTGCCAACCACTGCGCCATAGTGGGTCGGAATGGCTGTTTTCGGTTTTAATTCATTGACGAATGCTGCGCCTTCTTCTGCACTGAAGGTATAAGTGCCGCCAATTGGAACAAAGATGACATCACATGGAACGTCGAAGTTTTCTTCGTTTCTGTGGGTATCCCCGGTGATATAATAATCTGTTTCGTCCACAGAGATCAGATAACCAACCCATTCCTTATCCTTTGTGTGGAATGGTGCGCCCACATTGTAGGCTGGGACTGCTTCCACCCCAACACCGGCAATATAGCTTACCTGATTTGGCTTCATGGTAAGGATATTGGTAAATGGAATACAGCATTCCTCTGCTTTTTCACCCATGGATTCCGGACAGATTAAGATGGTGTCTTCCTTTGCCACTTTTTCGATATCCTCTGGAGAAAAGTGATCGAAATGTTCATGTGTAATGAAAATCATATCCGCATCGTGAAGTGCTTCCTTCATCTGGAATGGGTCAAAATACATGACAACATCGGGAGAATCTCCTTTGATGCGAATGGCACTGTGTGTAAATACTCTAATATGTTCTTTCATAATCTTTCTCCTACATATGTTCCTTCACCAGTTCATAGAGTGCATCTGCCATCAGCTTATGCTGTTCAGCGTTTAGATGCAGGCAGTCCTCTGTCGGAGCATCGATCACTTTCTGGCTGTTTAAGTTGATCAGTCCGTGCTTTCTCGCAATGGCTGCATAGAGTTTCGGGAACTTTAAGGTCTTCTTTCTTGATTTTTTGTCCATCTGATCCTTAAATGGAGACTGTTCGATTCCTTCTCCAAGGGCCGGTGGTGTCACCAGAATGATCTTTGGCACGAAGCCCTGTTTGTTCTTGGTAAATGTCTCGATGATGGATACCAGTTCTTCGGCTCCTGCTGCAATCTTTCTCGCAGATGCATGATAACAGCGTTTTGTATCATTGCTTCCCAGCATAAGGATGATGCCGTCGATTGGTTTATGACTGTTTAAGCAGGCACGGAGATATCTCTTACCATTCTTATACTTGGCACCTGGTTCGTCAAATACTGTTGTTCTGCCATTACAGCCTTCTGAGATCACTTCATACTCATCGCCAAGCATCTTCTGTAACAGGCAGGTCCATCTGGTGTTACGGTCATATCGATGTCCATCCAATGGAATATATCCATAGGTATTGGAGTCACCGAAGCATATGATTGTCTTCATTTGTCTACTCCTTATTCTTCTTCTCTTTCGGTTCCTTGATCCACTCCCCGGTTTTCAGGTGATACGCTTCATTGGCATCCTTCATTCTGGAGTGCTCTCTCACAATGAGAATAAGCAGGATAATTGTATAGAACCATGGACGGAAGAAAAATGAGAATACTGCAAATACGATAAATGCGATCATGATTCTTCTTCCTATTATATAGTTACGTTCGATCTGTGCAGAGGAAGTACTTCTAGCATATCCTTTGATGCGTTCCTTTCTCTGCTCTTCTTTCAAAGCTTTCTTTTCTTCTTTTGTCATACCTTCCTTGTTTGACGCCATAATATTCCTCTTTCTAGCTCTGTTTTAATATATGAAAGATATCCATAATTTCTTCTGAGATATCCAGTTCATTCAACTGATTGTATAATTCATACAGATTCTCTTCATGTTCCGGATGCTGTTCGGACAGAAGTGAGAGTACATAATCACCAAACTCGTTCTGTACCTTGGCTGGAGAGATCTGCTGACGCTTAAATACACGGTAAAGTACCAGTGCCGCCAGTACATCCTTCTGATGATCCTTATTTAACTGGAGAATATAATCGTAAATTGTATGAATTCTCGTCAAAATATACACAATATATGGTTCACCGGACTCCTCGTGGATCTCATTGCGGTAAATCGGTGCCACCAGCTGAAGAGCCTGTTCCACAATTACATCAGAAAGTCTGGTACGCTTGATATAGTCCGGGAACAATGGAGATAAGTTGGCTGCAATCACCATGTCAAATCTTCTCTTGACTGCCTCTAATGGGGTGTTCACGTCGGTGCGATTAAAATCATAGTATCCGCAATAGAACTTCTCACCCAGATGACAAGGACAGAATTCACAATAATAGTCCTTCTCAATTGGCAGAATACGATTTAACATACGACAGTAAAACTTTGATCCGTCACTACTCATATCAGCCCATCTTCTTCGATATTCATAGGCAATTTCATTGCGTTCCTGGTGATCACTTTCTGCAATGATCTCATCCTTATATTTTAATGCAAGCTTCACTCGCCCTATGAATTCATCCGCTTTACTGATTGCCGGCGCGCTGACATAGAACAGCGTATAACGACTACTTAACTCAGGATTGTGTTTGATAATCTTGGCAGCAAGATCGCTGGCAACCAAAATCGTTGTAATCGTCGGAAACTCATCCAGGAGATCTAACAGCAGTTCTAAACTAAGCTCCATCTCCTGGTCACTTAATTTACGCTGAAGCCCATACACATTGGCTGTGTGGGGATAGAATGGGAAGATGTTCCAGAGAAGCAGTTCTTCAAGCTCAATGGATAGATTCTCCCAAACAATCTTGGAACCTCGTTCCTTCTTAACCGGGTTGTGCTTTTCCCATTTCTTAACCTTTGGCAGCAGTTCCTTCTCCTGGGTATCATCCTCAAGCTCTACTTTTGTATTCCCAACATAGTACTCATCAGTAAATGGAATGCCTGTCTTGCGGCTTCCGCTAAAGGTTGGACAGCCTCCAAGAAGCAGGGCCTTGGGATTCTTTAACTTCATGGAAGATAAATAGATATCCAGATTCTTTGCCTTATATGGATCCTGATAGATATTGTCTAAATTTCTTGTACTTGGTATTTCTTCTAAATATTTTATAAACTCTATGGAATATTCCATCCTCACTTAACCTCATTCTTATATAGTAAAACAGGCCCCGTATTTGAAACATACGAGGCCTCTCTGCTCAATACTCTCATAGAAATAGATTATCGAACCTGACGAATTTTGTCAATTATTTTACTTTTACTTTGATGGTTTTTGTAGTAGATGCACTGTCATATAAGCTGGTTGCCTTTGCAGTTGCTTTCACTTTGATGGAATAAGTACCTTTCTTTGTTCCTTTTTTCACAACAATCTTGCCATGTTTGGATACATCGATTTTCTTGCTTCCGGATACCTTCTTGAAGGTTACTTCTGTCTTGTTATTTTTATAGGAAAGCTTTGTTGTCTTACATTCTGCATATTTTGCAGCCTTTGCTTTCATGGTCTTAGATTTGGATGTGATCTTTACGGACTGTTTCTGACCTTTTACTGTCACTTTAGTCCAAGGCATTACTACATATGTGTCATCAGAAGATTTGGCACATACTGCATAGGTACCCTTCTTGTCAAATGTTACCTTCACCACGCCGTCTTTGTCTGTCACACCTAATACTGTTTCCGGTTTTTTGTTGTTTACGAGACAGATTTCGATACCTTCTACAGGACCATTCACTACTTCGTAGTATTCATTATAGCCTTCACCAGTTAATGTGAATGTTACTTCATCCCCAGCTGTGATGTCTGTGATATCTGTATCTAATTTACAGTATTTATCAGAGTATCCGAAAAGATCCTGGTAGAAGAATAAGGAGATTTCATCGCCATCTCCTAATAAATCGGAATCATCCCATACTTCGATTCCATTGACACGGTATCCAAGGCTAGCTGTGTCATAGCCCCAAACAGTTGTGAAGCCCCAGCTGCCCTTTGCAAGATATTTCTGTGGATTTTTTGCGAAGTATTTGAATCCGTCTTCATGTGCTTTGATGAGTGCGTCTAATGTGGTAACTTCTGCATTCTGGTCATAGCCATATCGGATGGAGAGGTCTCCACTTACTTCTAATGCTTCATTTTCCACGAAGAATTCATTCTCTCCCTGGATTGTGACATTAACAGTTCTTTTTTCAACTGCTTCTGCTGCCTGAGTAACTGCTGGCATTGCTGTCATGGCAATGACAAGTGTTAATAAAATTGCGAAAAGTTTTTTCATGTTATTTCCCTTCCTTTATATTATTTATTTTGTAGTCACTGTCTTTATGGAGCTCCATGCTGAATAATAGGTCTTACCGCCTGCCTTTTTACAGGTTCTTACCCGAACATAGTACTTCTTTTGGGCAGATAACTTAGTTACCTTAAGTGAGGTTGTCTTGTTGCTGCTGATCTTCTTGATCTTCTGATTCTTCATGGAAGAACTTGTGTCATAGGCTACTTCATAACCTGAGGTCTGTGTTGCCTGCTTTTTCCAGGTTACTTTAAAGCCCTTTTTTGCTGCAGCGATCTTGGAAATCTTTGTTGCCTTTGGCACAATGTCAAATGTCTTTGTCACAGTCCCCTTGATGTTGGCCGCAGCCTTGAAGGTGACGGTTACATTTGCCGTGCCCACATTGGTATTATTCTGATAAGTCACGGTATAGGCGGAAGGATCGATCTTCTGACCGGTCTCATCCTTTACTGTGACAGTCGGCTTTAATGCCTTGCCGGTATAGACGGTGCTTGTGCAAGATAGCTTAATGGATTTTGGATAGTGATAGATCTGCTTCACATAATCCTCAGAATAAGTGACGCCGTCCTTTGTAATGGACGCGGTAATCATCTTCTGGCCGGTATGGCTAAGGTCGGCCTTCTGATCTGACACTTTGATGTCTGCCTTCACTTTTTGATCACTTTTTTCGCACAGATAACAGAAAAGGGTTGCATCAGCTGCGCTGTGATCGGCATTCCAGTCAAATGTCACGTCATAATGATGGGTTAAGGACTTCCCTTTCACCGCCTGCTTCAGATAATATATACCAGTCATGGCATCCTTGGTGGACAAAATGGTATTGCCGGAGCCAGACGGATCATAATAATAGACGCCGGAAGCATGACGGAAGGATCTGTAAAGCACACCATATAAATTGATGGCTTCCTCCACATCGCCAAGCTTTGACAGGGCTGCCATGGCAAGGGCTGTGGAATCTCCATTCTTATTGGTGTATGTGTCATTGTAGTTGGCACCAGCTTCGGAAATATAGGATTTCACCAGCTTTTTGGCGTCCCTGGCTTTTGCCCCGGTCAGTTTGCTGTCTGGAATGGACAGCACATACATGGATGTGTTATCACAGCTGTAGCCATAATAGTTCATGCCCTTTCCATCGGTGTAGAGTTCATCGGTCTCGTAAGCGAAGATTTTCTCCGCAAGGGCCGAATTCCCAATGGCTTGGGCTGCTTCTGTTAAGAAACAATAATAATACGGATTGACCGTATATCCGTAATAGTCTTTTTTCATTGTGGCGTCAGGTTCATAGTTTTCGAAGCGTTCCACCAGATTATAGCCGTGAAAATCGGCTGGATTCATGCCGCAGGCCTGTAAGATCAGAATCAGGCTGGCATAGATTGCGTCATCCTCTACCTGGTTAAGTTTTGCTCCGTGCTTGTCCTCATAGATGATCTTGCCATCCTGTTTTTCAAGGCTTTCCTGAACGCTCTTTAAGAATGCCCCCTGATAGCCACTCATATCGCGGCCGGCGCGAAGCATATTCAGATAGATCATGCTTTCCTTTGCTCCAAAGCTTTCATAGGTCGCCGGATCCTTCTGGATAAGATAAGCTGCCGCTTGCTTCGTCTCCCGGTCTAAGTTTTGCAGGAACAGGTCACATTCTGGTTCTGACCCGTAAACAGGTGCTATATAGATTATGGAAAGTGTCATCAGCACTGCAAGCAGGGTCGTTAAGATTCTTTTCATCTGTTTCTCACCTCTTGATTTCTTCAATATCTTTATAAAAACCGTATTTGTATTTCACACGTGTCAATTTCTTCATGAATACCGGTGTCAGAACGAGGAGAAATACCACATTGGACACACAGTAAATGATCGTTGTTGGAATGGACGTGATGCAGGTTGCGATGTAGCGTCCCCACAGGAAAGCGTCCCCGTATCCGATGGATGTCCAGATATCCATCACCATAGAATAGAAGATTCCAGCAGCAATCCCAAAGAAAATCTGCAATGGACGGTATCTTGCAAGCCATCCTTTTTTGTTGCAGAGCCCAGCCAATGCACCGATCAGTCCTGTAGCCACCATCTGAAACGGGGTCCATGGACCTTGTCCAAAGAAAAAGTTGGATAAGAATGCAGCCATAGAGCCACACACAAAGCCGGATTCACTGCCAAATGCCATGCCACAGATGATTACTATGGCTGCCACCGGTTTAAAGGACGGTGTAATGGCAAAGATCAGTCTCCCCGTCACCGTCAGGGTGATCATAACAGCAAGCACAACGGTCTCCCTTGTCTGCGGACGTCTCTTTTCATATTTAAAGTAGTAAGGAACACAGGATAAAAGTGCAATCAGAACGATACTTTTACTCATCTTCCACCACCATTCTTTCAGGCAGCGTCGCCGGGTGTTCTAACCCACTTGTAAGCTTCGCGCAGCAGGTCGTATAGAAATAGTTATCAAGGAGAAAGGTATCCGGATGATCGAGTCCTTCCAATCTGCCGTCAAACATCATGCCGATGCGGTCACTTACCATTGCTGCAAACTCCAGGTCATGGGTCACACAAAGGACTGTCAGACCTTCTTTGGCAAGTCTGCGAAGCATAGATGCAAAGCACTTCACATGGAGCCTGTCCATCCCTTTAGTCGGTTCATCAAGCAGTAGGATCTCCGGTCTGGTCAGGAGCACCTTGGCAAGGGCTGCCATCTGCCTAAGACCACCGCTTAAGTCATATGGATGGGTATCCAGATATTCCCCAAGATCGAATGCATCAATGAGTTGATTCATATATTCTGGCTGATCTTCCCCTGTTTCTGATAGATCTTCTGCCAGGGTATCCTTCACAAAGAGCAAGGTTGGATCCTGTGGAAGGTATCTCATTCCCTTTTTTGTCCTGATTTTTCCTGAACATGGCCGTTCTTTCATGAGACATTTTAAAAATGTTGACTTCCCACTGCCATTAGCGCCACATATTGTGAGTACTTCCTCACTTTTTACATCTAAATTCAGGTTTTTCAGCACTTCGTGACTGCCATAAGAACAATACAGATGGCCTATCCGAAGCACTGTGCTGCCTCCATGGGTTTCCTGATTCAGGACATGGTAGCGACTCTCTCTGATGGCACTTCGTATTTTTGTCCCGTCTGTTGTCAGTTTTTTATGAAGTGCTGCCATCACACGAAGCTTTTCAGGAAGCATCAGCTGATACGGTGCTTTCTCAGTCACGATATAGTTGGCATAGTCTAACGGACTGCCTTCATATTGGATTTTTCCTGCTTCCATATACAGAATGGAATCTGCAGCATCAAAAATATCTTCTAAATTATGGGCAACCATGACGATGGTCATGGCATATTCTTCTTTTAATCGAAGGAGGAGATGGATAAAGTTGTGTCTCGCCACCGGGTCTAGCATGGCAGTAGGCTCATCTAGGAGCAATACCTTCGGACGAAGCGTCATGATGGAAGCCAGATTTACGATCTGCTGCTCTCCTCCGGACAATTCCTGCGGATTTTTGTCATACACAGGGTGTAAGTTAAAGTAATTAACTACCTCCGCCACAGTGCGTTTCATGTAGGATAAGGATTTGCCCAGATTTTCCATGCCAAAGGCAAGTTCATGCCATACTGTATCCATCAAAATCTGTGCAGATGGATCCTGCATGAGAAAACCGATTTCTGATACGGATGTATATGGATCCAGATCCTGAATCCGGGTATCCTGATAGGTGACATTACCCTGTCGATGTCCTGCCGGCAGCAGTTCCCGCTTCATATGACGAAGCAATGTTGTCTTACCACATCCACTGGGACCGGTAAGCAGGGTCAATGTCCCTGGTTTAATATGTAATTGTATCTGTTCCAATGCCTTTTTGCCGCTTAACGGGTAGCGAAAAGACAAGTCATGGATCTTAATCATGTTTATATCTCCACAAAAATGGCAGAATCACCAGCAGGCCAAGTAACAAGATGGCCAGGAAATCTGACATGTTCCATGGTGTGAATGCAATATATGGGTAAAAGTAAAACTTATGATACTTTGTTTGTATGAGGAAAAGATTGAGTCCGAATAAGGCCAATACCTCTATCAGATGAATCCCATCCATCCGTTCAAAGGAAAAGAGATGAAAATGGCTTCTTCTCCCGATGCCAAAGCCCCTTGCATTCATGGAATCTAATGTATCCACAGAGGATTCAAATGCCCAGGTTGTCTCCATGTTAAAAACCTTAAGCGCTCTCCTCACCGCACTCTGGGTAAACAGTTGTTTTTGTATCTCATAAAGCTCTTTTCCATGCTTTTGAAATTTCGGAAAAAAGGATAAACTCATGGAAAATAGAACACCGATCTTAGGAGCGATATTCCCAAAAAGGTAGATCCAATGCTCTCGGCCAAAGTAGCGCTGAAATAACGAAAAAAGCAGTACCATATCCATCAACAATGCACCATTACAAAGACCATACAATAATGCCTCTAGAGTACATGTCATCCCACCAATCTGAAATAGCACTGTGTCTCCCCTGTATACAAAGAGTGGATTGGAGCATCCGATGATCAGCCATAACAATAGATAAGAGATCATGGGTTTTGGCCTTCTGACATGCCAGAATACCAGCATCAGTAAGCTAACTGTAAGTATTCCAGTAAGATATGGATGCTTCAGTGTTCCACAAAAGAATAGCAATGCCACAAAGTATGCCAGGATCACAACCGGATGGGAGCGCTTGAATGGGTTCCACATTGTTGTATTATAAATCTCCATAATTGCAGGTATAACTCCATCTGATACGGTCACCGTTCTTTAACTTGTAATCTCTGGCACTAACATTCGGAAAACTTCCATTGACAGAGTACATCCAACCGCTGTTCTTACCACAGTCAAACTCATATAATCCGTCGATGCCTGCCACATAGTCGCCACCTTCCACATCGATGGATACACCGGTACGCTTTAATACATCTAACACTGTATCTCCATCTTTGATGGTGTAATTCTTCTTTCCTTTGATAATGCCATTCGATGGCACCTTATAGTTGGACTCTAAACTGTCCTTATTCTTCAAAACCGTCTTACATTCGATCATGCAGCTGACCTGCATCTCCTTCTTGGTTTCTTTTTTACCTGGTTTTTTGTCCTTCTTTTTAGCGTAAACTTCTTTTTTCGACTTATTCTTAGTCTTTTTCTCGTTCTTTTTCTCGGCTGATTTCTCAGTTGTCGCCTCTGTCGTGGACTCTGTCTTTTCTTCTTTGCTTTCTGTTGTTGCTTCTTCGGTAACCTCTGCTTTATTGTTTTCTGTTACCGCTTCCGTTGCAGCCTCAGTGTTTGTCTCATCCACTGCTTCTGTAGCTGCTTCCGTTGCAGCCTCGGTGGTTGCTTCTGCCACACCATCTTCCTTCGCGCCACAGGAGATCAGGCTCATTGCCATCATAATGGTCAGCAAAGCAATTATTATATTCTTCTTCATCATTTTAAACATAAAAATAGTCCTCCAGATTTCATATTTCTGAGGACTATTATACCGAATCTATAGATTAAATTGTATAGAATTGTTCTAAAAATAAGCACAAAAAGAAAACCCGCACTTAGAAATCACATTTCCCATAGAACGACTCCATACATCGTAGAGTATATCCTCAGATCATGGCAAGTATTCCGACTCAAGGTATCATCTTAGCGCCTTCCCAGTTACCCAGTGGCAAATGCTTCGAAAACCTTTCACGGCGGCGGGACCGTTCAGGATTTGCACCTGATTCCAGTTTCATGCTTCGTTAGAAGCAACCATGAAATATGCATATACTCATTATCCGTGTACACTTCTTATCTGTCAAGACCATTTTCCTTTGCAATACGGTCAAGGGTACCATCATCTGAGAGATTTTCAATGGCCTGATTGATCTTTTCAAGGAGTTCGCCGTCTCCTTCACAGCCAAACGCTGTCTGGAAATGGAGATCTCTGACACTAATGGAAGTTAAATTGTTATATCTGACCTTATTCTTCACATTCAGAATGGTAAGATCTGCTTTGTGATCGCTGACCATTTGCTGGGCAGCTTTGGAGGTATCCACAATATGAATTTCTGACTCCTTCCACTCCTCCACATTCTCATAGAAGGAATATGCTTTGGAACCCCTTTTTAACGCAAAGCTTTTGTCTTTCATCGCTTCATAGATATTGTTGTGATAGGCAATATCATCCATGTAGGTTTCTTTATCTGTGCGCTTCATCACCAGCTTAAGATCTGAGCGGAAAACCACAGCAGAGAAGGATAAACCGGATCCATCATTGATCGATCCGAACATACAGTCCGCTTCCTGCTCCTTCACAATATCATATCGTTCATCCTGATCAATATTGATGATTTCGCAGGAAAGGCCCAGTTCTTCACACACTGCCTCCACGGTGGAGCGTTTGTATCGGGAATGATCACCATTGACTACAGCAACCTTAAGTACACCTGCTTTTTGAATTGGTGTATAGTCCGTTTCCGGTTTATGATGAAGATGGCCAAAACCCAGTGTAATCAGCAGTAATACAGGAATCACTGCGATGAGAAGGCCTTTCTTTGACCGTTTTTCTTCGCCAGAAAGCCGCTGTAAATCTAATTTCATCTGCCCGATGTTTTTATATCGATCCTTTGGATCAAATGCAAGTGCCTTCTGAATGATCTTTGCCAGTTTTTCCGATGCATGGGCAGGACTTACGGGTGCATTGCCCTCCATGCGCTGATGAAAGGCAGCTTCCCGGTCTTTTTTCAGATAAAACTTCTGATTCAGATTGATGAAAGGCTCTCTGCCGTCATTCAACAGGATATATAGGATCATCCCCAGGGCGTAAATATCAACCCTGTGGTCATATTCTCTTCCATGGAACAGTTCCGGTGCCATATAGGCCGGTGTTCCCTTGATGTCATTTTGATTGTCGAGATCCTCGGAATTCTTCATGGCGTCAAAATCAGCCAGTTTGCAGGTTCCATCCTGATCCACTAAGATATTGCCTGGTTTCAAATCCCGGTGGATAATTCCCTTCTGCTCACAGACTGCAAGGGCGTCACAGAGATTGATGGCAATGGCGATAATGTCTTCTTCTGTAAGCTCTCTGTAATCATAGACATCCACAAAAGAGCGCAAAAGCTCCATGCGCACAAAGCAACGGTAGCAGGTATCAAGCTCTACCGTCTCGTATTCATATACATTCACAAAGTAAGGATTGCCTGACATGCCGATGATCTGCTCTAATTTCGTCTCATAAGCGATGAGACTGTCCAGATTCTCCTTGGAAAAGTCCAGAATCTTAACTGCATACTCTCCTCGCTCCGGATGATTCATCTCAAAGACCGATCCATATGAGCCGGATCCCAGGAATTCTCCCAGTTCGTATTCAGCAAATGGCAGGATGATACTGTCCCGTTCTATTACCATAACATCCCATCCTCCTTTTCATAGGATAATTCCCACACTTCACTGTAGGTACAGAGTGGATCGATGGATAGCAGACACATCATAATAAAGGCCTCATAGGCATTGACCGGATATAGTTCCATCATCTCACATCCTTTTAAGATTTCATTGGTTTCATCGATAAAATCAAGCAGTCTCTGCTCCGGATTATCTGGCTCCTGCTGGGAATGGATCAGGAATAATAAGGTAATCAGGTCAAATCTCTCCACCGGAAATTTCTTCTTCAGCAGATTGCTGATCCTCTGTCTGCTCATTCTTTTGGTGGAGATATGCTTATTCAGTGTGGATCTGGTTGCCCGTTCCAGGTTTCCCGTCTGATTATAAGGAATGCCGCTGCAAAGCACATGTTCTACGTCACTGTCCTTCACCCGGCCCGGTTCCCAGTCTTTGCTTCCATCAGTGAAGCTCTCCTGTTCATTATAAAGGTCCGCGATGACGACCTTACATCTCTGATACAGACAGGCAAATGTCTCGTAGCCTAGATCATCCACATTCTGATCCTTGTAGTCGTACTTGAGATACATAAGATACTCTTTTAATGACTCTTTCGAGGTCAGATGAAGCGGAAGAATGTCACTGACATGACTCCAGTTTGTCTTGTATGAGATGAATCGCTTACCCTCATTATAATACTTCCATAATTCTGCCGCCTGTCGGTAAGGCATCTGATTATGAAAACAATACCAGCTGATGACTTCCCATGGAGAAGTCATACGGATTCCCTCTTCCATTAATACCTTCGTAAGGAAAAGATTCACTTCTTTTTCTGTCATGGAAAGTCCAAATCCAAGGATAAATATGGTATTCCGAGCAACGGTATCCGCTTTTAACCACTTTCTGATCTTTCTTCGTTCATTTTCTTCGATCTTCTGTCTGGAAAATGGCGCATGGTTGCGTTCAAATGATTCCTGAATCAAATAGATGTAGTCACCCTCTGATATTTCATCGAATCCAACCTCCATCCCGGTCTGTTCGTATAAAAAACGTTTCAGATAGTCGCCAAAGCAGACCAGGGCAATCTCATTCTTCAGGTATTCGAAGATCTCCATGCCGTCATATTCCTCGAAGTTCTCCCTTGCAGCCACCTGTCTGATTCCTGAAACTGCCCGTTTAGTAAACTCGAAGTCCTTTATGCTGTTTTCCGGATTAAATGTATCCCAATGTACCATATGTGTCTCCCGAAGATTATAGTAACTATATTATATCATTCCTAACTCGATTTTGTAAAAAATGAATACAAAAAGAGCTTATGCCCGAAGACATAAGCTCTTGAATTTCTTTATAAGTGTTAGATTCTAATGATTATTAGAATTTACCAGCGTCTGCTGCTTCCTGAATGGATACAGCAACTGCTACTGTCATACCAACCATTGGGTTGTTACCAGCACCGATGAGACCCATCATTTCTACGTGAGCAGGTACGGAGGAAGAACCAGCGAACTGAGCGTCACTGTGCATACGACCCATTGTATCTGTCATACCGTAGGAAGCTGGACCTGCAGCCATGTTATCTGGATGTAATGTACGACCTGTACCACCACCAGATGCTACGGAGAAGTATTTCTTACCCTGTTCGATACATTCTTTTTTGTATGTACCTGCTACAGGATGCTGGAAACGTGTTGGGTTTGTGGAGTTACCTGTGATGGAAACGTCAACTTTTTCTTTGTGCATGATTGCAACACCTTCTGTTACATCATTAGCACCGTAGCAGTTAACTTTAGCTCTTAAACCTTCGGAGTAAGCTTTACGGAATACTTCTTTAACTTCTCCTGTGTAGTAATCCATTTCTGTTTCAACGTATGTGAAACCGTTGATACGGGAAATGATCTGAGCAGCGTCTTTTCCTAAACCGTTTAAGATAACTCTTAATGGTTTCTGACGAACTTTGTTAGCTTTTTCAGCGATACCGATAGCACCTTCAGCAGCTGCAAAAGATTCGTGACCAGCTAAGAATGCGAAACAATCTGTTTCTTCTTCTAATAACATTTTACCTAAGTTACCGTGTCCTAAACCTACTTTTCTCTGGTCAGCTACGGAACCTGGGATACAGAAGGACTGAAGACCAATACCGATTGCTGCAGCAGCATCAGCAGCTCTTCTACAATCTTTTTTGATTGCGATAGCAGCGCCAACAGTGTAAGCCCATTTAGCGTTTTCGAAACAAATAGGCTGAATTCCTTCGATCATTTTATAAACATCTAAACCAGCATCTTTTGTGATTTTTTCTGCTTCTTCAATACTAGCAATACCGTATTCAGCAAGACAAGCGTTGATCTGGTCAATTCTTCTTTCGTAAGATTCAAATAATGCCATTGTCGTTACCTCCTAATTATTCTTTTCTTGGGTCGATGATCTTAGCTGCATCTGCAACTCTACCATACTGACCTTTTGCTTTGTCCATAGCTGTCTGAGCGTCGTCACCAGCTTTGATGAAGTCCATCATACGTCCAAAGTTAATGAACTGGTATCCGATGATTTCGTCGTCTTCATTTAAAGCGATTCCTGTAACGTAACCTTCAGCCATTTCAAGGTAACGAGGGCCTTTAGCTAATGTACCGTACATTGTACCAACCTGAGATCTTAAGCCTTTACCTAAGTCTTCAAGACCACCACCGATAGCTAAACCGCCTTCGGAGAATGCACTCTGTGTACGACCGTAAACTAACTGTAAGAAGATTTCTCTCATAGCTGTGTTGATAGCATCACAAACTAAGTCTGTGTTTAATGCTTCTAAAAGAGTTCTTCCTGGTAAGATTTCAGATGCCATAGCTGCAGAATGTGTCATACCGGAACATCCGATTGTTTCTACTAAAGCTTCCTGAATAATACCTTCTTTTACGTTAAGTGTGATTTTACAGCCACCCTGCTGTGGAGCACACCAGCCAATACCATGAGAAAATCCGTTAATATCAGAGATCTGCTGAGCTTTTACCCATTTAGCTTCTTCTGGGATTGGAGCAGCACCGTGATTAACGCCGATTGCTACTGGGCACATTTTCTGTACTTCCTGTGAATAAATCATGTTGAGACTCCTTTCGGTTTTAAAAATTTATTGTAAGCATATTACCCACTTTGCTGTTTATTTTACCATAGATTGTTACGTACTTCTATACTTTTTTTGTAAATAGTATGAATTCTGTCAAGAAATTGACGAATTATTACAACACATGAAATAAACCCTAATACTTCTCTACAACTTCGCCCTGTTTTTTATAAATGCTTTCCTTTTCCACATATCCACGGACCATGGATAATGGATAAACATTGGAATTATGACCTACAATGGAGCCTGGATTTAAGATAGTTCCGCATCCAATTTCCACCCAGTCACCTAAGATTGCGCCAATCTTACGCATGCCAGTGGCAACCTTCTGCCCATCACATAAAATCTCGATGTTTTTGCGATCTGCTTTAATATTAGAAGTAATGGAGCCGGCACCCATGTGAGAGTGATAGCCTAAGATGGAATCTCCTACATAATTATAATGTGGTACTTCCACCCCATTGAAGATGATCACATTCTTAAGCTCTGTGGAGTTGCCTACCACACAGCCTTCTCCGACAAGGGCATTGCCCCTGATAAATGCACACTGTCTCACCTCTGTATCTTTGCCGATGATGCAAGGGCCATTGATGTATGCGGTTGGGAATACGTTACAGGACTTATGAATCCATACATTGTCAGCAGGGTGATCATATTCCTCTTCGGATAAGGTCTTTCCATATTCCATAATAAATTCGCTGATATGTGGAAGCACTTCCCAAGGGTACTCATACTTCTCCATCAGTTCTGTTGCCTGTGTCTGTGAAAGATCCACAAAGATATTCTTAGTTTTTAGCTTTTCCACTTGTTCTCTTTCCTTTCTTATAATATTGTGCCGACGCGTCAAATGCCTGTCTCAGCATATTCTGATTGTTCAGACTGCGAACGCCATTGGTACGGTCAGCCACAAATTTCTCCAATTTCTGCATATATTCTTCTTCAGTAACACTTCCCTCTGCCACATAAGTCAGGCCCTTCTCCCAGGATGCAGTCAGTTCCGGATTCAGTAATGAACGGATAGAACAAAATACCACATCATAGATCATCTCGCCCACATGGGTCGGTGTTAGAATCTGTGTCTTCTTATTTAAAGCAATATATTTGTTATTGACCAGTTTTTTGATAATTTCAGCTCGTGTGGCACTGGTACCAATTCCACTCCCCTTGATCTGGGCACGAAGTTCTTCATCTTCAATGAGCTGTCCCGCATTCTCCATAGCAAGCACCATGGAACCGGAATTGTATCTTTTTGGCGGTGAGGTGGTTCCCTCTTTAATATGAAACTCTCGAACCGGAAGGACACTTCCCTTTCTCACTTTGGATAATCGTTCCACGAGAGCGCCATTATCTTCTTCTTTTTTATCTAAACCATAGTTCGCAACCTTCAGATAGCCTTCCTCCACAAGTACCTTGGTAGATGTGAAGAAATGTTCCGTCGTCACGCGGGTCTCCAAATTCACCTTCTGGTATACCGCAGGTGGATAGAAGATACTTAAAAATCTTCGAACAATGACCATATAAATGCTGGCAGAAAGCTGACTAAGTGAGCGAAGCGCCCCCAGCCCCTGACCGGTTGGTATGATGGCATAATGGTCCGTGATCTGCTTGTCATTGACATATCTGGTCTTTGCCAGTCCCTGATAGGATTTCTTCTGTAAAATCTCGGCTGCAAACTGGGCAAATGGCTGATAGGATGTCAGCCCATGGATATTCTTTTCAATCTCTTTGGCCACAGCAGTTGATAATACACGGGCATCCGTTCGAGGATAGGTTACCAGCTTCTTCTCATATAATTCCTGTACCACTTTTAAGGTCTGATCCGGCGAAATCTTAAATAATTTGGAACAGGTATTCTGAAGCTCCGCTAAGTTAAATAACAACGGCGGGTTCTTCTTCTTTTTTTTGCGGGAGATAGATTCCACAATCCCCTGCACCGGTGGATTGCTGACCATATAATCAATCAGCTGCTTTGCATATTTTTCTTCCGTAAGGCCATTCTCTTTATATAGGTAAGGAGAGCCATAATACTGGGAGTCCTCTGTGACCTTCCATTCCATCTCCACTGCTTCCTCATCTAACATAAAGTCACCGAGAATACGATAAAACGGAGTCGGAACAAATGCCCTGATCTCACGTTCTCTTCTGACGATCATCCCAAGGACACAGGTCATAACCCTGCCCACTGCGATGACAGTTCCCTTCTTCTCACCCTTATAATTGGAGATGGTGAAGCCGTATTTCAGGGTTAAGGCACGGGAAAAGTTGATTCCCATGAGATAATCTTCCTTGGCACGCAGGTATGCGCTGGCAGCAAGGTTATCATAATGTGAGAGTTCTCTCGCTTCTTTGATTCCTCTTCTCACTTCTTCCTCTGTCTGAGAGTCGATCCAGACACGTAGTTTACGTTTGCCGGTAACATTTGCCATCTGGTCGACCAGACGGTAGATGTATTCACCCTCTCGTCCAGAGTCGGTGCACACATATATGGTATCCACATCACTTCGGTTGAGCAGGCCGCTTACAATCTTAAACTGCTTTGTTACAGCCGGAATGACCTCATATTTGTATTCCTGTGGCAGGAATGGCAGGGTTGCCATATCCCATTTTTTCAGAGCAGGATCATAGGCGTCCGGATAGCTCATGGATACCAGATGTCCAACGCACCACGTTATAACGGTATTGTTCGATTCCATATAACCATCGTGGTTGGTAGTTTTCAGTCTCAATGCTTTGGCAAATTCTCTTGCCACACTTGGTTTTTCCGTAATGAATAATGATTTCAAGTGTAATCCTTTCTTCATCTTATTTTAATTGAATAAGTCTCTGCTATACTCGCGCAGAACAGCTTTGGCCACTTTCACGTCTGTAATGAGAGAATTGATCAGCCCGCATTTGGCTGCAATATAAGTATTCTTTGCTTTATCCACACTATTGGCAACACAAATTACCTCAGGAATGGCTCTGATTTGATCAAGAGACAGTCCAATCAGACACTCATTCCATTTGCAGTCCACAGGCTTCCCGTTCTTATCAAAGAAATTATAACAGAAATCACCCATGATTTGGTATTCATTGGCAAAAAAATCTGTGTCATCTTCCATGTAAAGGTTCTGGAATGTCTCACGATTGAACTTTGGACCGATACCAACCAGGGCAATATCTGCTTTTTCAGCTTTGGAAAGTACATTCTTAATAAATTTCTGTCGAAAGAGCATCTCTTTGGCATTTTTGGAATCAACTGCGATCGGCGCATGGATCTGCATATAGTTTGCACCACACTGCTGAGCAAATTTACCACAGATCATATTAGAGTCGATATCCCACTTGATTTCTCCCACACCACCTGAAACAGGAAGAAAGGTGACGCCAGGAAAACTGGTAGTTGTCAGAAAGGAATTGGCCACATCCCTTGTTGTCGTTCCAGAAGATACTATGACATTCTTACAGGCAGGAAGTCTCGATAAGAGATAAATACCTGCCTCGATGGAGATATTCGAATGTTCCATTGATGCATTGTGATCATCAACCACCCTTACATATTTTAATTTAAATTTTTCCATCAGGCTGTCTTCAATATCTTTATAAGGTCTTGTCGGTTCTCTATGGATGATCACTTCCACCACACCTGTGTTTCTTGCTTTGATCAACATCTTTGAGACAAGAGAACGGCTGATATTTAGTTTTTGTGCAATCTTCTGCTGTGTCAGATTCTGTTCATAATACATTTCAGAGACAGCAATCAGCATTTCTTTCGTCGTCATATTCGAAAATTCCATCTTATTCCTCCTCCCAATATTTGTCACATCATGATTTTCTATAAATTCCACAAAAATTAAAGCATATAATTTATGCATTATTATGCATAAACACACCGCGGCGTGTCATATGACACATTAGATATTTTATTAACTATATTATACGTGGAATTTGATACTGTTGCAAGATTTTGCTTGTCAAATGTTCTTTAGTAAATTATTATAATATCATAAAAGAAATCGCGATCTTTTTGTAACTTTTTAATCACGCAACATATTTTTAGAGGTGGAACATGTTTAAACTAGTCTTGCTGGCATTTGCCTGTTATATTCTACAGTGTGTATTTGCTTATTTCCAAATACAAGGATCGTACAAAACTATGAATAATATCAGGTCCCAGTATAAAGGCACTCCATACCAGATGGTATCCGGAACCGGAAGAACTAGATTTTTAATCATGTCCAAAGGCTATTTCATCATTCTTGTTGTCGATGATAACGATGTTGTCATTGATTATTACGGAATGGAAGGGTTTACCGTCTTTGCGAGGCCCAAGCGTAAAGAAGAGTTCATCGGTAAAACTCTTGATGAATTAGAAGAATCCGCCAAAAAGAAGAATGTAAAAAAAGCAATTGAGAATGCGCGAGCTCAGCTTCAGCTTTTGCGTGAAAGAGACACAGAGGCTTACGATGAGGAAATCACAGAGGAAGAAATTAACCTCATCGAAGCAGAGTAACTATTCATATTGAAGGAGGATTTTTATATGGATTTTGTAATCAAAGTAGCTCAGGCCTTTACAGGTGTTGTAGGCGCTGGTGGAGAAAACCTTGTTGGATTAATCACAGGTATCTTACCTAACGTTCTTATCTTATTAACAATGATCAACGCTTTAATCGCTTTAATCGGTGAAGAAAACGTTAACGCAGCAGCACAGAAACTTACACGTTTCCGTATCGGTAGATACGCTGTAGTTCCTTTCCTTGCATTATTCTTCTTTACAAACCCTATGTGTTACACAATGGGTCAGTTCGTAGAAGAAAAATACAAACCAGCTTGTATCGATGCTATCTTCACAATGGCACATCCAATCACGGGTTTATTCGCACATGGTAACCCAGGCGAATTATTCGTATGGATGGGTATCGCTTCCGGTCTTATGACATTAGGAATTGATACAACTAACTTAGCAATTCGTTACCTTGTTGTAGGTATCATCTGCTGCTTCATCCGTGGTTGTATCACTGAAGTAATCGCTAACATCATCAACAAGTAAGGAGGAACGTATATGAATCCAGTAGTAAAAGTTAAACACGGACCTAACGGCTGGGGTGGACCTTTCACTCTTACAGCAACAGAAACTCAGACAGTTGTAGCTTCCATCACAGGTGGCGGCATTCATCCAATCGCAGCAAGAATCGCTGAATTACTTGGTGTTCCAGCTGTTGACGGTTTTAAAAATAAAGTAGAACCTGAAAACATGATTGTAGCAGTTGTAGACTGTGGCGGTACAGCTCGTTGTGGCGTATATCCAAAATACGGCGTAAAAACAATCGACGTTATTCCTATCGGACCATCTGGCCCATTAGCTAAATTCATTCGCGAAGACAACTTCTGTTCTGGCGTATTAGTAGAAGAAATCGTATTAGCAGGCGGCGACGAAGCTGCTGAAGCTGCTATGCAGGCTTCTCTTGAATCCGCAGTACTTGCTTCCGAACAGTCCGCATCCGCAAAAGTTGGTGCTCCAGTTGAAGAAGCTAAAGAAGAAGGACAGGGCGGTTTCGTTGGTATGATCGCTTCCATGGGTAAAAAGATCGGTGCTGTAGTTAACACATTCTATCAGGCAGCTCGTGATTCCTTAGATATCGTATTAAAGAACATCCTTCCATTCATGATGTTCATCTCCGTTATCGTAGGTTTCATCAACTACTCTGGTGTTGGTACAATCCTTGCTAACTTAATCAAACCATTAGCAGGTTCTTTACCAGGCTTAATTGTAATGTCTATCTTCTGTTCTTTACCATTCTTATCTCCAGTATTAGGACCTGGTGCTGTAATCGCTCAGATCATCGGTGTTTTACTTGGTAACGAAATCGGTAAAGGAACAATTCCTGTACGTTACGCATTACCAGCTTTATTCGCTATCAACGGTCAGGTAGGTTGTGACTTCTTACCAGTAGCTTTAACATTAGCTGAAGCAGACGATGAAACAATCAACAATGGTGTACCAACCATCTTATTCTCTCGTCTTATCACATCTCCAATCACTGTAGTAATCGCTTTCTTATTCAGTATTGGTATGTAATTCGTATAAAAAGCTTAAATTTTATTATTAATTTAAACGCAAAGGGTTGTCAGTTTTTACTGACAACCCTTTCTTTTTTTTGTAAGATAGAGATATAAATTTTCTTATTTTTAGAGTCACAACGAGGTAATCTTCATGCAGACCATATCCATATATTATTCAGGAATACAAAAGCATATCCCATTTGATGATACCCGCAGGCTTACCATCAAAGAATTTCTCCAGAAACAGGACATCTTTCTGATTGCCCCATGCGGAGGCAACGGCACCTGTGGCAAATGTATCGTCTACATTTCTTCTGGCAACACCAGACTTCCTGTATGCGCCTGCAATACGATCATTACTTCTTCTCTTGAATCGATTACTATACCGGACACTTCTTTACTGGGTATGGATGAGTCTGTTGATTATTCAATTAGCGACAGAAAATCCAGAGCCAATTCAACTTTTGCAGTTGCTGCAGATGTCGGTACAACAACGATAGAGATTCAACTTCTGAACCCTGTTAATGGTCATATAATTGGAAGTAAAAAAGAATATAACAAACAGATTGCCTTTGGATCTGATGTCTTATCAAGGGTGAAAGCTGTTATGGATGAGAGTACCCAATTAGAATTACAGAGTCGGTTGATTCAGCATCAATTAAAAGAGATGATTCTTTCTTTATGCGAGAGCATGCATCTGTCTTATTCTTGTATCGATCACATCCATATATCCTGTAATACGATCATGGAATATCTGTTTTTTGGCAAGGATCCAGTACCCCTTGTTTCCAACCCGAAGGTAGCATTAGATTCTTATGATATAAATCAAGTCTGTCATCTGGATGTATTCGAGCAGGCAAAGTTGACTTATTCACCACCTATTTCTCCATATATTGGTGGAGATATCACTGCAGGTCTGTATCATACTATTCACAATAGAAAAGCTGGTGCATTCCTCTACCTTGATATCGGAACCAACGGTGAGATGGCATTGGGAACTGCTGACCGTTATACCGCTACTTCCACGGCCACTGGTCCTGCCTTTGAAGGTGCAGGTATCTCCTGTGGCATGACAGGTACGACTGGCGCCATCACCCATATCACATGGAAGGAAGCTGCCTGTAAGATGCAGATAGAAACCATCGGTAACACCATTCCACAGGGTATTTGCGGAAGTGGAATGATCGATCTGATTGCCATTTTACTGGATACCGACCTGTTAACAGCAAGTGGCACCATACTATCTCCTAATGAAGCCCGTAAAAAGCTTTCCAGATTAACCTATGCAAAGCTCAGGCAAGCTCTTGGATATCGATTTTTAGAGGAAGATGTGAACGGGAATGGCATCTTCTACTTAAGACGAAATCCCGATATCTATATCACAACGGAGGATGTAAGAAGAATTCAACTTGCCAAAGGAGCTGTCGGTGCAGGCATTGAGCTTTTGATGAAAGAAAAACAACTAACATTTGATGAGATTGATTATCTCTTTGTGGCTGGCAATTTCGGCAGTCATTTAAACCCGGTCAATGCAGCTAAGATTGGCCTGATTCCAGAGGCACTTCTTGACCGCCTCACATGTGTCGGCAATGCTTCTTTAGAAGGTTCTGTTCATGCTCTTACTGATCCAAAAAGAATAACACACATGGCAGAACTTACCGCACATGCAGATGTCATCAGCCTTGCAGATGATCAGGACTTTTCATCTATTTTTATGAATCATATTGATTTTTAACAAACGCACAAAATCGCCCATTTAAGAGCATTTAATGATACATCTGTGGATTTTGTCATGCAATCACACATTTTGTCAAAATTACGCGAATTTGTGCATCACAGTTGATATATAGACATAAAAAGGCAGTTGCCGATTGGCAACTGCCTTTTCTATATGAATTATTCTTATTCTAAACTCTTATTCAGCATATAAAGGATATTTGTCTGTTAATCCTTTTACTAATGCTGTAGCTGTTTCTGTATCTTCATCGATGATTGCAGCTTTGATTGCGTCAGCGATTACCTTCATGTCATCTTCTTTTAAGCCACGAGTTGTAACTGCTGGTGTTCCAAGACGAAGACCGGATGTAACGAATGGAGATTTGGGATCGTTAGGAACAGTGTTCTTGTTACATGTGATATGAACGCTGTCTAATAATTTTTCCATATCTTTACCTGTTTTGTCCATCTTACGAAGGTCAAGTAACATTAAGTGGTTGTCTGTACCACCGGAAACGATATCGAAACCATTTGCAATGAGTGCTTCTGCTAAAGCAGATGCATTCTTAACAACCTGCTGCTGGTATGCTTTGAATTCGTCGGATAATGCTTCTTTGAAACATACAGCTTTACCAGCGATTACGTGCATTAAAGGACCACCCTGGATACCTGGGAAGATTGCTTTGTTGAAGTTGTATTTTGCATTCACTTCTTCAGAGCAAAGGATCATACCACCACGAGGTCCACGAAGAGTTTTATGTGTTGTAGTTGTTGTAACGTGAGCATATGGGATTGGGCTTTCATGTACACCTGCTGCTACTAAACCAGCGATATGAGCCATATCTACCATTAATACTGCGCCTACTTTATCAGCGATTTCACGGAAACGCTTGAAGTCGATTGCACGAGCGTATGCGGAAGCACCTGCTACTATTAATTTAGGCTGGCATTCCATTGCGATTCTTTCTACTTCATCATAATCGATGAAACCTTCGTCATTTACACCGTAAGCAACTGCCTTGTAGTTCTTACCAGACATATTAACTGGTGAACCATGTGTTAGATGTCCGCCGTGGTCAAGGTTCATACCCATGAATGTATCGCCAATTTCCATTACTGCAAAGAATACAGCCATGTTAGCCTGTGCACCGGAATGTGGCTGAACGTTAACATATTCAGCACCAAATAATTCTTTTGCACGGTCTCTTGCTAAATCTTCTACTACGTCTACGTGTTCGCAGCCACCGTAGTAACGTTTGCCAGGGTAACCTTCTGCATATTTGTTTGTTAAGTGGCTTCCCATAGCCTGCATAACTGCTTCTGTTACTAAGTTTTCAGATGCGATTAATTCAAGATTGTCACGCTGTCTGCCAAGTTCTGCTTCCATTGCTGCAGCCACTTCTGGGTCTGCTGCTTTTACTTTGTTTAATTCAATCATTCTATATTCTCCTTTATTTCTAACCAATCAAAATATTAGTCAATGTCTTCAAATTTTGCCCGGATTGCATTCACTGCACGGTCAACCATCTCGCGTTTAACGGCTGCAGTTACCTTGATTTCGGATGTGTAAATCATCTCGATGTTGATGCCTGCTCCATATAATGCTTCAAACATCATGGAAGCTGCACCTGGGTTGGACATCATACCTGCACCCTTGATGGATACGATTCCGATGTTTTTGTCTACGTCAATCTTGTCATATTCCCCATGGGCAAATGCATCCACAATAATATCAACGACAGGATCAGCGTCTATTTCATTGACAACGAAGGAAATGTCTTTGGAATCCCCACGGCCAATGGACTGTAAGATCAGTTCCACATTCAGTCCCTGATCTGCGATGGCACCAAAAAGCTTTGCAGCCACACCTGGTTCGTCCTTTAGACCAATGACACTGATTTCTGCAACCTTAGAGTTGGATGAAACACCATTCACTAACATCTTTTCCATGATTATTCTTCCTCTTTGCTTTCTGTAATCTGAATCTGTAATTCATCAAGCTGTAATTCATCTACTGGAGATGGGGCTTCTGTCATGAGACAGGATGCATCTTTTACTTTAGGGAATGCGATTACGTCACGAATGCTGTCTTCGCCTGTGATCCACATAACCATACGGTCAAGACCATAAGCAAGACCTGCGTGAGGTGGCACACCATACTTGAATGCATCTAATAAGAAGCCGAAACGTTCGTGAGCCTGTTCTTTTGTAAATCCAAGACATTCGAACATCTTTTCCTGAATGTCATTCTGGAAGATTCGAACAGAACCACCACCAAGCTCTGTACCATTTAATACGATATCGTAAGCTTTTGCTCTTACACGGCCTGGATCAGTATCAATGAATTCTAAATCTTCTTCCATAGGCATTGTGAATGGATGATGCATTGCCTGATAACGGTTCATATCTTCATTCCATTCAAGTAATGGGAATTCTGTTACCCATAAGAACTTGAATTCGCCTTCTGGAATCATGTCATATTTTTTCGCAATTTCACATCTTAAGTTGCCGAGAACATCCCATACAACTTTGTTCTGGTCAGCAGCAAATAATAATAAGTCGCCAGCTTTACCATCCATTGCTGTAATCAGTGCATCCATTTCTTCTTCTGTCATAAATTTGGAGAAGGAAGATTTTACGGATCCATCTGTTTTTAACTGAATGTATGCAAGACCCTTCGCACCGAAGTCCTTAGCGAATTTAACCAATGCATCGATCTTCTTACGACCAAGATCACCCTGTCCTGTAGCATTGATACCGCGAACAGATCCGCCTGCTTCTAAAGCGCCCTTGAATACAACGAATTCAGAGTCTTTCACTACTTCAGAAACATCCACTAATTCCATACCAAAACGTAAGTCCGGTTTATCAGAACCAAAACGGTCCATGGCATCCTGCCATGTCATACGTGGAATTGGAAGTGCTACTTCAACGCCAAGTGTTTCTTTGAATACTTTTGCTAATAAGCGTTCATTTACATCGATAACATCGTCTACATCAACAAAGGACAATTCCATATCGATCTGTGTAAATTCCGGCTGTCTGTCTGCACGTAAGTCTTCATCACGGAAGCACTTAACGATCTGGAAGTAACGGTCATAACCGGAACACATTAACAGCTGTTTAAAAATTTGAGGAGACTGTGGTAATGCATAGAAAGATCCTGGATGAACACGGCTAGGTACAAGGTAGTCTCTCGCACCTTCTGGTGTGGATTTTGTAAGCATTGGAGTTTCGATTTCTAAAAAGCCTTCATCTGCAAGGAAGTTACGTGTGATCATAGCCACCTTACTTCTTGTGATCAGATTCTTCTGAATGTGAGGTCTTCTAAGATCGAGATAACGATATTTTAAACGTACATCGTCCTTAACATTTACTTTGTCATCAATAGGGATTGGTGGAGTATCTGCTTCGGATAAAATACGAAGTTCTTCTGCCTTGATTTCGATATCACCTGTCTTTAAGTTTTCGTTGACTGCACCGCTTCTCTTCTCAACAGTACCAACGATGGCGATAACGAATTCGTTTCTTAATTTTCCAGCCTTTTCAAATCCTTCTGTACCGATGGTGTCTTCATCGAAGATGATCTGTAAAAGTCCGGAACGGTCACGTAAATCAACAAAGATTAAGCTGCCAAGATTACGTCTTTTCTGAACCCAGCCCATTACGGTTACTTTCTCACCGATTAAGGCATTGGATACTTCAGTACATCTATGGGAACGCTTTAATCCAGTCATAGATTCTGCCATTATATTTTCCTCCTGAATGTATCTTAATATCTAAAATAGATATATCGCAATTTTTTACTCATACTATTATAAAGTAAGTGGTCAAAAAAGTATAGTAGGAATTTATGTACATTTTCACGTTTTTATACTATAATAGATAAGAAATATCGATTATTACAGATAAATAATATTATTGGAGGACAATTATGGCTAATTATAAAGCAATCAATCCTGTTGAATTACAGGGCAATCCATTTCAGTTAATCGGCAAAGACTGGATGTTAGTAACAGCTAAGAACGGCGATGCCATCAATACCATGACAGCTTCCTGGGGTGGTATGGGTGTTATGTGGAATAAGAATGTGGCAGTAACTGTACTTCGTCCACAGAGATGCACAAGAAAGTTCATCGAAAACACAGATTCCTTCTCCTTATCCTTCTATCCAGATGAATTCAAGGAAGATATGACCTATGTTGGAAGACATTCCGGTAACGATGATCCTGACAAGATCGCAAAGACTAACTTAAAAGCTGCAGAAATTGATGGTGTTCCATATTTCGAAGGCGCAAAACTGATTCTTGTATGTAAAAAATTATATGTACAGGAGATGGATCCAAAAGGATTTGTAGACACTACATTAGATGCAATCAACTACGCTGAAAAGGATTACCACTTTATGTACGTAGCTGAAATCGAAAAAGCTTATATCGCTGAATAATGAAACTGATCAATAAAATCGATCAAATCAGAACAGTTTTCAGAGCATGACAAAGGCCGCTTCATCAGGAAGCGGCCTTATCTTTTATATCATATTCAATTATTCTTTTGTAATGATTGGTTCTTCATCTATCTCGTCTAAGACGTCACAGATCACATCCACCGCAGCATCAAAATCCAATGTTTCCTGGTTGCCGGTAAACATGTTCTTGATGGTTACCTTATCTGCTGCAATTTCATCTTCCCCTAAGAACATGGCAAATGGAATAGATAACTTGTTGGCATATGTAATCTTTGCCTTGAATTTCTTCTTTTCCATGTAGATCTGAGTACGGATACCAATCTCACGAAGCTTCGCAGAAATGCTGACTGCTGTACTCATATCGTCTGTCATTGGAATGATCAGTACATCTGCAGGAGCATTGAGCTTGGTATTTAAGTACTTATATTCGTTCAATACGTAGAAGAATCTGGTTAAGCCGATGGACATTCCAACGCCTGGAAGGCTCTTCTTGGTATAGTATTCTGCAAGGTTGTCATAACGGCCACCAGAGCATACAGAACCGATTTCCGGATGATCGTTGACAAATGTTTCGTATACTGTTCCAGTATAGTAGTCAAGACCACGGGCAATGGATAAGTCGATGCGGTAATTGTCTTCTGGAACACCGAATTTATCAATATAATAGATGACATCAGAAAGTTCCTGATAACCCTTGTCGAACACTTCGCTCTGTCCTTTGAAGCCTTCGAGTTTGGCAAGAACATTGGCATTGGTGTCACGGTAAGTCATGATGTCGATTAAAGTAGCAGCTACTTCTTCTGTCACCCCAACTTCCATTAATTCAGCCTTGGTTGCTTCCACGCCGATCTTGTCAATCTTGTCGATGACACGCATGATATCTGTTGCAGAGTCATCTAATCCATTCATTTCAAATAAACCGTTCAGTACTTTACGGTTGTTAATGCGGATTGTAAAGTTGCTTAAGCCTAAGTCTGTAAAGATTGTATAAATGATGGATGGAATTTCTGCATCATTGACAATGCTTAAGGATTCATCACCGATAATATCAATATCAGCCTGATAGAATTCTCTGAAACGGCCTTTCTGTGCACGTTCACCACGGTATACTTTACCGATTGCATAACGCTTGAATGGGAAGGTGATTGCAGAATAGTTCTTTGCCACGTATTTTGCTAAAGGTACGGTCAGGTCAAAACGCATGGATAAGTCCTTATCCCCTTTGTTGAAACGATATACCTGTTTTTCTGTTTCGCCGGCGGACTTCGCAAGAAGTACCTGGCTGTACTCTAAAACTGGTGTATCGATTGGATAGAATCCATACATCTGATATGTGTCTTCTAATGTGCTTTTGATTTTTTCAAATAATACCTGTTCCTGTGGAGGTAATTCCATAAAACCGGACAGGGTTCTTGGTGTGATAATACTGCCTTTTGCCATCGTATAATCTCTCTTTCTATTCTATATTATCCTTTATTAATTTTCTGTTTTGTTCCACTGTCTTAAGAAAATCCTGAAATTGTTCAGAATACACATAAGACTGGAAGACGAGAAAAACTTTCATATCCAGGTCCTTGATTTCCTTAATCATATCATTCATGGCTTCATCGATTCGAACAATTCCAAGTTCGTCATTCAACTGATTATCCAGAATACGGACAAAGGAATCGCAGATATGTAGAATCCTTCCTTCTAAGGAAATCGCTTCCCCTTTCAGGTTGTTTGGATATCCGGAACCATCATAATTCTCATGATGATCAAGGACTGCAGTTAAGATTCTATCAGAAAAACCCTGTTCTTTCAAGAGAGCATATCCAGTGGTTGGATGCATTCTGAAATATCTTGCTTCATCTACAAATAAAACATTCTCAAAACGTTCTTCGATGTAGGTACGAATCTTGACTTTTCCAATATCGTGCATAATTCCGGCAACTGCCATGTCGTTGCAAAAATCCTGGTCCATGCCGAGAAGTACTGATATTTCTTTCGCCAAAGTACCTACGATGATACCATGATCTGCCATCAAAATTTCTCCTTTAAAATGTTTTCCTTTCGATTGATCATCTCATCGATGCGGTTGATGTAATGGTCTACATTCTTCACATTCTCCGCACGGGTGATGTAATGTTCCTTATGAAATACGAATTTGGAGGACGCACCTGCACCTACCGCAATAATATCCTGTTTTTCTTCCATAATAAGGATATTGTAGATGCTTTCCAATCCCGGTCTCGCATAGCCGATATTCTCCATATTGCCAGGAATGTTCTTCTGGCGATAGAGATAATATGGAACAAGACCTGCTTCTCTGGCATAGTCATCCACTGCTTCTAGCATCTCGTTGGAGGCGCCCTTTAAGTAATCTCTGTATTCCTCGATCTGTTCCTTCAGATGGGCAGCACGCTTAACTGCAAGGGAGTGTACAGTCAGACTGTCCGGTCCTAGTTTTCGAATTTCATCTAATGTATGAGTCACGTGAGTGATGTCTTCTCCTGGAAGTCCCACGATCATATCCATATTAATGTTGGTGTGTCCCGCTTCTCTGGCCATATGGAAGGCTTCGATGGTCTGCTCTACTGTATGGGCACGGCCAATGACATCTAAAGTCTTCTGATTCATGGTCTGCGGGTTGATGCTGATACGGGTCACGCCACATCGTTTGATCGCTTCTAATTTGTCCATGGTGATACTGTCAGGACGTCCTGCTTCCACAGTAAACTCCATGACATGGCTCATATCAAAGCTATCCTTCACCTTATTGATGAGACGCTCCAACTGATCTGCTGAGATGGAGGATGGGGTTCCACCTCCAAAATAGACAGAAAGAAGTGTCTTCTCCTTACATCGGTCTGCCACATAGTCAATTTCCTGGAATAGCGCAGCCAGATAGTCCTCCACCTTATCCTGATAAATCTTGATCGGATAGGAGGTAAAGGAACAGTACAGACATCTGGTAGGACAGAACGGAATGCCTACATATAAACTGTAAGTATTCTCAAAATCGATATCCCTAAGCAGTTCCTGTTCATTCTCTGCAACTGTTGTGCAGATTTCTGCCTTTTGTCTGGTGCAATGGTAGGTGTCTAAGAAGTAGTCTATGATCTCATCCCTGCTTCTTCCCTCTTCTAACTGCATCATGGAAAGCTTGGTTGGGCGAACACCAGTTAAGGTGCCCCAAGGGAGCTTCTTTCCTGTCTCCTTCGATAGGAGGTCATAGATACCCTCTTTGACTGGATCTCGGTCTAGTCCTTTTTTGATTACCGTGTCTTTCACGATGCCATCCTTAATCAAGGAAAAGGCCACCTCATCATCGGTAGCCTTTACTTCAATATAGAAATCGAATGCATCAGATTGGTCTTCTACTCTTTTGATCTTCTCTCCAAAGTAGAAGGCATAAATCAAATCACGGATATCAGATTCAATTTTATCATTATTAAGTATTAATCCAATCATATTCCTATAATGGGCGAACAAACATGTTGGACGCCTTTTCTTCTTCTACTGTAGTTGCTGGTCCATGTCCTGGGAATACTTTAACCCAGTCTGGAAGTGTATAGATTTTTTCTCGAATGGATGCGGAAAGTTCCTTGAAGCTACCTGTAGGGAAATCTGTTCTTCCGATACTTCCCTGGAACAGAGTATCTCCTGCAATCAGCCACCATTTGTCTTCGATGAAGTAGCACATTCCACCACAGGTGTGTCCTGGTGTATGGATGCATCGAACTTTGGTATTTAAGATTTCAAGCATCTGTCCGTCTTCCACGTAATGGGTTGGACGGAAAGCAAAGCGCTGTCCCACCATACTGCATAAGTTGATTCTGTCGCTTTCAAATGCTGGTTCCTCTGCCTTGTTGGCATATACAGGAATCCCAGGTACTTTGGCAAGAATATCATCCACTGCCATAATGTGGTCAAAATGGGAGTGGGTTAAGATAATTCCACAAAGCTTTAATCCTTTCTTGTCTAACACGGAAAGAAGATACTCCGCTTCTTCCCCCGGATCAAAGACATAGGCATCTCCAGATGCCTTGTCTGATAATATATAACAATTTGTCCCCATGTTGCCAAGGGGCATACACATTAATTCTAAATTCAGATTCATCCTCTGCTCCTATCCTGCTGTACGTTCAATATCCACAATACCTTCAATATTACGAAGTTTTGAGAAAATGGTATTGAGCTGGCCTTTACCACTGATGTCAAAGGAAAGGCTGGTTGTCACACGGCCCTTCTTCGCCTTATTACTGTTTACTGCATTGATGCTGATATCCATCTCAGAGAATACCTTGGTAATATCCATGAGCAGACCCTTACGGTCATTGGAATAAACCTTGATCTCCGCAGTATATAATCCATGGCTTTCCTCCTCAGATGCTTCCCATTCTGCGTCAATCAGTCGAACACGTTCAGAATCCGGCATGGACATCATATTGACACAGTCGGTACGATGAATGGAGACGCCTCGTCCTCTGGTTACAAATCCACAGATTTCATCCCCTGGAACCGGATTACAGCACTTGGAGAATCTTACAGCCACATCATGGATGCCCTTAACCACGATACCACCCTTGGAATTGCTGTGGCGCTTCTGGTCTTTGGCTGTGTTGTTGGTTTCCTCCATAATCTGTTCATCGGTTAAGATTTTTGGATGATCCTTGTTGTATTCTTCTACTAATTTATTGACAACCTGACCTTCTTTTAAACCGCCATGACCGATGGAAGCACAAACTGCATCCCAGTCACGGAAACCATACTTAATCATGACTTTCTTCTGATACTGCGGTTTCATGTAGGTTGCCAGGAGAATATTATGCTCTTTCGCATAGTTACGAAGCATATCCTTACCTGTAACGATATTCTCTTCTTTGAATTCTTTCTTAAACCACTGGTTGATCTTATTCTTTGCCTGGGAAGACTTCACCACTTTGAGCCAGTCACGGCTTGGACCCTTGGAATTCTGGGATGTGATGATGTCGACCTGATCTCCGGTTTGGAGCTGGTATTCAAATGGTACTTGACGGCCATTGACTCTGGCGCCAACCATCTTGTTACCGACTGCGGAATGGATCAGATATGCAAAGTCGATCGGTGTGGATCCTGTTGGAAGTGTCTTAACATCCCCAGCAGGTGTAAAGCAGTAAACCTGTTCTGCAAAGAGGTCAAGGTTGGTCTTTAAGAGACTTAAGAATTCCTTATTGTCCTCCATGTCTCGCTGCCATTCTAAGATTTCACGCAGCCAGGTCAGTTTTTCTTCTTCTTTGTTGATACCCTCTACGCCGCCATTCTCCTTATACTTCCAATGGGCTGCGATACCATATTCAGCGACACGGTGCATCTCATAGGTACGGATCTGGATTTCAAACGGGGTACCATTCGGTCCGATCAGTGTAGAATGAAGGGACTGATAACGGTTGGTCTTTGGCATGGCAATATAGTCCTTGAAACGCCCCGGAATCGGTTTGTACATCTCATGGATGATACCAAGAGCCGCATAACAGTCACGAACAGTATCTACTTTGATACGAACGGCAAATAAATCGTAAATCTGTTCAATGGTCTTATTCTGGTTGACCATCTTCTTATATATACTAAAGAAATGCTTTACTCGTCCATCTACTTCCGCATTCTCAACGGTGGTAGAGATGCCTGCGCTTACTTCATCTACGATCACACGGATGAAATTCTCACGCTCCTGCTTCTGTAAAGCAAGTTTTTCTTCTAAATCTTTGTAAACTTCCGGTTTTAAATATTTTAAAGATAAATCATCTAACTCTACTTTGATCTTGGAGATACCAAGACGGGATGCAATTGGCGCATAGATGTCCATGGTTTCTCTTGATTTTTCAATCTGTTTGTGCGGTTTCATATACTGCATGGTACGCATGTTATGCAGTCTGTCCGCTAACTTGATCAGGATAACACGAATATCCTTAGCCATAGCAAGAAACATCTTACGAAGATTCTCTGCCTGAATGTCTAACTTATCCGCAGAATAATTCAGCTGACCCAACTTAGTAACGCCATCTACTAAGAGGGCAATCTCTTCACTGAATTCCCTGGCAATCTCTTCAGATGTCATAACAGTATCTTCCACAACGTCGTGGAGGAGTCCTGCAATGATGGTTTCCTTATCAAGTTCTAATTCTGCTAAAATCAGAGCAACACAAATAGGGTGAATGATATATGGTTCACCCGACTTTCTTCTCTGGTCTTTATGTGCATCGTAAGCAATCTGATAGGCCTTCTTAATCAGGGTTGTATCCGCAGACGGATGATAAGAATGGATGGTTCTTAAAAGCTGATCAAAAAGCTCCTGCGGTTCTGTAAAATCCGCCGGTTTACTTATTTCTCTTTTAATTGGAGTTATGATTTTATCTTCCTTCATAAAGTTCACTTCACTTTCATTACAATACAATTAATCTCTATTATAAATAATAATTATAAATATTGCAATATTTTAACAGAACTGCAAAAATCCTTTTTCCACCAGCATAACCGGTTTATAGGACAACTTGGCATGACGAAGGCCTTCTTCTCCACAATCTTCTTCTCTGTTGATATAGGTATATTCAGAAGCCTCATGGGCTACGAACTGCTGATTGATGATTGGATAAGCTCCCTGGATCTTTGAAAAAGCTTTTTCAAAATGTACCACGAAGGTATCCTTATTCAGCGGCTCACCCATGGAAAATGCAATCACTTCTCCTTCACAACGAATCAAACCGCCACGAAAGCCAAGTTCTTTTCTATATTTTAAAGCCTGGTTGGCCACGCTGATTTCTGCTTTTTTCCCTGTCTCTTCTTCTTTTAATCCGGTGTTGTCGGATTCCCAGTACTTCAACATCTCGAAGCATTCTGCTTCATTCTCATCCGTAATGGTTTCATAGGTCCAGCTGTGGTTTGCATTGAAACGATTGATGTGATTACGCTTGCCATGAAGCTTCTTGCCGCTTAAACTGATCAGCTTTTCAGACAAATATACATAATCAGATTCGCTTCTTCGATAGTCTACAATAAAGGTATCTCCATACATGCCACGCATTTCTTTTTCTATTTCTCTGGTGATACTATTCATAAAGAAAGGAACACCTTCTTCTTCTGCAAGGGCTATCAACTGATCAATAACTGCCTTTTTGTCACCCGCGCCAATCGGATAACAGTAGCATACTGGAATTTCGTCACTGATTCTGCATCGGAATACGAGCAGATCATCCACAATGGCATATTCTCCATCATAAACAGGGGCCCACATGTATAACATCGCCGGAGTATAACTGGATGCAGTAAAATAATCCTGATCAAAATATTCTTTAAAAATCGGTATGTCTGCAATCTCTGGTTTCTTAAAATTCATATTGTCATCTCCTTTAGAGTCTATTTTAAAATGAGCTTATAAAAATGTAAAGTTTATTTTCGGTTCAAATTTTTGTTGCATTTTCATTCATTTCGTTTTATACTGATAAAAACACAAGGGAGTGTTTGCCCAAGGGCAAATACTCTCTTTTTTTATGCATTTATTTAACTTATATTATTTTAAAAGAATGGAAGGATATATATGATCGACAGAATTGATAAAATTGACCTGAGAATACTCGCTTTACTCCAGCAAAATGCAAGAACCCCATTAAAAGCACTGGCTGCCAAAGTATTTCTCTCTTCTCCTGCTGTATCCAGCAGAATCTTAAAATTAGAAAACAAAGGAATTATCCGTGGTTACCATGCTGATATTGATCCAGCTGCTCTTGGTTATCATCTTCAGGCATTTGTCAGCCTTACTTTAGAAAAAGGGGGAAAGGAAGACTTTATTGCCTTCGCAAAGAACTGCCATCATATCATAGAATGTCACTGCACAACAGGCCATGATTCCATTATGATGAAGGTTATGTTCTGCAACACACAGGAATTGGATGACTTCGTGACTGAGTTAAGCCGTTTTGGTTCCACCGATTCCCACATCATTTTCTCCACACTGAAAAAGCCATATGGCATTCAGTCATTATATCCTGAATTAGACAAATAAAAAAAGAGGCGGTTCCTACTATAGGAATCGCCATTTTTTATTGCAAATTTACAGGACCTGTATTATCATATATTAATGCAATGCACCTGTAACTCAGTGGATAGAGTGCCGGCCTCCGAAGCCGTTGGTCGCGGGTTCGACTCCCGCCAGGTGCGCTTTTTTTATATCCAATTTTAATAACAATTATAATAAGTTTTATTACAGAAAGGAGTATATCTATAAACTGACTCATTAGATTCACTAGAGAATACGGGCAATCTGCTCCAGCAGGATCATCCGCATCATCTGATGAGGAAATGTCATTGCCGAAAAGCTCAGTTTCACATCTGCTCTTCGGACAATGAAGTCGGCAAGCCCCAATGAGCCGCCGATGATAAATACCAGGTTTTCCACACCGTTGACCTGATACTGTTTTACAACCGAAGCAAGCTTTTTCGTTGTCATCTGCTTTCCTTCAATGCAGAGAGCAACGACTTTGGCTTGTTCCGGAATTACTTTTCTAATTCTTTCCCCTTCCGTATTTCGAATCTGGGTTTCCACCTTCTCACTGGCATGATCCGGTGTCTTCTCATCCTCTAATTCAATCACTTCAATGGGCAGTTTGCCTGATATTTCTTTTATATAGTAGGAAATCCCCTTCCGAAGATAGGGTTCTTTGATCTTACCCACACATATGACTCGTATATTCATGGATTAATCCCTGTCTCTTCCACCAAAAAGAATCACCAGTCTTAATAACTGTAAAATTGCAGATGCTGCAGATGCAACATAAGTAAGGGCTGCTGCGCTTAATACTTCCCTTGCCTGCTTTGTCTCGTCATGGCTTAATAATGCATTGCCTTCTAAGATGCGGAGTGCTCTTGAGGAAGCATTAAACTCTACTGGAAGAGTGACTAACTGAAAGATAACAGATAAGGAAAAAAGTGTTATACCAAGGGTGATCAGTGGCTGGAAATAACCGAAAATCACACCTGCAATGATCATTGGCCAGCAGATTTTAGCTCCGATATTGGCAGCTGGTACGATCGCAGTACGTACATTCAGTGGCGCATAATTCTCCTGATGCTGAATAGCATGACCGCATTCATGGGCAGCAACACCGATTGCTGCAACGGATGGAGAATTATAGGTTGCGTCAGATAAGCGAAGTACCTTTGCAGAAGGATCATAGTGGTCTGTCAGATTGCCTGGAACATGCTCCACACTGACATCGTAGATTCCTGCAATGTGAAGGATCTTCTCTGCTGCTTCTCTTCCTGTCAGTCCACTCATGCTGCGCACACGGGCATAACGATTGTAGGTACTATTGACTTTGCCAGATGCAATCATACAGATTACTGCACCGATAATTACAAGAATATAAGTTGGGTCAAAATACATTCCATAACCTAAACCATACATAATAGTTTCCTCCTTTTATTTTTTACGGACTTTTTCAGAAGGTTTCCGTTCTTTCTTCTTGACGGTCTTCAGATAAGTCGCCTGATTGTCATTATAAATCTTGTCCACATTGACATATTCAGCGGTTTCTGCCGGAAGCTCCTGCTTATAAAGTGCATTCTCAACCAGACGTTTTACCACATAATAGATGGTTGCAAAGGCTGGTACACCGATGATCATACCCACAACCCCGAACATCTTGCCAAAGAGGAGAATGGATACCAGAATCCAGAATGGAGAAAGCCCTGTGGAGCTTCCAAGAATTCTTGGTCCGATGATATTGCCATCCACCTGCTGAAGGATAATGACAAAAATAATAAATTCTACACATTTGATCGGACTTACGAGGAAGATCAGCATGGCACTTGGCACTGCACCCACGTAAGGGCCGAAGAATGGAATAATATTGGTACATCCCACGATAATGGAAATCAGGGATGCATATGGCATTTTAATGATGACCAGTCCGACAAAACAGATTACTCCAATGATGAGGGAATCGATGACTTTACCGGTGATAAATCCACCGAACATTTTGTCGCACTGACGAACGGTATCCAGAATAAATCCATTGACGGTGCGATTCTTGGATACTGCATATAAGATTTTCTTTGCCTGGCCGCGGAAATGGTCTTTTTCGTAAAGTACGTAGACCATAACGACGATACCGATGATGATATTTACCAAAAAGCCAAATACATCCAGCATGCGGTCCACAAGCTGCTGCATGGTATCTACCATTCCATTGTTCATCCACTCATTGAACCAATCCAGAAAACGCTTGGTTCCCTCGTTGACAAATACAAGTAGCTGGCTGTCTTTCTGGGCATAATGGTTAACCTGGTTCACATATCCTTTCACCATGGTAGGCAGGGATACGGATAAATCAAGAATGGTTGCTGCCAGCTGTGGAATGATCAGCTTTAAGGCAACGACAATAAATATAATAATAAAAATCAGAATAGTGAAAATGGACAGAGACTGTGCCACTTTCTTCTTAATTCGTTTGCTCTCTAAAAACTTCTGCAGACGATCTTCGATCGGGGAAAACAGATATCCAAGAACCAGCCCGATGATGATCGGCTGTAACGTATGGATGACAACGGAGATCTGCTCTCCAATCTGAGCCAGATTAGTCAGGCCAAGATATACGAGAATCACCACGATCAGGCTTACAGCAAGTGTTACGCCCCACTGAGCATCTTTTTTAATCTGATTCATAGGTTTTCACATCCTTTATTATTAAATGTTTGTAAATATGTAAATTACTGTGTGAAAAAAACCGGCAAATACATGCCGGTTTTTAAGTTTATCTTATTCGTCCCAGTTGTGATAAACTTCCTGAACGTCATCATCTTCATCTAAAAGATCTAATGTCTTGTTTAATGCTTTGATGTCGTCTGGGTTTGTTAATTCAACCATTGTCTGAGGAATCATGCTGACATTTGCATCTGCCATTGGAACGCCTTCTGCTTCTAATGCTTCACGAACAGCAGAAAAATCATCCGGATCTGTTAAGATTTCATAGGAATCTTCCTGTTCTTCGAAGTCTTCAGCACCTGCATCTAATGCGATCATCATAAGATCATCTGCATCCATCTCGCATTCTTCCTTATCGATGATAATCTGACCTTTTTTATCGAACATGTAGGATACACAACCCTGTGTACCGATGGAACCGTTACCCTTTGTGAACGCACTACGTACGTTACCTGCTGTACGGTTTTTGTTATCTGTTAACGCTTCTACGATAATCGCAACACCGCTTGGACCATATCCTTCGTATGTGATCTGTACGTAGTTTACGGAATCAGCATCCCCTGCAGCCTTCTTGATACCACGTTCGATGGTGTCGTTCGGCATGTTGTTTGCTTTCGCTTTTGCGATGACGTCTCGTAAACGGCTGTTGTTTGCTGGATCAGCGCCGCCTTCCTTAACTGCTACTGCGATCTCTCTTCCGATGACAGTAAAGATTTTACCTTTCTTTGCGTCATTCTTTTCTTTTTTGTGCTTAATATTGGCAAATTTACTATGTCCTGACATTTCTATTCTCCTTTTTTCTCATGATCTATTTTGCTTACTTTTATCTGTCTGATCATCTTGTCATGAATGTCGACAGCTTTAAAAGAATAACCTTCGTAAGTTATGTCAATCGAGTCGTCGTCTTTCGGCAGACTGTGAAGTCTCGAAAGGATGAATCCGTTGATGGTGTCCACATCTTCTTCGGGGAATTCAATGCCAAGAAAGTCTTCAAGATCATCTAATCTTGTGATTCCCTGAACAAGATAGGCATCCTCGGAGCCAAGTTTGATTACTTCTTTTTCTACCACGTCGTATTCATCATAAATGTTTCCCATCAGAACCTCTGTCATGTCCTCCATGGCAACGATTCCTTCGGTCTGACCATACTCATCAATGACAACTGCCATATGGGTTTTCTTTCTCTGCATCTTCTTGAACAGATCCGAAATATCCATTGTTTCGTGAACAAATACTGCCGGTCTCGCAAGTTCGGCAAGTGTCACTTCTTTTTTCTCATAAAATGCTTTCGTTACATCCTTCAAATAGACGATTCCAATGATATTGTCGATATCACCTTCATACAATGGATATCGGGAATAGGGCTGCTCCAACATAAAGCGAAGGCCTTCCTCTAAAGATACTGCTGCATCAATGGCAACAATCTTCTTACGGAAACGCATCACGTCCTGAGCTTCCTTGTCTCCAAATTCGAACACATTATTGATGAGTTCCTGTTCATCCTCTTCAATGACGCCTTCTAAAAGTCCCTTCTCCACCATATTCTTGATTTCTTCTTCATATTCGTTGGATTCTTCTTCCTCTTCCTCACTCTCACTGCTACGCGCATAGTCTCTGGAAGAGTCTGATTCCTCCGAATCCTTCTTCTTCAGACGGACAATATAAAGAAGCTCCACAATACCAATGACCGCAAGCACCAAAATAACGATATATAGCCTCATGCTACTGTCGTCCATCAGGTATTCTCCTTTTCTATATGGAAAGTTATCTCACCCTGCGAGAGCGCAGAATGAAAACATCATACTCCAAACTATATCATTCTTTCAGGCTTTCGTCAATGCCTTCCAAAATGTCAGATGCCATGAGGGAGCGTTCTCCCTTCACCCTGGCTGCTTGATCGCCGCTTCTTCCATGGATGAATACACCCATTCTGGCTGCCTCCATAATGTCAAGTCCTCCCGCGGCAAATCCTGCAATGATTCCTGTGAGCACATCTCCGGATCCTCCGGTTGACATGCCATGATTGCCAGTACAGTTGATATAGGTGATTCCATCCCTGCCGGCAACGACAGTTCTTGCATCCTTTAACACGAATGCCACCCCATATTCCTGTGCAAATGTCTCTGCCACCTCAAAGCGATTGTCTGCAATCTCAGGAATGGATTGTCCTAAGATCCTGGACGCTTCCTTCATATGAGGGGTGATGGCGATGGATGCATTTGCACGAGATAGCTCATCTGTCATCTCGCCAAGAACGTTGCAGGCGTCAGCGTCAATGACCAGACTACCCTTATAATCGGAAAGCATCAGGGAAAGCATCTTTCTTGTCAGATCATTCACCCCAAGGCCGGGACCGATGACAGCACTTTTAGACTGATCCTTAATATCCTTTAATATAGAAAGTGCCTGATCATCATCCTCGTAGGTGGTCATAACTGCTTCCGGAAGGAGGGTCTGCAGGATGGTTCTATTGCTTTCGTGAGTGAAAATCTGCACCAGACCAGCACCGCAAAGGTATGCCGCTTTGGCACTGAAATAACAGGCACCTGCCATATTCTTCGCTCCTGCCACAACCAGGACCTTGCCGTAGGTACCCTTATTGGAATCATTCCTTCTTACTGGAAGTCTTGATAAATCTTCTTCATTATAAGTACATGCAGATGGAGTAAGACAGTCAATGACCTTCTTTGGAAAGCCGATATTGGTTACGATCACTTCTCCTGCATAATCACTGCCTGGATAGAGGATCAGTCCACGCTTATTCAGTCCAAAAGTGATGGTAAGGTCACAATGAAGGGCAATTCCCAGCACCCTGCCTGTGGTACAGCAGATTCCAGATGGCGCATCCACTGCCACTTTATATGCGCTGCTCTCCTCCATCGCCTGAATCACGTCGGCATAATGGCCTTTGACATCTCTGGATAAGCCCACACCAAAGATGGCATCCACCAGGATATCATACTTACTATAATCTGCCTCTTCCATAACCGGAATTTCAAGATTCTTAAGAATCTCCATCTGCTGGGCAAATTGATCGGAACAATGGGCCACATTGCCCACAACCTGAATATCCACATCATAGCCTTCTTCGATGAGCATTCTGCCAAGGACCAGTCCATCACCGCCATTATTGCCGCATCCGGCAACGATACAGATTTTCTTTGTCTGGTCAAAACGTGCGCACATAATCTGAAACATCTTCAGTGCTGCTTTTTCCATTAAGACCATCCCCGGTATCCCAATCTGTTGAATCGTTGTTGCATCAATATTTTGCATCTCACTGCTTGTTACAATATATTCCATTATGAAACTCCTTACTATATATACAATCAATATACGATGTTAAAAAACCCGCTATTATGAAAATAGCGGGTTTGTGATTTCATTATTCTCTATTCCTCTTCCTGGCTATGAATTCTGTAAGAAAGTGTCATAAGACTCTCTGCCAAATGTACATTCTCTACAGTAATAGAACTTGGAAGATTCAAATCTACTGGAGCAAAATTCCAGAATGCTTTGATGCCCCACTTCACCATATCCTTGGCAATGTCCGGTGCCATAGCTTTTGGTAAAGTAAGTGCTGCAATTTTGATCTCATGTGTCTTGATAAAATCTTCTAATGTATCAATATCATAGATTTCAACACCATGTACAGTCATTCCAATCAGTCGTGGATTCACATCGAATAAACCAAGAATATGAAATCCATTGGAAGAAAACTGCTGATGATTTGCGAGTGCCTGTCCAATATTACCCGCACCAACGATAATCAAATTATTCTCTTTATCCAGACCTAAGATCTTACCAATTTCATTACGAAGATATTCGACATTATAACCGTAACCCTGCTGTCCAAATCCACCGAAATTATTCAAATCCTGTCGAATCTGTGATGCTGTCACTTGCATCCTCTGACTAAGTTCTTTGGAAGAAATTCGAAAAATATCATTCTCCATCAGTTCCCCAAGATATCGATAATATCTAGGCAATCTCTTGATTACAGCTGGGGAAATGTCTTTTGAAGATGTTGTTTTTCCTACTGCCATTGTCCATTCCTCCTTCTATCATTTACTCATTACTCTATCATTAATTATAATGAATTGTAGAAAAAATGTCAAACTTTTTCAATTTCTTTACGGAAAGAAAAATATATGTTAAAATATATCACCGAAATAAGAAAGAAAAGGAAGTTACTTATGATTTTATCATGTCAGAATATCACAAAAGCATTTGTTGAGAAGACTGTCCTTGATCACATTTCCTTTCATATAGAAGACAATGAGAAGGCTGCCATCGTTGGAATCAACGGTGCCGGCAAGTCCACCCTCCTAAAGATCATCATGAATGAGATGGAGCCGGACGAAGGGTTAGTTACCATCACGAAAGGAAAGACCATTGGCTATTTAGCCCAGCATCAGGATACAGTTTATCACAATACCATTTACGATGAGATGCTGTCTGTTAAGCAGGATATCATCGATTTAGACAAGAAAATACGCCGTTTAGAACGGGAAATGAACGGACTCACTGGTGATGCACTTGAGCAGATCCTCAACACCTATACCAATGCAACCCATCGTTTTGAACAGCTCAATGGGTATCAGTATAAAAGTGAAATCAACGGAGTTTTGAAGGGACTTGGATTTACTGAGGAAGATTTTAACAAGCAGATCTCTACGCTCTCCGGTGGACAGAAAACCCGCGTTGCCTTAGGCAAGCTTCTTCTCTCCAAACCGGATATCATTCTCTTAGACGAACCAACCAACCACCTTGATATGAACTCCATCAGCTGGTTAGAAACCTTCCTTATGAACTATCCGGGAGCTGTCTTAATCGTCTCCCATGACCGATATTTCCTTGATAAAGTTGTCACAAAGATTATAGAGATTGCGAATAACAAAGGCCGTTCCTATAGAGGAAACTATAGTGCTTACGTGGAAAAGCGGGACCAGATCCGTGCCATCGAACTGAAGGAATATCAGAAACAGCAGGAAATCATCAAACACCAGGAAGCTGTCATCACCAAATTAAAACAGTTTAACAGAGAAAAATCCATCAAGCGTGCGGAAAGCCGCGAAAAGATGTTAGACAAGATGGAACGAATTGATCGTCCGACCGAAGAAAATGTCAGCGTGAAGCTCCGCTTAGAGCCATCCGTTGTCAGCGGCGAGGATGTTCTTGAGATTGAGGGCCTTGAAAAGTCCTATGGCAACAAGCTGTTATTCCGCGATATCGACTTTTTCATCAAAAGAGGAGAAAAGGTGGCATTGATTGGAGAGAATGGAACCGGTAAGACAACCATCTTAAAGATCATCAACCGCCATGTCGCCAAGGATAACGGTAAGATCAAGCTTGGTTCCCGTGTTAAGATCGGATACTACGATCAGGAACAGCAGGTACTTCACGATGAGAAATCCATCTTCGATGAAATCAGCGATGCGTACCCTGCACTGACCAACACCAAGATTCGAAGTGTTTTAGCCGCTTTCCTCTTCCGCGGCGATGATGTATACAAAAAAGTCGGCGATTTATCCGGTGGAGAACGAGGGCGTGTATCCCTTGCCAAGCTGATGCTCTCCTCTGCCAACTTCCTGATTTTAGACGAACCGACCAACCATTTAGATATCTATTCCAAGGAAATCTTAGAGAATGCACTTCGCAATTATACCGGAACCGTCTTTTATGTTTCCCATGACCGATATTTTATCAACCGCACTGCCACAAGAATCTTAGATCTTACCCAGAAGCATATCGATGAATATATCGGAAATTATGACTATTATCTTGCGAAAAAGCAGGAAGCGATGGCAGCAGCCCAGGCGCTTTCAGAAACATTTGCCGAGGAGGCAGAGAATGCAAACATCAGCCAGAATAAGTTAGACTGGAAACAGCAAAAAGAGGAACAGGCAAAGAAACGAAAGGCAGAGAATGCCATCAAACGTTTAGAGAAGGAAATCGAAGAGATGGAAGAACAGTCTGCAGAGCTCGACGAGCTGATCGCCCTTCCTGAGAATGCCTCCAACAGTGGAAAACTGATGGAATTATCTACAAAGAAAGCAGAAATCGACGATAAGCTCATGGAGCTTTATGACGAGTGGGAGGAAGCCTCTGCAGTTCTCGAAGATGCATAGCATTTACACATATGAACGTTCATATACAACAATTCATACATACAAAAAAGGATAGTCCAGATGACTATCCTTTTTGATTGTGATTCTATTCGATCTTCTATCTTAATTTCAAATCCAGTGCTCTGTGGTAGAGACCCATCTGGAAGTATTCGGAGATGTTACTTGTATATTCGATTTCTGGCACGAATTCTTCCGGAATGACTTCCTTGATTTTTGTAGAGATTGCTACCTTTAAAGCATCACTGATCACATTAGTGAAAATGAGGATCTTGCGTGGATTCATCAATACGATGTCGCAAAGTAATGCAGTGGACATGACATATAATCCTTTTTCATCATCCCTCATAACAGCTGGAATTTCTTCCGGTGTATAACCAAATGGAAGGAATCCGCTTGCACCTGCGATTTCATCGGCACCCTTGATGATGATACCTTCATAGATATTAACCATACCTGGCTGATATCCTTCGAAGAAGGAAGTTAATGTAATAACGTCATCTGGATTATTGCCAGAACGGAAATACCCGTAAGCAGTCAGATGCATATCATTCTCAACGTGAATGTTGCAATCAAAATGCTTAGCCAGTTCTTCTTTTAAGTTCAGGCCATTGAAGCACTTAACATGACACTGGGAAACCATATCCTTTGTTACGATGGCTGGAAGACCAATGATCATATAAGATACATTGTTATAGGAATGTACAATATCACCAACGATTTCCATGAACTTTTCTACAGAAAAGTCTTCTACTTCCATTGTGGATTCTTCTTTAATTCTTCCCGTTACGGAAAGAACAGAAAAATTGCAGGTTACAACACTGTTCAACTGATTTACATGAATACAAAGAATACTTTCATGGCCTTCATTCACTGAATAAACCATGGTACTTCTTCCGATTCCATTCAACTGTTTTTTAACTCCACAAATTTCTCCATCTGCTTCCATTTCATTAAGCATAGTATTACAGGTTGCTACACTCAGTCCTGTAATTTCAGCAATACCCTGTTTGGTATTTTTCTCGCCTGTCCAAAGATTTCTGCGAATCAGATCTTTGTTCTTCTTACGAATGTCTGCTGAATTCTTCATAATTGTTCTCCTTTACAAACTAGAATCATATTGATTAATATGAGGATTATTATAATTATATAATAACTCCAGAAATAATGAAAGTAAAAATTAAAAAAATTCATAATTCTACAAAATATCCCTGCACATAATGAATAAATCAAAGAGTGCCAGGTAGAATGGAATCTGTTTTCTATAGTCTCGTCTTGCACTTTGGGCTGCCTCAAGGACAACCTGCACATCATACTGATCCAGCTCATGGTTGCTGTAACGGGCCAGTTCAATGAGATGATCCACTTCAAAGAATGGGATTGTATAATCCCGATAATGCTCCCAGACGGTTGCATACCACTGAATAATCTCATTATTGGTCATATATAACTTTTTGTGATTATAGTAAATATAATGAAGCAGCATTCTAAACAGCAAAATCGCGATGGCTACCGCTGTAAATTTCAGGAACCATATAAAAAGCTCTGAAAGGGATATGGTAATCTTCGGAATACCCGGAATCACCAGTTCTCTCGCGTCACTAGCAGCAACTAAGGAGATGGAATTTGGTAAAACATCAATTGGCACCCAGCCAAACTTATTCACATAGACTTCAACCCAGAATTCTGTCTCTTTCGGTGTCAGCGCCACTTTGACCAAACCGCCAGACATGGAGGATTTCTGATAGGTATCCTCTGTCAGATGGTAGCCTTCCACATATCTAGTCGCAATGCCGTAGGAACGAAGCATCATGGCAGCTGAGGTTACATATTCCGCTGCGCCGCCTCGTTTGGAGGAATTCAGGAAGTAGTAGATCGGATCCTCCCCTTTTGGTGTTTCCACCCCGTCCTGTACAAAGGTATAATTATTCTTTAACTGTGTTAAGACATACTGTACGATTTCCTTCTGGCCGGAACTGCTTGTCACTTCCTCATTGGCCAGATCTTTCTTAATACGTCTTCTGATCTTCTTTGGCACATAAAGATAATCTTCATTGACTCTGTAATCCGCCCGGTTCTCTGGCAGGAGACTCAGATATTTTTTAACTGCCATATAATATATACGATTTTGTTCTTCATCCTGATATAAGGTATGGTACGGAATTAGATGGTCTTTCATCTCTTCATCGGCATACTCGAATCTGAGATATTCTTTTTTCAGTTCTCCTCTGCCGCCAAGGAGGGTCTGAAGATAATTATATCGTCCCGTTCCCTGCTCCTCATTCAATATGGAAATCTTATCTTTCTTCTCATCTTCCACCCAGTTGCCCTTTTTGTACGCGGCCCCTGTCCAAACACGGATATAAACGTCATTGTCCGCTTTATTGAGATAGATATAATTTTTCTCATCATTATGAGAGGTGAGGCCCTGATCGCTTAGATGCAGGAAATCTAAGTCCAGTTCAGGCTGTTCGCCGCAGACCCATTTGTTCGCATATTCCGTAAGAATGATGATACCCTGACGTGTACTGGTCATATGCTCGCCAAATACTTCCGTAGACGGATACAGCGTATAGAAAATGCAGCAGACAAAGAGCATGACAAAGGTAAGCCCTGCAAACTTTGGCTTAAATCGTTCCAAATAATAATATGCGATAATGCTCCCGATATAGAGCAGAATATTGCCATGGATTGGTTTTGGGGCAAAGACCATGAGAAATGCCATCATCGGCATGGAAATTAATACGACACGCTTATAGTACCAGCGATTTAGAATGAGCAGACCACTATAAAAGAACAGTCCAAGTGTCAGCAGGATAACCATATAGGAGATGGCATTCTTCTCGCTGACATTCCAGAAATAAGCGAAATTACGATGGAAGGTGGAGTTAAAGATGTCAAAGGTTCGGTTCAGTGCAATCTTAATGCCGATGATCAGGTCATCGAGAATGGACAGTACATTGACTGCCATGACCAGATAGATGATATTCCCAATCCACCTTAAGAGTTTCGAGTTACGAAATACAGAAGAGGATAGTAAAATCCAGAATCCAAAGAAGAAAATGGACACAAGTATCCCATATCCAGTATAGATACCCAGATCAAAGCCCTGGAATATGGCCATTATGATGGAATAATAGATTAAAATCAAAAGTCCAAAACGTCTCATAGTGTCTCCTCTGAGGATTTATAATGTCAGATTCAGAATATCGTCCTCGATGTTTGTTACACGAACATATATGGTATAGGAAAAATCTTCCTCAATATCGTCTTCGTCATAGATAAGTGCGATGGTCTTGCCATAATAGAACGGAATCGGCAGGCCAAGTTTGGTTGTAATTGCGTGAGTCACACGGTATATGTGCGGGCAGTCCTCCATCGGAAGCTCACCTCGAATCAGGTCAAAGAGCCTTCGAAAGACTGGAAAATAGTCATTCCAGGATGCAATAAAATAAAGTTCTTTTCCAAAGGTAATCTCATGCTTGTATCCGTTTTGCAGCATGCTGTTGGAAACCGAGAACACCAATGGCAGATAGAGGCTTCGTACCATCTCCTCATCTTCATAGAGCAGATTCTCAATATCTAAGTAGATGACCGGATTCTCCTCGGATCCCTCCTCCTTCGATCCGAGGTACTTAAAGTTTCCATAGTCCTTCAGATCCTTGGAAATGTATCCATTCAAAATTGGCAGTTCCATCGGAAGCACGAAGATGGTTTCTGAAAAATCAATCGGTTTCTTAAAATGAAATACCCCGCAAAGGCCGTCTAATTGGATTTCCTTAATCTCAATGTTGATGGCATCGCAGAAATTAAGCGGATAGGTTACTACTTCTTTCCCATCCATACGACGTCTCATGTGAAGGGTGTGGGTGTGCTTCTCCAGGCTTTTTCGAATAACAGAATAGTATTCCACAGTGACGGAAAGCTCTCGCATCTCAAAGAGGTTCTGTCTTGGGACTTCCATGATGAGCTCAAACTGCTCCCCTTGAAGGTATACCTTTTTGTAATCATTGAAGCTGACATTTACCGTATGGATCAGCTTTCTTCCCTTGAAATATGAATAGATAAGCACAACAATCAGGGATGCCACCAGGCATCCCCCTATTACATTCTCGTATATTAAAAAATAAAAAATACTAAATGCAATAAACAAAAGGTACATATTTAACGTTTCCTTTCAAGTCCAAGAGGTTCCGGAACCATCTCAAGCAGAGATAAAAGAATCTCATTGCTTGTTCTGTTTTCTAATTTTGCATATCGGCTCAGTTTTACACGGTGGCTTGTGGTATCCACCAACACTTCCTTGACATCATTCGGAACCACATAATCACGGCCTTCTAAAAAGGCATTGGATTTTGCCATCTTCAGGATATCCTTGGTTCCACGTAAGCTAATTCCCATATCAAGGAGCTGACTGTTTCTGCTTGTATTCACAATATCTACAATATATTCAAAAATCTGATCGCTGACGTAGATATGTTCTACCTGAACTCTCATCTTCACAATATCTTCCGGATACAGAGCCACATTCAACTTCTCGATTCGTTCTCTGATATTCTCTTCCCGAAGCATCTGAATCTCACTAATCTTGTCCGGATATCCGATGGACACGCCGATCATAAAATGGTCCACTGTAGATTCCGGCAGAATCTCTAACTTGTCATTGTATGGATTCTGGGATGCAATTACCACATATGGATCCGGCAGTAATGCAACCTTATCATCCACCTTTAATTTCTTATCCTCCATCATCTTCACCAGCATAGACTGAATTCTTGGGGAGGAAGCATTAATCTTATCGGCTAAGAGCATATTCGTCTCTGCTTTTACCGTATGATCAGCTTCCAAACGCTGTTTATGAATACTATACTCAACCAGATTATTCGGCATAATATCCGGTGTAAATAAGATCCTCTGGTAATTCAGTCCCATAACTCTTGCAAATGTAAGAGACATGGTAGTCTTCCCTACCCCAGGCATATCCTGAAGAAGAATGTGACCACCGGCAAGAATGGCTGTTGTAATACGCTTGATCAGATCGTTCTTGCCAATTACTACTTTTGAAACTTCGTTCATAACATTTTTCGCTTTATTTACCATGAGGACACTCCTTTTTTACGTAGATTGATATGAGTATATTTTACCTTATGTGGGAGGGAAATACAAGAAATGCATGCACGGGTGTCGCGTGGCAGCGCATCTAAGTTGCCAGGTCGCAAGTGGTTTAACTGCGCCTAGCATAGCCTTACTGCCAAGTCGCGGGTGGTCCTGGCTTTTGTCTGGCGTAGTCGCGGCTCCAATGTCACATTTCAATTCATACAAACCATTTGGTGATACCCAAATTTTGAATCATTCACTTCTATTCAATTTTTTTAACAAAAGAAACATCATTTTTTTAAAATGAACCCTATAATGTGGACACGCAAAAAAAGAAATTTAGTGACTTTTTTTCTTAAACCTTTTATGTGGACATGCAAAAAGAGCATGAATGGAGTGTTTTTTGGCAGACCTTTTTTCTGGACACGTAAAAAT
>JAZLGR010000011.1:0-3481 GCA_045616445.1 Candidatus Fimousia sp. | reverse complement strand
TCCATGCATGCTGCCGGTGTGGTAATCTGTAAGGATCCCGCGGATGAATTCGTGCCGCTTTCAAGAGGATCCGATGGAGCGATAACCACGCAGTTTACCATGACCACCATCGAGCAGCTTGGACTTCTTAAGATGGATTTTTTGGGACTTCGTACGCTTACCGTTATTCAGGATGCCGTGGAAAATGTTTATCAGACCACGGGCAGACAAATCGATGTGGACCATATCGATTATGAGGATAAAGAAGTCTATGCATCCATCGGTACCGGCCGTACCGACGGTGTGTTCCAGCTAGAAAGCGGCGGTATGAAGAGCTTCATGAAGGAGCTTCGCCCGCATAATTTAGAAGACGTCATTGCGGGGATTTCCCTCTACCGACCAGGTCCGATGGACTTTATTCCAAAATATATTGAGGGCAAGAACCATCCGGAGAATATCACTTACGACTGTCCGGAGTTAGAAGAGATTCTTGCGCCAACCTATGGCTGTATCGTATACCAGGAACAGGTTATGCAGATTGTTATGAAGTTAGCCGGCTATACCCTTGGACGAAGCGACTTAGTTCGCCGTGCCATGTCCAAGAAGAAGGCCGATGTTATGCTGAAAGAGCGCCAGAACTTCGTATATGGCAATCCTGCTGAAGGTGTGCCGGGCTGTATCGCCCGCGGCATTCCGGAAGGGGTGGCCAATCATATCTTTGACGAAATGATCGATTTCGCCAAATACGCATTTAACAAATCCCACGCGGCAGCCTATGCGGTAGTTGCATATCAGACCGCTTATTTAAAATATTACTATCCGGTTGAATTCATGGCAGCGCTGCTGACATCAGTGCTTGGCAATTCAACCAAAGTAGCTGAATATATCTATACCTGTCGAACCATGGGCATCGACATCCTTCCACCAGATATCAATGAAGGGGAAGGCGATTTCTCCGCATCTGGTAAGACCATCCGTTACGGACTTTCTGCCATCAAGAGTCTTGGAAAGCCGGTCATCAATGCCATTATCGCGGAACGTGAAGCCCACGGCAGATTTAAGGATCTGCAGGACCTTGTGGAGCGACTTTCCAGCAAGGAAATCAACAAGCGTACCATCGAAAGCTTTATCAAGTCCGGTGCGTTGGATTCCATGCGTGGATCCCGTCGCCAGAAGATGCTTGTCTACGTACAGATCATTGACAGCGTCCAGAAGGAACGCAAGCACGAGATGGCCGGGCAAATGTCACTGCTCGATTTTCTGGCTCCGGAAGACAAGAAGAGCTTTGAGATTTCCTACCCTGACATTGAGGATTATTCCAATGAGCAAAAGCTGGCCATGGAAAAGGAAGTACTGGGAATCTATGCAAGCGGACACCCACTGGATGAGTATGCTTCTACCTTAGAGAAGAATACAACGGCAGCCACCTCTGATTTTATCGTAGATGAGGAGACAGGCAGAACCAGAGCCTATGACAACCGTGAGTATGTGCTCGGCGGTATTATTACAGAAAAGACAGTAAAGCTGACCAAAACCAATCAGAATATGGCTTTCATTACGTTGGAAGACCTCTGGGGTGTGATCGAGGTTGTCGTATTCCCGAGAGATTATACGACTTATCAGCAGTTTTTGAATGTGGACGCCAAAGTACTGATCCGTGGCCGTGCCCAGGTTTCCGAAGAGGGCGGCAAGCTGATCTGTTCACAGGTGATACCATTTGAAAAGATACCAAAAGAGGTGTGGGTACAGTTTGCAGATAAGGAAGAATTCTTTGCCAAGAACGAAGAATTTCTTGATATGTTGGGACGATTTTCCGGCAGCAGTACGGTGGTTGTTTTCTGTAAAAAAGAACGTGCTATCAAACGATTGCCATATAACTATTCTGTGGACTTAAATAATGAATTTTTTGATGAAATTCATGCCAAATTTGGCTATGGAAATGTTAAAGTTGTTGAGAAGACTATTGAAAAAATGTCTAAAATCCTTTAAAATATATATGATTGTAGTTTATATGGTATGGAATTATGTATGAGCTTTATTATGGAGGACGTTATGGAGAATAAGAAGATTAAAACAATTGGTGTTTTAACCAGTGGTGGCGATGCTCCAGCTATGAATGCTGCTGTTCGTGCAGTAGTTCGTACTGGTTTAGCTCGTGGCTTAAATGTAAAAGGTATTTACAGAGGTTATAGCGGTTTACTTAACGAGGAAATCGTTGATATGACATCTAAACTTGTATCCAACACAATTAACCGTGGTGGTACAATCTTAAAGACAGCTCGTTGTCTTGAATTTAAAGAATTAGAATATCAGAAGAAAGCTGCTGATATTTGTAGAAAACATGGTATCGATGGTCTCGTAGTTATCGGTGGTGACGGTTCTTTCCGTGGTGCTGGTAAATTAGCAGAACAGGGTATCAACGCAGTAGGTGTTCCTGGAACAATCGACTTAGACATCGCTTGTACAGAATACACAATCGGTTTCGATACAGCTGTTAACACAGCCATGGATGCAATCGATAAGATCAAAGATACATCCATGTCTCATGAAAGATGTTCCATCATTGAAGTTATGGGTCGTGACGCTGGTTACATCGCTTTATGGTGTGGTATCGCAACTGGTGCAGAAAACATCTTAATCCCTGAAAAATTCGATGGTAACTTACCAATGACAGAATTAAAGGTAATTGATAATATCTTAAGATCCCGTGCAAAAGGTAAGACACATCACTTAATCGTTAATGCTGAAGGTATTGGACATTCTTACGGTATGGCTAAGAGAATCGAAGCTGCTACAGGTATTGAAACTCGTGCCACTATCTTAGGCCACATGCAGCGTGGTGGTTGCCCAACAGCTCTCGACCGTTTCCATGCATCTATGATGGGTGCGTATGCTGTTGACTTATTATTAAAGGGCGGCAACAAACGTGTAGTAGGCTACAAAGATGGCGATTACTATGATCTCGACATTCAGGAAGCATTACAGATGACAAAAGACATCGATGATTATCAGCTTGAAATCGCTGATATCCTTGGAAGAACAATTGGTGACTTCCACTAATAAAAATGCAAGAACAATAAAACTCATACCTTATAGCCCCTGCACAGTACTGTGCAGGGGCTATTTTTGTGTGCTAGGGGCACGTTTGACATTGCGGAGTTTTCGGCGCGAAACACGAAGCATTGTCAAACAATAATACTACCTGCTATGCAGGTGGTGGGAATAGCTTCTAGCTTTTAATAAAAAAACTCCTATGATTGGTTGATTGATTCGAAGTTGTAATTAATGAGCTTTTTTTTGTAAAAAATCCAATCTTACTTTCTGAAATTTTACTATATAATGAGGGTATAGGAGAATAATCATGCACTAGTCAACAAATTTTGGACACGAAATTATAAAAATTATTCAGTTACATTATAAGACTGTACAAGCCGTACGCCACCCTTGACATCGCTCCAAGAAACGCTGGTCAGCTTTCGCCGACGGTATGAACTCATGAACA
>JAZLGR010000010.1:0-58113 GCA_045616445.1 Candidatus Fimousia sp. | reverse complement strand
TTCTTTAGTGTATTTCATGGTAAACCTCCTGTTCACATGGAAGTTGTTACTGTCCACAGATTATTACTTCATGTACGTATTATAACGTATCTGTGTCCAAAAACACCCCCCTCTGTGTCCAAAATTAGTTTACCACTTCAGGACAATAGTTTGGAAACTTCCATTTATGCCCAACTCCATAGACAATTCAAAATACCTTTATGTATAAGAAGGCATTCTAGGGAGGAATATTGAATGGAATATGGCACGATTAGTTGAACGAAAAAACTAGTGTTCAGACAACGATAAACAAAAGTTATATGTTTTATATTATAATCATTATGATAAGCTTGAAAAAAAGAGGAATAACATATGGGACGAAGATCAACTAAAAAGAATAAAACAATTTATCAAGTAAAGCGTGAAGAATTAGAATTAAGTCGTGATCAAAGCAAGCGAATTATCCCAAGGGCTTTCTGCAGCACAGATTGAGAAGATAGAAAATGGTCGTGTGCAGTTACATCCAGGGGATGTTCAGTTGTTAGCAAATGCATATAAGGATCCATCACTTTGTAATTACTTTTATGCTAATGAATGTCCATTAGGAGCCAATCGAAATTTACCGGTTGAATCTTAAGATTTAGAGCAGGGATTATGATCCCTGCTTTTCTATTTTACTAAAAAGGTAAATTAGTTGTAAGTTTTATACTAACCCTGAAATTTATAGATTTATTGTGGCGGAGTATAATTTAAACATAAACAAAAGAAACGAAGATTCAATACAGATATTAGAGAGGTAATAATTATGGCAAAAACAATCAATACAAAAGCAGCAACAAAAATGGTAATCGGACTCGTAAAAAATATTGATCCTAAAGTTGTTAGAGAAGCAATGGGATTTGGATTAGAAGCATTTAATACATATACAGCTTCTAAACAGACAGTCCAGGAAAAAGGAATGGACAAACAGACAGAACTCAATAACAGCATTGCTGAAACAGCAAAGGCAAACCACATCCGGACTTACCACTATTTCGAACATCTCCTCACGGAGATCCCAAAACAAATGGATGATACAGATCTTGATTTTATCGAGGATCTGCTTCCATGGTCACCAAATCTGCTAGACAGCTACAGATTTATAAAGTAATGATAATCATGCCGTCCTTCGAGACGGCTATTTTAATGCAGGTACTCATGATTTACCGTTTACAATTATATAGGTACTCTGGCGAGCGTAGAATAGAAGCAAAATGTTTATTATAAGAAAAAAATGCGGAAAAATAAACACAGCTGTTTACAAATAGAAAATTTCGTGGTAATATAAACATAAAGAAAGGTGGTAAAGAATATGTTTGAGAAAAATCTTAAGTATTATCGATTAAAGAAAAATATGAGTATGAAAGATTTGGCTAAAGCATGCGGTGTTTCTTCTATGGCTATCTCAAACTATGAAAGTGGTAAGAGAAAACCAGACATGGAGACAATAAACAAGCTGGCGGAAGCTTTAGGAATTTATGTTGTTGACTTTTTGGCTTCACGTAATGCAAGTCTTTCTTTTAAACATTGTGAGTTCAGAAAGCATTCTGCATTAACAAAAGCTCAGCAGGAGTATGTTCAAGAATCTGTTGAAGAGTATTTCAGTAGATTTTTTGATGCTGTTGAATGCCTTGGTGGAAATCCACTTCCAGATCCACCAAAGTGTTATACGCTTAATAGATCAAGGGACTGTGAAGCAGATGCAAAGCGGTTACGCCTTTATCTTGGTTTGCAGACAGAAGGTCCAATTGATGAACTGATAAGTGTTCTTGAAAACAAAGGAATCATGGTTCTGGAATTGGATATAGAAAATGATCGTTTTTCAGGAATGAATGGTTTCGTAAATGTTTATCCATATATAGTTATTAATGGGAATATGTCGCCAGAAAGAAAACGTACAACCATCTTGCATGAACTTGCTCATCTAATGTTTATTTGGGATGAAACCAAAGAAAAAGAAAATGAGAAGGAAGCAACAGCTATTGCAGGCGCAACGCTTATATCTAAAAAGGATTTGTTGCGAGAACTTGGAATTAGAAAAACTGCGCTAACGAAAGATATGATTCTTGTGTGTCAGGAGTATGGGATTTCAATGTATTTGCTTGTGAAACGAGCTTCTTTGGCAGGCATCATTTCAGAATCATTGGCAAAGGATTTTTATATCAAAGCTAATAAGGCAAATTGGAGAAAAGCCGAACCTAGACGTGTGAGACATATTGAAAAACCTTTATTGTTTAACCAGCTAGTATTTAGAGCGGTGAATGAGGAAGGTATAAGCATACAAAGAGGTGCAGAATTACTCCATATTCCAGTGACTGAAATGGAAGAGTTTTGTGGCTTGGTGGAGGTATAGTTTTGAAGTTCATTAGTAGCGATACCAACAATTGATAGCCTTTGGTTTTATTTGGACGGTCTGGAAGATTGCACTGTTGTCGCGTTTAGTACGATGGGGTATGTTGATGACGATGTTGAAAGAGCATTTCTTGTTGAAGCAGTAAAGAGAACTGTCGATAGCCTAGCGTTAAAGACAATCATTGTGTTTGATATTTGTGGAGATAATGAGGCAGTTGACGATATTTTTGCTTATGCACGTAAAAGAGGTGTCAGCGTAGTTGTCCCGGATAATATTATGAAACTCCGAAATACTGCTAGAAAGAGAGGTGCCTAAAATGCACGGATCAGATAGCGGACAGGCAAGAGGAACAAGTGGTTCTCCACAGATTACTTTAGAGCAACAAGAATATGCACAAAGGGCAATCGAGGCAGAACAACAAGCAAGAGCTCATCAGCAATATTTAGAAAAAGAATTGCCGAAAACATCGCCATTAAAAGTTCCTCCTACTGCAAGAATAAAAGAAGAGAAAAAACAGGGATATGACCAGGTAAAATATACTTGGAAAAGAGGTAAATATAATTATTTAAGTAGGTGGCATACAAGAACTCCCAATGCACCTAAAGGGCAAGGAAACTCGTGGGTTGTTGAGCGAAAAATACCAGGTATCGGGAATGGTCCTAATGCTAGAAGGGCAAAGACGGAGATCCTTCTTGGAAGAACTGCGAGTGGAAGAAATATCTGGGTTGATAAAAAGACTTGGAATGCTGCAATATATGCTCGAAGAAAAGGCACATGTACAAAGAAGCAGAAGGAGATGTTAGACCATGGACACTGGAAAGCATAGAGATAATTATACATTTTACGAAGGGTACGAAGGGGAGAGAGAGATTATTCTTTCTTTATCGGATGTGTCGTATCATATTTGGGACGGATATTTTGAAGATATTTTTGGAAATCCGATTGTTGAGGAAGATGGTTGGAATGGTTTTACCAGAGATTACAATGAATTTGTTAATACATTTGATGATGAGTGTGTTGAATGTGCCATTATGCCGGAAGAATACTTGAGAGATATAAAATTATATGTTGGGCAGACATTTTCTTATAAAGAAACACAAGAGATGTTAGATCTTTTGCAAGGAATATTAACCGAAGCGATAGAATCTCAAGAATGTCTTTTTGTTAGAATTAATTAATATCAAGAAGAATCACGTCTCAATTTATAAGCTGACAACAAAATAATTCTCATATTTCCTGATACAATGAGAAGTCTCAAATAGGGAATTGACACTTTAATAATATGATTTTGGACACCCCGTACTTTTATAGGTATGGGGTTTTTGTTGCTACATTTTGTCATACAATATGACACAAATAGATTGATAAATACACAATAATATTCTAAAATGTTGATAGAAACTACATTTTAGAGTTCCAAAATGTTGACAAAAGGATATTTATAGTTTTCAAAATGTTGATGGAGGGTGATTTATGCTAAAAAGAAAAGCGACAGCTTATATAGAAAACTGGATTAAAACAAAAGATAAAAAGTGTCTGATAGTTCAAGGCGCCAGACAAACGGGGAAAACATATATTGTAGAACGATTTGCAGAAGAAAATTATGAAGAGTTGCTTGAAATTAATTTTAAGCAAATGCCTTCTGCGATGGATATTTTTTCAGGCGATCTCACGGTAGATTCCATGGTTATGGCCATGAGATTTCGTTTTCCAGACAAAAAGATAATCCCAGGAAAAACTTTAATATTTTTGGATGAGATTCAAGAATGTCAAGAAGCTATAACATCACTTAAGTTTTGGGCTATTGATAATAGTTTTGATGTAATTGCATCAGGTTCACTATTGGGAATTGATTATAAGCGTGCGTCATCCTATCCAGTTGGTTATGTTGACTATTTGAAAATGTATGGGATTGATTTTGAAGAGTTTTTGTGGGGATTAGGTATTTCTGAATTTATGATTGATAGTATCCGTCAGTTTTTAGATAAAAAAGAAGTTATTCCAGAAGCCATCAATTCTCAGATGATGAATTATTACAGACAGTATATTGCAATCGGTGGAATGCCTGAAGCTGTACAGAAATTTATCGATACAAAAGATTATCGAGAAGTTGATCAGATACAGAGAAATCTTTTACAGGGATATCAATATGATATTGCACATTATGCAACGGCTGAAGAAAAAGTGAAAGCAGAAAAATGTTATTTGTCCCTTTCAAAGCAGTTGTTAGATAAAGAAAATCACAAGTTCCAATATAAAGAAGTTGAGCGTGGTGGCAGAGCACAAAAATATTATTCAAGTATTGAGTGGCTGCTGCGTGCCGATATGGTGCATTTATGTAGGCTTGTTACAGATATTAGATTTGATTTGGATGATTATGCAAGAGATGACTTTTTTAGAGCTTATACGACGGACTTATCTTTATTGATTGCAATGAAAGATTTTTCACTAAAACAACATATCGTAGAAAATACTTTGACGGGGAACTCTAAAGGAGGAATCTTTGAATGTGCAATTGCAGATGCTCTTATAAAAAAAGGTTATCAATTATATTTTTATAAAAATGAGACATCGAAACGAGAGATTGATATGATTATTCAAAAAGATGGAGAAGTAGTGCCTATTGAGGTTAAGAGCGGAAATACAAGGGCTAATTCTTTGAAATCTCTTATGAAGAATAAAAAGAATATAAATTATGCATATAAGTTTGTAGATGGGAATATAGGTGTGAGCGAAGAAGGCATCATTACATTGCCGCTGTATATGGTTGCCTTTCTATAATGCTGAAAATAGTCCCATAGCCCTTCCATAATTTAAAGAGAGCTGCACCATATGGCGCAGCCCCCACCCTTAAAAATTATTTATTCACTTTTTTAGTGTACCTAATGATCAGATCAATCTAGATACTAGCCTTTGTCCATCTGCCGTATACTTTCTTGCCATCTATTGTTTTATATGGACGAATCTTCATATATACAGCAACGCCCTGTTTCGGAATTTTTTCGATTTTTGCATTGCTAACAGATGCTTTATAAGTCTTAGTCAGTGTGTATTTAGAAGGATAATCCTTCTTGGTGCTCACCATTACCTGATATCCATCTGTGTCAGCAACTTTATTCCACCAAGCTTCAATTGTGACATATTTACTTGTATATTTTGCACTGTAAACATCAGCATGTGTGAAATAATACTTGTGGTCAGCTTCTTTTGTTGGGAAGTGTACGACAAGGTCTTCGTTACTATTTGCAAAAAGATCGGTTGGACAATCCTTTGGAAGCTTCTTCATCGTAATGGAAGTTGCTTCGGTGCTATAGTCGAAGGCTCTCTTGCCGAGAGAGGTTACAGTTGCAGGAATGGTAAGTGTCTTCACGCCAGAGTTGCTGAATGCACATTCTCCGATTGTAGTAACCTTGCCAAGATTGATGGAAGCGAGGGAGACACATTCGTCAAATGCATTTCTTCCGATTGTGGTGCATTTGGCAGGAATATCAATGGCTTTCAGATTTGCACAGCTTACGAATGCGTAGCGCATGATTTCGGTCAGTCCTTCCGGGAACTTCACTGTCTTGAGATCGCTATTGCAGGTAAATGCTTCTACCCCGATCACCTTAATGTCAGCAGGAATGGTTACGTCTGTTTTACTGCCAGCGTAGGATACGAGTACTTTGCCATTCACTCCGTCATCTGCGATATAAAAATCACCAGATTTTGTAAGTTCTGTTGGCATCTTAGCTACGTAATCATCTAATGAGATGTTATAAAAAGTATTGGTTAATACACTGATACTTTTGCCGGTTAACTGTGTGGATTTGATTGTAATGTCGGAAAGGATTGCTCTCTGTTCATAACCTTGGTAAGAACCAGGATTTTTTGTGTTGTTGATACGAACAACAGATTTTGGAATCGTTAACTTCTTTACATGGCAGTATGCAATGTCATCTTCATTGAAGATACAGTAAGTTAATCCCCAGAGATCCACGTCAGTACAACCTTCTCGGATTGCAAGACTCTTTCTCTTATAAGGAACACGAACGAATTCTTTGCCATTCTTTGTGTAAATGATTCCGTCAAAACTTTTAAACTTTGTGTCTTTGCTGTAGGTTACGAAGTTATTGGTATTAAAGTATGTGCAGACTTTTACGTCTAATGCAGTGTTAAATGTAACTGTCTCAAGTGCTTTGCTGGTGCAGACAGCATCTAATGCTTCGTCGCTGCTTGCTTCTTTTACCAATGTAAACTTACCAGGAATTGTGATGTTTTTTACATTTGGTGTGCTGAATGCAGACTGTCCAATCTTCTTTACAGAAGGATTTACAGTGATGGAAGTAACATTCGTACAGCCTCTGAATGCATTCTTAGGAATACTGGTAATGCCTTTTTTGATCACGATTTTCTTGATCTTCTTATTTGCAGCGGTAGCGTTAAAATATTTGGTTGATGATACGGCTCCGGATCCGGAAATGGTAAGTGTACCATCACTCGTTACAGAGTATTTTGCTTTGGCACTGACATTATGTGAACCGCCTACAATAAAGGCTGCAACTAATGCAAGTGCAAATAATAATCGTTTTGTGTATTGTTTCATAAATAAAGTCCCTCCTTTATGTTAATAATGAGAACAAGTTATTTTTTAATTACATTATAATACCATTGTCCTTTGATTTGTAAAAATTGAGTCCATGATCGTTGAATTTTTCATTGAAATTTTATGTCGTTTTTTATAATATTAAGAAGTACGAAAAAGGAGGAATAACTATGGGTATTTTATATAAATTAATGAGACAGGACCCTAATTCTCGTGAGGGAATCATTGCAGCCACATCTGGCTTAAATATTATTGCGAATGTTTTGGTCGCGCTTACCAAAATTGTGATTGGATTGGTGACTTCATCTGTAGCAATTATGTCTGAAGGTATTAATAATGCTTCTGACGTTCTTACATCTGTACTTGCGTTATTGGGAGCAAAACTTGCTAAGAAGCATCCGGATGATAAACATCCATTTGGGTATGGCCGTATTGAATATCTTGCAAGTTTAGTCATTGCAACGATTATTGTTGTTGCCGGTTTTGAGATGCTTAAGAATTCAGTGGAATTGATTTTTCATCCTGCCGAGCTTAAGGTTTCCTATGTTTCAATTGCGATTGTTGCAGTAAGTGCAGTGGTCAAATATATTCTTGGAACATATACCATTGCTATGGGCAAGAAGACAGAATCCAATTCCTTAATTGGGGTAGGGGCTGAATGTAGAGGCGATTCCTTTGCATCTGTAATCATTATTGTATCTTCCGTCATTTTTCTTGTATTCCATAAGAATGTGGATGCATTTGCCGGGGTACTTGTGTCTGTCCTGATTATGAGAGCAGGATTTGAAGTGCTTCAGGAAACAGTTGGCGATCTTCTTGGACGTGCAGGTGAAGAAGAACTTGCGAAAAAGTTATATAAAGAAATCAGAAATACAGAGGGAATCTACTCTGCAGCTGATATGATGCTTCACAATTACGGTCCAGATGACTGGTCTGGTTCTGTTAATGTAGAAATTGATCACAAAAAGACGGTTGGAGAGATTTACGAATTCCTTCATGAGCTCCAGCTTCGCATTATGCATGAATATCATGTCACCATGGTCTTTGGTATTTATGCAGTTGATAACGATAGCGAAGTGGGAAAAGAACTTCGTAAAACGATTGCGGCATTTACCAGAAATCAGAAGCATGTTAAGAGTTTCCATGCAGTATATCGTCATGAAGAAACAAAGACTATTTACTGTGACTTCATCGTAGATTATGACTTAGAGGACTGGGATGGTCTTCGAGCAGAATTTAAACAATATATGGATGAGAAATATCCGGATTACAGTGTAGAATTAGTCGTTGAAACTGAGTTTGTATAGGAAGAATGAAAAAGGAGCATCTATGGAACTTAGAAAACGAATTCTCCTCATTGCAACAGGGGGAACCATTGCATCAAAGCGCACAGAGGATGGACTGACACCAGGGCTTTCTTCTGAAGAATTATTATCCTATATTCCAGAAATTACAGATTATTGTGATGTGGATACCATTCAGCCGTTATCGTTAGACAGCACCAATATCGGGCCACAGCAGTGGCTGGAGCTAGCTGGTGTCATTGAGAAGCATTATGATTATTATGATGGATTTGTGGTTTGTCATGGAACGGATACTATGGCTTATACCGCATCGGCTCTTTCCTATCTGATTCAGTATAATCGCCGCCCGATTGTGATTACCGGGGCGCAAAAGCCAATCAATCTTCCGGTGACTGATGCCAGGAGCAACCTTCGTGACAGTATCTTATTCGCTTCTGACTCCCGTGCTCACGGGGTCAATATTGTCTTCGGTGGCAAAGTAATTGCAGGAACGAGAGCGAAGAAGGAATATTCCAAGAGCTACAATGCATTTACCACCATCAATTATCCAGAAATTGCGGTGATTCAGGATCGAAGAATTGTATTCTTCATCAATGATAAGGATCGTATTCCTCACGCATTACGATTCTACCATGAGCTTGACGGGAACATCTTCCTGCTGAAGCTGATACCAGGCATTGACGGGAAGATGCTGGACATGATCTTAGATCGATATGACGGAGTGATCATAGAGTCTTTCGGTGTTGGCGGATTCCCAGATTATGGTGATCACAGTTTCTTTGAAGCGATTCAGAGAGGTGTTGCCAGGGGGAAAATCATTGTCATGGCAACTCAGGTTACCCATGAGGGTAGTGACATGTCTGTGTATCAGGTGGGCAAGGTAATGAAAGATGAATTCAACCTGATTGAAGCCTATGATATGACGTTAGAGGCCACAGTGACCAAAATGATGTGGGCGCTGGCACTTTGCAAGGATTATGACAGCTTCCGAACGCTCTTCTATCGAACTGTGAATCACGACATGCTCTTTCAGAATCGTGAACATGCCAGTGAAATATAGAAGAATGTATGGTAAAATTATAGCATAATAATAATTCAATTAAGGAGGAGCAAGATGAAAAGACGACACATCTATCAGTTTTTCGTGGCATTTGCATTGGTGTTAGCGTTGGCATTCTCATTCGCAACTGTTGATACCCATGCAAAAACTTATAAAAACTATGGAAGTTATGCAAAAACCATCAAAGGCACAAAGTATTACATCAATTTATCTGCCTATACAAGCAGAGAACCTGGCGAAAAATACACAGGATCCTGTTACATCTTTAAGGGCAAAAATAACTACAAACAGTTCAAATATAAAGTGTACGGTCAGTACTATAAGATTGGCAAGAATAAATACCGTTATAAAAAGAACAGCAAAAATTATCTTACCATCACAGTAAAAAGCAACAAAAAAATCTCAATCAAACAGACAGGAACCATCATAAAAGGGGTAAAATTAGGCGGAACTTATACATTAGTGAAAAGATTTACACCATAGATAAATGATGGAAAAATAGATAGAATTATAATCAAAGCATAGAAATAGTCGCTATCTATTTTCTTCGATGTTATAATATTTTCATAAACACAAAAACGGAGGAGAAAGCGACATTATGAGAGAAATATCTATTCATGAAATAAACAATATTACCATCGGACAGGTGGAAGATCCGGTTGGAGCAACTGGCTGTACTGTCTTCCTTTGCAAAGACGGCATGCGTGCCGGAGAAGACGTGCGAGGTGGCGGCCCTGCATCCAGAGAGTCCGAATTATTAAAGCCAACAGCGACTGCCCAGGAAATTCATGCAGTAGTTTTGGCAGGCGGCAGTGCATTTGGCTTAAATGCAGGTGGCGGCGTTATGAAATATTTAGAAGAACAGGGCATTGGCCTGGATGTGGGCGTGACCAAGGTGCCACTGGTATGCCAGGCAGATTTATTCGACCTTACGGTGGCAGATCCATTTGCCAGACCAACAGAAGAGATGGGATATAAGGCGGCAGAAATCGCGTTGAACGCACCAAACTATCAGGACGGCAACTACGGCGCAGGCTGTGGGGCAACCGTTGGCAAGTTCGCCGGTATGGATTACTGCATGAAATCCGGAATCGGCAGCTACGCTGTGGAAGTGGAAGGACTTCAGGTAGGGGCTGTTGTGGCAGTCAATGCCCTAGGCGACATCTACGATTGGAAGAACGGACAGAAGATTGCAGGTCTGCTTTGGGAAGATAAGAAGAGCTTTCGCGATAGTCTGGAGCTGATGTGCCAGTCCATTGAGGTGCACGAGAATAAATTTGTGGAGAATACGACAATTGGGGTGATCATCACCAACGGAGCATTTGACAAGACCAAGCTGTGTAAGATTGCCAGCGTGGCGCAGAATGGATATGCCCGTTCCATTAGACCAGTGCACACTTCTGCAGACGGGGACAGCATCTTCGCTGTGTCTGTGGGCGATGTGGCTGCTGATCAGGATCTGGTCGCTGAACTTTCGGCCAATGTTATGGCTGAAGCGATCAAGCGCGCGATTTACTCCGCAGAGTCTGCCTATGGTTATCCGGCAGCAAAGGATCTTTAGATCTATATTTTATATATATTTGAATTATGAAAATAACAAAGGACAGATTTGGCAATTGCTGAATCTGTCCTTTTTCTCGTTCTATTTCGTTCTATTTTTATAATTGATATCTAGGAAGCATCCCGATACATCATGATACATTCAAGCACTTCTTCCACCATCCACATCTGATATTGGCGACTGTTTAATGGGTAATACCAAAGACCGTCATCCTGCAGGGCAAGCATCTTCTTCATCTCTTCCATGATTCTTGGATTGTGCTTTGGATAACCAAGATGAAGGAGTGCGGTAATACATTTTGTTGGGGCATAGTGATTAAAGTGTGTACTATCCTGTACGGTCATCCCCCTGATTGTCAAAAATCTTCTGGTTGCGTCCAGAGAATCTGTCCATTCGGAGTCGTAGATCCATTTGCCACAGCCGGATAATTTTTTGATGATCTTGTCCGCATTGCCTTTCTGTTTGGCTGACTGTACCAGTGAAGAGATTGCCATGGAAGAATTCACGATGGAAGGGTAGATGGAATCATTCTCTGTCCAGTAAAGAAGATGGTGATTCTCGGAGATGACGGATCTCTCCCAAATCTGATGCTCTACATCATCTCTTTCTTTTCCCTCATACTGGAATAAAACCATAGAGTTTAGCACATAACACAAAATGGAAAGTGGGATTTCACCTTCGTAGTGATTTTCGTCCAAATGGTTCCACATGTATAAAAGATCATCGAAGGTCGTATAGGCTTTGTCGAATTCCCGTTCCAGATAGAATGCTTTTGCGACAACGCTGGTTGCATCCAGGGAAGGGAATAACTGATAGTCGGATTTGAACCCATGTTTAAATCCATCCCTCATTCTCCAGAGCGTGTTGATGATATCTCGGCGATGTTTGATGTAGTTTTCATGTTTGCACTTTGTAAATACAGCAATATATAGTCCAAATGAAGTGGACCATTCACCAATTCGGCGATTTTTATTCAAAAATCGTTCCCAGCCACAATGAAGGGTATCGTTGATCTCTGTCTTGATCATATTATCGAAAATAGCGTCGCTGATTTCCTTATAGAAAGCAGGATCCTGGATGCGATTGAGAACATCAGAAAAGTCTGAAACAGGTGTAATTCCAGTTGCATTGCTGCTGTCAGGCACATTCTGCTGCATTGTAGAACCAGGATTTTTCAACAGAAAGTAAAGCAATCTCGTTAAGATGACATACTTGTCAGTTTCGTAGTATATGCTTTCATAGATTTCCGGAGAAAGATAGTATTGGGAAAGCATCTGGCAGATCTCTCTTCCTGATGATGGAAGTTCGAATAAATCCAGTGTACGCATGTATTGAATACGAGCAGACTCGGTGTTCACGATATAGTCTGAGGTAACTCCACGGGATAGGGAGAAACGGTATTCACCAGAACGCATTTTTGTTGCTGTTGTATATGAAATTTGATCTTTTCTTCCATAAAAGATTCTTGAAAGATTGTCTTTGTGACTTTCTTTTGAATATGGATTGATTAAAAGATTGTAGAAGACCGGAAATGTAAATTCTAGTTTTGTCATATTAAGTCATACCCTTTGGTTTTTTACCATCTAATTATAGCAAAGAAAGAACAACGACGATATACAAATATTGGGTGTCAGTGTCTGAAAAGAAAGAGTTCGGAAATATAAAAGCAAAATGGAAAAATGAAAAGAAAGATGTCGGTGATATCTTCGGAAACATAATCTTCGCTACTATGTAGTTATGCGACTAGATTTGATTACAGATTATTATGGCGTTTATAAAAATTAAAAAGGGAAGGCTAAATGAGTAATGTTATGAAACAAATGGGAATATTTCTATGTTTAATCTTGGTGGTGCTCTTAGCATGTGGTTGTTCAACGAAAGATATCCATTCTTCCAAAAAGGAACAGTCATTTTTAGAGGAAGGAAACTGGTCTGAAGATGTTAAAACAGCATTGGATGATTTTATATATAGATTTGGGAATCAATCAGATGAATATCAGGACAATGCTTATGTCGTTTTTGACTTTGATAATTCGACTTCAATTAACAATGTTGAAAATGCTCTTAGTTTTTATCAACTTCAAAAAATGGCATTTGTGATTTCTCCAGAGGATTTAGGTGATGTGTTGAGAACTAATCTGGGAGATTGTGATCGTGATCTTCGTGAAGGCAAATATGGTGTTCATTCTTATAATGACTGGATTTCAGATATTTGTGTGGCATATTCCTATTTATATGAAAAATATGGACCATTTAAGGCATCAGGCATTGAAAAAGATATCGAAAATGAAGTTCGAACAGATCCATACTGGAGAGAATTTGCAACGAAAATGTATGTTCTAAGAAATGTAGTATCTAAAAATGAAACAATAGACGTTTCTTTGTCATGGCAGATTTTTTGGTTTACAGGAATGACTAAAGAAGAACTATATAAGATTGCAATTCAAGGCCACAAAGAGAATATGAAGTTGGATTCCAATGTGATTGTTTGGGGATCGCCAGATGACATTGATTCAAAGGTTGGAAGCGTAGAATTGTCATGGGAATGTGGAATTCAGATTACTGATGAAATGAAGAATCTTTGGTCTGTTTTAAATGAGAATGGTATTGATGTTTGGGTTTGTTCTGGATCTAATACAGAAATTATTGAAGCAGCAATTGATGCGGCTGGACTTCATGATTTATGCAAAGGAGTTCTTGGAATCAATTTAAAGACAAAAAAAGGAACACTATTGAATCAGACAAATCGTGAAAATGCTCATCCAATGTTAGCTGCCGAGGATGGCATATGGATTGCTGATAAAAAATACACTATTCATGATGAAACTTATGGTATTGGAAAAGTGAATGCAATTAATGATAGTCTTGTGAAGAAATATGGAACAGGGCCGTTAGCAGGTTTTATGGACTCTACTGGAGATTATAATTTCTGCACAGAGTATAAATCTTTAAAGGTAGTTGTATGTTTTAATGTTGGAACCAGAAGGGCCACCAATGGAGGTGGAATTATAGGAGTAGTGTCTCGTTATCAAAAGAAGATTCAAAACTATGATTTGGAGAAGGCATTAAATCATGACGATACTTTATATGTGCTTCAAGGTATTGATTATAGAGGGAAAAGAACATTCAATCCATCCAGTGGAACAGTTCTTCTGAATGGATCTAATGGTGTGATTTTTGCTCATAAAGATACAAGAGATTTATATAGATATGCCAGCGAAAACATAAGAACATCCGGAGATATCATAAATACATTCTGCATTAAAACCAGGAAAAACGATACAAATAATCCGATTGGACATGAATATGGTTTTTTAAAGAAATATAACGGATATCATTCAAGATAGTATGTTTGAGAATAAATAAGATATTATGGTTGGAAAGAAAGGGAGTAATAATGAGGATTGACATTAATGAAAAAAGCTATGATGGAAAAAAGATCATATTAAAAAATATAAAATGTTCTTTTCCTAAAGGCAAAACAACTTTAATAATTGGTACTTCAGGTGCTGGTAAAAGTACTTTGATAAAATGTTTGATTCAGCAAACATCCTTCAAAGGGACAATTACAGATGAAGAATTATCTCCAAGCGAAATGCTTAGAAAGGTTGCATACATTCCACAGCATCCTGCATTAAATAAGAGCGAGACGGTAGAACAATCGATTTTTTGGACTGCACGTTTAGATGCTTTATTTGAGTCAAAAGCAAACTTAATGAAAAAGACGGAAAAATGTATCAGAGATGTAGGAATTGAATATGTAAAAGATCATAAGATTCATGCTTTGTCTGGTGGACAGATGCAGAGAGTTGCTATTGCAAAAGAATTGATTAGAGATAAAGAGATTATTATTGCAGATGAAATTGATACAGGTCTAGATTGTGGAGTTGCAAGATCTCTTTGTAATATGCTCAATAAAGTCGCACATGAAGAAGAGAAAACAGTTGTTGTTATATCTCATAATTTAACAAATGTTGAATTATATGATCGAGTAGTTGTATTGGTAAAAGACAGCAATAAGACCGGACGTATTGCTTACGCAGGCACCCCAAAAAGAATGAAACATTTCTTCGAAATAGATGATTATGTGGATATCCTTTTAAAATTGAACAGTAATGACGAAGGTGGATATGGACAGGCAGACTATTATATCAGCAAATATGAAAGGGGTGAAATATAAATGAAAGGTTTAATCTATTATTTACAGAGATGGAGTCTGACAAATAACTTATATATTGTTAAGAATGTTATTTCTTCAGCCCTGATTTTTATATTTGCCTGCTATGCGGTTAGTGAAGGTGTATTTGACAAGTTTGGCGCGACTAAAAGTTGTTTATTCACATTGCTTATGTGTGCTATCTGGTCTGGTATATTTAACTCTGTCGCATTATTTTATTCTGAACAGGAATATGCACTGGATGATTTGAACAAAATAGTATCTGTAAAAGTATACGTCCTGGCAAACTTTCTGATCCAATGTTTTCTCTGTGTGGTAGAAGGTGTAGTGTGTACTACAATTTTTAGCCTATTCTATCAATATAACTTTGAAGGAATTACTTTGCCAAATGCAAACTTTGATTTTACTATAACATTTATTCTGATTATTTTAAGTGCAGATATGTTAGGTTTTGCAACTGGAATGCTGGTGAAAAATATTACAACTGCTATGACAATTATTCCAGTATTGCTGATTGCACAGTTTCTGTTTAGTGGATGTTTATTCAAATTAGATAGCATATTAAAGCCATTTGCAAGATTTACTACTGCAAAATGGGGGTATTCGGCATTAGGATCCATAGCACATATTAATGATTTGGTATCAGATGGTTTGACAGATGCTGCATTTGATTCATCGAAAGAGATGATCATGAGATGCTGGGGAAATATGTTGCTATTAACTATTGTATGCGTATTTGTTGCAGGTATTTTCTTATATAGAAAAGTAAATCAAGAATAAAAAGATAGAGAGGAAGAATAATCATGAGAAATAAAAAAGGACCAGTATTATTTTTAGCAGCAATTGTACTTGTTGCAGTTTGTATTTTTTCAATGCTTAGAACAGGACAATCACAGGATGTAGAATCTGCATGGGAAGATATTCAGGAAAGAGGTTACATAAATATTGGTGTAACTACAGACAGTAACTATAAAAGAGAGATGTTAAGTAAAATTTCTAAAGAAATTGGCATAGAAATTCGAACTAATTTAGTTACTAGTGAAGAAAAGAAAGACAAATTAAAGGATGAAAAGGTAGACTGTATTTTAGGTGGATATACTGCTGTAGATGATATTGAGTTTTCAAATAGTATCTTAGAAGTTGATGAGAAAGCAGTTATCTTAAGAAGCAATAGAGACTGGTTGGATGAATCAGATAACTATTATGAAGCATTAGCAGATAAAACGTTTGCAGCAGCAGTTGAAACAAAAGCTCATAGAGCATTTGAGGCAGTAGATGAATGGAGAGATTCTGATCTGATAAATACAGAAACAAGTGGACAGGCGATCAAATACGTATTAAGTGGAGAAGCAGACGTTGCAATTGTACCAATTGATAAGAAGATTAATAGCAATGTACTTATGAAAGTAGATGATATGGAATTACAATATCGTTTAACATTTGCATACAACGAAGACTCTGATATTGGGAAACATTTGAATGATGCAATTAGAAAACTGAAAGATGATGGAACTGTAGATGATATTATCAGAAAGTACAAATTAAATAGTGATAAATAATTATTTATTATATTCAAAAGGGGCTATGCAAAAAGTCCCTTTTTTGTTTTTCATAGGATTGTTATAATAATGATGGAGGCGATTATAATGGCAAAAAAAGAATTGAAAATCATTATTAATAGAAGATGTAACAACCGCAATCCATTCATCTATTCCGCTGGTTCAACCAAGGGAATAGAACTGCATGTTGTAAATAATGGCGCAATGGTGCGCGTTACAATGGATTCAAAGAAGAATACCCATGAAGATTTAAGATATTTCAGGAATGCTGTATTAAAGGATGCATTTCGAAAAGTTTTCTTTCTCCATGCATTAAGATATGACTATAATTTAGAACCCCATAAGATTATTATGTCGATTGATGGTGATGAGAGAATCTATGATAAAGAGACGGAAGGATTTCCTTTCCTCTATTCCATGATCAGTAAAGTGGCGATGGGACTGCCTGATTCATGGAAGGAACCGGAACTCATTCAGAGATTTCTGGGTTTGTCTAAGTCGAAGAGTGATGAGGATCTCATGAGTATTGCAGTGAATGCATTTCTTGCCAGCAAAGGAAGAGAATATGTGATTGATCGGTTCACAAACCTTTGGACATCCATGAATGCTTATTATAAATATGTTGGAAGTATGTATAATACTTACATTGAGAATAAAGTGTATAGAAATAAAGAGATTGTGGAACAGCTTCCTGCAGAAATAAAGGCGAAAGGGGATATAATTGAAACAAATTTGAAATTAGTTCCAAACAAAGAAAGAGAGCGCATGGGATTCCTCATGAAATGTCTTGAACCGAAGCCGGAATCTGAAAAACTTGATGCGGGATACTTTAATGGGGTTGAGAAAAAAAAGAAAAGAGCAGCCCGTCATAAGTTTGAAGAGGAACTGCATAGACTTCCGATTGAGGACAGACCACGATTATATGATTATGCGGAAGAGCTGTTAAAAGGAAGAGAAGCTAAAAAAGAAGATGAATTCTATTATTTTCATGAATTATCACAAACTATGGGACAAAAGTTATTCTTTTTCCTGATTTTTGAATTCCCTTATTATTGCCGATGTAATTATGTGCATGGAGAAAAATCCATATTTCTTTTGGCCTATGCCAATGACTACCAGCTTTCTGTACTGTATGCTGCCGGATATTTTGTGGAACGATTTTTGCTTGAAATGATACCGAAAACCTTGAAAGGTGAATTCAAAATTCCGGAAGAAGTAATTGCGGATCGAGAATATAAAATATATAACGGGAAAAGTAAAAATTACAACTCCAATATTAAGAAATACATGGATGCAGTCGATCAGTATTTTGATCGAATCGAAGCATTAAACATGTTGAAAGCGGGAGATAAAGCGCCATCCTTTACCCTTACAGATCAGGACGGTAAGGAACATACGTTAGAATATTACAGAGGGAAAAAGATAATCTTGTATTTCTACTCTGATAAGCAGGAATCTGCAAGTAAAAACCAGGCGTCTGGATATGCGAAGCTTCATTCACAGTTTGTGGAAAAGGGTGTTGTGGTAATCGGAGTAAGCAGGGATTCTGTGGAATCTCAAAAGAGATTTCAGGAGAAGATGAGTTTACCATTCACCCTTCTTTCTGATGTTGAAAAAGAAGTATTTGAAGCTTATGGCGCATTGAAATTAACAAAAGACAATGGACATCGATTGATCAAGACAGTCAGGACGACGTATCTGATCAATGAAGAAGGCATCATTACATTTGCCAGCAATAAAGTGAAAGCGGCAGCGGATGCAAAACATATGTTAGCAGTCGTAGCAAATAGTTAGTGGAGAGATTTTATAGTGAATAGACAGCAAGTAAAAAACACATTCAAAGAATATACAGATGCCTATAACAGCAGAGATGAGAAGATTCGATTAAAAATCGAGCATACTGCCTACGTGGCAAAATTATCAGATATCATTGCAGAAAGCCTTGGACTAAGCGATAGAGATCAGAATCTTGCCTGGTTGATCGGCATGCTACACGATATTGGACGATTCGAGCAGATCAGACGGTATCAGACCTTTAACGATGCAATTTCAGTGGATCATGCGAAGTTTGGAGCAGATTTATTGTTTTGTGAAGGTTTAATCGAGCAGTTTATGGGTGATTTGACCAGGGAAGAGCTAGATATTGTAGAATTGGCCATCCGTCAGCATAACAAGTACCGTGTTGTGGAAGGACTTTCCGATCGGGAGATGATGTTCTGCAATATCATCCGTGATGCAGATAAGATTGATATCCTACGAGTGAATGTGCAGTCTCCAATGGAAGTCATCTATGGGGTAACAACAGAGGAACTGTTGCATAGCGATGTGACGCCAGAGGTGTTACAGTGTTTTGAAGAAGAACATTGCGTCTTAAAAGCTCTTCGAAAAACAGCAGTAGATAACCTGGTTGGACATATCTCCCTTGCTTTTGAACTGGTATATCCAGAGAGCCGAAGACTGGCAGCCGAACAGGGATATCTGAATCAGATGCTGGATTTTCATTCGCAGAATCCAAAAACCAACGAGATATTTGCAGAAATGAAAAAGAAGATGGGTGCATGGATACATAATTAGTGAGAATTCTGTTGTTTACGGATTTTTTTCTAAAGGAGAGGTTGCTGCGAGACATAGAAAATGTCTATGCGATGGTTCATGTATACAAATGTATAAGTGTATCGTATTTACAATAATGTATAACAGGTGTCTTGACACCTGTGCAGACAGGAAGTAGAATACATATTGATAAAATATTAATGCATATGTATGCACATTTTCCAAGCAAAGGAGAACCTAAGATGAAAAAAACAATGAAAAAACTGATCGCAATCGTTGCAATCGTAACAATGGCATTTGGCCTTGTAGCATGCGGTGGCTCCAAAAAGGCTGACAACGGCGGCAAAACAAAGTTATATGTTATGAACTGGAAGGATTATGCTTCCGATGACAAAGAACTCATCAAAGAATTCGAAGAAGAATACAACTGTGAAGTAGTCAATACTTACATGGAAAGTGAAGAATCTCTTCTTACAAGCTTAAAGACAGCAGCAGATGGCGAGATCGACGTATGTCTTCCAAACTGCTCCATCTTACCAGAAGCAATTGAAAAAGGCTTATTAAAGAAAATCGATACAAGCAAGATTGAAAACTTCGACAGCTTATATGACCGTTTCCAGAACCAGAAAGAATGTGTTGGTGCAGATGGCAACATGTACGCAGTACCATTCGTATGGGGTTCCACAGCAATTGCTTACAACACAGATTTAGTTAAGAAAGCTCCTAAGAGCATCGATGTATTATTCACAGACAAATACAAAGGCAAAATCGCATTCCGTGATGACTTCAATGATGCAGTAATGGCAGCAGCAATCGTAACAGGTCAGAATCCTACTAAACCAGAAACACTTGACCTTAAGAAAATCAAGAAAACTTTAATCGCACAGAAAAAATTAAATAAGACATACTGGCAGACAGGAGATGAATTCTCCAAATTATTCGCTGGTGGCGACACAGCAGTTGGTCTTATGTGGTCTGGTCAGACAGCTTCCATGAAAGCGAATGGCGAACCAATCGCATTCACTGTTCCACAGGACGGTGCAATCGGCTGGGTTGATAACTGGGGAATCGCAGCAGGAACAAAGAATGAAGATCTTGCATACGCATTCATCAACTACATGATCAGCGAAAAAGTACAGGCTGCATGGGCAAACAAGGGTGGTCCTGCACCAGCAAACCAGAAAGCAGCTGAAAGCTTAGATCCAGAATATGCAGCAGCATGCGGTATGGACGAAGGTTCCTTAAACCGTTTATACTTCATGGTTTACTTAGACAAAGCAACAAAGAATGCTTGGAACGAACTCTGGACAGAAGTAAAAGCAAACTAATCGTCAATAATCACAAAGAATACATTCATAAGCCAGACCATAGCCGGTCTGGCTTATGCACTATGAAAATGGAGAGATTGATTTGAATAAGAATAAGAGAAGCCTTCTCGTTCTTCCATCTGTGGGCTGGCTCATCATGTTTACCGTGGTGCCACTGGTCATCATGTTACTGACCAGCTTCCAGCCAGATGACGGAACAGGCTTTACATTACAAAATTATATTCGGTTTTTCTCAAAAGCAACCTATCTGAAGCTGACCTGGAGAACCATCGTAAACTCCTTCCTGGTTACCTTCTTCAGTTTGATTTTGGGATATCCCCTTGCCTATCTCATGGCAAAAAAGATGAAGAACTTTAAACTGGTTCTTCTGGTACTTATCATGATTCCGTTCTTTACCAATCAGCTGGTAAGAGTCTATTCCTGGCTGATCTTTTTACAGGATGGCGGAATCTTAGCAAGCATGTTAAAACATTTTCACATCATTGGTAAGAGCGGACTTGGCATCTTATATACCAAGGTGGCAGTGATCATTGGGCTGGTTCACGCCTATTTTCCATACATGGTTATTACCATCTACATGGCATTAGAACGTATGGATGACAAGCTGTTAGAAGCCAGCTACAGCCTCGGCGCAAGCAGGATTACCACATTTTTTAAAGTAATCTTCCCGGTTTCCATGCCAGGTGTAATCTCTGGTATCATGATCGTATTCGTACCATGTCTCGGTTCCTTCGTAGAACCTAGAATCTTAGGTGGTACGAATGGTACTGTAATCGGTACTGTTATTGAAAGTCAGTTCATGGAAGTTTATGGCTGGGATTTCGGTGCGGCCATCGCATTCATCCTGTTAGTCATGGTACTCATCAGCATGAACTTATTAAACCTCTGGGGAAGGAGGTATGAATCATGAGAAAGAAGAACATTGGCGGTATCATTCTGACCGTTTTATTATTACTCTTTTTATACATGCCAATCTTCGTTTTGATGATCATGGGCTTTAATGAATCCCGTTACAACTCTCTGCCATTTCACTTTACTTTAAAATGGTATGAACAGTTGGCAGGAGATTCTGCACTCCTTACTGCAACCACCAATTCTCTGCTTTTGGCACTGGTTACCGGCGTGGTCTGCATGATTCTTGGAACCATGTTCATCTTAGGACAGATGAAATTAAAAGCAAGCCTGAAGGATGCAGCCCGAAGCTTTGCTATGATGCCAATGAGTATTCCATGGCTCATCATCGGTTTATCCTTACTGTTATTTATTCGTTCCTTTGGAATGACAAGGAACTTATTTATTGTGGCAGCTGGGCATATCGTAATCTCTTTACCATATACCCTGCTTGTTTTGGAAGCCAGAGTCAATTCTCTTGATTCCAACTTAGAAGATATGAGCGCTTCCCTTGGCGCTTCCGCATTCACCACTTTCAGACGTGTGACCTTACCGGCCATCTTACCAGCCATTGTGGCAGGCGGATTCTTATCCTTTATGATCAGCTTTGATAACTTCCCGGTAAGCTACTTCCTGATGCCGAATGGAATCTCTACTCTTCCGATTGAGATTCAGAGTTCCATCAAGTTTGGCTTCACACCGGAAATCAATGCCATTTCCACATTGATTATTCTGGTATCACTGGCATGTCTGCTGATTGTAGCGGTAATTATGAAGGGATCACTTCTTGCAATGATTGGAGGAGAACAGGACTAATGGCTAGAATTGAATTAAAGAATTTAACAAAAATATATGGCACCAATACAGTTGTTGATCACATCAACTTAGATGTGGCAGAAGGTACTTTAATCTCTATTTTAGGACCTTCCGGTTGCGGGAAAACCACCACACTGCGTATGATTGCCGGATTTGAAGAAGTCAATGACGGAGACATCTTCTTCGATGGGAAATCCGTGAAGAAGATTCCGGTGAACAAGAGAGAAATTGGGATGGTATTCCAGAGCTATGCGCTCTTTCCTCATATGACAGTCTTTGACAACGTGGCTTATGGCCTGCAGCAGAGAAAAATCAAAGGGGAAGAGTTGACTACCCGTGTCATGGATGCGTTAAAAATGGTGCATATGGAAGATTATGCAAAACGTAAGCCAAAACAGCTTTCCGGTGGACAGCAGCAGCGAGTTGCCCTTGCAAGAGCTTTGGTCATCCGTCCAAAAGTGTTATTATTAGATGAATGCTTAAGTGCATTGGATAAAAAATTACGTGTGGAGATGCAGGTAGAGCTTCGCAAAATCTTAGAAGAATGCCACGTAACCACATTCTTTGTAACCCATGACCAGGAAGAAGCCATGACCTTATCTGATTCCATTGTGGTTATGAACCAGGGTGTCATCGAACAGGCAGGTACACCACATGATGTTTATGAACATCCAAAGAACCGTTTTGTGGCAGGCTTCCTTGGTAAAGCCAACTTCTTTACCGACGCGGAAGGTACATTCGCCGTGCGTCCAGAGAAGATGGATATCTTCACAGATGGAACCGAAGGTTTAGAAGGCGAAATCGTGGCAGTGACTTATTCGGGCAATGCGACCACCTACCGTGTACTCTGTGGGGACAATGAGGTGTTCGTGGAACAGCGTACCAGCGCATCCCAGAAAAACTTGGAAAAGGGCACTAAGGTTACCATTACCTGGCCTGAAATTGCAGCAATTCGTCTGGAGGATTAGATTTGAAACAACAGATTTTGGTTTTTGGAGGACTTTTACTGGATCATTATGTGGCGGTGGATCATCTCCCGGAGCGCGGTGGCGACGGGATGATTCAGGCGGAACGAACCTTTGTGGGTGGATGTGCCATCAATATGGCGGTGACTGCCCAGAATCTGATTCGTTCTTCACAGTCCGATGTAACGGTTCATGTGGTATCTGGCCTTGGTGAGGATGAAACCAGTCAGCAAATCGAAGAATATATGTCAGCACACGACCTTTCCATGGAATATGTGGAACGTGTGGCGGGCACCACGGGCAAATGTTACGTCTTCGTGGAACCTGATGGGGAGCGCACCTTCCTGACCAAGAAGGGTGTGGAGGCTGATTTTTCTGAGAAAATGACACAAAAGATCATGGAAGGTGGCTGTCTGGTGGCAGGGGTCACCGGCTATTATCTGCTCAATAAGGATGCCAGAAAAGTGGTGAAAGTGCTGAAAAAACTAAAGGAACAGGGAACCATCATCTTATTTGACCCAAGTCCGCTGGTGCATTATATTGATCCTGTGGTGCTTGGTGGAATGTTAGAAATCGCAGATGTGATGAAGCCAAGCGGCGAGGAGCTTTCTGAGGAGGACTACAGGGGTAAGATTGTCATCAAATCAGAAGGTGCCAAAGGTGGACAGGTGATTTCACCAGAAGGCAGTTTTCACTATGACAGTGTGAAATGTCAGGCGGTGGACACCACAGGAGCGGGAGACAGCTTTTCCGGTGCATTGCTTTACGGACTAAGTCAGAAGATGCCACTTGAAGTTATGGTAGAGAAAGCTGCTCAGGCAGCTGCAAAGACCGTGGAGGTATATGGTCCCCATGGTTTCTGGAGAGTATAATTGAATCATAAATCAATAATAGCGGGTAAATTAATTTATTGGAGGAATGTAATCATGTTAGATCGCGCATATGGGGCGTTAATTGGCGGAGCCATCGGGGATGCTATGGGCATGCCGGCTTCCTTCTTAACAAGACCACAGATTGAACAGACTTATGGATATATCAATGGCTTTCTTGTACCGGAAAAATCCGTCCAGTCCTATCATGGAGATTTAGAAGCAGGAGCCATCACCGATGATACCATGGAAAGTGTTATCATCAGTAATGTATTAATCGAGCAGGGAGAATTCACGGAAGACGCATTCAACAAAGCCATGCGTCAGTGGGCCATCGACCAGAAGATGCTTGAAAGCACCGTGATCGGACCTTCCACAAGACGTTTCTTAACTGCTCTCATCGAAGGAACAAATCCAAAATCAACATCCGGTAAGGGCGTGACCAATGGATCTGCCATGCGAGTTGCACCAATTGGTGTAAAATATCACGACAATTTAGACAAATGTATCGAGGCGGCAGCAGCATCTTCTCTACCTAGCCACGGAAGCAAGCCAGCGGTGGCAGCAGCCTGTGCCGTTGCTATGGGAGTAGCCATGGGCGTTCACGGCGGATATTCCACCAGTGAAGTCCTTCAGGGTGCCATCGATGCAGCAAAATATGGGGAAAAGATCGGTGCCGATATCTGTGCACCAGTGTTATCCAAACGTCTTTCCATGATCGAAGGAATTGTAAATCCGCTTCGTGGGGAAGATATGAATGTGATTCTCAATGAATTAGTTGGCATCTTCGGTGCCAGCATGATGGTTTATGAATCTGCAGCATTATCCTTTGGTGCATTCTACGCAGCAGACGGCCATGGCAAGAATGGCGTCCTTGCCGCAGTTAATGCCGGTGATGATGCAGATACCAACGGATCCATCTGCGGAAATCTCTGTGGAGCCTATAGTGGTGCATCCACTTTCCCGGAAGAATGGAAAGCGCGCGTACAGAAAACAAGTGGACTGAATCTCCTTGAGACAGCAAAATTGCTGATTGGATAAGCAATTATCCATTAATCGAATACGATATATATAATCATAAGAGCCTTTCTTACGTTAAATAAAGTAAGAGGGCTCTTTTTTTCTTTTTTGTTGTTTCTGCTTGCCATTTTGCAAAATGCATCCTTAAGCTTTATGCTATCTTAAATTCAGATTCCAGTATCGAATCAAATCACAAAAGCATTCATGGAGGATTATAATATGTCAACATTTTTATCAACTTTTACCGTTTTAGTTATCTTAGCACTCATCGCATTGATCATTCTGGCAGTATTCGGTTTCATTGAAGTGCCAAAGAACATGCTCCCGGACAAGCGAAGCAGGGAAGATGGTGGAAAACAGAAAAACAATAGAAATTGCAGGGATTCGGAAGTGGATCTAAGCACCCAGACCTTCTCCTTTGCAAAACTGGTGCAGATGGAAGAGGATGGATCCAGTACAGAATTTATGCTGCCATCTTCCATTCCAGATGAAGGGATTTCTATTGGAAGGGACACAGACAATGACATTTGCTTAACATCCGAATATGTCAGCGGATGCCATGCAAGACTGGGCAAGGATGAGAAGGGATTTTTCGTCATTGATATGGGAAGCAGCAATGGGACATTTGACGGGGAGCAGAACCGCAAAAAACAGATTGACTTAAGCTACGGAGATATGTTCTATCTGGCGGACATCGGACTGTGTCTGCAGGCTGTGAATCCATTTAGCAAGAAGGAAGCGGCAAAGCATCAGACGGAAACCGGGCAGAGATTTCAGCGCATCTACTAGAAGGGCAGGCAGATTATGAAGAAAGGGTTATCGGGCGTTGGCCTGTATATCGAAGTCATTCTTGTGCTGGAGCTGCTGGCGGGAGTGCTGCTGTATATGAAGGACTGTCTGGATGGTTATCTGGCCATTCTCATTCCCGTCACAGTGATTTCTCTCGTTCTCATTGTCATGACAAAGTACGTGGATGGCGATTTCAGGCTCACCATGGTAAGTCTCCTGCTGTTTCAAATCGGGAATCTGGTTCAGATGACTCTGGCAAAGGATGGGGCAGTGTTTGGAAGAAATATGAGTATCATCTTCGCAGTGGCTCTGGCAGGCGTTATGGCAACCAGGCTTTGGGGCAGTCAGTGGGCGATGCACATTGAAGAAAAGGTACCTTCCCATATAAAGCAATGGGTTCCATATATGGAACCTATTTTGCTGGCGGCAATCTATCTGATGCTGCTTTTGTCAGGCAGAAATGTCAATGGAACCAGAGCCTGGATTATGGTTGGTTCCTTCGGTTTTCAGGCCACAGAGCTTGCGAAGCTCATCACGATCTTTTCCCTGGGCATGATTTTTGGAGGGGAAAGCGATGAGGCGGCAGATGATAAAAATATGGCAGATATGGAGCGACTAAAAAAGAGCGGCCTTATCATGGGTGTCAATTTCCTGGGCCTCGTTCTGATTCGGGAGCTTGGAACTCTGATGATCCTGCTGTTGATCTTCGTCCTGTATCTGGTCATCTACATGGAAGAAGCGAAGACGATTCTTTCCGTTATTGGCGGTCTGGCACTTTCTGGCATGACCGCCCTGGGCATCAGCTACACTTTAAACAGCTTTTATCAAAAAGGCATGGTAAATGTCTTCACCAACATAGGCGCCTACGTCTGGGGCAAGCTCTCCCGCCGATTTATGATGGCAAGAGCCCTGGATGAGGTGGGCAATGACATGGCCTACCAGCTCATCCAGGGACGCAAGGCGGCATCCTTAGGCGGCTGGTTCGGGTCCAGATACAACATTCAGATTCCCGTTGCCGACAGCGACATGGTATTCCCATATATGATCAACCGTTTCGGCACCATATTTGCTCTGGTCGTGCTGTTCTTATTTCTGGCACTCTTTTTGGTGGGCATGAAACACGTGATGGAGGATGACAACCGTCAGGAGCTTGCGGTGGTGTTCGGCTTTACCTGCGTGATGTTCCTTCAGTCTGTGCTGGTCATCGCTGGCAGCCTGAATCTGGGTCTCCTCATGGGCCTTCCGGTAAGCTTTTTAAGTTATGGCTTTTCCAACGCCTTCGTGGTGTTCTACATGACCATCTACTCCATTCTGGCCACGGCAAATGCATCTGTCAGACCTCCACAGCCTGCAAAAAAGCTGGTACGCATTGAGTAGGGAGGGGTACATTTGCATAAAATGACAAGATTAAAAGCATTGTGCGCTGTCATAATCGTGATTACAGTGCTGCTTTGCTATGTTATTATTATAAAAACCGGAGTCGTCAAGGGCGCCAATCAGGAAGTGGATCAGCGCATTGAAGGCTTCAAAAAAGCTGAAGAGATCAAGCATACGAAGGAAGGACAGTTCATTGACCGGTCCGGCGAAGCTATTACATTATCTGGAGAGCCGGGGAAGGCAGCGGAGCTTCTCTTTCCGGAAAGCTATTCACCGCTCATCGGTTATAACAGCCAGATCTACGGCACCAGCAATCTGCGCAATAAATATAAAGAGCAGCTCCTTCTTGGCGGGAAGGATGGCATTGGTGCAACCATTAAACTGACTACAGACAACAATCTGCAGCAGCTTAGCTATGAGCTTCTGGGTGAAAATCAGGGCAGTGTGGCAGTCATCCGACCAAAAACCGGCGAAATCCTTGCCATGACCAGCAGAAGCAGTGCCAGTCAGGAATATAATGTCAATGAAATTGACAATCAATATGAAACCTATGCAAAAAATCATGAATTTTTCTATAACCGGGCAATCTTAAGTCAGGATCCGCCAGGCTCCACCTTCAAGATGATTACGGCCACATCCATGATTGAGAATAAGTTAGCAGGCTATACCTATGAGGATGTGGAAGAGGGGTACTTAAAGATTAAGAATTCCGGTGGTGCTGTGTTTGGTAATCTGAAGCTTTCAGAGGCTCTGACCCACTCGGTCAACACTTACTTTGCCTCAGCGGGCAATCTGCTTGGCGGCACAAGACTTTGTACCACAGCAAGGGAATTCATGCTTGGGGAAACCATCGATACAGATTTTGGCACCTTACAATCCACGTTGGATCTGGGGCATTTTCAAAAAGAGCTGGTGGCACAGACGGCCTTTGGACAGGGTCGGTTACAGGTTAGCCCACTACAGATTGCTACCTGGCTTGGAACTCTGACCAATGACGGCGTTATGATGAAGCCTTACGTGATAAGGCAGATAACAGACGGCAAAAAGGTGACGTACAGGGAGAAACCAGAGGTTCTTTCTGATACAATAGAATCAGGAACCTGTGATAAAATGAAAAAGATGCTTCATCAGACCGCACTTCACTATGGATTTGATGAAGAAACATACGGAAAAATCTATGCCAAGACCGGAACTGCCCAGGTAAAGGGCAAATCGGGCAATCATATCTATCTGGTGTTTGGCAATGATGAATACTGCGGCATCCTATCCATGGATGAACAGGTACGGGGAAGCAAGTCTTTAGTGCCTGCCGCAAAGGAAATATTAGCATACGTAAACAGTTTGAAAGAATAGAAAGGAACAGCAGATGTATAAGATCAAAGCATTTTCCAATATTGGAGGTCGAAGCGACAATCAGGATCATGCCATGTTTGACGGCACCTTCCGCTCGACCCATTTTGATATGAGTGAAAACTGGGCTTCCAAAAAGGTTAGCTGTAGTCACAACTTCCCCCATGTGCTGGTCCTTTGTGACGGGGTCGGCTCCTGCAGCAATGGCAGGGTGGCTTCTAAGAAGGTCATAGAGCTGCTTCATGAGAGGGTAAAGGATGCCCGATTAGATCTGATGGATATGAAGCGGATGAAGCGATGGGCTTATGACTGTCTCGAGGAGGCCCAGAACTGTCTTGTGGAATACGGGGAGATCATCGGCGGCACCTATGAGACCACCATCTCCATGGTGCTCATTGACCGGGCCAACCGCTATACAGCCATCAATATCGGTGACAGCCCCATCTATCTCTTTCACGAATATCCAAGAAGAAGCAGGGAGCTTGTCAGCACACCCCACCACCTGAAATATCTCAAGGAAATGCGTGGCCAGCGTGCCATGAAGGGGGATGAGAACCGTCTCATCAATTATCTGGGCCGCAGAGGCATCACTGCCCGTGAGATGGCGACAGATAAAGAAGGTCTTCTTCGTCCGGGAGACACATTGATCTTAAGCTCCGACGGCTTTAACCGCTGTTTTCGCAATGACCGTGCATTCCTGCGCGCTGTCAGCAACGACTATCAGAACGGCTCCACGGTTACCCTTGAGAATAAGGTCCGCGAGCAGGCGCAGCAGAAAAACAGCGACAATATCACTGCCATCGTCCTCCAGTTTGACAAAACCATCTACGACGAGAAGCATTTTGAAAAACCGGTGGATGCGTTAAAAACCGACACTGTAGAGGGTATCATCAGAGAACAGAAGCATGGCGATGAATTCCACGAATTTATTGATAATTATAAGATCCTCTTTGAGGACTGGTCCGCTCTGATTGGCAAGCGGATCGCAGAAAGTGAGTATTCCAGAGAGGAAATTGAGCGGTGCATGGGCATCTCCCGCTCCACCATGGATGCCATTCGCAGGCAGATCCCTTCCAACCGGGATCACCTGATCATGCTGGCAATCATCTTCTACGGCAAAAACCTGATGCGCATCAATTATATGCTGGCTCACGATGCTCATTCCTACCAGCTTTACCGGAAGAATCCATCCGACGCCATCTGGATTGCCATCTTAGAGCATGAGGACATCGATCCCCACAAGGAAAACTGCTCCCTAAAGGATCTTTACCAGCGATATTACCGCCAGCAGATGCAGGAAGCAGGCGCCGAGGAGGCAAGCCTTAAAATTACAGAGGCAATCAGCGCCCTCCTTGACAAAAGACCAGTCACCACCTTCCGTTCTGTCAGCGGCAGATCCAATCAGTTCTTCTACCGAAGAATTGCTACCATCAACGAAAAGCAAATGTATCCGTCCAGGGTCTTTTTAATTGGCCTCTCCATCTACGGACAGGGACGGGTCATTCCACATAGATCATCTGATGAAACTACATTAGATGCAGTCAATCAATGGCTTCTTGCAACAGGGACCGGAGTCCTTTATAGTAAGAATAAGCTAGAAGCGGCATTAATTTATGCCCTTGGGCGCATTGACCGATCTGCTTCTGCCTATGAGAAGTATGATTACAATGAAGCCCTCTATTATGAATTAGAGAAACTAAGAGAAATATTCGAGGATGATCAGGACTTTGATCAGCTGATGAGTATTTTGTAGGAGAAAAATGATGAAAACGACAATGGGCACCTTCGACGATTACAGCATTCGTTATGAGGACATTAAATTTAATCTGAATCAGCTTAGCGGCGGCAAATACACCCTTGAGGAATACATCGGCAATGGCTCTCAGGGCAATGTCTATCGTATTTCCGACGGAATCTATGATTACGCCCTTAAGGTAATGCCCGTGATTGGCAAAGTAATGGAAGCCTGCGGAGCCTATGATGACGATATGTATCAGGAAATCAAGCGTGTCTCCCTCCAGGAAATCAATACCATGGAGCAATACAAAAACTGCCCACACATCGCACAGCTGATGGAGGCTTATGAAATTCGTACCGATGAGGGCCTGATTGCTTATTATTATGAGATCCAGCGCCTCTATGAAGATATCGATGGACGGTTCTCCGGCCCGACTGCCGACCGCGAAATGATCAAAATGGGCATGGATATCTGCCGTGCCATCTCGGAACTTCAGGGCAAGAGCAATATTCGCGTGGTACACCGTGACATCAAGCTGGGCAACATCTTATACGATGATGACGCAGAATGCTATATCTTAGCCGATCTTGGCAGCACCCGCATTCTCACCCACGCTGACTCCACAGTTACGAGAACCCTCTTTACCTCAGCCTTCGCAGCACCTGAATTAGAATCCCGCTATCAGGTCCTGGGCAAATACTACGGCAAGCACGGAGAGCAGTTTAAATATGAAAAATGGATGAAACAGAGCCACCAGTACCGAAATTATGATATCTATGGCCTCGGCATGACCATGTTCTATCTCCTTTCCGGTGGCAAGTTCCCAAAAGACTTTAAAAATGAACGCCAGATGCTAAAAAATGTCAACCCAGACCTACGAAAGGTCATCTTCAAGGCAATCAGCGATGCCCCGGCAAAGCGTTATCCATCAGAGAAGGAGATGCTTGCTGATTTGGCAGCAATTGCACCGAATAGAAGGAAGGCCTCAAAAGCCGACCGCAAACCAGGCATCGTCAAAAGTTTCATCTTCCCGCAGACACTGATTCTCATCGCTTATATGATGGAAGTCTTTGTTGGCTATTCAACAATCTATAGTCAGGCATTTTCCAATCTGCTCTATGGAAGCCATCACTGGGCAATCCACCTGATCTTGCTGCTGGGATTTTTGGGATGCAGCGCAATCCTCTGCTGGACGGTGAATCTAAGACTCCTGAAATTCTATCACCGGGTATATCTGAAGCGCCCGCTGACCGGCCGAAAAGGCTTCCTGATGATCGTATTGATACCGATCCTATGCATGCTTTCCATACTGGGCTTTGGACTCTAGATGTTGTGTGCTTCCGCCGGAAGCACGGTTCCGCCAGAAGGACGGTTCCGCCAGGGAGACTACTCCGCGGATCGGTCGATTCCACCGGAAGAACTGCTCCGTCAGCAAAACTACTTTTTCGGAAACTCCAGCAGATCTTCCATCTTGCACATCAGCGCAACGCTGAGGGCATGAAGCGTTTGGGACTGAGTCTTATTGATGTCCCGCCTGCGCTGTTCGAAAAGCTGGATCTGTCGCAGAGCCACGCCCGATTTTTTCGCGAGACGTCGCTGGCTGAGCCCCAGCTTTCGTCGCAACCGCTTCAAGTTGGTCTCAACATAGTACAGATCCATCTGAGCATCCAAAGCATACACAAGAGCCATGGTGTTGTCTTTCCCCACCTCTGCATATATGTCGCAGAGGGCGGCAAATGAGACTGCATCATGGATTTTTTTATAGGATTTTCCAGTATACCATTGATAGTAGGCCAGCCCTGAACCGGCCAGATATTCCAGCGATGTGTTGGAAATCCTCATGATTTCCTCATATTCATCGACCTCTTCAATCCCTTCCAACTCTGCCAACTCAAAAATCTCGCGCACAACCTCTTTCACTGTGCGATCCCCCACGAATTTCATGCTCCCCCGCCCCAAATCCTTGAACATGTCCGTGAACACGGCGAATTTGTAGAACAAATCCAGGTCCATGCCACAGACATTCACCACGTAATCGAACAGCGCACCCATGAATTTCTGCACCCGCGGCAAATGTTTCTGCGAATAAGCGTGTGTGTTCTCTCCGGGCGATACGTTCTTTCTATTTACCATAATGATTCCTCCTTTTTTGATATGATTTACTTTGTCTATTTTATAACAGTCGGGAAAAAGAGTTGGAATTTTCAAGTATTTTTTAAAATGTCGCTGTAGCGATACAAAAATTGTGTGTATCTCCAAAGCGACATAGGTGAGAAAGCTGTATCGCTGTGGCGATATAGGCAGTAGAGGTATCGCTGTAGCGACAATAATTTAAAAACTACTTTTTGCGACATAGTTCACCGCTCGTCAGAAATTTAACAGAAATTACATTTCATTTTGCCTGGAATTTTGGTATAATTATTCTAAGATAAACAGACCGGAAATATAAAAATTCTAATACGGAGGTGTATATATTATGACAATGGATTATTATTACAAGATGCAGCTTCAGAATCTGCATGACGCAGTAAATTATGGCAAGAGAGCTCTTGAAATCGCAAAAAACATGCAGGTTTACTATGATGAAGCCAGAGCAGATAAAGAAAAAGAAACATCCCAGGATGTATTCAGATACTTCGATTCTAACGATGCTATTGAACAGGGTGAATGGTTACAGCTTCAGATCAAAGACTTAAAGAACAAGATGATCGAAGTAAAGATGGAGAATGACAAGCTTCTCTTAGATGGTGGTTTTGTAAGATGTATCGATAGTGAAATCACAGAGATGTTCCTTAAGAATACTCTTTGTAAGATGAAAGCGATGGATCCACAGACTATGGCTGTATTAAAGGAAACGGTAGAAAATCTGGAAAAATTATTTGAAAAGGTAACAGATATCTACATCGAAGAATGCTTCGGTTATAAATAAACGTTGCGTAGAGGACATCTGATGTAGATGATCTTTGACAGTGATGATTATAATCGGCTTCGCACGAAAGTGCGGAGCCTTTTTTAGTTACATTTGCAGGATGAATAAACATCAATTTCACTTTAGTGTGGTAGATTAATAATGCGTTTTGAAAAAAGTTGTTTCAAATAGCAAAATTATATGATAGTATATATTGTGTATGCCTAAAATTATGCATAACACGTGGATAAAATAGGAATGAATGTTCTTAGCAGCAGTTAATAGATGAAAGGGGACATAATTATGTCAAAAGCAAGTGTAGTAATTGGTTGTTTCTACGGAGATGAAGGTAAGGGACGTACAACAGATTACCTTGCACAGTTCGCAGATGTTTCTGTACGTGCAACAGGTGGTAATAATGCAGGTCACACAATCGTGGTTGACGGTGTGAAATTCGCTATGAGATTAATCCCATCCGGGATCCTTTCCAATAAGACAATCGCAGTCATCGGTAATGGTGTTGTATTAAACCCAGAAGTACTTCTTGGCGAAATCGAGATGCTCAAATCCAACGGAATCGATGTAGATAAATTCTTAAAGATCAGTGACAAAGCACATGTCATCATGCCATATCACATGAATCTTGATGTGATGCTTGAAAACAAACGTGCAAACAAGATCGGTACAACAAAGAATGGTATCGGCCCAGCATACTGTGATAAATTCGAACGTTGTGGTATCCGTTTCGAAGATATGTACAAAGATAACTTCGAAGAAGTTCTTACACATCTTTGTAACGTAAAGAACGAACAGTTAGCATTTGCAGGCGAACCTACTGTTGATACAGCAGAAGTTGTTGCAACATACAAAGAATATGCAGCAAAATTAAAACCATACGTATGTGATACCATCACATTAATCCACAAGTATTTAAGAGAAGACAAATTCGTGGTTGTAGAAGGTGCTCAGGCTACACTTCTTGACATCGACTTTGGTTCTTATCCATATGTTACATCCTCCAACCCAACCATCGGTGGTATCATCACAGGTACAGGTATCGCAGCTAGAGATATCGGAGATGTATACGGCTCCATCAAAGCATACTCCTCCCGTGTTGGCGAAGGCCCTTATGTAACAGAATTATTTGACGAAGTTGGCGACCGTATCCGTGAATTAGGACATGAATATGGTACCGTTACAAAACGTCCAAGAAGATGTGGATGGTTAGACTTAGTTGCTTTAAGATATGCCATCGACTTAAATGGTGTAAATTACATCAATTTAAACCACTTAGATACAATTGGTAAGTTCGACACATTCAAAGCTTGTGTGGCATACGATGTGAACGGCGAAATCACAGAAGACTTCTCCACAAACGAACAGTTTCTTGCAGCAGCAAAACCAATTTACAAAGAATTCAAAGGTAACTTCGGAGATGTTTCCAAATGCAAGACATTTGAAGAACTTCCAGAAGCAGCTCAGGAATACGTGAAGTTCATTGAAGATTATACAGGTACATTTGTTAAGTTAATCGGTACTGGTGCTGATCGTGAGAACATGATCGTACGCGAAAAATAATAGCGCAGAAATCTGTATAGAGCAGAGCGTTATATAGAAAAATCAATATATAAAAAGTCATTAAACTGTCATACTTTATTTACAAGTATGGCAGTTTTTTTGATATACGAGGGAATTTCTTCTTCATACTTTCAATCCTCTCATCAATTATTCTTCTTTCATTATTGCAAATATGATAGAATAAACATATGAAATAAGTAGGACGGTATTGTTACATGTTTATAAATTCAGATATTTTGTGTATCGGGCAGGCAGTCATCGACTGTATCACCCGTGGAAGGGAAGAAGACCCTTATAAAAAGAATGTATATCGCGCTGCATCCATCGGGTTAAGCACCGGCGGAGATGCGGTGAACGAATCCATTATCTTGTCAAGACTGGGGGCGCATGTATCTGTCATGGGCGGCGTTGGTGACGACGTGGCAGGCAGACTCATTCTTTCAGAGCTTGAGAAGGAAGGTGTGGATACCAGTTTGATCAGTGTGGATCCAACGATCAGCACACCGGTGGCCAATCTGATGGTTGGAAAGGATGGATCCAGAAGTTCTGTTAACTGTGATGCAACCATGCTGGGTGACTACGTGGTAGATGTGAGCCGTATGCCGAAAACAAAGGTGGTAACATTTGCCAGCCTCTTTCGGGCACCGTTAGACAGACCGGAGGTAGTCATTGCCCTTGCAAAGAAGGCAAAGAAACATGGCGCAATCCTTTGTGCGGATACAAAGCTTGCCAACTACCGACAGATCGATCTTGAGGATATCAAAGAGATCCTGCCGCTGATCGACTATTTCTTCCCGAATGAAGTGGAGGCGGGCAATTATACCAGCGAAACAGAATATGCCAGAATGGCAGAGAAATTAAAATCCTATGGCGTGAAGAATGTCATCATCAAAACCGGTCCGGATGGCCTCTATGTGAACGGTGAGACGGAGACATTCAAAATGCCGGCAATGAAGGTGGATGCCGTGGATTCCACAGGGGCAGGAGACAACTTCGTTGCAGGATTTATTACAGCGCTCTTAGACGGGAAATCCCTGTATGAGTGCTGCCGCTTCGGAACTGCATGTGCCGCAGTGAGCGTTCAGGCGGTGGGTGCGACCAGCGGAGTAAAGAATAAAGAGGATATTGAACGCATCATAGAAATGAAAGGAGATTTCAGATGAAAAAAACATTGAAGATGGTGAGCCTTGTATTAACTATGGTATTGGTGCTTGCCTTAACTGTGCCAGCAGAAGTATCTGCAGCATCCAAAACATCCAAAGCATTAGCAGGATATCAGAAATTATTGAAGAAAGACTACGCACATCTTAACGGATTCACATTCTGCCTTGTCTATATTGACAAAGACAGCGTGCCTGAACTGGTTGTAGGAAGCACCTATACTGGCCATGTATCCGTACCGGAAGTATTCACATATTCCGGCGGTAAGGTTCGCAAGATGAAATACGCAGGAAGCGATTTTGGCAGATTTATCTATTCCTATAAGAAGGGCGTGACTTTAAATTCTGCTTATATCAACGGTTTTGGCCAGGTTGACGTATTCTACAAATGGTCCAAGAGCAATACCAAGAAGACTGTTTATAAGAAGTACACAGCAGACTTCAGCAAGAGCAAAGCAAAATACTTAATTGGCAAGAAAAAAGTGTCCAAGAAGGCATTTAACAGTAGCATCAAGAAGACAAAGAAGAAATATCCACTTCGTGAAATCAGCGGTCCACAGATGCACGCCATCAACGACAGCAATATGAAGAAGCTTAACATGGATAATTATAAGAAATTAGTGATTAAGGGCAAAAAATAGGTGTCTTGTCACCTGTAAATAAATAATGCAATAAATTTGTGTGTACATTTTGCTTTTTTGTGGTAAAATAGAATTCACAACGAAATGGGAGTGTATCATGTACACTTCGTCGTGAAAATCAGAAAAGCAAATAATATACACAGGAGAAAGACATGAAACCGATTATTACAAGCTTACTTGAAACAGATGCTTACAAGTTCTCTATGGGACAGGCAATCTATCATCAGTACAGCGATTACAAAACAACATGGACATTCAAGTGTCGTAACAAGGACGTACATTTTACACAGGAGATGGTAGACGAAATCAAACACCAGATCTGGATGTATTCTGAACTTCGTTTTACAGAAGATGAATTAGCATACCTTGACAGTATTAAGTGGATCAAGGGCTCCTATTGTGACTTCTTAAGATTATGGAAACCACGTTATGAAGACTTTGAAATTACCACAGATGCAGAGTGTGGACTTTCCATTGAAGCGAAGGGCACATGGTTGAATACATCCATGTACGAAATCCCTACACTTGCTATTGTCAATGAAGTATATTTCCGTATGGCTTATGATTATGATGAACTTTTAGTAAGCTTTAAAGAACGTCTGGAAGACAAAATCAATAAAGTAAAAGCAGGGGAATTCGAGCTTGCAGCATTCTCTGAATTTGGTATGAGACGTCGTCTCTCCGGCGAAGCTCAGGAAATCGCAGTTTGCGAATTAAAGAAGCATGCACCAGAATTAAAGAATTCCACATTCGTTGGTACATCCAATGTATACCTTGCTAAGAAGTACGGCATTACTCCAGTTGGTACCATGGCTCATGAATGGATCATGTGTGCTGGTCAGGGTGACCACAAGCACAATCCTGCATACTCTAACTGGTATGCACTTGATGCATGGGTACGTGAATACGGCATCCTCAATGGTACAGCACTTACAGACTGTATCACAACAGACTGTTTCTTAGAAGATTTCCAGTTAACATTTGCAACACTCTTCTCTGGTGTTCGTCATGACAGTGGCGATCCATTAGAATGGGGCGATAAGATGATCGCTCATTATGAAGAGCTTGGCATCGATCCTAAAACAAAGACATTACTCTTCAGTGACAGCTTAAACTTCGAGAAAGCTACTATGATCAAGAGATACTTTGATGGAAGAGCCAAAGTTGCATTCGGTATCGGTACTTACATCGCCAACGACACTAAAGTACCTGCACTTAATATCGTTATGAAGACAACCCTATGTAACGGTATGGACGTTGCGAAGATTTCCGACGTTGCAGGAAAAGGCATGTGTAAAAATCAGGCCTATGTAGATTACCTGACCTACTGCATTAAGTGGAGAATGGAAAACGATAAGAGAAATTCTCTGAGAGTGTAATTATAATTGTAATAATAGAATACATAAGAATGAATCAGGCTGCGATGCTATTTAGTGTCGCAGCCTTTTTTCGCTTAAAATACCAATTTATCGCGGTCTATTTGGCACCTGTCGCAGCTATATTTGAGACAATATTGGGACTATAATAATTCCATAAAATCAATCAACAGATACAGGAGGAATGAATATGTTTAAGATTATTGGTTTTTTAATTCCAGTTATTATTGTCGTAGCACTTGTTGCTTTTGTTTTAAATGCATGTTACAAAAAGGCACAGCCTAGTCTGGCCATGGTAGTAACCGGTCCGGGCGGATCCAAAACAGTAATCGGCAAAGCTTGCTTCGTGATTCCTATTTTACAGCGTGTCGATTACATGTCTCTTGAGAATATATCCATTGATTTCAAATCAAGAGATGAGATTCCAACTCAGGATGCGATTAATATCATGGTTGATGCAGTAGCCAATGTTTGTATCGATCCGGATAACATGAATGTAGCCTGCTCCAGATTTTTAGGATGGACAACAGAACAGATTGTTGCAGTTGTAACACCAGTGTTAGAGGGCAACATCCGAGAAATCATTTCCCAGACCAAATTAAAAGACTTAATCGAAGGGGACAAGAAGGAATTTGCAGAAAAAGTTACAGAGAATGTAACTCCTAATTTAACTGACATGGGTCTGAAGCTGATCACATTCAATATTCAGAACTATGCAGATAATGCCGGTGTCATCAAAAATCTTGGTGTGGAAAACATCCAGCAGATTTCCAAAGATGCAGCAAAGGCAGCAGCCAATGCGAAAAAAGAAGTTGATATCAACCAGTCCGTTGCAGATAAAGAAAAGAATGATGCACGAGTAGCAGCTGATCTTGATATCGCTCAGAAACAGACAGATCTTGAAATCAAACAGTCTGAACTAAAGAGACAGGCTGATATTGCAAAAGCTGAAGCAGAAGCTGCTTATGGTATCAAGCAGGAAGAACAGAGAAAAACATTAGAAATCACAAAAGCTGAAGCCAATCTGGCAAAGCAGGAAAAGGAAATTGAATTAAAGGAACGTGAAGTCAGCATCAAGGAACGTACCTTAGAGGCTGAAGTTAAGAAGACAGCAGAAGCTGAAAAATATGCGCAGCAGCAGAGAGCAGAAGCTGAACTTTACAAGATTCAGCGCCAGTCCGAGGCAGAATTGTTCGAACGACAGAAGAAGGCGGAAGCAGAAAAATTTGAAGCTGAACAAAAAGCCCAGGCCAATAAAGCATTGGCAGAAGCGCAGAAATATGCAAAGGAACAGGAAGCAGAAGCAGTAAAAGCTGCCGGACTTGCAGAAGCTGAGGCAACCAGAGCCAAAGGTATTGCAGAGGCAGAAGCAATCAAGGCAAAAGCCGAAGCTGAAGCAGAAGGTCTTATGAAAAAAGCGGAAGCTATGGCAGCATATGGTGATGCTGCAAAACAGGATATGCAGTTACAGGCATTAAAGGTTTACTTCGAACAGCTTCCAGCAATTGCAGCAGGTGTTGCAGAAGGATATGCAAAGGTTGATAAGATCAATATCTACGGTGGAGATTCCGCAAAGCTTCAGAGCGATCTCATCAACAATGTGACTCAGATTTCTGAAGGTCTGACACAGTCCATGGGAATCGACTTAAAGAGTCTTCTTTCCGGTATGCTAGGAGCAAAGATTTTGGAAAATGGATCTGAAAAAGATCAGCAGTAACTGATGCATGCAGGGAGTATTAGGATAGATGTTTCTTTGAGGGACCTGGGGTTTGGATGCCCTGGGTCCTTTTGCGTGGTTAAACTATATATTTTGATATTGATGATTTTTGGGGCGAAATATTCAGATAATAATGAAAAATAAAATAAAAAAACTAAAAATAGGTGTTGACATTTAGGAGAAGTGCGATTATAATTAAGACATAAACAACAAGGAGGAACAATCCAATGGGAACATAACTTTTCATTATTTATCTCTCTTACTTATTTAGCCATACTTTTTACAAAGTCATATAACAGAATAGAAAGCCATAATATTGATTACCGAAAACCAAATCTAGGAAAGGAGTTATAAGATGAAACTTCAAATTGACAATTAATGAGCCACTTGATTATTTAAAAATATCAAGTGGCTCTATTTTTTTGTCCCCCAATAATCTATTAATCTAAAGTAAAAAACGCCAGGGAGAGAGAACCTGGCATTTTTGAAGTGTGTTGTATATGTATGGATTTATTTCTATTTCAACTGTCTTTATTATACCACAGAATCTATAGATATAAAGATATAAATAACGTAATAACTATTGGAAATATCTATGGTATTTTTGGGACTGGATTTATGAATAAGTCCTATGATAAGATAGATTAATAACGAACAAACTGACGAAAACAAGCAGAAAAGCGATTGCCCATTTCCATAGAGAGCAGAAAAAAGGAATTTGAAGGGATAGTTTGTTATTTAACCCACAAAAATCTATGCATAATACTATCAAAATAATAGGAATCTATGCATATATCAATTCTTTATTGGAATTTTAACTTGAATATGATAATATATGAGAAAGAAACAGTGACTATCTAGTGACTTATTGTTGGGAGTGAAAAGATGAAGGTTTTAGTTGTTGAAGACGAAAGAATGTCTTTGGACTTATTAGTCGAGATTATTCATGAATACGATCCAGAGCTGGAGGTGCATCCATTCTCTGAATCCATAAAAGCATTATCCTTTGCAAGAACGAATAAATTTGATGTGGCATTTTTGGATGTACAGATGCCGGAAGTGGATGGGATTGCCCTCGGAAAACTGCTCCAGAGCATTTATCCGGACATTGACCTGATTTATACCACAGCTTATAAGGAACCTGCGGTAGAAGCATTTGATATGCGTGCCAGTGGATATTTATTAAAGCCAATTACTTTGGAAAAAGTGAAGAAAGAGATGGAACAGCTTCGACATAAGTCAGCATCAAGCGCAAGTGAATGCCGCGTGAAGATCAAGTGCTTCGGTAAGTTTGATGTATATGTGGATGGTAAGATTCCTAGATTCGCTTATAAGCGTACCAAAGAGATGTTAGCTTATTTAGTTGATCAGAAGGGCGCAAGCTGTAATACCAAGTCCATCATGACTGTACTCTGGGAAGATGACAAGCATGCATCCTACGTTCGAAATCTTCGTAAAGATTTGCTGGATGTGTTCCGCGACCTTGGCTGTGATGATGTCATCATCAACAGCACTGGTTCTTTATATATCCAGATGGATAAGGTGGATTGTGACTATTACAAGTGGTTAGAAGATCCAAAGAGTACCTGGTATCAGGGCGAATATATGGAACAATACAGCTGGGCAGAAGAAACCAAAGTGTGGCTTGATAAAAATAGTAAATAATGAATATGATCAAAGAAGGGGTATCTGATGGGTACTCCTTTTTATATATGGTTTTTTATTCTATAAACTTTTCAAACTGGCTGAAAAATAGTATTATTTTACTAGTATAATAATTTGAAAATGGTAGAACAGAAAGGATAGCACAGGAATGATTTATAGAAATGACAGATATGGCAATCCAATCTCTCAGCTGGGATTTGGATGCATGAGATTTTCAAGAAAAGGCAATGGACTTGATTATAATAAAGCAGAAGCAGAAGTGATGAAAGCAATCGAACTGGGTGTCAACTATTTTGACACTGCATTTATTTATCCGGGCAGTGAAGAGCTTGTTGGTAAGATCTTAAAGAACAACAATGTGAGAGAGAAGGTGCATATTGCAACCAAGCTTCCACAGTATATGATCCGTAAACCAGAAGGAATCGAAAAGACCTTCCAGGAAGAGCTTGCCCGCTTACAGACCGATTATATCGATTATTATCTGATGCATATGTTTACCGACTATGCAGAATGGGAACATCTGAAGGATTTGGGAATTGAAGAATGGATTGCAAAGCATAAAGCAGACGGTAGTATAAAGCAGATTGGTTTCTCCTATCACGGAGACACAGATATGTTCTTAAAGATTTTGGATGCCTATGACTGGGATTTCTGCCAGATTCAGTATAACTACTTAGATGAACACAGCCAGGCTGGCAGAAGAGGACTTCAGGCAGCAGCTAAAAAAGGCATTCCGGTTATCATCATGGAACCCCTTCGTGGCGGTAAGCTGGTGAATCTGCCAGCCAGAGCAAGAGATGCCATCAAAGCAAGCGGCAAATCCTACTCTCCAGCAGAGATGGGTCTTCGCTGGCTCTGGAATCAGCCGGAAGTTACCTGTATCTTATCCGGTATGAACTCCCTTGATATGGTAGAGGAGAATATCCGTGTGGCTTCCGATGCGGTGGCAGGAAGCTTTGATGAATCCGATTTTGCACTCATTGAAGATGTTAAGAAGATTTTCCGTGAAAGAGAAAAGGTAGGCTGTACGGCGTGCCGTTACTGTATGCCTTGTCCAAAGGGCGTCGATATTCCAGGAAATTTCTATTATTACAATCTGATGTACATGGAGAAAAAATCCGGTGCCAGATTCGAGTTTGCACAGGTTATGGGTATGCGTAAGGACCCTGGATTTGCATCCCAGTGTATCGGCTGCGGCAAATGTGAAAAGCACTGTCCACAGCATCTGCCAATCCGTGAAAAGCTGAAGGAAGCAGACAAAAACTTACGTCCATTACCATACAAAATCGGAATCGATCTTGCTCGAAAATTCATTATTAAGAAGAAATAATAATTGGTGAAAAGATTGTTCTGTGACACCTGAAGGTGTATGATAATTATAACGAATTTTGATGGAATTCGAAAAAGGTTATTTATATTTATTAAGGAGGCATATCAAATGGCTAGTAAATACGCAGGTACAAAAACAGAAAAGAATCTTTGGGAAGCATTTGCTGGAGAATCTATGGCTCGTAACAAATATACATACTTTGCATCCAAAGCAAAAAAAGCAGGTTATGAACAGATCGCAGCATTATTCTTAAAGACAGCTGACAACGAAAAAGAACATGCAAAACTCTGGTTCAAGGCACTTGGTGAACTTGGCGACACACCAGAAAATTTATTACATGCAGCTGAAGGCGAAAACGCTGAATGGACTGACATGTATGAAAGAATGGCTAAAGAAGCGGAAGAAGAAGGGTTTATGGAATTAGCAGCTCAGTTCCGTGGCGTTGGTCAGATCGAAAAAGAACATGAAGAAAGATATCGTAAACTCTTAGCAAACATTGAAAACCAGGAAGTATTCAAAAAAGCTGGTGTTACTGTTTGGGAATGTAGAAACTGTGGCCACATCTGTGTTGGCGAAACAGCTCCAGAAGTATGTCCAGTTTGTGATCATCCACAGGCACACTTCGAAGTTCATGCAGAAAACTACTAAGAAGTATTGAACCGATTATTTTTAGAAGCAAATCAGTGAATCAATAAGGAGTCTCTTTTGAGACTCCTTATTGAATATAGGGATTATTATGACAGAAATACAGAAAAGATTATATGAACTGCAGGACAAAGAATATGCGGCATTTCAGGCGAAATTGACGCCTGGCGTACCGATGGAAGCATTTGTCGGGGTGCGTGTGCCAATGGCCAGAAAACTGGCAAAACAGCTCTGTAAGGAGGGCTATGGAGACTTCCTTACCAGCCTGCCACATCAGTACTATGATGAGAACATGCTCCATGGGCTTTTACTAAGCGAGATGAAGGATTATGAGGCCTGTGTGGAGGCCGTGGATGCATTCCTGCCATATGTGGACAACTGGGCAGTGTGTGACATTATGTCACCGAAAGTATTTAAGAAGAATAAGGAAGCATTGCTTAATAAGATTCGTGAGTGGGTGGATTCGCCGGAGACTTATACCTGCCGTTTCGGCATGGAGATGCTCATGAGTCACTATCTGGATACTGATTTTAAAGAAGAGTATCTGGAGATTCCGGCTAAAGTCATCTCTGAAGAATATTACGTTAACATGATGATTGCCTGGTTTTTTGCCACTGCCCTTGCTAAACAGTGGGATGCAGCCATTCCATACATAAAAGAGCATCGCTTTGGCGACTGGGTACACAGAAAGACCATCCAGAAAGCTGTGGAAAGCAGAAGAATCACACCGGAACAAAAGGAATACTTAAAGACATTCCGATAGGTGAGAAAACCACATATTGAATCAATAAAAAACAGCTGTCAGAATACTCTGGCAGCTGTTTTTATTTACCATAATTATTTAAATAATATAATAGCACTACATTCGAATCATCACCATATAAACCACTGTTCCCACAACAATGGAGATCAAGGTATTCCTTTTCCGCAGATGAACAAGGACGGTGGAGATGACACCGGCGAGTGCTGCCAGTGTTGTGTCACCAAAGGTGATGATACTTTCTTTTAAGCAGTAAATGACAAGTACTGCAATGATGGCAGGTGGAAGAAGATCCACAATCTGCTTGATTTTTGGAGATAATTCTCTTCTGCCTCCAAATAAGACGAATGGGAAGAGACGGATTAAGAAGGTTACCAATGCTGCGATGAAGATGAGCAGCAGAGAATGTGTCACATTAATGTTCATCTTCAGTACCTCCTTTTCTGGATGTATGCCCAGATTCCAATACCATACTTCTCTGTCCATACATATACACAAAAAGTGCAGTTACGATCAGGGCTGGAAGCAGGAATCTGCCTGTTCCAAGCACCATCAGGGAAATGAATGCCATTACAAGGCCGGAGCAGCCAACGATGCGGGCACGCTTGCCACCGGTTAACATCTGCTCCAGTAAGATGACTACGAAAAGGGCCGTCATGGAGAAATCGATGCCGGTAAAATCAAGTGGTAATGCGTGGCCAAGTAAGCCACCGATGACGGAACCTGTAATCCAGTAGCACTGGTCAAATAAGCTGATAAAGAACCAGGCAGGACGCATGGTTTCCTCAGGGTCTTCTGCACGGCATCCGCACAGTACGGAATAGGTCTCGTCTGTCAGAGAGAAAATCATATAAGGGCGGGTCTTCATCTTCTTGTAGGATTCGATGAAGGAAAGCCCGTAGAATAAATGTCGGCTGTTGACGAAAAATGCAGTTGCAGCCATGGTGAGTGGGGAAACCGCAGCGGCAAGCAGCGGAACCATCACAAACTGCAGAGAACCTGCAAATACAGTCACACTGATGAGTAATGCCCAGATGGCACTAAAGCCAGCCTCCTCCAGGACAATACCAAAAGCGATGCCTAAGAATACATACCCGCATAAAACGGGAAGTGATTTGATCAACGCATATCGCAGAACTTGTATTCATTCTGGCTTCAGAGATGGAAGATATGTGTTACGTTCTGAATTATTCATAGTAGTTCTCCTTTATTATTTGACTAAAAAAATAAACCATTATCCTAATATAATCACATTTGACACCATAAGTCCAATACAAATTGCGGCAAAGAGGAAAAACAGACGGAAACAGTTGCCAAAAAGCAAAATACCTGCATCTATTTCGCGGATGTGTCCATTTATTGCGCCTGAGTGGTGTCGTAAAATAACACTAAGATAACAAAGAACATTTCGATAGAGTTTTGAAAGAGGTATGAATTATGTTAACACTTTTATTTTTCGTTTTATTATTCAGTGTATTTGGCAAAGTCATCGGACTTGCATTTCGTGCTACATGGGGGATCGCAAAGGTATTCTTCTCCCTGATTTTTTTACCGGTTTTCCTGATTCTCTTAGTTGGCGCAGGATTTATCTATCTTGCAATTCCAATTTTACTTGTGGTCGGTTTCTTAAGTCTTGTGGCTGATTAGAACGATTGGTAAGTATATAGTTATTTTCATAGATCCTCTCATAAAGATACGGGCTGAACGATGTGATTTCGTGCAGCCTGTTCTTTTTTTTACGAAAATGGTGTGGTATGATAATGCTAATATGTGTGTGAACAATGAGCAATCAGAGGATATATTATGGAACAGCAATTTAAGATGGATCCGATGATGCGTGCGATCAAAGCCATGCATCAGTCCGGAGCAGGATTAGAGAACCTTTCGAAAGAGGAATTAGAGAAAAAAAGAACGTCCGTGGAGCTGTTTTCAAAGCTGGCAGCAACATCCATTGGGACAAAAACAGAAAAGATTCAGATTGGCAATATTGAGGCTGAGTGGGTCAGACCGGATCACATCCATGACACCAGACACGTGATTTTATACTGTCATGGCGGTGGTTATATCACAGGCGGTCTTTCCTACGCCCACATTCTGGCGAGCAAGCTGGTACACCATACGGGCCTTCCGGTGCTTTCCTACGCTTACCGTCTGGCACCGGAGCATACCTATCCGGCAGCATTTGACGACACGATGCAGGTATGGGACTATCTGATGCATCATGGGTACGGCGCGGCCAATGTATTCGTAGCCGGCGACTCTGCTGGCGGAAACCTGGCGCTGGAGCTCTGCTTGAAGTTAAAACAGGATGCCCGCATCCTTCCAAGAGGTGTGGTATTATTCAGCCCATGGACTGACATGAGTGCAACCCTTTCTTCCTATGCAACCTGGAAGGAGACAGATCCACTGCTTACTTATGAATATGTGCTGATGGTTCGTGATGCCTACGCAGGCAATGTGGATTATACCGATCCAAAGTATAGTCCCCTTTACGGAGATTTAGCAGGGATGCCGCCGATGCTGATTCAGGTGGGAAGTCACGAAATCTTAAGAAGCGACAGTGAGATGCTGGCCCAGAAGCTGCAGGAGAATAACTCCCATGCCATTTTACAGGTTTACCGTGGCGGCTGGCATGTATTTCAGCAGATGCCGATTCCAAAGGCGACACAGGCCATGGAACAGGCGGGTGTATTTATTCATAATCTGATCCGATAGACAGGACAGACAGGAGAAAAGAATGAGCAAAAGTGATAACTGGTATCAGATGGACAATGTTGCCAAGGTCTTTTTGGCAACCCATAACAAAAGAGATACCCGCTCCCTCCGTGTGAGCGCAACCTTAAGTGAATATATAAAACCGGGGCTCTTACAGAAGGCTTTGCTTGAGACGGTAAGAACCAGACCCCAGTTCCAGCTGCGTATTCGTCGCGGACTCTTCTGGCATTATATGGAGGAGACGGATATGCTTCCTCATATTGTGGAGGAGACTGGAAGGATCTGTCCAGAACTTTATCAGGCTGGTAATGGCAGCAAGCTGCACTATCAGGTGTCTTATTATAAAGACCGTATCAATTTAGACATGTTCCATGCCATCACCGATGGCACGGGCGCACTGGAATTTTTGAATATTCTGGTCAATAATTATTTAAAGCTGGCCCATCCGGGGGAATTTGATGAGATTATGATCAAGAGCGGCGCCTCAAGATCAGCGTTAAATCAGAACAGCTTTAAGCAGTTTTATGGAAAGAAATCACAGAAGGCAGGGCCGCTGAAGAAGGCCTTCCATCCAGGTGGATTAAAGCTTCCTTATAATCAGATGCAGTTTTTTGAGGTGCATATGCCGGTAAAAACGCTGATCAAAGAAGCGAAAAAATATGGCGTATCCTTAACCAGCTACTTAGGTACCTGTATGATGTATGCCCTTCATGAGGAGATGCCTTCCATCAAGGAAAAACAGCCGGTGACAATTAGTATGCCGGTCAATCTAAGAAACTATTATCCATCCAAAACCTCAAGAAACTTCTTTAACAGTGTGTATTGTACACATACCTTTGAGGAGGAGGATACATTTGAAAGCATCGTTAAGCAGTATGAGGCGGATCTGCGTGCCAATCTCACACCGGAACGGGTGAAGGCCCAGATGGATGCTTACCAGGACTTAGAACAGTTCCTGCTCATCCGTGTCGTACCGTTAATGATCAAAATGCCGGTGGTAAAGCATTTTTCCAGACAGCAGGATAAAACCGTATCTGCAGTCATTTCCAATCTGGGAGTATTCAATCCGCCGGAAGAGACGAGAAAATATATCAGGGGCTACAGCAGCTTCTGCAGCTCCAATAACATCTTCACCACCGTTCAGAGTTATAACGGAGAACTGGTGATGGGAATTGCATCCACCTACTCCAACACGGATGTCATCAAGAATTTCATTCGTGGATTTACGGATCAGGGAATGGATGTCACTCTGTATGCAACGGAGGTGACAAGATAGATGAAGACATGTCCACATTGTAATATCAAGGTGGGAGGACATACCAATGAATGTCCGCTCTGCCAGAATCAGCTGATTGGGGAAGGGATTGACAATCTCTGGCCGGATCCACTGTCTTATAAAGGCCAGTCCATCCTCTATTCCATCCAGCTTTTCGTTGCCCTTTCCGGGACTGCCGTTTCCCTCTGCATTGATTTTCTTCTTGGAAAGCATGGGAATCTGCACTGGAGCCTTCAGGTGCTTCTCTGGGTCATCATCTGTGAAGCATTGTTAAAACGATTTTCCAATAATCATCATAATAAATCCGGGGTGTTGACCATCAGTATGATGATCATCGCCATTGCCATGCTGGTAACTGCCCACTTTGCAGGGTTCTGGGATCCGGTTATGCGCGTGATGGTGCCAGTATTTATCATCATTGCCCTGGTCGTAAACTTCATTATGGCATTGATGGATACGAGCGGGAACGCCTTATCCTATCTGCTTAGTTCCATTGCGACGACATTGATCGCTTATCTGGTCTTTTTTCTGCAGAAAAAGGACATTTCCCTGGCATGGACTATCTGTCTCATGGTTGGACTGGTGACGCTGATCGGCGTGTGCGTGTTCATGGGAAGAAGAGTGATTCTCGAGATTCAGAAGAGAACATCAATTTAGCCAATACGTAGTAAAGCTGGTGTAAGAATGAACGAATTAACCAATAAGAAAAAAATATTTGATATATTGCAGATTGGGGATAAATCTAATATTATTTCCCGGGGATTCGACTATTTTATTGTGGTTGTCATCCTGTCAAATGTACTTGTCATGTTTCTGCAGACCTTCTCAGAGCTGCATGACTGGTTTGCGTACTTTAAAGCTGTGGAATATGTGACAACGGGTATTTTTTGTATTGAGTATGTGCTGCGCATCTGGACAGCGCAGTATCTCTATCCTGAAAAGTCAAAGAGAGAAGCCAAGTTGCGATTTCTGGTTTCTTTTGATGGGATTGTGGATTTATTTACCATCATTCCGGCATTTTTCCTGACAGGATTTATTGCATTCCGAATGCTTCGCGTTGTTCGAATTCTCCATCTATTCAGAATCAATGCCCAGTATGACTCCTTCAATGTCATCACATCCGTATTGTTTGAAAAGCGCAATCAGCTGCTTTCTTCCATCGTGATCATATTGATTCTGATGCTGGCAAGCTCCCTTTGCATGTATAGTGCAGAGCATGCGGCCCAGCCAGATGTATTTCGCAATGCATTTTCCGGCATCTGGTGGAGTGTATCCACTGTACTGACCGTTGGATACGGAGATATCTACCCTGTGACGGTGCTTGGAAGAGTGATGGCCATCCTCATTGCTTTTATGGGGGTGCTGCTGGTCGCAATCCCAACTGGTATTATCAGTGCCGGCTTTGTGCAGAACTATACAGAAAAGCTGAATGAACCGATTCGTGTTACTGACATTCGAAGACCGGGTGAGATCAGGTTAAAGAAAGGACATGCATTCATCGGAAAGACCATTGAGGATGTGGAGAGAAACTACGACGTTCAGGTACTTCTGGTGATTCGGGATAAAGTGAATCTTCTGGCGAATAATCAGCTGAAACTGAAACAGGATGATATTCTGCTGGTGGAAGATAACTGATTTAAAATTAAACTGTTTGACAAATACAATCTGGTGTACTATAATGACTTTAAACCGATGAGAAAGAGTAGTAATTTATCTTCAGACTTTTACAGAGAGTGATTTGGGTGCTGAGACAATCGCAAAGAACGGATGAACGAATGGACTTTCGAGGGCGGCCTGAACAGCAAGTGCTTATTAGGGTTCGACGGGTTCCCAACCGTTATCAGTGGGCACAGTTTATAAGAATTGTGATCGAGAGGACACCAAGTGTCAATATGGGTGGTACCGCAGAAGTAGATTTAGATCGGCTTTTGTCCCGTAACAGGGGCAAAGGTCGTTTTTTTATACTATTTTATATCGATTACGATCAAAACAATAAATTTTTATAGTAAAGAAAGATTTCTAGGAGGAAAAAAGATGAAAAAATTTATGAGCTTAGGTTTAGCAGCAATGATGGCAATGTCATTAGTAGCATGTGGCGGCGGATCTTCTGATTCCGGTAAAGCAGAAGGTGGAGAAACTTACAAAGTAGGTATTATCCAGTTCGTAGACGATGCTTCCTTAAACCAGATTGAAACCAACGTACAGAAAGAATTAGACGCAAAGGGTGAAGAACTTGGCGTGACATTCGATTACAAAGACTATACAAAGAACGGACAGGCAGATGCTTCCACATTAAATCAGATTGCAGCTGACTTAATCGACAAAGAAGTAGATGTAATCGTTCCAATTGCAACTCCAACAGCACAGATCGTACAGGCAGCAACAGAAGAAAACCAGATTCCAGTTGTATTCTCTGCAGTATCTGATCCAGTTGGCGCAGAATTAGTAGAATCCATGGAAGAACCTGGCGGCAATATCACAGGTACATCCGATTTCTTAAATACCAATGCAATCATGGACTTAGTATTCGCAGCAGATCCAGATGCTGATTACATTGGTCTCCTCTACTCCAAGAGTGAAGATTCTTCCAAACAGCCAATCGCTGATGCAAAAGCTTACTTAGACAAAAAAGGCGTAAAATACATTGAAAAAACAGGAACAAACACAGATGAAGTATCTTCCGCAGCAGACGCATTAGTAGCAGAAAAAGTTGATGCAGTATTCACACCAACTGACAACACAGTTATGACTGCTGAACTTGCAATCTTCGAAAAATTCCAGAAAGCTGGTATTCCACACTACGCAGGTGCTGACTCCTTCGCATTAAATGGTGCATTCTGTGGTTATGGTGTTGACTATGCAAACCTTGGTAAAGAAACAGCTGATATGGTTGTTGATATCTTAGTAAATGGTGCTGATCCAGCAAAAACAGGTGTTAAGACATTTGAGAATGGTTTAGCTACTGTTAATACAGAAACTTGTGATGCAATCGGCTTAAAACTTGATGAAATCAAAGAAGCATTCAAGGATTACTGCACAGACATCATTGAAACACAGACAGCAGAAGAATTCGACGACTAAGTTTAGTTTGTCGATCGGATGATCTACTGAAACGATACATTTGACAGGAGAATAATCTTATGTTTATCACACCGGCGATTGTGCAGACCGCTCTGGAAGTAGGTTTGATCTACGCCCTGGTTGCACTTTCACTCTACTTAAGTTTTACAATTTTAAATTTATGTGATTTATCCACTGACGGCTGCTACACATTAGGGTGTGCAGTAGCCGCCATGGTTACGATAGCAGGGCATCCAATCCTTGCTCTTTTTGCTGCTATGGCAGCAGGCGTATGTTCAGGCTTTGTGACAGCTACACTTCAGACACGACTAGGCGTGGAAAGTATTCTGGCGGGTATCATCGTGAATACCGGACTTTACACAGTGAACCTTTTTGTCATGGGGATGTCATCGAATGTCTCCATCTTCAAGCGCGACACCATCTTCAGTATGTTCCAGAGCCTTTCTGACTCTGATTTCTGGAAAGAATGGAATACCTTGATTTTAATCGCAATTATCGTTGTGGTTATGTGTACACTGATGTACTTATTCCTTGGAACAAGACTTGGTCTTTCCATCCGCGCAACAGGGGATAATGATGCCATGGTAAAATCATCTTCCATCAATCCGGCATTCATGATTACCGTTGGACTTTGTGTATCTAATGCATGTACTGGTCTTGCAGGCGGTCTGATCGGACAGTATAACAAGAGCTGTGATATCAACTTAGGTACCGGTATGGTAACCGTTGCGCTGGCATCTCTTGTCATTGGAGAAACCCTCCTTGGCAAAGGCTCTGTAAGAAAGGGCATTATTGGTGTAGTCATTGGTTCTACCCTTTATCGTTTTATCGTAGCCCTTGCCCTTCGTATGAATGTTCCTACAGAAGCATTCAAATTAGTATCTGCTGTGATCGTAGCAGTTGCCATCGCAACTCCAAAAATTAAGGAAATCATTGCCCTTCGTAAGACAAAGATGCAGGCAATGGCAGATCATAAAGCTGAGAATGCTGCAATGATGAAGGGAGGTAACAAAGATGCTTAAATTAAAAAATCTTGAAAAAACCTTCAATGCAGGAACTGTCAATGAAAAGAAAGCTCTTCAGGGCCTTAATTTAGAGTTAAAAAAGGGTGATTTTGCTACCATCGTTGGTTCTAACGGTGCAGGGAAATCCACCATGTTCAACTCCATCGCAGGTGGCTTCTTCGTAGATCGAGGCAGCGTGATCTTAGATGGTGTGGACATCACATTTGTACCAGATCATAAGCGTGCAAAGTATATCGGATACTTATTCCAGGATCCGATGAAGGGAACAGCTCCTCATATGACTATAGAGGAAAACTTAGCAGTTGCATATCTTCGTGCAACAACCAGCACTCACCGTTATTTCAGCCGTATCTCCAGAAAAGATAAGGATATCTTCCGTGAACACCTTTCCTTACTCGGTATGGATTTGGAAAACCGTATGAAGAATCCGGTTGGATTATTATCCGGTGGACAGAGACAGGCATTAACCCTTCTGATGGCTACTTTGGTAACACCAAAGATCTTACTTCTCGATGAACATACCGCAGCCCTTGACCCGGGAACTGCAGAAAAGGTATTAAACCTGACCAAGAGTATCATTGAAGAACGTAACATCACCTGTCTGATGATTACACATAACATGAATCAGGCTTTAGAGCTTGGTAACAGAACCCTGATGATGGACTCCGGACGCATCATCTTCGATGTGGAAGGGGAAGACCGAAGCAAGATGACTGTAGAAGATCTGCTTCAGAAATTCCAGGTTGGAACCGGTCAGAAATTTGATAATGACCGAATCTTATTATCCACAGCAAAGGGTGAATAGAGAATAAAAAATGATGAGAGAGTCTTAGCTGATAAGGCTCTCTTTTTTGTGCCTAACTATGCTTTCTTGGTTGGAATGTATGCCAAAATGATGTAAAATGTTATTAGAGAAATTGACCGGAAAAGTGAAAAAGGAATGTAAATAATCAGATAGATATAGGAGGGATTTTCATGAAAGAAATTCGTAAAGCAGACTTGGAACAGATCGTACTAAAGAACATGTATGTAGACGGAGAAGGGAAGAGAGACATTTGCCCGATTTTCCATAACAAAGAGGAACTGGATATGCTTTTGGACTATCTGGCAGAACCATTCATCGGGAAAGTAGACTATGTTGCGTCTCCAGAATCCCTTGGCTTTATTCTTGGCGGAATGATGGCAGAAAAGCTTGGCGTAGGATTCATTCCAGTGCGTAATGGACACCACAATGTATTGAATGATGAAGATGCGGTTCGTGCAGCTTATATTGATCACAGACAGAATGTGAGATCATTACAGGTACGTAAGACCAACCTTCCAAAGAATGCCAGAATTCTTCTGGTGGATGACTGGGTGAATACCGTTGCAACCCTTCATGCATGCAAGATTATCGTGGAAGAAGGAGACAGCAGAGTAGCTGGCATTGTTTCCTTTGGTGCAAACTACAATGATATGACCAAGAGACAGTTGGAGCTTGGAAAGCTTCATACAGTTCTTGTAATTAAATAAACATATAAAGGAGATTCATTATGGCGGACAATAACAGACCAAGAAGCCGCGAGAAGCATGTGACTTCCGGTGGTGCCGGAGTGAACAAGCGTGGCTCAGGGATTGGCGGCGGTCCGGTCGGCAACGGCCATTCCGGTGGCAGAAGACCATCTGGTGGAAGTGGCAGATCCGGCGGCCAGAGATCTGGCGGAACAAGCCCATTGATGCTCATTATCGGGCTGATCGTAGTCTTATTAGGAGGTGGCGGCGGTGCCATGTCCATGCTGGGCGGCGGAAGCAGCCAGGGTGGCAACCCTTATGTGCAGCAGACAACCCAGTCCCAGTCAGGCTGGAGAGAAGAGAGCAATATTCGCAAGCTTGACAAAACCGTGGCGAAGGGCTCCCGGGACAAGTATACCGTGATCAAAGGCAATGGCAAGGACGTAACCACCATTATGGTATATATGTGTGGTACCGATTTAGAGTCTAATTATGGTATGGCAACTTCCGATATGCAGGAGATGCTCGGTGCAAGCTTCGACGATCATATCAATGTGATCATCTACACCGGCGGCTGCCAGAGATGGAAGAATAATGCAGTCAGCAACAATGTGAATCAGATTTATCAGGTGAAGAATGGCAAGTTCTACTGCCTGGAGAAGAACATGGGCAATTATACCATGACCAATCCGGCAACCCTTACTTCCTTTATCAGATATTGTAAGAAGAACTTCCCGGCAAACCGTAATGATCTGATCTTATGGGATCATGGCGGCGGTTCCGTTACTGGTTATGGCTATGACCAGAAGGATCAGCGCGCAGGTGCCATGAGTCTTGCTGGTATTCGTAAAGCCCTTGATGATGCCAACATGAAGTTTGATTTTATCGGATTTGATGCCTGCTTAATGGCAACAACAGAAACTGCCCTCATGTTAAGCAACTATGCAGACTACATGATCGCATCTGAAGAGACAGAACCTGGTATCGGTTGGTATTATACAGACTGGTTGAGTCTTTACGGAGAAGATCCTTCCATGGATACCTTATCCATCGGCAAGCGCATCTGTGATGATTTCGTTGCCAAATGTGCCCAGAAGTGCCCAGGACAGAAGACCACGTTAGCAGTCATCGACTTAGCAGAGGCAGCCAAGACAGTGTCTTCCAAATTAAGTGCATTTGCCAAGGATACTACTTCCATGATCAAGGACAATGAATATCAGGAAGTATCTAATGCACGCAGCAAATCCAGAGAGTTTGCGGAAGCTCAGAAGATTGATCAGGTTGACTTAGTCGATTTCGCTGGCAATGTGGGAAGCGACGAAGGCAAAGCATTGGCGAAAGCATTACTCGGCGCGGTCAAATATAATAATACTTCAACTAATATGACCAATGCTTACGGTTTATCTGTGTATTTCCCTTGTAGAAAGGTTGGTACCGTAGACCGTGCGGTTAAGACATACAACGCCATCGATATGGATGACGATTACACAAGATGTATCAAGAACTTTGCAACTGTTCAGGCTTCCGGCCAGGCAGTGGCACATTCCGCATACGGCGGACAGACTGGCACACAGACCCAGGCGCCTGCACAGACGACCGGCCATTCCGGCTCCTATTCAAATGGTACTGGAACATTCACCGGCAATCCATTCGGCGCACTGCTTGGACAGGGACTTTCCGGCTCCGGATCTGCCAGCGGCAGTGGAAGCAATGCGGAAGCAGAGATGATTAATACCATCTTACAGAGTCTGTTCACTACAGGTATGAGTAATTACAGTACTGGAAGAATGGCATTCATGACAGACAATGATCTGGATCAGGAAGATCTGGCTGAATATATCGGCAAGAATCAGTTTGATGCCAGTGCCCTTGTATGGACAGAGGACAGAGATGGCAATCAGGTAATTTCCTTAGATGAAGATCAGTGGAAGCAGGTCAGCGATCTTGAGATGAATATGTTCTACGATGACGGTAAGGGATACATCGATTTAGGTTTAGATAACGTATTCGAATTCAATAAGAAGGGTGAACTTCTTGCAGCAACAGACAATACATGGATTTCCATTAACAATCAGCCGGTTGCTTATTATCATACCGCAACCATTGAAGAAGATGATGACCATTACACCATCACAGGTTATGTACCTGCATTGTTAAATGGCAGAAGAGTCAAACTTCAGCTGGTATTTGATGATGAGAATCCGGAAGGATACATCGCCGGCGTGGAGAATGTATACGCAGACGGCGAAACAGACGCAGTGGCAAAACCAGCGACCTCCTTAAAAGAAGGCGACAAGCTTGATTTTGTATGCGACTACTATACTTACAGCGGTAAGTACAAGAACACCTATTATCTTGGTGATCAGATGATTGTGAAAGGTGAAATGAAGATTTCCAATACTGAGGTTGGAAAGCATGCCATTATCACTTATCGATTTGTGGACAATTATGGTCAGGAATACTGGTCTGAAACAGTGAAATAAATAATGTGAAGTAAATAATTTATAAAAAGGAGAATATAATGTATAGCGACGGAAAGATTTATGTAGCAAAAAGCGGAGATGAAAAGCTTGGTATTATCCCTAAGATGGCCAACCGCCATGGTTTGATTGCCGGTGCAACCGGTACTGGTAAAACCATCACATTGAAGGTTCTCGCAGAATCCTTCAGTGATATCGGCGTACCTGTATTCTTAGCAGACGTAAAGGGCGACCTTGCAGGTATGTGCAAACCAGGTGTGGACTCTGAAGATATGCAGAAACGAATTGAGAAATTCGGTCTTGCAGAGCTTGGATTTACTTACAAATCCTACCCAACAACTTATTGGGATATCTGGGGTGAAAAGGGACTTCCTTTAAGAACAACCATCACAGAGATGGGTCCTACACTTCTTGGACGTCTGATGGGTCTGACACAGGGACAGGAAGATATCCTCTCCATTGTATTTAAGATCGCAGACGACGAAGATTTACTCTTAATCGATACAAAAGACTTACGTGCAATGTTAAATTATGTATCTGAAAACAACAAGACATACAGCGCTGCTTACGGCAATATGTCCAAAGCATCCATCAATGTTATTCAGCGAAACTTAGTTGCACTTGAAAGCGCAGGCGGCGACAAATTCTTTGGCGAACCAGCATTAGATATTAAAGACTGGTTCCGTACAGACTTCAACGGTAAAGGAATGATCAATATCTTAGATTCCGAAAGTCTGATCAACAATCCAAAGATGTACTCCACCTTCATGCTTTGGATGCTTTCCGAATTATTCGAAATCCTTCCAGAAGCAGGTGACCTTGAAAAACCTAAGATGGTATTCTTCTTCGATGAAGCGCATTTATTATTTAATGATGCTCCAAAAGTATTAATGCAGAAAATCGAACAGGTTGTAAAATTAATTCGTTCCAAGGGTGTTGGTGTATACTTTATCACTCAGACACCAAGAGATATTCCGGACGGCGTATTATCTCAGCTTGGTAATAAGATTCAGCATGCTCTCCATGCTTACACACCAAATGATATGAAGTCTGTAAAAGCAGCAGCAGATTCCTTCCGTCCAAACCCAGAATTTGATACTCAGGAAGTCATTCAGGAACTTGGTATCGGCGAAGCAATCGTATCCTTCTTAGAAGCAGATGGTTCTCCAATGATGGTTCAGAAGGCTAAGATCCTTCCACCACAGAGCTTAATGGGACCAATTACAGATGAAACAAGAGCAGCAGAAATCGAAAGCAACTCCTTAGCATTCAAGTATGCTGAAATGGTTGACCGCGATTCTGCATATGAATTCTTCCAGAGAAAAGCAATTGAAGACGCTGAAGAAGCAGAAAGACTTCGTGAAGAAGCCCTTGCAGCAAAACAGGCTGAAAAAGAAGCAATCGCAGCAGCAAAACAGGCTGAAAGAGAAGCAGCTGCAGCTGCAAGACAGGCAGAACGTGAAGCAGCAGCCCTTGCAAAACAGAAAGAAAAAGAAGCTGCAGCAGCACAGAGAGAAAAAGATAAAGCAGCAGAAGCCAGAAAACGTGCAGCCAAAGGTGTTGCTCAGACAGCAGCTGGTACTGTAGGCCGTGAAGTGGGTAATGCAATCGGTGGAACAGTAGGCGGCAAGTTTGGTAAGAAATTAGGCGGTAATCTGGGTGCCAGCTTAGGACGTGGATTACTGGGAACATTGTTTACAAAGTAGTTGGAGATGGACTTGGTTGGACATGGAGTTGGATTGTATGACTCCACTTTAAAGTCATCGAAAAAAATTAAAAAAAGACAAAGACTGATGTTTTGGCATCAGTCTTTTTTTGATATATAGGAAATTGCTATTATAGCCCCAGAGAGTGTATAATTATAGAGAAATAAAAAATTGCATGACAAAAGAGCGAAGGTGTTGAGTTCGCCATGACGTTGTCCTATGAAGTTTTTTGTTTTTTTGGTGTAT
>JAZLGR010000009.1:0-3659 GCA_045616445.1 Candidatus Fimousia sp. | reverse complement strand
TTTCTGCATATCCGTTGTGTCAATCACAGTACCAATCTTATCCTTAATGGCAGCTTCAAACTGAGGATCATGAACCATTGCTGAGATAACGCCAGCTACATAATCATCAATCTGCGACTGTTCGATATTGGTGCGGAAAGTACAGGGATGACCGGTTTCACTTCTGGTAGATTTACAGTAATAATACTGTCTGTATTTATTGTCTTTTGCATGGGGCTTAGACGTGTTGCTATACATTGATTTGCCACAGCATGGACATTTTATAATTGCGGAGAGAATACTTACATTACCGGTCTTTCCAACCTTTTCTCTTCGTTTTCCGGTTCTTTTGCGTTTTGACTGTGCCAGATTCCAGTCTTCCTCAGATACGATTGCCTCGTGCTGACCATCATATACCGGAAAATCATCCTGTTCCACTACATGCATCTCATTTCGTGTTCCGATTTTCTTCTCTGTTCTCCGCCGTCCATAAGCAATTTTCCCCATATAGATTGGGTTATCAAGAACTTTCTTTACAAAGCTTGTAGAGAATCCGTCAATTGTATTATTCTGTCTCAATTTCTTTTTGTAACCGTGCTTATTCAGATAAGCAGCAACTCCATTGATACCTTCATTGGTGTGGATAAATCTATCGAAGATAATCTGAATTACTTCAACTTCATCCTCGGCAATCTTCAAATCACCATTTTCAAGCTTATAGCCATAAGGGGCAAAGCCGCCATTCCAACGTCCTTCCTTTGCTTTCTGCTCTCTGCCGGCCATCGTCTGAGTTCGGATGTTTTCACGTTCGATTTCTGCAACTGCCGACAATACAGATATCATCAGTTTTCCTGCATCCTTAGAGCTGTCAATTCCATCCTCGACGCAAATCAGGTTAACTCCAAAATCCTGCATCAACTGAAGAGAATTCAGGACATCTGCAGCATTTCTACCGAATCTGGAAAGCTTGAACACAAGAACATATTCCACCTGATCCTTTCCTTCCTGAATATCCCTGAGCATTCTCTGAAATTCCAGTCTGCCCTGAATGTTCTTACCAGAAAAGCCTTCATCAGAGTATTCACCTGCAACCACATAGTCCTGATAATCCGCATATTTGCGAAGCTTATCCTTCTGGGCATCTAAACTATAACCATCTACCTGGATTGATGTAGATACACGGGTGTAGATATAACATTTTGTTTGCTTTTTCAATATTCTCACACTCCTAATGTGGTAAAACCAATGCTGGATTCTGTAACAATGCTGCCATTATTGGCTGATACTTATCTATTCCAAAATCTTCAACGATACTTGTAATTCTCGCACCTGCGTCTTTTGATGATGCCCCACATAAGAAGATTCTCTCATCCGATGTTCCATAATCCAGAACAATGAATCGATCGTGAAAAATCCCATTCGTCTTTTTCATGGTTATGTTGACTCCCGGATATTCTCTACAAAAATCAGTAACTTCCACCTGGTGTAGCTTATTGGCACCTACATTATCACTGAATATCTTTATCTCAACTCCTACGGGAGCATTTTTAAGCATAACCAACGTTCGCAGACCAATATAATTATCAACAAGATAGACAGATTTCTTAGCCTGACTATAGATAGACGAATATGCGATATCGGCACTGCAGAATTTGGCGTTATACATAAGCCAACCGTTATCATCATCGTTGATAAAACTGTTCATCATATCTGCAAGTTCCGATTTTGTTACAACATCCTTAAGGCCTTCCACTACATCGGAAATCTGTTTTTCGATTGAAATGATATCAGTATTCAACTTACTGATATCAACCGAGTTATTTGTGGTCTGTATACTCAATTGGAGCATTTCTCGCTGTCCGATTAGATCTCGGTTTTCCAGGATATAGTCTTTCATCTTCTTAAAAGTTCTTACAAGCGCACGACTTTGCTTAATTGCCAGATCTCCACGCAATACGGTCATCAGCATGTAGATTCCCTGCTCTGTAAAAACATAAGGTTTATACTTAATGTTTGTTCCTCGACCAGTGTTCAAGGTGAAATTTTTGCACCTTGAAAGTATCTCAACTTCTTCATCGTTCAATTCAAACATAAAATCTTCGCCATCAAACTTGGCAATATTGTTTTTCACCTGTCGCTTGAAATTTTTCGTTTCGTATCCGTAGATCTCCGCCAAATCCGAATCAAGCATGACTTTTCTGCCTCTGAATTCATACAGTTTTTCTTTCATATACGCTTCCGTAACATCAATTACTTCAAGTACTTCTTTTGTCTCTGCTGTTCGAGTATCTTAGGACCATGCTTTATCATAAGATTTGCAATCAGGTCCACACATCTTTCAAATGCGGCATTATAATTCTTGTTATTATAATATCTTGTCATCTTTCATCTCCTTCCATTGGCTGTGTTCTAACACGACATTTGCCTGTGTAAATAACATACATATCTATTTCCATCTGTACATACGTACATCCGTACTCTGGCACTGCGTACACTTGTACGGACGTACACCTGATTTTTCATGGTTCTCTTTAAAAAGGCGGGATTAACGTTGGATCCACTACAGATATTCCCTTGTATCCACGGCAACGCTTCTTTCTGGAAATATAAATGTTGTTACCGGCGTCCCTGATACCATAGCTTTCTCCCTGAGTTTTCAGATAATAAGAGAAGCTTCTCATTCCAAATGGCGTTTCTGCATTATCTGTACACCATTCCTTATATGCCTCATACAAAGCCTTTGTACTGGATTCCTCCTCCGGTCCAAAAGTGATATAGCCCTCTGACTTTAGGAAATCGATGATATTATTCGCATCTTTTACAGCGCTCTCGACATTGCTTCCAGCATTCTTTCTACCAGAAAAGGATCATCCACACGGTCTGCAGGCTTGTCTTTTGTCATCAGCACAATCTGCCTCCGATAGAATCCATCCGATCTGTCATGAAGAGCAGTCAGTGCTCCATTTCCAAAACAGAGAAATCTGACATACAGCAGACTCTGATAACTCTGTATTCCTTTTCTTTCCACGTCCATTTTGCATTCAGCCGTAACAATGGATTTAATATAGTTGGTTTTTGGTAGAGCTCCCATATCCATATCATCATCCACCATGAGCAGCTTGTTCTCCAGATCCGCCCTGCTAAAACGATTCGTTTCTATTTTCTGGATGCTGGTAGTATTCATACTATTTCCCATAATTGCCCTCATGACCAGACCAATTCTAGATTTTCCTTCTCCCCCTTTTCCGATCATCATCAGCATCTTCTGTGCTTTTGTAGTAGGAAGCAGGCAGTATCCCAGATATTCCTGCAACGTTGGAATATCCTCTTCATGCAGAAGATCAGATAAGAAATTCTTCCATCTGACAGGTTCCGGTGCCTCAGGATTGTAATCCACCTCTATTCGATTTCTGCAATAATCCTTATTTTCTGAAAATGTACCATCTAAAAACCAGGTACCATTGGCAACTTCAATCCTGTCATAATGAAGGGGAAGCTCCTCTTCATATGCCCTCATCCTTAGAGAATTCATGAGTTCCTCCACCTTTCGGGCCACCTTTGTGCCGATCCAAGGACTGATTAAATCATAGATTTCCTTCTTTAACTGGCTCTCATCCGTTACCATGCCATCCACAGTATAAAATTTTCCATGGATACAGAGCATGGGATGAAGTGCCAGA
>JAZLGR010000008.1:0-22947 GCA_045616445.1 Candidatus Fimousia sp. | reverse complement strand
GAGATTAATCATCATCTTTTATCGCATCAAAAAAAGCCAATTCCAAAGGCAAAACCCTTGAAAATGGCTTAGTTACGCGGTTTTTTCGATATTCATATGAAAAATAAATCAAATTTTTATATCCAATTACTGCGGAGTTTACGGACTAACGCATTCATCTCCTACTCAAAAAACTACACTTCCCTACAACTTTCACTATTATTATAAATCAATATTAATGTTTTTTCTATTCTTTTCGCACTAAAAAATAGTTCCCACAATCAAATGGGAACTATTTTTAATAAACCACTACTAACGCTTTGCATTTCGCAGTATAATTCGTATCTCTATTCAAAGAATAATAAATCTCATAGACACCTTTTTTAGAGATGTCCAGTTTGCCACGTGCTATGGTAATATTTTCAGTAAGCACTTCACTTTCATTGTTGCCAACCATAACAGCTTTCACATTATCATAAAGATTTGTTGTTTCACCTAATTTCAGATAGATTACATACTGATTGAGAACAATATCAGCCGTATAATTGGTATTATCATATTCATATACACAATTAAGAACAGATTCTGTGCCCGTACTGTCAGTAACGGTAATCGCTAACGGCAGTTTATGATCATCATAGGTGCCTGTCTTTACCTCCACATTGGCAGATATATCTCCATCCACGCAGCTCTCTGCTTCAATCAGACGATTGATTTTCGTCATTGATAAGGTTGAACCTATCAGGGAATCATTCAATCTGATTACTGGTTTCTTGTAATTCTTGTATTTCAGCTTCCTCTGAGCTGTCGTACATTTTTTATCGTTGTCGAATACAACATAGGTTATTGTTCTTTCTTTCTCACTGTTGAATGCAGAAATCTGATCAATCATAATGTCTGAAGTCAGATCTCCGTCTTCCTGATCCGTTGCGGTAACTCCTTTTAACAATTGTTTTACTTTGTGATTGGCTTTCACTGTAATGATTTCTTTGTCAAATGTTATTACCGGCGCCTGATTCTTGTCATATCTGTAGAAAAACGAAAATCCAATATAAAGAACGATCAAAAGTCCTGTCAACATCAAACAGATTCTTCTTTCGTATCTCATTCGAATTCCTCCATAAATATTCTTCTTTTAAAATATTTATATTTGTAAAGAAAGGCCCCGCCACTACGCGGGGCCTAATCATTATTTTACTTTTACTGTTTTGGATACTGTTTTTCCAAATTTAACTTTTACAGATTTTGCGTTAGTTGCTTTATAACCTTTTGGTGTTCCATTCTTCACTTTTGTTTTGGAGAATGTGAAGGAAGACTTCTTAGAAGTCTGTGGAGCAGTGAATACAACTGTTTTCACTTTCTTTGTTCCCTTTTTGTAGGTTACTTTTAATGTAGCAGCTTTACCTGCTTTTACAGATGCTGTTCCTTTAGAACCATACTTCACTTCTACTGCTTTTACTTTAGATGTGGAATATAATTCATATCCAGCAGGAACTTCGTTCTTAGCAGCTTCAATAATCTCTGTTGCTGTAAACTTCGCTTTCTTGTTCTTTTCTCCATTCTTTTTCAGTGTAATGGATTTTAAGTTCTTTCCTGCGTAATTTACAAACTTGATCGTAAGTGTTGCATCTGCTGTTTCAACAGGAGCTTTCACTTCTTCAACAGTTAAATCAACGACATAATCATCACCTGCATTGAATTTTACATTCTTAACAGAGGATTCTACTAGTTTGTATCCTTCAGGGATATGTGATGCCACTTCTTCAATCATTTCTTCACGAGAAATCTGCAATTTTTCACCTTCTGGTACTTTACCAGATTCGCTGAAGGAATCAATTAATTTACCATTCTTATCTTTGAAATTGATGGTAATCTTAGTATCTAACTGAGGTACTTCTTTAAGATCCAGATTATAGAGTGCTGTATCTAAATCTTTTTCTGTTAATGCTGCCATTGTAAAGTTAGGATCATCACATACTTTGATTTTTGTGATGGAAAGAAGGCCTCCAGATTCATTAGTAATAGTGATTGTCTGGTTTAATGCATTCTTTTCCTTTACTTTATAGAACATATCTGTGCTGGATGTGATTTGTCCATTATAGGATCCTTCAACATATACTGGTTTATTCACTGCTTTCATACCAACTTGAACAGTCTTATTTGTATCAGCTTTGAATACTACAGAAGATCCAGGTGCTAAGAATAACTCATTCTTTGGTCCATTCTCTAATAACTGATTTGCCTGTTCTTTTGTAAGTGTGTTTTGATCTGTAACAATAACCGCACCAGCTTCACCATTCAGTACTGGATTTACCTGAGATGTAATATCTTCAGAATCCTTAATACCTGCTGCAACTAATACCTTATCACGCAATTCAACATAGGATGGTTTGTCTTCATCATCTTTAACGTATGGTGATGGATCATATTTACTTTCATCGATTGTGCCATACACTCGATAACCATCGATTGCTATTTCTTTACTTGTTACAGTTGTAAGTGTCACATCGTAGCTTCCATATGCTAAACCTGTTAAGGAGACAATTGGAAGATTGTTTTCTCTAACTGTTGTAACATACTCATCAATTGTAGTATTGGTAGAACACTGTACAATTGCAGATTTAACATTCTTTCCTGCTGCGTCTTTCACCTGAACAACTACATTTCCACTTTCTTTTTGACAATTTGCATAGATATCGATACCTGTTCCTGTAAACTCAAGTTTACCGATTGCATTCTTGACATTTGTTTTCGTTTCAGAATTGTTAGAACAACTTGTATCTTCATCTGCATATTTTTTATCAAATCCATATGCATCTTTAGATTCGCCTAATTTATTTGTTGTCTGCAGCTGTGTACCTTTACTTCCTGCAGATTCCCAAATTCCTGTATAATTTGCAAATCCTTCTTCATAATAAACAGTTGTTGCTGGATAAATATAAATAATCTGTGTTGATGTCTCATTTCCATTAGAAAGAACCAGAGAAAGCTGTTCAACACCTTTTAATATTTTATCCGGTGTATACGTTACACCTTCACCTATTACAGCATTCGCTGTACCATACTGTGCACCATAAACAGAAGTAGATGTCCAGTCTCCAGAAATACCAAGTTCTTCTGTTGTAATCTTAAGTGGAAGACCAAAGTCAACTACAAATTTGTGTTCGTTGTTAAATGTATAGTAAAGCGTTACCGTCTTTCCATCAGAACTTTTCTCTACCTTTGTACATGTGTATTCGCTATATCTGTAAGATACTCCGATTGCTGGCATTGTAGAAAGGTCAGCTGATACGGTCTGTGTCTTGCCAAGAAGGTTTGTTACTGAACCATTCTTAAGGTTTGCTTTCCATGGATTTGCAAGTGCAATACCAGTATTGAATACCGTTCCTGACTGAACAGCAATATTGTAGTTGTAGAAGTTTTCACCTGTAGTTTCATTAACATAGTTTACTGTAAGAGAGTCTTCTGTAACTTTCGCACGTACATAGTAGGTAACCTTCATACCATGTCGGTTGAAGATTTCAAGACCACTTACCACTGGATCTCCTCCTACAGTACAGGTATATTTACCAGAGATGCTGGAATACTGTGAAAGACCACTATTATCAATATCGGTCTGAGTTGCAGCCCATGCAACATACTCAGTTCCTGCGTAATTATAGCTTGTAGCAATATAACAGTTAGATGCTACTGCTTCAGTCTGGCTATTGCTGGTTGGTGTAACAGTAATCATGTAAACTTCATAATCTGCAGTTTCAACACCACGAATCATTGCGATATCACGGTAGTTATTGGACCATGTACTGCTGGAACCACCATTATACTGATGTACAGTGTTTTTATCACTCGGATCACAGTGGAATCCCATAGTCTTTCCGCTAACAGGGAAGGAAGATGGAACTTCTTCACCAGATTCATACTTAACAGAGTAGTCCAGAATTACGAAGTTGGAAGAATTGTAACCAATATGAGGAACAACACCATAGTCTACTACATCGGTTGTAATCTCATCGGTTACAGTAGTTCTCTGCAAGTAGTAAGCAACAAGCTGTGTGTTACTTGTAATATCTGTCCATGTCTTGCCATCTGCAGAGTAAGACCATGTCTTATTGTAGTAACGAATATAGTTAAAATCTGTACCATTCAAGGATTCATTATCACCAGCAGAAGTTGTCTGTTCGTGACTTGTCTTATCAAGTGCTGTTACTTTCCAAAGAACGTTATTATCAGAATTAGAACTCTTTCCTGTTGCTGGAACAATATCCTTCACAGCAATACCATTCTCACTGTATGCGTCTGTTGCTTTAACAGACACTGTATTCTTATTATTAGCTGTAATTCTCTGGTTTGTGATCCAGAGTTCAATGGTTGCATTTGTTACACTACTAAGATCCTCAGGTACTACTGTTACATTGTAGATTGTTGTATCAGTTTCAACTGTTGTGGATCCAACTTTAACACCTTTAATTGTTACATTACTTCCATTTGCTGTTGCGGTAGCAATGCTTGTGTTAGCAGATTTTGCTGTGTTTGCAGCAGTGTCAGTATAAGTTTCAGAATTGTCTACGTATAATCTAACTGTCTGTGTATTTTTGATAACATTAACTGTATATTTTGTGTCACCAATAGTTACGTATGTTGTACCAACTTTTTCTCCTAAGAAAGTAATCGTTGTGGAAGCATCAGTGCCTGGAACTGTTGTACTTTTAAATTCGTAGACAGTCCATGAACCTGTACCAGAAGTTGAATTGCTGATTTCTGTAACATTAGACGCACTGTCTGTAGTGGAATATCCATAATAATAATGTCCACCCCAAAAATAACTCTGGTAAGCGTAAACTGGATAATACTTATCCCCTACCTTATAGAAGTAAGAAGTCTTCGTCCATGAAGTGTTACCATTAGTAAGTGTAGAACGTCTTACTGAAGTAGAGGAATAATTAGTGGTAGTACTAGCCTCAACCTTACCCTTACCAGTTACTGTCACACTAGCAATTCCTTCTGGTTCTGGTGTATATGTTCCCGCATAATTTGCACCAACAATATTCTTTGTAGTAGATTCGCCAACCTTTAAGTTAATAGTCTCTGATTTATCAACATCAGGTGTTTCTGTTCCAGGATTCTCCGGATCAGGATCAACCGGTGTTTCTGGCTCTGTCGTTTCTTTATTCAGATCAAACACTGTTGGATTCGCTGCTGCGAATGTAGTGATCATATCCTGAACATTCTGCTGTTCTGTGGAACTATAGCTATAAGATGGTGTATCACACCAATAGCAGACCATCGCACCAACTACAGGAACGCTACTTCCCTGTACAGAATCATATGGAGTAGACTGAAGTCTGCTCTTTGCTGTACTCCAAGATGTGCCATTAGCTGCATTTAATACATAATACCAGTTACCATTGGTATTTAAAATCTTATGTCCTTTATTATACAGATAGGATGCAGATGCCACATTATATCCACTCCAACCAGAAGACCAATAAGAAATTACAATATTAGAATCAAATGTACCACCAGATGTATTCTGATTATAGTAGATACCATCATTGAATGCCATTGGTACCATACCCGCATTCTGAATCTGCGCAGCCATATTATTTACATACTGAACGAAATATTTGTATTTACCAGAGGAAATAAGACCTGCAAACTGTGGCTGGCTCTGAATATCATTAGCATATTCATCAGCACCCATGTTGAAGATTTCACAACCTTTGCCAGCAAAATACTGAATGTACTTGTTTACTAAGGCAAGAGTAAAATCTGCTGCAGTACCATTGGTAATATCAACTGTTCTTACAGATGTGCTGTAGTTTGGATTAGAGATTCCAACCTGTTTCATCGCTGTAAGGATTGCATCCATGTGTCCCGGTGTATTAACGAGTGGGATAATAGAAATGCTTTTTGCCTTTGCGTAAGCGATGATCTCATCCATTTCAGACTGTGTCAGCTCATTGGTTCCACAGTCACAGTAAGCTTTGTTACCTGCTTTGATGCCTGCTGTTACGTTGGCACTGCTATATGTTGTGCCATTTACTGTAACAGACATGTCATCGAGTAAGAAACGAAGTCCATCATTACCGATTGCAAGCTCTAAATAGTTGTAATCATTGGCAGACATTGTGTCAATGATTGCTTTGATCTGATCTACTGTAAAGTACTTACGTCCATTATCAAGATGGAATACTTTGTATGTTTTGCTTGTATCAAGTGCTACAGACTGATTTTTTGTAATTGTAGACATATCAGCCTGTGTTTCTGCTAAAGCCTGTGTTTCTGCTTTCGCTCTTACAGTTTTAGTAGCTTCTGTTGTCTTTTCTTCTGTTGTAGCTTCTGTTGCTTCTGTAGGTTCTTCTTCGGCTTCTGTAGTTTCCACAGTTTCAGTTGCTTCTGTTGTCACTTCTTCTGTGGCTTCAGTAGTCACTTCATCTTCAGCTGCATATGCTTCCATCGCAGTGGTCGGAACCATTGAAACAACCATCAGCACAACTAAAATCATAGCCAACAGTTTTTTCCATGTTTTTCTCATTACAATTCTCCTTCCTAATTATTTATCTTCTTTATCTCTTTCTGCGCCTGTCGCTTCATCGCCAGAGCAGTTTCGCATAAAAATTTTGGTATACCGGTATATGTTCCGGTCTCTGTATAAGCCATCGCCGCACAGGCATGGCATAAATCCTGATTCGTACAATTGGTACAGGTTCCTGACAGTCTCAACTCCTGGCTAATCTTGTTAATCTGAAGCCATGATTGATAAAATCCATGTTTCACAACATCCGACTTTGGTTCTGTCATCATGCCACATGGCGTATTATATCCATCCCATGTAATCCAGAATGAAGCTTTCCCAGCTCTGCATCGGATTCTCCCATCAATGGGATCCTCACAACTATCATCCAGTCCTGGCGGATCAATCATCCCATCCAGAATATTCTGGAGATACTCGGCATAACGCTCCTCGGAATTCATCAGCTGATATGCTCTCATGCGATATCTAGCTGTCTCTTCCGGTGTAAATCGGTATGGATTTTCTCCCACATTGGCCTGGTCTTTTCGAACCGGTGGGAACATATATGTCACCACATCGAGGATTAATCCTCTCTCCTGGGCGTATGTTATCATCTCCTCCAAGTCCTTGACATTATCCGGCGTCAGTGAGCAATTCAGCTTCACAATCAGTTCTGCTTCTTTTAATCGGTCAATGGTATGAGCTATCTGATCAAACATGTATCTTCTTCTACATAGTGCTTCGTATGTTTCATCATGTGCACCATATAGTGTCAGGTTAATCCTTCTTGGTGGATTCTTCTGAAAACGGGCAATAGCTTCTTCATCGATCAAAGACCCATTGGTATTAATCGATACCAGAATGCCCATCCTACACAATGCTTCATACAATTCCCAAAAGTATGGCCAGCTTAATGGCTCCCCACCTGTTAAAAGTAAGTATAATAGGCCATGCTCTTTAGCTTCTTCTGCAATATCCAGCCACTGCTGTAAGGTTAACATAGGTCGGTTATGAGCAAGTACCTGCTGTCTGTCTTTTCTCACATAACACATCTTGCAATCAAAATTGCACATTGGAGTCAGTTCGAATGTTCCGCTCAGTGGCAGCGCCATCCTACTGGCTTTTGATAACATAAAATTCGTAAAAGCTGATGGATTCTTCTTCATCTTATGCCTCTCCTCCCTGTTTCATGATTGCTTTTAGTGTTTCGACTGCTCGTTGATCTGGTGTACAGGATAATTCATAGACAGGAATATCCTGAATGAATGTTTCCACTAAATCCATAGTCTTTGACACATAACTTCGATTCCAACTGTTCACTGTCATCTGTGCAAAAACTTTCTGGAATGCCTGAATCTTGCTTAGTCGTCTGATTTTGTTTTCTGATGACTGTGCAAGCATTATAACTGCACAAATCTTACTTGATTGATTCTTATATATTCTTGATGATCCGGCATAGGGTGATCCATATCCGTACCATCCGTCTTTCTTTTTATAAAGTATTGTTCGATCGCCATTGATGACTTCTGCTTCCTCGTATCTGGTCCAAAGATTCCCTTGTGATGATTTCCCAATACCGGAATTACCAGAGAATAGAATCCCACCAAACTTAGTATCTACAAAACAACTATGAAGAATCAGCCGATCTTCATGTAAAAGAATGGTCTCCCATCCAATGTGGAAGAATGTATTCCCAGTCTCTGAGAAATTCTCTTCATGCTCCTTCAGATACTTTATTCGAATGGTTTTATCCTCATAATCATAAGTTCCAACGGCATAAGCCTGTCTTCCCTGTGTAGTATCTTTATAAAAGACTCGTTCTTCTACCGGTGCATCTGTCACGTGGAATATATCACTTGTATAGATCACTTTCTTCCCTAAAGTTTCAATAGAATCTGTTGTCTCAACCTGAATCTGATACTGTTTCTCACAATCTGTGACAAACTCAAAGAATGGTTTTGTGATTCTAATCTTTTGTTCCGACATTAAGTTAAGCACAATCTCGGCAATCTGAAATGTATTACAAACCATGATTTTATGATGAGAAGAAATTGTAACCATCTATGCCTGTCTGGTAGCAATATTCTTCAAATTCGTCATATTTAACGTCACATAATCCATTATCAGAGACAAAATATGTTAAAGATTCCACCAGTTCATAAGTGCAGTTCTCACCCGTTGTCGCATTGGTAGATGATTTTTCATCACTATCCGCTACACTACAGCTCGCAACATGATTACTTAATTCAAAGTTCTCATAATATAAATCCGGCTTAATGTATTGTTTCATTCCTATTGATATCCTCCTTTTCTATTATTTTCTTTCCCCTATTCTATACAGACTGCTTCGGCTGTTCCGATATAGCATTCTGTCGCGTCAAATGTCATGCTGGAACCAGCTTTTAGCTCAGGTATCTTATATTCATATGCTCTGCCACCATAGTATCCACCATCGAAGAATGTATGACAGCGTACTGTAACATCTTTCTCATCCTGATCTGAGATGTTGGTAACTGTCACTTCTGTCTCATTGGGATTAACCTGGACAGTGTAATGATTCTCATCAATACCATTAGTTTCAGAAAACTCTGTCTTCACTTTAATTGATTTAATCGCATTCTCTTTCCCACTTTCATCGCTTGGAACATACGTAGCATTGTTCTGATCAAAAACCTGAACTGTCTTGCCAGCCGGAATATGTTCTAATTTAAATTCATAGTGGGACTTGTCCTTCATGGTTACAACAATAGACGCTTCCTTCATATACTTATTCCCTTCTGGATTTGTTACAGTTAAGGATGCCACATCTTCTCCCTGCTCATCATTACAGTCTGGATTTGGTCCAATAAACTGATATAAAGAACTGATTTCCAGGTTCCCATCCTTCTGATCAGCCTGATATGGCAGATCCACAGTTTTCTGGAATCTTGCAATTCCAAAGATTCCGATTAATGCAAGAACAAGTACAATACCAATTATCATAATTGTATGTTTTTTTCCCATTCTTACACCTCCAGAATTCCCCGTTGATTAAGCTTCTGCAAGAATGCTTCCACATCCTTTTCGGCAGTTTCTCTATTGACATCATATTCTGCCAGTATTGTCTCAATCAGCTGTTCCTTGGAGCATCCTGTCTGTAATTCTTCCCATAAGAGTACACCGCTTTCAGTCATCGTAATCATGCCATGAATCGAAAGTGCTGCTTCTCCCACTGGAATAAGAATATGCTCTCCAGCAATCTGTCTTAGAATAAAATCTTTTGTCACTTTCATATGATTCTCCTTTCGAAATTACATATTTTTAGCAACTAACACATTATATCACATAATTCTACTCTTTATAATATATTTTTTTATATATCTTATAATATTTATCATAAAAACCAGCCCCCAAATCATGGGAGCTGGTCCTTACAATCATCTATTCAATTAAATTACTGTTCTTTCTTTTTCTTCTTATGGCGTCTGTTCTGACCATATCCATGGCCATAACCATGACTGCCATGTCCGTAGCCATGACGGTAACCACCAGATCCATAACCGTAGCCGTAACCATAGCCATATCCATAACCGTAGTTGTAGCCGTAACCATAGCCACTTCTACTATTCTTGTTACCATTCAAGATAACACCCATGATATTGGCAGAAGACTGATTGATCATCTCGAATGCATCTGTTACCTTGGCAACGGATACCTGATCCTGTTTTACAAGGAAGATACATTGGTCTGCAATTCGTGCAAGCACAACTGCATCTTCTACCAGAAGGATCGGGCTGGTATCGATGATGACATAGTCATACTTCTTCTTCAGTCCTTCCAACCATTCTTCGATTTCTGATGATACAAGCACTTCCAGTGCCATATCTGAGGATTCTCTCACACAATAGACGTCATTACCATAGTGATTCGATGTATGGTAACCACTAATTGTTGTTCCAAGTACTGTTAAACCACAGCTGTCATCCATCTTCATCTCTTCTGTCAGATGGAGATTGGTATACTGGCTTGGTTTTCGAAGATCTAGGTCAAGAAGTGCTGTCTTATACCCCTTCTGAGCCAGAGAGATACTTAAGTTCGCTGCTGCTACGGAACTTCCTTCTCCTGTCTGGGAGCTTGCAATAACGAATGTCTTCGCTGGATGCTTCTTTACATAGCGTTCGATGCCACGACGAATACCACGGATTGCTTCCTTCATATCGTAGAACCTGGAATCATCACGAGAGATGATCGGCATTGGTGTCGCTTTACCCATACGGATGAATGGCAGGGATCCCAGACATCTTGTTCGAAGATGAAGTTTGATATCTTCTTCCGTATTGATGGTCTGATGCATGAATACATATAATGCTAGGAATCCAAGATAAGCTGCTCCAAGCAGCATGGCTGCTTTCTTCATATTCGGAATAAATGGAGGCTGATTATATACCTTCGCTTCCTTAGCCGGCTTTTCAATCATGGTTAAGTCCGCATCGAACAAAGTAATACGGAATACTTTGGCATAGCTGTCTAAGAAGGCCTGCATCTCTTTCACAACCGCATCCTGATCCTGGGATACCACTTTTACGGTAAATAAGTTGGTAGAACCAATTCGCTCTGCAATCAACTCTGCCGGGAGATATGGCACTCCCATCTCATTGCACATAGAGGAGCGCATAATCTCAGATGTTACCGCATTGCCGTGATCCCCAAAAAGCTTCTCACAAGCTTCTGCATTGTCCTTATAGCTGGTTCGTTCCTTCATGGAATCAGTCACGGCAAATGTTGCCTCCAGACTATACTGTTTGTTATACGTAAAGTGTGTCACTGCAGCACAGATTAGCATTCCGATGATGAATACCAAGATAAAATACTTAAGTGTGCGCAGGACCATGAACATGCCCTTCTCAAGGAGGTCGACGATATCGATCAATTCTTCATTCTGATCATGATTTTTTGTATCCTGATTGTTCATACCTGTCCCTCCTTACTCATACCCACGTCTGGAATGTCCAAAACGAGGCATACTTCTATTTAATACACATCCGATGACTGGTGTTTCCTGGGCAAGGAAATTCTCGATGGTTCGGTTGATCAATACTGTCGGAGCAAAGTTCTGACGAGCTACCAGAATTACACCATCGCAGTGCTGTGCGATGATATTCGCCATGCCAATAAAGCTGGATGGCGGTGTATCGATCAGGATATAGTCATACTGATCTCTGACAGAGTCAAAACATTCTTTTAATTTATCCCCTTCAAGTAGCTCTGTAGCATCAGAAATCACTTCTTTCACGTAGACACAATCAAGCTTCAGTTTCTTATTCTTCACAATGACCTGATCGAATGTCACTGAACCGTGAAGCACTTCTTCTAACCCATGCTCTGGTTCAGCACTTAAGATTTTATTCAGTGCTGGTTTACCAAAGTCAGTATCTACGATGAGAACCTTGCGGTTCATCTGAGCTAATGTAATTGCCAGGTTCGCAATAACTGAGGTTTTCCCTTCATCTTCCCATGTGGAATTGACTAATACTGTCTTATAGCCATTCTTCTGGGCGATGACTTCGAATCTGGTTGCCAGACGTTTCATTGTCTCCACAAAGCTAAAACTGGTGGATAATTGGGTCACAAGAAGACCTCTCTTCTTTATCGGTTTTCTACCTTTAAATGTCCACTTAGATTCAGTCGCGATGTCAGCAAGCATTCGTACCTGAAGCTTCTCTTTGACATCACTGCGACTCTTGATGGAATCACGGAGATAAGATTTCATAACAAGGGCTGCTGTCATCAGCAGTGCACCGATGGCACCAAAGATAATCAGATTCCTCTTTGCATTCAATGGATTGATCGGAGCAGTTGGTACATCAATATTATCAATAATACGGAATGACATATCTCCAACCACGTTCTTCATGGCTGATTTGTATCGTTTCAGCATAAAGTACATCATGCGATAGGACACACGTGGGGAGGATGCTGTCGCAGAAATCTTGATGACGTTGGTTCCCGTCATCCCTTCCACATTGAAGCTTCCATTGATGTCATCCATCTTCATATCTTTTTTGATTCTGTCTAAGAACAGATTGCTCTTCAACACATAGGAAAGAGCTTCTGGAACCTCGGAGAGATTCTCTTCACCATCATAAATATCAGAATTGATGATGACCGATGCTTCTGTCCTGTATGTTGGTTTGTATGTTACAGTCATGATGACACTGCCCACAACTGCCACGAATACCGCGCATAGTAAGATGCGATGCCAGTACTGCAATACATCCAATGTAAAGTTGAATATATATTCCATCCAGGAGATGCCCTGGGAATTCTTCTGATTCATACCACACCTCCTAGTAGACTACCACTAAGGCTTTGCACTTAGCAGTATAATAAGTTTCTTTATTCAAAGAATAGTAAATCTCGTAAGTACCTTTCTTCGTAAGATCAAGCTTCCCACGACGGATTGAGATATTCTTCATTAATTCTTCATCTTCATGATTACCAATCATAACAGTTTTTACATTCTTCATTAGGTTGGTTGTCTCTCCTAATTTCAGGTAGATAATATACTGCTTCAGCACAATATCTGCTGAATAAGGCGCATTGTCATAGTCATATACACATTCCAACACGGATTCTGTGCCAGTACTGTCGCTGACACTTATCTTCAATGGGAGCTTGTTATCATCGAAGTCGCCCGGTTTGATTTCTAAGTTGGTACTGATGTCGCCATCTACACAGCTTTTTGCCTGAACAAGGCGATTGATCTTGGTGATGGACAGAGAAGACCCTACCAGTGAGTCCGTGATTTTGATCACTGGTTTCTTATAATTCTTATACTTCACCATGCGGGTAGCCACAGTGCATTGGTTATCGTGGTCGAAAACCACATAGGTAATCATACGCTCACCTTCTGAGTTGAATGGAGAGATATTATCTATAATGACATCCTTCGTCAGGTCTCCATCCTCTGCATCGGTTGCAGTTACCCCTTTCAACAATTTCTTCTGTTTCTGATTGGCCTTTACCGTAATCACATCCTTGTCAAATGTAATGACCGGCGCACTATTGGTATCTCTGCCATAAAGATACAAAAATCCTATATACAATACGATCAATAGTCCAGCCAGAACCAGAACGATTCTTCTTTCATATTTCATTTATTATCCTCCATAGGGTTTTCAGGGCCCGAATAATTAGTCTATAATATCATACTCTCTTAACAGTTCCACACGTTCATTACCAATCTTCATACTATCTGTAACACTCTGCGTAGAATCTTCGTTTCGTTTAAGATAGTCCTTCACGCGAAGGATCCAGGCTAGTGGCAGTAGATATGGCGCTTTCTCAAGGAATGGATATCCCTTCTTCATATAAGATAACGGTCTGAATACAGATGCAATCACGCCAGAGGCCTTACTGCTCTTCTTACCCTTTTTGCTCTCAATCACAGCACTTAACGTGATATTGCTGCTGTGCTGTCTGGCGGCATCGGTGGCACCATAGATTCCACCTGAAAGGAGATCATCAAGCATCGGATCCGGATCTACATCCATCGCCTGATAAGAATCTGGCAATGGAATGGAGTCCATATCAAAATCCAGATACTTCTCTCCGATGGCAAACATCGCCAAAGTAAACTGGTCCGCCCTTGCTTTGGAAAGCAGCTCCATGGCATTGTCCCAGTCAATCTCATCTTTATAAGTTAATCCATAGAGAATTACGTCACACACCTGACGGATACCAAATCCGCTGTGCAGAAAATGCTTAAAGGCATGTAACACAAGGTAAGCAAAATGATCCGTATAAGAAAGGGAACGGATCTTCACGCCCTGTATCTCCACTTCCATGGTTCGTTCTTCATATCCGGCAAATAGTTCATTCAGCTCACCATATGCTTCAGATGAGGAGACGAATAAGCCGTTGTGCGCTTCAATATAGATTGGGCTTCCCTTTCTGCCATAGGCAAGCTCTTCAGAACTTTCAACAGCATCGTTCTCATGGTTTGAGGTTAAAACCATACCAAGGTCCTTCAATGTCTTCTGACATGCATTCCATTCATCTGGCAGAACGATGATATCTTCATCTCCCGATGGTCTGTGATCTGGCATTGGGAAGATGTCCCTACACAGAATTCCTTTTACTACAATAGGATGAATCCCCTGTGTATTCAATTCCTGATACAGTTCTAAAAATTCCTTGGTCATGATCGTCTGATTGAACACACTCATCATCACCTGTTGCTTCAGTCCCATCTGCTGCAACATACCTGCATGTGGTAAAAAAGCAGTGCAGCCATATGTCGCCTCATAGATCATGGATAACACTTTCTGACGCATGGCCAGATTAAAAAGTCCCCCCCACTCCTCGAGTGCGATATCCTGCTGCCAGGAAACCTGGGAGTTGTCATGGAGATGGGCTTTTAGTGCTTCCATGAAGTATTTTATTATCTTGTTGTTTAATATTTCATTCATATACGAGTACGATATAATAGGGACAAATCAAGAAACACACCGTTTTATGCGGGTTCGTGGGCTGGCTGTCCCTCCAAATTTTTCATATTGAACAGTTTATGGACTGGAGCCCTCATAATAGGTGGTGCTTCAGTTTTTTCATTTTAACCCAACACAAAGAAAACTCTTGATTTGAAACCAGCCTTTTTAAGGAGGTTATGCATATGCTGAAAAAGTTTTCTACTGGCATCCTTTTTCCACTTGCTCTCGCCGGATTCATGGCATGGATCTGTCAGCCTCTGTATCTGGCTCACGGAAAATGTGATGTCTTCATGCTTCTGCTTCTGATGGGACTTCCTTTTGGCATTGGAAAAATGTTCATCTGGTTTATTCCCAGAGGATGCGGAATAGGTGGCTCTGTTGGAATGTTTGTCCTGAATATTCTGATTGGTGGAATGATAGGATTTTTCCTTCTTGCCGCAACAATTGTAATCAATGTAATTTCAATCATTTTATCACTAATTCGTGGATTTGTAAAATAAGGGGGTACGATCTATATGGAAAAAATTATTGTCTGCAGTGCTCAGAAGGGGGGCTGCGCAAAGACAGTTACAACTCATAATCTCGCAGTTGCACTGGCTCAGATGGGTAATAAGGTTCTTGCCGTTGATATGGACTGCCAGGCAAGTCTGACTTCCTGTCTTGGTATTGAAAATGCGGATGCTATTCCGATCGGTATCGGCCATCTGCTTGTCGCTGCTATGAAAGATGAAGACTTTCCTGAGAAGGAAATGTATATAAAGCATTGTGGTCTCATTGACCTTATTCCTGCCAGTTCCTATCTCTCTGCGGTGTCTGAGAATATGCGCCTGGAGATGGGCAGTGAACGTTTCCTGGAGATGGTCTTAGAGCCTCTACGTGACCTTTACGACTTCATCCTTGTGGATACCGGGCCAAAGCTTGATAACCTCAATATCAATGCTTTAGTGGCTGCTGATGAGGTTCTGATTCCTGTGAATCCACAGTTTTTATCAGCCATGAGTCTGGAAAATCTGCTTCGCACCATCAAGAAGGTAAAACGTCGTTTTAACCCGAAATTGACTGTAGCTGGTGTACTCTTCACTATGTGTGAACAGAGAACAAATCTCTTTAAGGTGATCACTGAACAGATCCACGAAGAATACGATGCTACTCTTCGCATTTTCGAGTCAGCGGTTCCTATGACTATTAAGGTTGGTGAATCAGTATATTACGCACAGAGTGTGATCGAGTACTGCCCTTCTTCTCCTGCTTCATTTGCCTACCAGAACCTTGCAAGGGAATTAACTGGGCAGGAACTGCTTCAGCCAATGAAGAAAAAGACATTAGAATTCACCAGTAATTAAGCTTTCAAGAAAGGGGAATTCCCATTGAAATTAGATAATACAAGACGCAGGATCGTTCGCGATGCCATTGATCTTATTCCAACCGGCCAGGATGTTGGTATGGAAAATGCCATCGTGGATATTCCAATTTCTAAGATAAAACCGTACCACAATCATTTGTTTCAGCTTTATGAAGGTGACCGCTTGACTGACATGGTGGAAAGCATTCGTAAAAATGGAGTTATGACACCGGTTATCGTACTTCGACTTGACGAGGATCATTATGAGATGCTTGCAGGTCACAACCGCATGAATGCATCGCAGATTGCCGGTTTAGAGACGCTTCCAGCCATCATCAAGGATAATCTTACCGAAGATGAAAGTTGGCTCTATGTGGTCGAAACAAACCTTCTGCAGCGTGGTTTTTCTGAGATGCGACTGACAGAGAGAGCTGCTGTCATAGCCGCTCACTATGGCCAGATTACGAATCAGGGCAAGAGAAATGATATCGAACGTGAGCTTCTCATTTTGGAAGAAAAACAGACAGAAACAACTGATCTGGTTCAGAACAGCCGTAAAGCACTGGCAGATGAATACAGTCTTTCCTCTTCCACTATTGCAAGGCTCCTTCGCATCAATCAGCTGATTCCAGAGTTTAAGATACGATTGGACGATAATAAAATGGCACTTGTGGTAGCTGTGGAGATTTCTTATCTCACACCAGAGGAACAGCATTGGCTTGATAATTTTCTTAAGGCTTATAGCGTGAAGCTGGATCACAATGCATCCATCATGCTTCATCAGAAAAGCAAGAGCCATTCTCTCACCGAAGAGAACCTTCGCATGATGCTTCTTTCTCTGGATCATGAAAAGGACAAAAAGAAACTCTATCAGGCAACGAAGATTCCTAAGACCGTCTACCGCAAATATTTTACCGGCAAGAAGGAACAGGAAATCTCAGAAGTCATCACAAAAGCATTAGAACTCTACTACGCATCCCAGGATGCATAAATAATTCAATAAAACCTATTTCGAGACCGTCGTTAATTGCACCGACATTAACGGCGGTCCTTTCGGATTATCATACATTTACAGGAGGTCATCATGGCAGTAATTCGCATTTCGAAGACCAAAAATTATACCGTCATGTCAAATTATCATTTACGTGACAAAAATCTGTCCCTGAAAGCAAAGGGACTTTTATCTATCATGCTCTCCCTCTCCGACGACTGGCATTACAGTATCAGAGGGCTTGCTTCCATCTGCAAAGAAGGTATTACAAGCATTTCCAGTACGTTAAAAGAATTAGAGCAGTTCGGCTATATGCAGCGCCATCAGCCGATTGCAGACGGCAAGTTCCAGGAGATTGAATATATTATTTTTGAAACTCCACAGCAGAATCAAGCATCTGTTCCATCTGATGACGAAAGCATTTCCGACCTTGTAGGAAAAATAGATGGCAAACGTGCTCACAATTCTACGCGTTCTGATAATCCGTATACTGAATTCCCGTGTACGGAAAACCCGTACACGGACAATCCGGATACGGACTTTGTGGATACGGATATCACGGATACAGAAATTCCGAATACGGATGGCACGGATACAGATAATTCGCATACGCATTTTGCGAATACACAGGACCCACACGCTTATAAAAGAAAGAGTAATCAAATACCAAGTAGATTAAATACCAGAGAGAATAACTATCAATCTATCAATCCTGCAGGCAGGAATTCCATGATGGATGGGTCGATGGACTCACACAATGGGATAACCATGTTTCCTGGTGTTGACACTACCGCAAGCCCACTTACCCCAGATAAATCCTATGCTCTTTACCGCAGCATGATTATGACTAATATTGGCTTCGAGGACCTGTGCATGGCGCATCCAAGAGACAGAAGCACACTGGAAGGCATCGTAGACATTATGGTGGATGCCGTATGCTCCACCGCACCAACTATCCGCATCGACCAGCAGGATATTCCGCAGTCTGTGGTCAAATCACGCCTTTTGAAGCTGGATTACAGCAACATTGAGTATGTGCTGTTATGCTTCGAACGACTTGACCAGAAGATTACCCGAATCGATCGCTATCTGCTGACAATGCTTTACAAATCGGTCAGCACACAGGATGCCTATTTTAGCAACTGGGTGAAGTCCGATATGGGCTATTAATTTGCATATAAACTCACAAAATTCACTCGAGAAAGGAGATTTATCACATGCAGGAAGATATCAACCGCCAGAGCATTTCCCTCTGCATTCGTGGTGGCAAGATCAGTGCTGAGATTTTGAAAAAGTCTCTGCAGTATGCTGCCAAGGAAATCGATAAGCAGAAAGCCAAAATACAGGCCAAAAGCAATGAAAAAGATTCTGCCCCGCCTCGTGGCAAGCAGACACTCAGCGACCTGACAGGTCAGACAGACAAATTGACGAACATTAAGATCACACCTCAGAATATCGGTTCATTTGACCGTATTGCACGTAAATATGACATCGATTATGCCTTGAAGAAAGATACCTTAGAAAAACCACCGGTATATTACGTTTTCTTCAAAGCTAAGGACGTGGATGTTATGAACCTTGCATTCAAGGAATACACTGCCAAAGTTACGGATTTGCAGAAACGTCCCTCTATCTGTGCGAAGCTTCGTAAAGCAATGGAAACCGTTAGAAATACTATCAGCCAGCAGAAAGTACGCCACAAGGTATCCGATCGAAGCCGATGATGAAGAATTCATTTTCTCTCAAAAAGTTGCGTAGGAATCTCCCAAAACTCGATACGGCAGATGTGAAAAAGCTGGCAATTAAGCTTCTGCCCTATCTGATCTTTGGATACCTGGGAGACAAGGTTTCATGGCTTTATCGCCATTCTCCCGGAGCAAATGCTTCGCTCAAAGCATTCTACGCCATAGGCCATATAAAATATGCTTTTTTAAGCCTGTTCCCAAGCATGCATCTCATGGATCTGCTTTGTGGAGCAGGCTTTTCTGTTGCCATTTATCTTGTACTACTGTATCGTAGAAAAAACGCCAAAAAATACAGAAATGGCATGGAATACGGTTCCGCCCGATGGGGAACCACTGCAGACATCAAACCATTCATTAATCCGGTTTTTGATGAAAATATTCCTCTGACACAGACAGAACGTCTGACCATGGAGAGCAGACCGAAATCACCAAAATATGCCCGAAACAAGAATATCGTAGTCATTGGTGGATCTGGTTCTGGTAAGACCCGCTTTTTCATCAAGCCGTCGCTGATGCAGATGCATAGTTCCTATGTAGTCACGGATCCAAAAGGTACCCTGATCGTCGAGACCGGGCAAATGCTGGTGAATCACGGGTATTCCGTGAAAACGCTAAATACCATTAACTTTGCCAAAAGCATGCATTATAATCCATTTGTCTACATTCGTTCTGAACGTGATATTCTGAAGCTGACTAACACAATCATCGCCAATACCAAGGGTGAAGGCGAGAAATCTTCCGAAGATTTCTGGGTCAAGGCCGAGCGACTGCTCTACTGTGCCCTCATCGGCTATATCTGGTATGAAGCTCCGGAAGAGGAAAAGAACTTCAACACACTCCTGGAATTCATCAATGCCAGTGAGACCCGTGAAGAAGACGAAAGTTTCAAGAATGCAGTGGATATTCTGTTTGATGAACTGGAAGAAAAGAACGCGGATCACTTTGCAGTACGTCAATATAAAAAATACAAATTAAGTGCCGGCAAAACTGCTAAATCTATACTTATTAGCTGTGGAGCCCGCCTGGCGCCATTTGACATTGCAGAGCTTCGTGACCTCATGTCCTATGATGAAATGGATCTGGAATCCATAGGAAAGCAGAAAACTGCTCTTTTCGTCATCATTTCCGATACTGACGATACATTTAACTTTGTGGTATCCATCCTGTACACGCAGCTTTTTAACCTACTCTGTGACCTGGCTGATGATAAATACAATGGTCATCTCCCAGTACATGTGCGTTGTCTCTTGGACGAGTTTGCGAATATCGGCCAGATTCCAAAGTTCGATAAGCTGATTGCTACCATCCGTTCCAGAGAAATATCTGCTTCCATCGTGCTGCAGTCTCAGTCCCAGCTGAAAACAATCTACAAGGATGCCTCTGATACCATCATCGGCAACTGCGACTGTACTCTATTCCTTGGTGGCAAGGAGCAAAGCACCCTGAAGGAAATGAGTACAGTTCTTGGAAAAGAAACCATCGACCTCTATAACACCAGCGATACCCGTGGCACCAACCGTAGCTATGGTCTGAACTACCAGAAAACCGGTAAAGAACTGATGAGCCAGGATGAGCTTGCTGTCATGGATGGCGGCAAATGTATCCTTCAGATTCGTGGTGTACGCCCATTCTTTTCTAATAAATTTGATATCACCAAGCATCCCCGATACAAAGAGCTTTCCGATGCAGATAAGAAGAATGAATTCCATATCGAGGAATACCTGAAACACAAGGCTGTAATCACTCCAAAAGAGAAATTCACAGTCATTGAGATTCCGCCAGAAGTGATTAACGGTTAAAGCACTCATAAAATTGCAATAGCTGACAATAGCGCCGGATTCGGTACTGCTGCCAGCTATATTTATGTCTTTATAACTTCTGTTCAGGAATAACAAAAGTTTCTTTACTTGTGTTCATTCTGAACTTCTGTCCATGATGAACATTAAAAATACCACTTCTGCTCATAATGAACAAAGGTTATTACTTATGACCATGATGAACACAAGTTGATAACATCTGTTCATCGTGACCAAAAGTCATGCATGAAATAAAGTTATTGTGCCGAATATTAGAAAAAGAAAGGCTACCCCCGTTCATGATCCATGAGAGGCCACAAACCGATCTTCATAATCTTACATAATCACAATTCATCGGCATTAATAAACATTTCTCGGTATTCTTCTTCTTTATTAATGATATTAATTGCCGTTTCTTCATCATTAATGTACATCGTTGAGGCGTACATTCTTCTATCTGGCGCACTTTCTAATACAAATTCACATGTATTGTCTACTTTATTCTCTGTACATTCCACAACTGAGCAGTCAAACAAATAGCGAATGCATAATAAGTCTAGTCTTTCTCCAAGAAGCACCATTGTTTCTTTCTGACAATATCTAAACATAATTATCTTTCCCTGATAATCATTGATATCGCTAAAATCATTATTGCCGGATAAAACCGCACGAGTTCTATATGATTTAAATGGTTTATTCTGAATCAGAGAACGATATAATTGATTTGTCATCAATAAATCATCTTTTGTTAAACCTACTTCTACATCGAAATTCACTTGTAAGTTACTCTCAATTTCATATACCCTGTTCCAAAACGTTATAGTATCATTATCAAATGGCTTCAACTGTGCTATATTATTCTCATTCTGAACATGCCCAGACATTTTTACTTTACCTTGAGCAAAATTGTTATAGTATTTTAGATTCCTACATATATTAGATACACTCTTTGATTTAGTAATACTAACAGTAACTGTTATTTTCATCTGAGCTGTTTTTCTATCTAGATATATGATTATAGACAATCCATCAAAATTCTTACTAACATACTTCATCTCAGAAATGCTATCATGAACGGCACGTTCAAAATCGACTGTTTCAGAAGAATCATCAAATTCAAATGGAATATGTAGTTCCTCATTAAATGGAGAAGGTACCATAATAAATTTTCCATTTAATATTTGTTCGTTTCCTAATGGTTGATATACAAATGAAGCCGGATCAATTGGTTGGCCGTTTACATAGAGATATCCATCTTCATCTGGCCCTAAATATAGATTTTTCTGCAAATTACGTGCATAAAACATTATGTCATTCGAGGAGGTACATTCCTGCATTCTTTCGTCTGATACACCATCTATTGCTGCCTTTCCTCGAATATTTAAGCCATCCTTATTGGTAATTATACAAAATCCTTGACCAATATCTTCATATTCTAATTCTCCTGGCAAAGACTGAGAAGCCGCCTTTAGAATTCCCTTCGGTATAGGTCCATCTGCAACATGTGGTTCTTTAAATGCTTTTTTAAAATCTCCAATCAACTAAAAATCCTCCGTTGCATCGCTAATCACGATGATTTTTGATGCCAAATCCCATTTTTCATTTTCCGTAATATCCATATTCTTAATATAATCTATCAGTTGATTTCTGCTTTTATAATCAGCTACTGTAATGTATCGAATACTAGCATAATCAAACTTAAGCCATGTCTCAGGCAAACACGCTAAGGCATTATTATATTTTTCAAGAATAGGTTGATTATCATCTTCAGCATATATTTCATTGCCAATTAGTACCGTGCTCATTTCCTGCTCTTGCAGATTAGGAACATATCTCCATTCACACTCATCTGTCAAATACTTCATCTCTAATTCATCAGTAACACGATTACGATTTGGACCAGTAAGTGGTTTTATATAGGCCATATAAGATATCAGAAAATTCGAGAGAATATCTAATGTCTCATTATCATCACTTGCATTTAAAGCTGCATAAAATGCTGTTCGAAAATCTTCGAGCAGATTTGACGAGGGATTTACATATTGAACAGGTTGCAGGCCATTTTCAATCCCCCATTTTTTTGTAAAACCTAATCCGTAAGCACCATAC
>JAZLGR010000007.1:0-14103 GCA_045616445.1 Candidatus Fimousia sp. | reverse complement strand
CTTTCGCTATCACATCTGGGGTTTTCTAGCCGGAAAGTGATATTGCGGCAAAAATTGATATTTCTTTTGTCTAAAAAATAGAAAAATGTGTATGATTCAAAATTTAGGGAGTCACTGTTTGGATGACTTTGTTCAAAAAGTGATATTGGCGTGTGTAGGAACAGTTTTCAACGTCCAGTTTTTGGGGTATAGGAACAGCTCCTTTAAGGTTAAGTTAATGTTTTTCATGTTTTACGGAAAGATACCCTTGCTAATATAAAACCATAGAAAACAACAACACATCAATTCAAATACAAAGGAGAACAAATCATGAAAGCATTACTTAACAACATCAAAAACTACATCGACAGATACAACAAACTTTACGAAGAACATCCAGAATTAGCAAGTATGGTAGTACTTCAGACAGCGGGCATGTACTACTGCTAATTAAAGACGAAACAACGATAACCAACCAAAACATAAATCACAAAACACAAACTACAGAATAAAAGGAGAACAAAACAATGACAAACTTCAAATCCATCAAAGCAGCAGCGAAAGAAAATTTAAAAGGAAACTTAGGAACAACATTATTAGGAGAAGTAATCGCAGACGCAGCAATGTGCGCTGGAGCATTTATCCCATTATTAAACACCATCATTGAAGGACCACTTGCAGTTGGAAAAACAGAAATCTACATCAAAGGTTCCGATCATGAAAGACCAGAACTTGAAGATATCTTAACCGGTTTCAAAGAAAACTTCGGCGAAAACTTCCTCTTAAGCTTATTAAAAACCGCATTCGTAATCTTATGGACATTACTCTTCATCGTTCCTGGCATCGTAAAACATTACTCCTACGCAATGGCAACCTACTTAATCACCAGAAACAAAGAATTATCCGCAATGGAAGCGATCACAGAGAGCAGAAGATACATGAACGGCCACAAATTTGAATATTTTCTCTTCAACTTATCCTTCATCGGCTGGGACCTGCTCACAATCTGGACATTAGGACTGGCAGGAATCTTCACAGTGCCTTACAAAAACGCAGCAAGAACAGAATTCTTCAACAGATTATATCAGGCATAAAACCTGTAAAATAAAGACAACACAGAATAAAGTAACACACGAAAAAAGAGAGCGATCAAAGCTCTCTTTTGTCATTTGTATATGAAATTATAACAATTTAGGTCGTGTAGTACCCCATATCCGCAAAAATAGCCTTGGTCTCGGCAACTTCCTGCTGGATTTTGGCGTAATCCTTCATGGCAAGGCCCATGAACAGCGCATCGATGATGATGGACTGCACCGTAAAGGAAGTCTGGGAAATAAGTCTCAAATTATTCTCCGTAATGGAAGTATACAGCGTCACCGTCGCTTTCTCTGCCAGTTTATGGTTGCCAAACTGGGTAATAAGAAGAATGTCAGCGCCGCGGTCCTTTGCCAGTTTAATATACTGCTGGTTGGCCTCGGATTTCCCAAGCGCAGTAAAGCAAATGAATACGTCTCCCTTGCCAATCAGCGTCAGAGATTCCAGGCGCAGATGCGGATCGTCATAAAAGATGGACTGGATGCCCAGTCTCATCAGCTTTACCTGCATCTCTTTGGCAAGAATGGAGCTGGTTCCAAGACCGTTCAGATAGATCTTCTTTCCGTTGCGGGCAGCCTGATCGATGAGATCTACTGCCTGCTCCAAGGATTCAGGATCTAAGGTTTTGGCAGTACTCTCGATGGATGCAACAGTAAATGCAGCCAGCTTTTCAAAGATATCATGGGTACTGTCTGTGTTTTTAATATCGGTAGGTGTTGGGAAATTCTTGTCTGTAGCAAGGTCAGCAGATAACTGAAGTTTCAGATCGGTATACCCGTCCATATCTAATTTCTTGGCAAAGCGGATGACAGCTGCTTCGCTGACTTCGCTTTTATTTGCCAGGGTTTTGGTGGACATGGAAACCACGTCTGCAGGATATTTCATTATATAAAATGCCAGTCGCTTGTCAGTATCTGACAGGAATGGAAGAGAAGTTTCGATTCTTGAGAGTAATTTAGACATGAGCTGTCCTCCTGTGGATGTAAGGTCTTCTTAATTATAAGATAAATTATACGGTATGGCATTTCAGAAAACAAGGAAGGTGTGAAATTTTATTTCATAATTTGTAAAATACTATTGAAATAAAATTACATATATGCTATAGTGTAAGTGAAATAAAATTTCACACAAACCAGGAGAGAATGAAACATTTGTATAATATGGAGGTAACAGTATGCAGTTAATTTGTTGTAAAAACTATGAAGATATGAGTAAACATGTGGCACAGGATCTTTTAACAGTGGTAAAGGAGAATCCATCTGCAGTATTAGGTCTTGCAACTGGTTCCACGCCAGAAGGCTGTTATAAATATATGGTAGAAGCTTACAAAGCAGGGGAAGTAGACTTCTCTAAAGTAAGCACAGTAAACTTAGATGAATATGTAGGACTTGGCCCGGATGATGATCAGGGGTACCGTTACTTTATGAATAAACATTTATTTGACCATGTCAATATTGATAAGGCCAATACCTACGTACCAAATGGTCTGGCAGCAACACCGGAAGAAGCATGCGAAGAACATGAAGCGAATATCAGAAAGCTTGGTGGCATAGATGTTCAGTTATTAGGCCTTGGTGGTAATGGTCATATCGGCTTTAATGAACCTGGCGAATCCTTCATCAAGGGTACTCACCTTGTAGATTTAACACCGGGCACCATCGAAGCCAATGCAAGATTTTTTGAAACCATTGACGATGTGCCAAAACAGGCATATTCTATGGGTGTAGGCAATATTTTAGATGCGAAGAAGGTAGTACTTGCCGTTTCCGGAACCCGTAAAGCACAGGCATTATATGAAGTGATTTACGGAAGCATTTGTCCGAGAGTGCAGGGAAGTATCCTTCAGCTTCATAAGAACGTGGTAATCTACGCAGATGAAGATGCATTAAGCGTGATCAAAGAGAAGGGACTTATGTAATATGATTATTCGCGGTGGGCTGGTATTTACCGAAGAAGGCAGATTTGAAGAAAAAGAATTATATATAGAAGGAGGCTGTTTTGTGGCTTCTGCAGAGGAAGTGACAGAGCAGAGCGTTGTGGATGCGACAGGGAAGAAGATTATCCCTGGCATGGTGGACGTACATAGCCACGGTGCAGCAGGACATGACTTTGGAGACGCATCTCCGGAAGGATTAGAAGCAATCCTTGCGTATGAACGTGAACATGGTATTACATCCTATTGTCCAACATCCATGACTGTATCCAAGGAAGAGCTTTGTACCATCTTCCCAACCATTTTCCAGATTGACAAGAGCAAAAAACTGGCGAAGATTGCAGGGATCCATATGGAAGGACCATTTATCGCACCGGCCAAGAAGGGGGCACAGAATGAGATTCATATCAAGCCAGCCAGCAGAACATTCTTTGAAGAATGTCAGAAGGCAGCAGGTGGCATGATCAAGGTGATGACCATGGCGCCGGAAGAAGCGGATAATCTGGCTTTTATTAGAGAGATGCATAGTGAGGTGCACCTTTCAATGGGACATACCTGCTCTGACTATGATACAGCCAAGGAGGCATTTGCGGCTGGGGCAGACCATGTAACCCATTGTTTTAATGCGATGATGCCGATCAATCACCGTGATCCGGGACTGATTGTGGCAGCCATGGAAGATGATCATGCCATGATTGAAATTATCAGTGACGGCGTGCATATCCATTCGGCAGTGATTAAGATGATGTTTGACCATGTGGGACCGGAACGTATGGTGCTGATTAGTGATTCCCTTTCTGCGACAGGGGTGGCAGACGGCATGTATGAATTTGGCGGACAGCCATTTATCGTTAAGGATGGTAAGGGAACACTTCTTGACGGAACCATCGCAGGCTCTACAACCAATTTATTTGAATGTATGAAGAAAGCCATGGAGTTTGGCGTTCCTGAAGAATGGGCGATTCTTGCAGCAACAAGGAATGCTGCGAAGTCCATTGGTGTGGATGATCAGGTTGGGTCTATTGCACCTGGAAAGGCTGCAGATTTCCTGATTGTCAGTGAAGATTATGATTTGGAAGCAGTATATGTAGATGGCTTAAACTAGCCATTTGTTCCAAAAAAAATACTTGAAAAAGCATTTTTCATATGCTAAAATCTGAAATTGTGATAACATATTAATTCCTTGCTCATTCACAAGAGGGATGGGCCATACAGACCAGAAGGAGGTGCAACTATGAGCAAATATGAATTAGCATTAGTTGTAAACGCAAAGATCGAAGACGACGCTAGAGCAGAAGTTGTAGGCAAGATCAAAGCTATGATCGAAGGTTATAACGGAGTAATCACTAACGTTGATGAATGGGGTAAGAAAAAATTAGCTTACGAAATTCAGAAGATGAAAGAAGGATATTACTACTTCATCCAGTTCGACGCAGCTACAACAGTACCAGCTGAATTAGAAGCTAGACTTCGTATTAACGAAAACGTACTGCGTTTCTTATGCTTAAAACAGGAAGCATAAGACAAAGGAGGAATCCACATGAATAAAGTCGTATTAATGGGACGTCTCACAAGAGATCCTAACGTAAGATACTCTCAGGGAGACAGACCAATGGCAGTTGCAAGATATACACTTGCAGTAGATCGACGATTCAGAAGAGAAGGCGAACCAGATGCGGATTTCATCAGCTGTGTTGCTTTTGGCAGACAGGGTGAATTTGCTGAAAAGTACTTAAAACAGGGTACTAAAATCGCCATCACAGGTAGAATTCAGACAGGTAGCTATATCGGTAAAGACGGAAACAGAGTTTACACAACAGACGTAATTGTAGAAGAACAGGAATTTGCTGAAAGCAAAGCATCCCAGAATCAGTACCAGGCATCTAACCAGGGCAACAACTTTGGTGGAGCAGGTAACTACAATGGCGGTGGCAACTTTGGTGGTTTTGAACCAGCTGGCAAACCAGCACCAAGCGCAGCAGCAGGTGACGGTTTCATGAGCATTCCGGACGGAATCGAAGAAGAGTTACCATTCAGTTAAGATTTTAGGAGGTAATATCAATGGCTTACAATAGAGGCGACGGCGCAAGAAGACGCGGCGGAAGAAGAAGACGTAAAGTTTGTATTTTCTGCGTAGACAAGAATGCAGTAATCGATTACAAAGATACAAACAAATTAAAGAGATACGTATCTGAAAGAGGTAAAATCTTACCTCGTCGTATTACAGGTACATGTGCTAAGCACCAGAGAGCTCTTACAGTAGCAATCAAACGTGCTCGTCACTTATCCTTAATGCCATACGTAGCTGAATAATTCAGTCGTATCATTAGATAATCACAAAAGATATAACCCTTCGGTTAGAGATAACCGGAGGGTTTCTTTTTTTATATATACAGGAAATTGCGATGCAATTTCCTCGTAATGCTGCACTGGTAGGGGACAAGTAAAATGTCGCTTGGGTGCAACAAGCATCTTTCGATGTGCTTGCACCCAACAATCTACGATTTCGCAGCCAAATGGCCTAAAAAGAAAGTCGTTTTCTGCCGCTTTGGATACAAACTTGCTTTTTTCAATGTCGTACACCCACAAAAACGAGAATTCTTGGCGACAAAACTTGAAAAATCTTTTTTTGTCGCCAAAACACCTCAAAAACGTGGGCACAATCAATAAATTTTGAGATCGCTGTACCAAACTGTGGGTGCAACTTATATCTCTAATGTCATGTACACCCAATCCACTCTTCTGGAGTGTTCGCTTAACTAATGGTATACCACTGGTAAATATTAATCTTGACACATAAGTATACCAGTGGTATACTTATGCCATAAGCAAAACGAAGTGAACAAGGAATTGATTTTTAGCAAGGAGAAGAGAATTATGAGTAAGAGTATCGTATTAACATGTTGTGGACATAGTGAACTTGGAACCATTGACCGTTTATTGAATGGAGAGAACAAACCTAACATGCTCATCGTAGCAGACACAAGAGAAGAGAGCTTAGATCGTGCAAAGAAGATGTTCCCAATTGATTACGCAGTAGAACGTGGTGTATTATTAATGTATGTAGACACCAGTGATCAGAAAAATACAAAAGAATATTTATTCGATTTATCCGACGGAACAGGTTATGACGATGTATACGTATTCGAAACCATCCGCTACTCCATGGATATGGCAAAGAAGATTTTAAGCGAGAATGGAGAAATCCATTATTTCTGCAAGGAATCCTAAGGGGTTTCAAGGGATCTTAAATGATTTTAAGGAATCCTAAATAATTCCTAACCCAATCCCCATTCTTAGGATGAGTCGAAGAGAAAGGATACGCCATGAGACACGAAACGATTTATTTGAGAGAAGGACGTGAAGATGTCACACTCACCACCTATGTAATCGACGATTCCTTTGAAATTTTAAATGGTAGAAAAAGACCAGCGGTAATCATTTGCCCGGGAGGAGGCTACTGGCTGACTTCTGATCGTGAAGGGGAACCGGTTGCACTGGCCTTTATGAGAATGGGATATCATGCCTTCGTGCTTGATTATTCCGTATATGGCAGAGATGCCCTTGAGATGATACCGGAAACCATGCCGGTACGAGAAGAAAGCTTATATCCAAATGCCATGTGTGATCTTGGCGCAGCTGTTCTTATGTTAAAGGATCATGCAGAGGAATGGCTGGTTGACCCGAACAGAATCGCAGTTTGTGGCTTTTCTGCAGGTGGCCACCTGTGTGCAACCTATGGAACAAACTGGCATAAGCCTGTGCTTTCCGATTATTTTAAAAGACCGATGGAAGATTTTAAGGTTGCAGCATGTATTTTGGGATATACGGTATTTGATATGTTGTGGAGTTATGAGCAGAATGGCTGTAAGGACGATGCGATTTCCATCGCCCTTGTAGGCAAGGGTCCGTCCAGAGAATTATTGGAGGAAGTCAGCCCAAACCGCAATGTGGACGAGCATACGCCACCGATGTTTATCTGGGCAACCTCTGAAGACGCCATCGTTCCGGTGCAGCACAGCATGATGATGGCAATCGCATTGGCCGAGAAGAATGTTCCATTCGATCTTCATATCTTTGAAGAGGGGCCTCACGGAACCGCACTTTCCGATATGACAACTGCAGAAGCCTGCGACATGATCCTGCCAGATGCGAGCAAATGGTGTTCTCTTTGTGACGCATGGCTGCAGAAGCGATTCTTCCTTCCTTTACCTGCAAAATTAGGAGAACCAAACCAGTACTAATATACATTGTGAATATAGCTTTGTTACATAATAATAAGGGGCTGCGACCAAAGTCCCATAATAGAAAAAGCCGTATCCGGTACCTGCCGGATACGGCTTTTTTTGGGGTGGTGCACTGTTTTGTGAGTTGTATAAAAAGGAAGGCGCTGTTTAATTACGGCATCTTCCAGAGGATTTTCTCACAATCAGCTTTGGTTCATATTCCATTCTGGTGGTGAAGGAATCCTTGCTGGCATTCTTCTTACGCTGGATCTTACGGTCAATGATATCGACGGCCTGCTGGCCCTTACTCATGGTCCCGTGCTCAATGGTGGTCAGGGAGATCTGTGGCATGGCAGAGAGGGGAAGATTGTCAAATCCGCACACAGAATAGTCTGCCGGCACACGGTAGCCCATATCATTTAACGCTGCCATGATACCGAAGGCAGTGATGTCATTGTATCCGACAAATGCGGTGGACTGGGTATTCTTCTCGATGGCCTGACGGGCAAGGCGATAGCCATTCTCATACTCGCGCTGATCAGATGGCAGCAGGCTGTAAGCTGTTCTTGACAGGGAGAGCAGTTCAAGATGATCATCATCAAGGCCATTGTCCGCTAAGGCATTGCGCAGTCCCTGAATACGGAAATCACGGTTGGTTCGGTTGGCGGTAAGCGGAGAAGCCACAAAGGTGATGTGGGTGTGGCCTAACTTAATCAGATGCTCACCCAACATATATGCCGGCCAGATATTATTCAGTTCCACACAGTCGAAACGGCAGTTGGATGGGTTATCGCCGATCAGTACGCATGGGATTTCCTGGGCAAGCTTGTTGGCTGTGGCCATTCTGGCAGGAGAGCTTAAGAAAATGATTCCCGCCAGATCAAAGCGTGCCAAAAGATCCATGTATTCTGTCTCTTCTTCGCTGTCACGGAGTGTGGAGCTTACAAATGTGGTATAGCCCTTTTCCTTTGCACGGGCAGTGATGGCATGACTGAGCTGGTTATAGTAGGCATTGGTATAGGTCGGAGAAATGATCACAATGGTGGATGCAAGGTTGCTATCCTTCTTCTTAATGCCTGCTTTCGGTTTCTGGTAGCCAAGTTCTCTGGCAGCATTCTCCACGATGGATACGGTTTCCGGACTGAAGGAGACCCCAGCTTTCTTACTAAGTACCATAGATATTGTAGATTGGGAAAGACCGGTATATTCTGCAATGTCTCGGGTTGTAATTCTGTTTCTTTTTCCCATTTTTTACCTCTAAAAATAATTTTGATTTATTTTGATTAATAACGATTATTAATCAAAATAAAAATTGATTAATTAAATTATAAAAGAGAAATCCCACAGTTGCAAGGTTTTTTAGAAATCCATCAGATTGAAAAAGAAAAAAATGGGAATAACGACTGTTAATCAAAATTTTGATTAATTAAAAAATGGCCACAAATGGCTTATTTATGCCATTTGTGGCATTTGACAAGCAAAAAAATATATGGTTATATAAATATATAGTAACAAACATTAACAAGAGACGGGCTCTTGTATGAAGCATTATCCCCCAAAACTGATGCTTTGATTATACTAAATTTATAAAAGAAGGAGATTTATAATGAGCGTAATTACATTTATCTGTGCAGGTCAGATGAACTCTGCGATCACATTCCCAGCATTCGAAAATGGTCATGAAGTAAGATTAGTTGGCTCCCCATTAGACGCAGACATCATCACTGGCTTAAAGAAAGACAATTTCCACATTACTTTAAAGAGAACTTTACATGATGGTATCAAGTATTACTATTATGAAGAATTAGCAGAAGCTTTAGTTGGCGCTGACTTAATCTTAGGTGGTGTATCCTCCTTTGGTTTAGACTGGTTCTGTGACGAAATTCTTCCTGTAATTCCTGAAGAAGTACCATTATTAACAGTAACAAAAGGTATGGTTGATTTAGAAGATGGTACATTAGTACCTTATCCAACAATCTTCGCTGAAAGACAGCCAGAAGGCAAAAATATCAACTTCAACGCAATCGGTGGTCCATGTACATCCTACGAATTAGCTGATCATGATGATTCTCACGTAGCATTCTGTGGTAAATCCATGGAAACATTAGAATGGATCAGAGAACAGTTAGAAACAGATTACTATCACATTTCCTTATCTACAGACGTTGTAGGTGTTGAATGTGCAGTAGCTATGAAGAATGCTTACGCTTTAGCAGTTACTTTAGCAGTAGGTTTAGCTGAAAAACGTGATGGTAAGATTGGTGCTGTTCATTACAACTCTCAGGCAGCTTTATTCGGCCAGAGTATCAAAGAGATGATTCAGTTACTTGAACTCATCAACGGTGGTCCAGAAAACATCGTTCACGGTGGTGGTGACTTATTCGTAACAGTATTCGGTGGTAGAACACGTAAGATCGGTACATTACTTGGCCGTGGTCTTACATTCCAGGAAGCAATGGATGAACTTGCAGGTGTAACACTTGAATCCATCGTTATCGCTACAAGAACAGCTCGTGCAGTTCGTAAATTAGCTGAAAGAGGCGTTGTATCTTTAGATGATTATCCATTATTAATGCATGTAGATGCAATCATCAACGAAGGCGCTGAAGTTAACATTCCTTGGAAGAAATTTAGAATGTACGTAAAATAATCTACAAAGATATTTACGATAAACAAGCTCCCAAAATATCATTAATATAATGAGTTTCACCTATGGAAGAAGCAGGTATGCGGACCTGCTTCTTTCTATTTTTTTTGACTTTTTTTGCACTTTGTTGATAAGAATGATATAATATATTATTACTATAAGTTTGCGTAGTGAATGGAGAAGAATATGAGTAAGTTCAATACAAATCGAAACAGTCTTGAACGCTATATGATGATTCCTTTTATCATGACATTTATTATGATCGTCATGACTATCATCATGTATACCATCAACGTAAAAGCAGGACTGATCATGACAATTGCAACGGGCATTTTCGTTGCCAGTTCCATATATGCATATTTTGTTCTCAGAAAAGAAATTACAGAGGATATGGTAAACTACGCCATCGACATGGATATTATTCAGAAGAAAATCGTAAAAGAACTGCCGGTTCCATATGCGATGACTGATCAGACAGGATTTATTGTTTGGTACAACGAAGCATTTGCCAAGCTTGCGGGATCAGCAGGCAAGAAGCGGAACATGATCAATACCATTTTCCCGGATCTTGGGAAGCAGATGGATACGGAAGTGGACCGTGAGAAGAGACAGATTATGGTGAAACGTCCGGTCAATGACCGCACGAAGGACCTGATGACAACAACCTATCGTGTAGAGATGAGAAGGGTCCGTCTGCAGGAACATCTGATTGATGAGGATGGCAAGTTCACCAAGGAAGAGCTTCGCCGCATCAACGATGAGAATGCCATGATTCTGTACTATTTCTTCGACGAAACGATCATTCGAAGATTCAGCCGTCAGGTAGATAACCAGAAGATGGTTGCCGGCCTGATTTATATCGATAACTATGAAGAAGTGTTGGAAAAGTCCGACGAGGTAAAGCATTCCATGCTGATTACCTTAGTTGACCGACGAATCAACAAAACCATGAGCAATTTAGATGCCATCGTCAAGAAGGTAGAACGTGACAAATACATCGTTTTCTTCCAGCAGAAGTATCTGCAGAAGTTAATTGATACCAAGTTTTCCCTGCTGGATGATATCAGACATATCAATGTAGGGAATGAGATGGCCATGACCTTAAGTATTGCCATTGCATCTGGCAGTGACAGCTATTCAGAGGCTTACGAGAATGCCAGTCAGATGATGGACCTTGCCCTCGGACGAGGCGGCGATCAGGCTGTTGTCAAAGAGGAAGAGAATGTATCCTTCTACGGCGGTAAATCTCAGGTAGTAGAGAAGAATACTCGTGTTAAGGCCCGTGTTAAGGCCCATGCGTTGCGTGAGATCATGGAATCCAGAGAACGAATCTTTATCATGGGACATAAGATTCCGGATACAGACAGCGTTGGATCCGCCATTGGTATTTACCGCATGGCCAAAAGTCTTGGCAAGGAGGTACACATTGTCCTTGACCAGGAAAGTATCTCCGTGAGACAGCTTCTTAATAAGCTGCGGAAAGATAAAAACTATGACCCGGATATGTTTATCAGTAGTGAGAGGGCTCTGGGATGGGCCGATGACAAGAAATGTCTGCTGGTTGTGGTAGACGTAAACCGTCCAAGCTATACAGAGTGTCCGGAATTGGTGAAGAAGCTGCATACCCTTGTCGTCATCGACCACCATCGCCAGATGAAGGATACGATCAAGCATGCAACCCTTTCCTATATTGAACCATATGCATCTTCTGCCTGCGAACTTGTGGCAGAGATCTTACAATATGTGAATACCAAGCCAAAGCTTCGTCCAGTGGAAGCAGATGCCATGTATTCCGGTATCTTAATTGATACCAATAACTTTGTTGTTCAGACCGGGGTACGTACCTTTGAGGCAGCAGCATTCCTTCGAAGAAATGGTGCAGATGTTACCCGTGTACGAAAGATTTTCCGTGATAATTTAGAGACCTACCAGCTCCGTGCCAATGCAGTCAGCAATTCTCATCTCTTTGAGCGTGTGTATGCTATCAGCACGTTGAATGGCAACGGACTTGATTCCCCATCCGTACTTGGTGCCCAGGTTGCCAACGAACTTCTTGATATTGAAGGAATCAAGGCATCCTTTGTGCTGACCCAGGTGGGAGATACCATCTATGTCAGTGCCCGTTCCATCGACGAGGTCAATGTACAGATTATTATGGAAAAATTCGGCGGAGGCGGCCATATGACCGTTGCCGGTGCTCAGCTTAAGAATATGAACCTTTCAGAAGCAAGGGAAGAAATAGAAAACTTATTATTGAAAATGAAACAAGAAGGAGAATTATAGAAATGAAAGTTATTTTATTTGAAGATGTGAAAAATGTTGGAAAACAGGATGAAGTTGTGGAATTAAAAGATGGTTACGCAAGAAATGTCATCATCAAAAAGGGCTTAGGCGTGGAAGCAACACCAAAAGCCATGAACGACTTAAGAGTAAAAAAGAAAAAAGAAGAAAAGCTTGCTGCAGAACGTTTGGCAGATGCACAGGCATTAAAAGCAGAAGTGGAAACAAAGGAAGTTGTGATTGCCATGAAGCTTGGAAACAACGGCAAAACATTTGGCTCCGTTTCTACAAAGGAAGTTGCTGCAGAAGCAAAGAAACAGCTTAACATCGAATTAGATAAGAAAAAGATGGTTGTGGAACCAATCAAAACACTTGGCGTCCACAATGTAACATTAAAATTACACCCACAGGTAACTGCAACATTAAAGGTTAAAGTAGTAGAAAAATAATGGATGAAGCATTTATCAAGAAAATACAACCGAATAGTCCGGAGGCGGAAAAGTCTGTAGTCGGTGCCATGCTGATGGACCGAGATGCCATCATTGAGGTTGCAGACGTGTTAAAACCAGAGGATTTTTATCAGAACTCCAATGGAATCCTCTTTGAAGCCATGGTTGACCTCTACAAAGAGGGAAAACCGGTAGATCTGGTTACCCTTCAGAATAAACTGAAGGAAAAGCAGGTACCGGAATCCATCCAGAGCCTGGATTACATCCGTGAGCTGGTGGAAACTGTGCCAACCTCTGCCAATGCGAAGCAGTATGCCAGCATTGTAAAGGAAAAATCCGTTCTTCGAAACCTGATCAAGGTGACAGAGAAGATCACAGCAGACTGTTATCTCGGCAAGGATGACTTCTCCAATATCATGGAGGGCACCGAGAAGGAAGTCTTCCATCTCCTGCAGAATGCCAGCGGCAGAGAAGATTTCGTTCCAATCCGAGATGTCGTGATGAATACTCTGGATCAGATTGAAGAGGCATCCAGAAATAAGGGCAAGATTACCGGAATTCCAACCGGATTTACAGATCTTGATTATAAGCTGACCGGTCTCCATCCATCCCAGCTGCTCATCGTGGCAGCCCGTCCGGCCATGGGCAAAACAGCATTTGTACTGAATATCGCCCAGCATGTGGCTTGTAATAAGAAGATTCCAGTGGCAATTTTCAGCTTGGAAATGTCAAAGGAACAGCTTGTACAGCGATTGATGTCCATGGAATCCATGATCGATTCCCAGCTGATTCGTACCGGTGAATTGGAAGATCAGGATTGGGAGAGATTGATGGAAAGTGCAGCCGTAATCGGCCATTCTCCACTGATCATCGATGACACACCAGGGCTTAACATCGCAGAACTTCGTTCCAAATGTCGACGTTACAAACAGTCCCAGGACATTGGCTTAGTCATCATCGACTACCTCCAGTTGATGGCAGGTAATGGCAGAACCGAATCCCGTCAGCAGGAAATCTCTGAGATTTCCCGTTCTTTAAAGGCCTTAGCCCGTGAGATTGACGCACCGATCATCGCACTGTCCCAGTTAAACCGTGCGGTAGACAGCCGTGCCGATCACAAACCGGTATTATCAGACCTTCGAGAATCCGGTTCCATCGAACAGGATGCCGACGTCATCATGTTCATTTACCGTGATGATTATTATAATCCGGAGACAGAGAAGAAGAATCTGGCTGAAATCATTGTGGCCAAGCAGAGAGCCGGTGCAACCGGCAGTATCGAGCTTGCCTGGTTAGGACAATATACTAAATTTGCAAATAAAGAAAGGACTCAGTATTAAAACTGAGTCCTTATTTTTTGATATATAGGAAATTGCTATTATAGCCCCAGAGAGTGTATAATTATAGAGAAATAAAAAATTGCATGACAAAAGAGCGAAGGTGTTGAGTTCGCCATGACGTTGTCCTATGAAGTTTTTTGTTTTTTTGGTGTAT
>JAZLGR010000006.1:0-14038 GCA_045616445.1 Candidatus Fimousia sp. | reverse complement strand
TGGCTCTTCGAACCAAATCCGATCTTCCAAGAGTATATCCGCCGAGTTCACGGACTATCTGCATAACCTGTTCCTGATATACTATACAGCCATATGTTGGTTCCAGTATAGGTTTTAACAAATCAGTCTCATATGCCACTTCGCCGTTTGCATTTTTTCCACCAATATATTTAGGGATAAAATCCATCGGTCCGGGTCGGTACAATGCTATTCCCGCTATTACATCCTCCATGCTCTTTGGACGAAGTTCTTTCATAAAGCTCTTCATTCCGGCACTTTCAAGCTGGAACACACCTTCACATCGGCCGGCACCGATCATATCATAGACCTTGGAGTCATCCATATCGAGATGGTCGATATCAATGTCCCTTCCGGTATTCTTCTTAATCAGGCGGACTGCATCCTGAATCACGGTCAGGGTACGAAGTCCCAAAAAGTCCATCTTTAACAGGCCCAGTTCTTCAATGGTTGTCATGGTAAACTGGGTTGTGATGGCATCTTCTGATGCACGGGATAAAGGAACATATTCATCCAGAGCTCTCTGGCCGATTACGACACCCGCTGCATGCATGGAGGAATGTCTTGGAAGACCCTCTAAGCGCATGGACATATCAAGAAGATATCTGGTTTCTGAGTCGGATTCGTAGGCATCACGCAGATCCTTGGAGTTCTTTAATCCCTTCTCAATGGTAATATTCAGTTCATTCGGTATCAGTTTTGCGATGGAATCCACCTTGGCATATGGAATGTCAAGGACACGCCCGACATCTCGAATGACCATGCGGGCTGCCATGGTACCGAATGTGACGATCTGAACAACCTGTTCCTTTCCATACTTTTCAACAACATAGTCGATGACTTCCTGACGGCGTTCGAAACAGAAGTCCACGTCGATATCGGGCATGGATACTCGTTCCGGATTTAAGAAACGCTCGAACAGAAGCTGAAAACGGATTGGGTCAATGTTGGTAATTGCCAGACAGTAGGATACGATACTTCCCGCTGCAGAACCTCGTCCAGGCCCAACGGCAATGCCATGGTCACGGGCATATCGGATAAAATCCCACACGATGAGGAAGTAATCCACATACCCCATGTTCTTGATCGTATTTAATTCGAACTCCAGTCGCTCCTGAAGCTCTTTTGGCGGATTGGCGCCATATCTTCTCACCAACCCCTCCTGGCACAGACTGCTTAAGTAGTCAAATGCATCCCTATACCCCGCAGGAATATCGAAACGTGGTACCTTCTGTACCCCGAATTCAATCTCCACATTGCATCTTTCTGCAATCTTATGGGTATTATCAAGTGCCTCCTGGGCATATGGGAAGAGACGTCTCATCTCTTCTTCTGATTTCACATAGTACTGACCGCCTTCATAACGCATGCGGTCTTCATCGGAAAGCTTCTTTCCGGTCTGGATACAAAGGAGAATATCATGGGCCTCCGCATCCTCTTCCAATATATAGTGGCAGTCGTTGGTCGCAATCATCGGAATGCCGGTATCCTTGGAAAGCTTTAAGATGCCGGTGTTGACAATGGTCTGTTCCCGCATACCATGATCCTGTAATTCCAGGAAGAAATTGCCCTTTCCGAAGATATCCTGAAGATGATATGCTGCTGCCTTGGCTTTTTCATAGTCGTCATGGCGAAGTGCCACTGCAACCTCCCCTGCCAAACATGCAGAAGAAGCAATGATGCCTTCGCTGTAGCGTTCTAATACTTCATAATCCACTCGTGGTTTGTAATAAAAGCCTTCGGTAAAGCCACGAGAGACAATTTTCATTAAATTGTGATAACCGGTATCATTCTCAGCCAGAAGGACCAGATGATAATAGCCACTCTCGCGCACATGGCGGGAGCCACCGGTTACATATACCTCACAGCCGATGATTGGCTTGATTCCTTCGGCTTTGCAGGCCTTGTAGAAATCAATGACACCAAACATAACGCCATGGTCTGTGATTGCCACGGAATCCATGCCAAGCTCTTTCACGCGTTTGGCCAGTTCTTTAATTTTACTTGATCCATCCAGCAAGCTGTACTGGGTGTGCAGATGCAAATGTGTAAAGCTCATGCACGGTCTCCTTTCTTTACGATTTGATAATTCTTCGCTTTATAATTCTTCAGTTTACGATCCTTCCGGAATCCATTTCGGTTAAGTAGCAATTAGTTGATATCTGCAATATTGATGCCAAGCGCAACGTTGCAGATATTTCCGCTATATGGAAGCCCCACATGGATTTCTCCATCTTTGTCCACAACAAAGATCCACTTGCGTTGATCCATGACCTTGTTCGCTTCCTCTTCATCCATATAGTCGATTGCATCATTGATGATATCACTTCTATAATCATTTACATCAATTTTCGTATTCAGATCCACCAGATCCAAAGAGGTATTATCAATCAGATAAGATTTATATGTGGAGCCATGATCTGATTCTCTCTCTTCAAGGACAACGCAGGAATATCCATCATCAAAATAAGTCAGATACTGCTCAAAAGAATAATCAACAGCCTGCTTATTGCCAGCATAAGCATCTACTTTCTTTTTGGCAAGTCTTTGCTCCAGATCTAATAATTTCGCTGCGCCCTTATATGTATTGATTCCTGTATTGGTTTCCACAAACTGGGCATACTCCATATATGCAGAGAAGGATTCTCCATCCTTTTCCCAGTCGTCTCCATCATATTCCATGTCAAATGGAAGTGCGTAATCCTCCACTTCCATATGTTCTTCATATTCATCACGGTCTATGATATTTCTAACATCATCGAACCCTTCTTTGTAGATTGTCGTCTGATCATTATCATCGTCGAGAATCTCTTCAGCCCGCTCAATCATGTGCACGATCTCCTGGGGCAGCTTGATATTCTGCTCCTCAACCACTGTCAGAAACAGGGTTAACAGAAGTGGAAGAATCCCCCACAAAATACCGATAATCATGACGATCAGGCCAGCCCGCAGTCGTCTTGGTTTCTTCTGATTGCGAGTTTTTTGTCTTGAAACCCGCTGTCTTGGTTCATGTTCCATCTTCTTCAGTTTTTTATCGGCTTTTTTCTGTTCTCTTAACACAGAGTCCACAAACTCTCCGGAGTTGACAGACTTTTCATGAACACTTTCACGTTGAAAGATATCTCCGATTCTGCCTAAAAGACCGCCGATTCCACCATGAATATCATGGTCAATGCCCGTGTCAGAGACGTAATCGCCCTGAATACGGTATCTCTTCAGCTGTTCCTTACGGTAAGCTTCTTCTTTTTCAGGTTCACAATAGGTACACCAGTCGCGGTTTAATACACGTCCACATTTCGGACAAAATTTAAAATATTCTGGCATAATCCGATTCCCCCTTTGCTCTTGCCTTTGCCGATGTTTCTGCTATGAATGGAGTGTTCTGGCAATCTCTCTCTTCACGCCAGGCATTAAGAAATCCTTCTGTAAATTACGAAGGTTATCCTTGCCTTCCTTTCCTCTTCCTTCTGCAATTAAAAGCTTGCCCAAAAACAGTCGATAGCTGACTGCCTTCTGATATGCCTTATCAGGAATCTTGATGGTATCAAATTCCTGGCGGATCTTTGCGATTTTTTCCGGATCCTTGGCAGCGGTTGCAAGCTCATAATTTAATCTGCTTAACAGGTAATGGTTGTGATACTCTTTGTTCTTTTCATACTTGTCAAATAACTCCTTGTGGGCATCAAAAACAACCTTTGCAGTGTCAAGCTGGTTCATATTCATATAATTTAAGAACTGCATATTAAATACAGTTACCTGCTGTTCTTCACTCAATGCGGATAATTTGATCTTTTCAATGGTATTGTTGGAACGGTCATACTTTCCATCATGGCGATATGCGGTCGCAATGTTGGTCATGATAATTCCACGGTATTTTTCATCCTTTGTTTCTTTATAAAGACGCTTCTGCTGTGCAATATAATAATCAAAGCGATGATTGTTGAGCAGTTCACGGTCTAATTCGCGCAGCTGCTTATTTAACTTGTTGTACTCTCCACCACCGGATACGCGGCCGATGATAAATAAGATCAATACAACACCAAGGTACATAAAGATACTGAAGTCGTATCCTGTTGCGGCTTTCACCATCTCTGACAGCATCGGAATCCCTTTCAGGATAAAGAAGATTGCGGCAACTGTTCCGATGACCAGTAAGATTTTCTGATATGTTTTCATGTTTCGTTTCACCTTTCTATTTTCACCCATAGTCAATCATATTTTAGCATAGTTTTTTATTGAAAGGAAATGTTTTTACCGATTGATATTTGACCCCAAAGGGGGTAATATAAACTTGACTAAGACTAAATTTATGCGAGGTACATTTTATGAAAAAATTAAGTGAATTACTGGCAAAAATCCCTTATACACTTGTAAAAGGAAGTTTAGATACAGATGTCTGTGACATCATTTATGACTCCAGAAAGGTAATCGACGACTGTGCATTCCTTTGCATCAGCGGAACAACCGTGGATGCCCACAAGTTCATCCCGGATGCAGTGGCAAAAGGCGCTTCTGTGATCATCGTGGAAAAGGATGTGGAAGTCGAAGGAGATGTGACTGTTGTTAAGGTGGAATCCGCAAGACAGGCACTGGCATTCCTTGCGGCAGCACATTTTGATTATCCGGCTGAGAAGCTTACCACCATCGGCTTGACCGGTACAAAGGGTAAGACAACAACTACTTATATGGTAGAAGCTATCTTAAAGCATGCCGGCAAGAAGGTTGGCGTCATCGGTACCATCGGTGCTGTTGTGGATGGCAAACAGTATAAAACCAACAATACCACCCCAGAATCCTATGAAGTACAGTATCTGATGAGTGAGATGGTAAAAGCAGGCTGCGAATACATGGTGATGGAAGTTTCCTCCCAGGGTCTTATGATGAACCGTGTGGATGGATTTGACTTTGATTATGGTGTATTCACCAACCTTTCTCCAGACCACATCGGACCAAACGAACACAGCTCCTTTGAAGAATACTTATATTATAAATCCCTCTTATTCCAGAGATGTAAGGTTGGATTCTTCAATGCAGATGACAAGAACTTTGACCAGATGTTAACCGGCCACACATGTGAAGTAAAAACCTTCGGTTTCGCAGAAGGTGCTGACTTACGTGCATCCAACGACGAATTATTTGCACAGGATGGAGAGCTTGGTATCAAGTTTGACTTAAGCGGCGACATCAACGGACCAATGATCGTCAACATCCCTGGTAAATTCAGTGTATACAATGCATTGGTTGCTTTATCCATCAGTAATGCTCTCGGTGTTCCTGTGGAAGATATGCAGGCTGCTCTTAAGGTAATTAAAGTTAAGGGCCGTGTTGAAATCGTGCCAATCTCCAAAGATTTCACCATCTTAATCGACTACGCACACAATGCCATGAGTATGGAAAGCATCCTTGAAACCCTTCGTGAATACAATCCTGGACGCCTCATCTCCTTATTCGGCTGCGGCGGTAACCGTTCCAGACTTCGTCGTTATGAAATGGGTGAAACCTCCGGTAAGATGGCTGACCTTTCCATCATCACAGCAGATAACAACCGTATGGAAGCAATTGGTGACATCTTAGCAGACATTAAGATCGGTCTTGCAAAAACAGATGGCAAATTCGTGGAAATCGAAGACCGTACCGATGCCATCCATTATGCAATCGACAACGCACAGAAGGGCGATATCATCGCTTTACTTGGCAAAGGTCATGAAGAATATATCGATGAATTAGGTTCCAAGCGTTTCTACAGCGAACGTCAGGTCATCGAAGAATATGCAAAAGAAAAAGGAATGATCTAATATGGAAAATATTACAATCAAAGACATCCTCGTCGCAACCGGAGGTGAACTCCTCTGCGGCAGTGAAGATAAAGTCATTACACATTTCTGCATCGACTCCCGTCAGGCAGACGACACTTCCCTGTTCGTGCCAATCATCGGGGAACGGGTGGATGCACATAAATTTATGGATGGAACCCTTGCAGCAGGCGCTGCTTCCCTTACCATGGAGCACGACTCCTACGAAGCAGATCAGCCAGTCATCAAGGTTCCTGATACAGTAAAAGCCATGCAGGATCTTGCAATCTGGTACCGCAATAAGATGGACCTTCCAATTGTTGCTGTAACCGGTTCCGTTGGAAAGACAACCACCCGTGAGATGATCACCTGCGTATTAAAAGGCAAATTCAAGGCATTTGAAACAAGCGGCAATCAGAACAGCCAGATTGGAGTGCCTCTTACCATCGATAAGATGAGCTACTCCGATGAAATCGCTGTATTAGAGCTTGGCATGAGCGAACGTGGCCAGATTACCATCTTAACCAATATCGCTCAGCCCAATGTAGCTGTCGTTACCAATGTTGGTGTGGCCCACATCGAGATGTTAAAGACCCGCGAGAATATCTGCGCAGAAAAATTAGATATCCAGAAGGGCTTAAAAGAAGGCGGACTTTTATTTGTCAATGGTGATAATGATATGTTAGCTGCCCATGCAGGCGAGCTTCTTAATCATCCATTCAAGTTTTACGGTTTTGGCGAAAACTGCGACATCCGTGCCGTTGATGTCAAGGAAATCAGCGGACAGACAGAATTTACCTGTTTGATGGATGGCAAGGAATATCCGGTAGTATTAAACTCCCTTGGGAATCATATGGTACTAAACGCCCTTGCTGCTATCGGTGTTGGTGCCCACTTTGGCATTCCGGTATCCGTGGCAAGCGAACAGTTATCCGATTTTAAAGGACAGCGTCAGGACATCCGCGAAAGCAATGGATATACCATCATCGACGATACTTATAACGCAAGTCCAGACTCCATGAAAGCAGCGTTAAGCATCTTAGACGGCATGGCTGATAAAAACAAGAAAATCGCAGTCATCGCTGATATGCTGGAACTCGGACCAAACTCCCCAGCTTACCACCGAGAAGTCGGCGAATATATCGTTGGAACTTCTATTACCGATGTATTTGCAGTCGGCGAGATGATCGATCACGCACTTGCTGCCGTAAGAGAAGGCAATAAAGCCATTGCAATTCATAAATTTGAGAATAACGAAGAACTGACTGCTGCATTAAAGGACTTTGTAAGAGAAGGCGATGCCGTACTGTTAAAAGGTTCGAATGGAATGAAATTAAAGCAGGTTGCAAATCAGCTGTAAAACAAAAACCAGACATCTAAAAAGCTGTCTGGTTTTTTTATTTTTTAATTCATCGGTTTTTGGTCAATGGCGAAGATCACCCATTCTGCGATATTAGAGGCATGATCTCCAATTCGTTCTAAATACTTATTTACCATCAGAAGATCTGCTGCATGTTCCGCATAATCTGTATTCTTCTGAATGACTTCAATCAGATCTTTTTTCACCTTCAAGAATAACTCATCCACGACATCATCATGATCAATGACTTTTCTTGCTTTTTCCATGTCTCGTTCCACATATGCTTCCACAACCTGTAAAAGCATCATGACGATTTCTGTTGACATTTTCTTGATATGTGTCACATTCAGGGGATAAGGAATATCCGCCATCAAAATGGTCAGATCTGCAATATCTGCTGCCTGGTCTCCGATCCGTTCCATATCGGTTACCATTTTCATGGCTGCTGTGATGGTTCGCAGGTCTCTTGCAACCGGCTGCTGCTGAATGAGAAGCTGAAAGCAGATATTTTCTATCTTCTTCTGTTCCTGATTCACCAGTTCATCGTCTTTCATAATTTGCTCAGCTTTTTCCACATCCTGAGTGAAGAATGCTTCAACTGCATCCTGAATCGCTTTTTCAATCATACTCCCCATTAAAATCATCTCGTTGTTCAGCTGACGAAGCTGTTCATCGAATTTCAGTCTCATGTCTGTTCCTCCTTATCCGAATCTTCCTGTAATATAGTCTTCTGTTCGTTTATCCTGTGGATAAGAGAAAATCTGCTGGGTATTTCCAAATTCGATGAGATCACCTAACAGGAAGAATGCAGTATCATCTGCCACACGCACTGCCTGCTGCATATTGTGGGTAACAATGACAACGGTATACTTTTTCTTTAATTCTTCCATTAAATCTTCGATTTTCAATGTGGAGATCGGATCTAAGGCGGATGTTGGTTCATCCATTAACAGGACATCCGGCTGAACTGCCAGTGCTCTTGCGATGCAGATTCTCTGCTGCTGCCCGCCAGATAATCCAAGGGCAGATTTTTTCAGGCGATCCTTTACCTCGTCAAATATCGCTGCTCCGCGAAGACTTTCTTCTACGATCTGATCCAGTTTTCTCTTGTCTCTGATTCCATGGACACGGGGGCCATAAGCGATATTGTCATAAATACTCATCGGAAATGGATTTGGCTGCTGAAAAACCATGCCTACCTTTTTTCGAAGAACGGTTGTATCCACAGCCGGATCATAGATATCTTCTCCATCTAAGAGGACTTTTCCCTCGATTTTTACATTTTCCACAAGGTCATTCATTCTATTTAACGTTTTCAGGAAGGTAGATTTCCCACATCCGGATGGACCGATGAATGCGGTAACTGCATTTGGACGGATCTCCATGTTTACTCCTTTTAATGCATGGTTTTGTCCATAATACAGATGCAGATCCTGAACGCTGATTTTTGATTTCTGCTCCATAATTACTTTCTCCTCGTTACATCAAATTTTGCTGCTAATTTCTTTGTTCCCAGATTGATCAGGAATACCAGTACCAGTAATACCACTGCAATACCAAAGGCTGTATCAAAATCCCCTTCACTGGTTGCAGAAAGATAAAGCTGGATTGTCATGGTTCCACCAGACTGGAAAATCTTTGGCAACAGAGCGGAAAGTACTTTTGGTAATGTCTTTGCACTTCCTGCGGTAAATAAAAGGGCTGCGGATTCTCCAACAATTCGACCGATTGCAAGAATGACACCGGTAATAATACCAGGCATGGAAGATGGCAGTAAGATGGTTCGGATCGTATACCATTTGCCTGCTCCTAATCCTACCGCACCATGTCGATAACTGTCTGGTACTGTCTTTAAGGCTTCCTGAGTGTTTCTCGTAATCAGGGGCAATACCATCAAAATCAAGGTCAGTGCTCCTGTAAGAAGAGAATACCCAAGTCCTAAAGTCTGTCCGAAAAACATCATTCCAAAGAGACCGAAAATAATGGAAGGAATACCGGACAAAGTCTCTGTGGCAAATTCAATTATGCTGACGAATTTCCCCGGTTTTGCATATTCATTCAGATAAATGGCAGCGCCAACTCCTACCGGTGTCGCAATCAGCATGGTAAGCAGAATAATCATAATAGTATTTACGATATTACCTGCAATCCCTACGGTTCCCTTTCGAACAGAGGTTACTGTCGTAAGAAAGCTCCAGTTTACGCTATGCAGACCACGAATCAGTACATATACAATGATGCCTGCCAGCAACACGACAGAAAAGATGGCACACAGATAAATCAGAGCATACAATGCCGTATCCATCGGACGTTTTCGATGGATGTTAATGGATGTTTCACATCGATCATTCATTGTCTGTCGCCTCCTTTCTCAGTTTCTGTAATAACAGATTGATGATCATAATAAAAACATAAAGGACCAGACCTACAGAGAAGAGAACCTGTCGGTGTGTTCCTTCTGCATATCCCATTTCACTAACCAGCTGGGTTGTCAGGAATCTGACAGAATTAAATGGCAGAGGAATGTTGACCGAACCACCCGCTACCATATTGATCGCCATTGCTTCTCCAAGAGCACGGCCGATTCCAAGGACAATACCTGTCATGATTCCTGATTTTGCTGCTGGAATTGTTACTTTAAAAATTGTCTGTATCTTACTTGCCCCAAGCGCCAGAGATGCTGCTCTCACATCCTTTGAGACAGAACGAATGGATGAGGCACTGACATTTACTACCGTTGGAAGGATCATAATGGAAAGTACCAAAATCGCAGAAAGCATATTGGCACCACCGGTAAACTGATGTGTATCAGAACCCGCAAAAATGATCTTTTCCAGTTTAAACATGATCGGATTTAACAGCATCAGTCCCAAAAGACCGTAGATTACGGATGGAATGGCTGCTAGCAGTTCTACTGCAGGTCCCACGATTGCTGCCAGCTTTTGATTTGATATTTCTGTCAAAAATACTGCTGTAAGAAGTGCAATCGGAACTCCGATGAGAACACTGGCACCAGTTCCTACGATTGAAGAAAGAATAATGTATAGGATACCGTAGGATGGATCTGCTGCAGTTGGTTTCCATAACCTACCCAAGAGAAGCTCAGACACTCCAACACCTGCAAATGCCGGAGCGCCTTTTGCAATCATATAAACGGTGATGGAACAAACTGCAAAGATGGCAAGCACTGCGCATACTGTAAATACATATTTCGCTACAGATTCAACCATATGGTTCTTTGCTTTGTTCATCGTTTTATTCCCCTCCTACTGTGGAAGAATCAATCCTAAATCAGAGATTACGCTCTGACCTTCTTCAGATTCAATGTATTCAAACCATGTCTGGACAAGTTCATTCTGTTCAGAGATTTCTCCCATGGTAGCCATTACAAATGGTCTGGAAAGAAGATACTGACCTGCAAGAATATTCTCTTCTGTTGCGGATACTCCATTTAAAGATACAGATGCAACAGAATCATCCACTACATCGAGAGATACATAACCGATCGCGCCTGGAGTAGATGCTACCTTTGCAAGAACCGCACCAGTGGAATCAAGCTCCTGCGCATACTGACAAGCATCTTCTACCTCTAATAATTCTTCAAAAGCTCCTCTGGTACCAGATCCTGCTTCACGACCGATGACAACGATTGCTTCATCCTTACCACCAAGTTGGCTCCAGTTTGTCACTTTTCCTGCATAAATAGATGCAAGCTGTTCTGTAGAGAGATCTGCTACCGTATTATCTTTGTCAACAATCACTGCAATACCATCGATGGCAACGACATTTTCCACTGCACCCTTTTCTTTTTCGCCATCTTCTAATCCACGGGAAGCATTGCCGATGTCGATGCTGCCCTGAGTCAGAGACTCAATCCCTGCACCGGATCCGGTATATTCCACAGTAACGGTAATATCCGGATATTCTTCCATAAAGCTTTCACTCATTGCTTCACAAAGCTTTTCCATGGAAGTGGAACCTGCCAGGGAAATCTTGCCAGATGCATCTGAAGATGCATCTGAAGACCCATCAGACTTACCACAGCCCACCAAAGAGCCTACTAATAACACTGCTGCCAATAAGACAGCCATTCTTTTCATAAATTTGCGTTTCATATTGAACCTCCTATGTTCATTTGTTATTATTTTTGTTATTACAAGTGGAAGTTTACTGACCAGATGTAAACTCTAAAATCACAGAACGGTAAAACAAACGTAAAAAAGGTGTATCTCATCTACAACATCTACAAATAGAGAGACACACCTTTCCTTATATTTCATTATTCTATTATGTTTCTAACGACTTCCACCGCTTCCCGGGAAATGTCGCATTCTAAGCGGTAAATTGGCACAATTGAAATCAATTCATTTACAAAATCCATTGCGTCACTCACAAAGGAAGCATTCCACATATTAATCGTAAGTTCAGAAAAAACTGCCTGAAAAGCTTCTAATCCAGACAATTGACTGACTTTGTTATGATCGGATTTTTTTAGTACAAAAATTGCCTTTAGTGGCAATGAACGATTGATAAATACCCCTGAAGAGCCAGCAATTGGCAAACCATGGCAAATCACATTCTGATTATCTATTTCAAGTACTGCACGGTCTCCGTTGATCATAGTAGCATCTGCATACTTTTCCCAAAGGAGTCCCTGTGTCGTTTTTCCACCACCGGATGGTGCCGAAAAAAGAATTGCTTTCCCTTGATAATCTATATAGGAACAGTGAAAAAGATATTTCCTGAACTGATATAATATACGTTCAAATCCACTGGCATTGAAAACCCCTAAAGAAGTAGTAAAATATGGTTCTGCTTCTTTTAGATAAAAAATATTCTTTTTATTGCTATTATCTAAGTAGTCCCAGGCACATGGCACCTTACCATATGGCATTCTGAAAAAATGTTGTGGAACCGGACCATCAAATACCCCGTTTAGTTCATTCTGAAAAAGACAGGTGCCAGATGGATTCGGTCGCATGTTTGATGATTCCATGGTAATTTCATAGACCTGATCAGAAGTGATTCCATTCATACGATAGAGACCGTAGGCATCGTCATCAACGAGATTAGAATTCGCAGTGATGACTACTGAGATTCCCGCTATGTTGTAATGAGATTCGTACACCAGCACATTCCTTTCTTAATATATCCTCATAAATCTGACTATATCTGCATAAATACTCAGGTGCTTCCGTAACATCTCCTGTCTCCAGATAAACGGCAGCCTTACAAACAGGACAAATACATTTTCTATCACAAGCATTACATTTCGCAGGAAATGGAATAGCTTTCATCTTTTCTTGCAACAATTCCCAAGCCTGACTAAAAGAATACTCATCCAAGGAGATTGAAATTTTTGTATACAAAGCACAGGTACGCATCTTCCCATCATAAAAAATATGAAAATTTCTGTAACCTCCGTTACAATCTTCGCATACTGAATGTGTAATCCCCTGTCTGCACTGATCAATCTCAAATAAACCTACAGCACCCATGTTCTTAAAGTTTTGTGATCCATATAAAATCTTGCTGTCAATTACTGAAGCAACTGCAGCATCTTCTGCACGAAAACGATGCTCTCCTCGTATATTAAGTCCCGGTTTGGTACGCATAGGAAAAGCATATGAAGATGCATGAAGAATCAAGTTTCGTTCCTGAGCAAATTTGTGCATAGCCGACAACTCATGTATATTATCGGGAGTAATCAACCCATTCAAATATACATTTATACCTGCTTCCAAAAGCATATCAATTGCATCGGCAACCCTTGTGAAGCCATCTTTCAATCCACAGTATTTTTCATAAGTCTGATCAGTGGCTCCATACAAAGAAATATTCACTTTATTTGGAAAGTATTTGAGGAACCATTCAACTCTATTCTTATCCACTAAAATACCATTTGTATTAAAGGAAATTAAGATTCCCAAATTGCATAATGCATCCATAAGCTGATCCAGTTCAGGATATAGGAGTGTTTCTCCTCCAGTAAGAGAAAGCACCAACATATCATTCTTCACAGCTTGTTTTGCTTGCTCAATCCAGAAAGAAGCAGGAAGAGTATTTCTTCCTACTTCTGATGATTCATGCATATAACAAAGTTTACAATTAAGATTACAGTGCGGTGTCAATTCAAACTGACCAATGATTCCTAAATTTGATAATGATACCATAAATAATTTATCCCCAATTAGCTGACAATAGAAGCCCCCTTTTTAATACGTTCAATAATCATTTCTACTGAAATATCCTCTGGCTTAGTATAAAGAGCCTGGATATTATCACCATCAGTCCAGCTGCCAGAGTTATCCCAGTCTTCCCACAAAAATTTGGTAGTACCCTCATTACCGTTTCTTGTCCAGGTAAACTCATACTGATGTGCTTCACACCATGTTTTAACATCAGAGCCAATACCTTCTGTTAACCAATCGTTCGTATTATAACCATCATCTCTTCTCTGACCATAAAACTGATAGCAATCCTTAACTTTCGAACAAGCTGCAATTGACTGATTCATCATTATTTCTTCAAAATCCATCTCTGGTTTCACATAAGCTTTCTTCATTCTCAAAACTCCTTTCTGTTATACTTACCCCTTTTTTATTAATAAACAGATTCTGTCAATCATTATTTTATTATAAAAGGTATCATAACACGTGTTACGTCATAAAAAAGTGTGCTTCGCACACTCTCAACTCCCCTGCCCCTCATTCTTTGAGGGGTGGGTTTTCTTTTTGCTTCGTTTTCCTTCATAATAATCATATGAATGTATTACAGGAAATCTTTCGAGATCATTATGAAGAAATGTTATATCTCCTCCGCCCGCGTCCTTCTGTCATCGAAAACGTCGATAAGATGATCGATTGTG
>JAZLGR010000005.1:0-50933 GCA_045616445.1 Candidatus Fimousia sp. | reverse complement strand
GCCCAGTATGAGAAAGAGGCAAGAATCCCCAAGAGTGACCTGGTTGCTTCAATGGCCTCCATCCTTGAAGTAACTCCCCAGGCACTCACAGTTCCTGATATTGATTCCTATATCGGATTGATGCATACCCTCTTTGCATTAGAAGATACCTTCGGTTTACAAGTCGCAGAACTCGATGGAGAGGTCTGCATGCGTGTCAATGTACGTCAGAACACGGATGCTGCAGAACTTCATAAGATGCTTTGTGTCTGGAATGAAATGGCATCAAAGTTAAGAACTGGAGAGATCACACAGGAAGAGTATGATAACTGGCGTTATCAGTATCCTCGCCTGGACAGTTCTCGTATCACAGCACAGGCTCCATCCGAATCACTGAGTGATGCCCTGATCCACGCGTTAAAAAGAGAATAATTCTCAAAAGAAAAAGAGCATAAAAATAGCCCTATGAAAAACATTGTCGTTTTTCATAGGGCATTTTCATGCTCTGTAAAAGAATAATGGAATGCTGATTTCTAGTATCATTTTAGTATCACATAGCATTCCGACCTTCAGAAAATGGCTTAAAATAAGGCTTTCTTGAAAATACGCGATTATTCAAACTCAATTGTTCCAGGTGGTTTAGAAGTAAGGTCATAGAACACTCTGTTGACGCCACGAACTTCCTTAATAATACGATTCATAACAATCTGAAGCACGTCGAATGGAAGGTCTGCTGCTTCTGCTGTCATGAAGTCGATGGTTCTTACGGCACGTACGGCTACTGCGTAGTCGTACGTTCTTTCGTCACCCATAACACCTACGGATCTCATATTTGTGAGGGCTGCGAAGTACTGGTTTGGCATCCATGGTGCTTCTTCTCCGTGTTCTTCTTTGTATGCTGCTGCAGCTTTGTCTACTTCTTCTCTGTAGATGTAATCTGCATCCTGTACGATTCTTACTTTTTCGCCGGTTACTTCGCCGATGATTCGGATTCCAAGACCTGGGCCTGGGAATGGCTGACGGTAAACTAAGAATTCTGGAAGGCCAAGTTCAAGGCCTGCTTTACGTACTTCGTCTTTGAATAAGTTACGAAGTGGTTCTACAATTTCTTTGAAATCTACGTAATCTGGAAGACCGCCTACGTTATGATGAGATTTGATGACTGCGGATTCACCGCCAAGTCCGGATTCTACCACGTCTGGATAGATAGTTCCCTGTGCAAGGAAATCTACTGCACCGATCTTCTTGGATTCTTCTTCGAAGATACGGATGAATTCTTCACCGATAATCTTACGTTTCTGTTCTGGTTCTGTGATACCTGCTAATTTTGCATAGTAGCGATCCTGTGCGTTGACACGTACAAAGTTGATGTCGAAGTTGCCTTCTGGTCCGAAGATACCTTCTACTTCATCGCCTTCGTTCTTTCTCATAAGACCGTGGTCTACGAATACACAGGTAAGCTGTTTGCCGATTGCTTTTGCAAGTAAAGCTGCAAGTACGGAAGAGTCAACACCACCGGAGAGGGCAAGTAATACTTTACCGTCGCCTACTTTTTCGCGAATCTGCTGAATCTGGGATGCTACGAAGTCGTCCATTCTCCAGTCGCCTACACAGCCACAGATATTACGAACAAAGTTGAAGATCATCTTGGTTCCTTCTGGTGTGTGAAGTACTTCTGGGTGGAACTGAATTCCGTATAACTTCTTTTCTGCATATTCTGCTGCTGCTACCGGACAGTCTTTTGTATGAGCAATGGATACGAATCCTTCACCCATAGCACTAATATAGTCAAAATGGCTCATCCAACAGGTTGTTTCTTCTGGAACACCTGCAAATAATGGAGAAGCTGTATTAACTGTAATTGCTGTTTTGCCATATTCCTGTACATCTGCACGTTCAACCTTGCCGCCTAAGATATGCTGCATCATCTGTGCGCCGTAGCATAAACCAAGTACTGGAATACCTAATTCAAATAATTCTTTTGTATATGTAGGTGCACCTTCTTCGTAACAGCTGTTTGGTCCACCTGTTAAGATGATTCCCTTTGGATTCATCTCTTTGATTTTTTCAATGTCTGTTTTGTATGAATAGATTTCACAATATACGTTACATTCACGAACTCGGCGGGCAACCAACTGATTATACTGTCCACCAAAGTCAACAACGATGACTAATTCATTCTTCATCTTTGTCCTCCCAAGAAAATTGATAAGTTGTCTTTCTATTATAAGCGATACCTATTTTGATTACAACAAATATTCAGAAAACTTACGGGTCTACAGATTCTTTTTGATACCTTTTACAATACCTTTGCTGATTTTTGTCAATGCTGCATCTGAAATAGAAGAATTGCGGTCACCAACTTCGATATCAACGGAAGCAATTGTAGAATAGGAAGTCTGAGTCAGGTCAATTGCCATACGTCCACTGCTGAAGATCTTAACGCCAGCACTCTTTAATCCGGAAATTAAGTCTTTACCAAGAGCTTCATGTTTCTTGTAGTTGCTCTTTACTGGTGCCATATTACGGTAGGATTTGACATCTGGTACACCAATGTAGAATGCGCCTTTGTTGCTGGTTGTAGAGTCAAAGTGGATTGCGATGTGTGCATTTGCATTGTTATTGGCCATAACAGTTCTCGCAATGTTATCGAGCTGAATGTCAGAATCCTGACGGATCATCAATACATTATATCCTTCCTTTAATAAAGAAGCTTTCACCTTCTTCGCTACAGTGAGGTTCACAGATGCTTCGGATTTGCCCTGCACAGTAGTGCCGCCAGACACTGCGATGGATGTTTTAGCACCCTTTGCATTGGTTCCACCTGTTACCTTACCAGTGCCATCCGGATGGCTTAAGGTTTTGACACTTGCGCCTCCCTTTGTACCGTGGCCGGCATTGACAGCTACGGTAATCTTCTTGGAATTTGCAGTTGCATAATATAATACAGCTGGGTCAGAGTGAATTTTGGAATTCTTCGCATATTTCCAATCCTTGTTCCATACGATGATTTTTACTTTTGGACTCCATTTGGAATATACCTTGTCGTCTCCCACCTTTTTGTAAGATCTCATACGAATGATGGTATTCTTGGTTGTGGAAACCTTGTCTTTTGCAAGGGTTTTGGATACAGTTGTCTTGCCTGCAACAACAACTTTTTTCGCATTGCTAAAGTCACTCTTTGTTGCGTATTCGATTTCATAACCGCTTACGCCTGCCACTTCTTTCCACTTGATTGTTGTTTTGCCCTTTCCTTTGCGGATAACAGAGCTCATAATCGGTTTTTTCACATCTGGGTCGATGGTTTCTTCTGCAAATGCTGCCACAGAGCATGTCATAATCAGCATCATAACGAGCAGAAGCATCATAGATAATTTTTTCATGTTTCGTCCTTTCCTTACTTCATAAACTGGTCGATAGCTTTATTCAACTGATCGATGGCTGCCATATCCCCTTCCTGCACTGCATCAACAATACAGTGTTCGATGTGGTCCTTTAAGATCACTTTACCAGTATTGTTAAGGGCAGATTTGACTGCTGCCAGCTGGATCAGCACTTCAGAACAGTCTCGCCCTTCTTCCACCATGCGCTTGACCGATTCAAGATGGCCAATGGCACGGGATAGACGGTTGAGAACCGCTTTTGTATGTGTATGACTATGGGTATGTCCATGTCCTTCCCCATGAGAGTGAGGAATGCCATGTTCATGCATGTATTCATGATCCATTATTTCTTCTTCCTCCAGAAGATCTTAGTAACTAACTTCTCGCCGTTATTTTCATCTTCCTTGATTCGTATACGTAAGATGTCACCCTCGCTGGATGTTCTCATGATGGTCTTTAATGCCGGATATGTTACACGGTATGAGTAGATTTGCGCGCCGACACGCATTTTCACAAATTCATCATCCACACGATTGATAAAAATTGCTTCTGTATCATAAGTAGCCACGTTATTACTGTGATATACAGAGCTCTGACCAGGTGTATAGACATAGAAGCTTTCATAGGAATTGCCCATAACCAATGTCTTGCCGATTTCCTTAATTTCAAGGGCAGTTTCGTCCGGCCCGAAATAGTAAATCTTAAACTTGTCATCCTTAGTCTTATAATGCTGGTAAAGTGTCTGTTTAATACTGTCTAATACGGTTGCGTAGTAATTCTCTGTCCCTTCGATGTAGAATTCGTCATCCTTTGGCAGATTTTGCGCTGTATAGAACAGAGATTTCTTGGAAAATGCCACTTTATAGCCGTTATCCTTATCCACTGTGATCTTCTCAGCCAGATCCAGGTTCCATCCCGCGGTATCTGTGATGCCCTGAAGAAGCTTCTCCGGAGTCAGTTCACCGGTATAAGTGATATTATACTTTCCGTAATCGTCCTTGCTTCCGATATAGACCTGTGTCATCTTGATTTCTTCGGTTGTTTTCTCTGCTTTTTTCTTCTTCTCATCCTTGCCGCGGCCACACCCTGTCAGCAGCATAAGCATGGCACAAACAAGGAGAAGACTTGTTATAAGATATTTTCTCATTTCTACACCCCTTTTATTTCCATTCAGCAATCACCTGCTGATACACTTCATAAAATGGTTTTCCCAATTCCTTCGCGATCTTCGCTACAGATTCATATTCCGGATAGGCACGTACCAGTCCGTCTTCCCTTCCGCAGACCTTCATCTCCACTTCTCCCATAGATGAGGCAAATGTCTCTGCTCTGCGCACAAGTATCGCACGTTCCATCTTCATCTTTCGAATGCCGATGGTTGTTGTTTCAGCAAAAATGATATCTTCCATGGTAGATACCAGATCTTCGCTGCAGATTACATTGAGCAGATATGCCGGACGATTCTTCTTCATAAATACTGGAATATAATGGACATCCCTTGCCCCTGCTTCCATGAGTCGTTCCATGGCATATCCAAGCATCTCGCCACTGCAGTCGTCAATATTGCTCTCTAATTTATAGATATAGTCACTCTCTGTGGATGCCTGTTCAATCAGCATCGCGCGGAGAAGACTTGGTCTTTCATATTCACGTTTGCCAGCTCCAATACCCATCTTTGTAATCTTGTAGGATGCTGGAAGCTTCTTGCCTGTCATGATTGCTGCCGCAATGGCTGCTCCGGTTGGCGTTACGAATTCCCCTTCAATTCCAAGTGGATGAAGTACTAATCCATGTGCTGCCACAATATTGGCTGTTGCCGGTACCGGCACTGGAATCATGCCATGCTGACAGCGGATAAAGCCTTTGCCTTCAGATAATTCCGGAATAATGACTTCTGTCACATCCAGTAAGTCCATACAAACGGCTGCTGCAATGATATCCACGATGGAATCCACTGCTCCAACCTCATGAAAATGCACCTGATCCTTTGGAAGTCCATGGGCTTTACTTTCTGCCTCTGCTAAAATGTCAAAGATGCGTACTGCAAGATCCTTGGCACGGGCAGAAATCTCTGTATGATCAATGATATGTAAGATGTCAGGGAGTCCGCGATGTTCATGATGATGGTGGTGATTCTGATCATGTACATGATCATGATGGTGATGATGATGTTCATTGTCATGATCATGATGATGATGATGTTCGTGGCCGTGATCATGGTGATGATGGTGTTCGTGGTCATGATCATGATGGTGGTGATGATCATGGCCGTGAAGATACTCCATGTCATGATCGTGGTTTTCATGCTTCTCATCTAAAATCACTGAAAAATCACATGCATCCAGCCCACTTTTAGACACACGGCTGATCTTGATGCTGTAACCATCTACAGGAATTGATGCCAGTGCATGCTCTAATGCATGCTGATCTGCTCCTAAATCAAGCATGGATGCAACGAACATATCGCCGCTGATTCCTGAACTACATTCTAAATATAAAGTTTTACTCATTCCTATTTACTCCTAAACGATTGATCTGTGTTGCCATATAACCTGCGCCATAGCCATTGTCGATATTCACAACAGCAATTCCATTGGCACAGGAATTGATCATGGTCAGCAAAGCGGACACACCATGAAAGCTTGCGCCATAACCCACACTTGTCGGTACAGCAATGACTGGCTTGTCAACCAATCCGCCGATAACACTGGCAAGTGCTCCTTCCATACCTGCAACAGCAATGATACAGTTGGCGTCCTGAATGGTGTCAATTCTTGAAAGCAGACGATGAATACCTGCAACACCCACATCGTAGACACGTTCTACGTTGGTACCAAAGTACTCTGCTGTCTGTGCAGCTTCTTCTGCCACGAATAAATCAGCAGTACCTGCCGAACAGACTGCCACTTTACCAATTCGTTTTTTTCCTTCCTTTTCTATTTTGATAATGCGAGATAATGGATCATAGGATGCTTCCGGATACTTCGCAAGAATCAATTCTGCCTGTTCCTTCGAACAGCGTGTCCCGAACACCTCCCCATCCTGTTCAAAAAGTCTGGCGAAGATTTTTAGCAGATGTTCATTGCTTTTGCCACTGCAGAAGATTACTTCTGCAAATCCTGATCTTACCTTGCGATGATGATCTAATTTCGCAAATCCCATATCCTCAAAGGGCTGCTTGCGAAATACCTTCTCTGCTTCTTCAATGGTGATTTCACCTGTTTTTACTTTTTCTAAAAGTTCTCTTGTTTCCATATGTTCTCGCCTCAATTTCACAATTAGTCTATTATATTATAGCAGAAAAGCTAAAAAAAGAGCAATAGCATTGCTATTACTCTTTCATTTCTGGAATGGTCAGTGTAACTGTTGTCCCCACGCCTTTGATCATGGAGATATCGAAGGTTCCACCACACATCATCTCGATACGTTCTTTTACATTCCCGATACCGATATGCTCGTGCTTGTCCATCTGTTTGCTTTGTTTGATATATCCGATTCCGTTGTCCTTAATCTGGACCACGTAATCTTTTGATCGCTTCTGGGCAGTCACCAGAACAACACCCTTTGCTTTTCCTCGTACACCATGTCGGATCGCATTCTCCACCATAGGCTGAACGGAAAGCGCCGGAACAAGGAAATTGTCACACTCAATGTTGTACTCGACAGTAACATTTTCAAAGCGGAGCATCTCAATATCAGCATAGGTTTTGGTATGCTGGAGTTCCTGAGAAAACGGAATAAGCTGATCCGGCTTCGTGCTCATATCAAGGTTGTTCCTTAAGTAATCTGAGAACTTCACTACCGTTTCTCCGGCAAGAGTCGGATTGGTTCTGCACAGATAATAGATAATATTCAGTGTATTATACATAAAATGAGGCTGAATCTGGGAAATCATCAGCGCATCCCTCTGATTTCGCAGGCGTTCTTTCTGCTTCTCCAACGCCTTATTGGCATAATGGATATGAAGATACACATAGTATGCGTAACAGCAGAGGATGACTGTTTCATTGACACAATATCTTACCCCAAAGGTTTCCACAAGGACAGCCAGCATTCCTGCGCCGCCGATAAAGATCAGAATATAATGGGATTTCTCTCTTCGATCTCCGAAGGTACCCCAGGAATTGTAGATGAATATGCCCATACAGATTGCAGAGATGATATGCACACTAAATCCCAGTGGGCCTCGAATAAAGATATTCTGTTCATTATAAGAAAAGGCGATTGGGGAATACAACGCCGTGGAATAGATCAGCGAGTTCAGCACCGGAAGCAGCCACATCATCCGGTATTTCATTCTGTTCTTGATCGTCAGACTCAGAGGTGATAATACCACGCATGGTTTGAAGGAATAACAGATCCAGGACACCACAACATGAGCCTTCGTCGGATATGGCAGTTCTCCCAAAGCGATTTCCAAATGGGTAAAGATCGACATCAGTATCACCACGATACTAAGATGTCGCAGGAAATCCCTGTCCCTCTTGATGGCCGGTGAGTTCGGTACCAATACGACCCACAGACCGACAATCATCATTAAAAGGATAAAATCATCTAATATATATTCCAGTATAAATTTTCCGATCATAATTAAAATCTTTCCAGATATTCCATGGCAATTTCCATGTCAACCTCGATTTCCTGGTTGATCGGTGGCAGCTTCACACCGATATCCTGGTAAATGCCATCATACATTTCTCTACTGAAGTTTACGGTTATATGGTTTCCATCCTGACAGAGGAACACAATCTCGTAAGCGCCCTCCTCATTGACATAGAAAAGCACTTCCGCCACTGCAAGTTCCGGCATCTGCTTCTCTAATTCAGACAGATAATAGGCTTTGATCATCTCAACCACACGGTCATCAAGCCCCGCGTCAAAGATTCGAATGGTCTCAGAGAGCTGATTCTGAGAGAGTACAATTCGTACGATCTCGCTGGCTAACACTGTACCGCTGTGCGCATCACGGTCTGCGTAGATATTGATTGCCTGAACATAGGACTCCTCTGAAGTTACAAGATGAAAATACCAGCCCTTACCGATTTCCTGATAAATGGTATCGTAGGTGATTCTTCTTTTGGCCCCGCAATGTGGGCATGTGAAGGTGAAAATCTCACCGGATAATACCTTGTCTTTTGTTTCCTGATTAAACATTGGATCGATCATATCATAGAATCGGAATCCGGATTCCTCTCCACAATTGATACATCGAACGTTCTCCATGTGTACTTTTGACATAATTCCTACTTCCTTTCCTCGAATGACACTTCGAGTCATACTGTCACAATTATATCACACTATGATACTTATGCAATAATTCCGTAATGTTTTAATGCATATTCGATGCCTTCTTCTTCCACAAGTTTTGTGACAAATTCTGCGATTTCTTCCATGCCAGGGCTGTGCTTTGCCATGATGGTTGCATGTCCTGCTGCCTTGAGCATGGTGACATCATTCTCAGAGTCGCCAAATGCATAAATCTTGTCACGGTCATAGCCTGTCTTTTCAAGGATTGCTTCTAAGGCCATGCCCTTGGTACAGCCAAATGGCATTACTTCCGCATAGTTTTCCAGTGGATGGTCGATGATTTCGATACGCCCGTCAAATGTTTCGATCATCTCTTTGATCGCTGTCGGATCGGTGTAGGCAATGGTCATTTTATGGAATCCTGTGCTGTAATCCCCTTCAAATGGAGAATACTGACTCTCATCCAGATTAAAATATGCGATGTTGTGGTGGTATAACGGTGTGCCGTAGGCGAGTGCCTTGGCGCCTTCCTGGGTTTCGAAGTTTCCAGTGATACGGTCTTCCTTCCCCTTCATAAATGTACGAATATCCTTCAACACATCTACAGGAATATGCATATCATGGTAGCTCTCCCCAAGAATTTCTGCATGAGCACCGTTGCTGGTGATAAATCCATTAAAATTATCCTTTACCGGCAGTACCATGGCGATGCTTCGTCCGCTGGCGAGCATCACGATATATCCGTTCTCTCTTGCATCCTTTAATGCCTTTAATGTTCGTTCACTCATATGATGGATGCCGATGCTTCCGTCTACTAATGTTCCATCATAATCAAATAATAAGATTCCTTTGCTTTGCTGTAATGTCATAATCTGTCCTCCTGATTCTTCTTATCTTCTATTGTAAATGATTGCACTATTATTTGCAAAATGCTATGATAATTTACGTGGTATTATTTTAAAAATATTTTTCAACAATATAATAATTCAATAAATCATAATTCAATAAGAAGGAGAACATCATGACAAATGCAGAAAAAGCTTTAATGCTTCATGAAGAATGGAATGGAAAAATCACAACAACTTCCAAATGTGAAGTAAAATCCAAAGAAGATTTAGCACTTGCTTATACTCCTGGTGTTGCAGAACCTTGTAAGGTAATCGCACAGGACAAAGAAGCAGCTTACAAATACACCATCAAATCCAACACAATCGCCGTTGTATCCGACGGTAGTGCAGTTTTAGGACTTGGTAACATCGGTGCACACGCTGCCATGCCAGTAATGGAAGGCAAATGTGTCTTATTCAAGGAATTCGGTGGCGTCAATGCATTCCCAATCTGTCTTGAAACACAGGATGTAGATGAAATTGTGAATATCGTTAAGAATATCGCACCAGCATTTGGCGGAATCAACTTAGAAGACATCTCCGCACCTCGCTGTATCGAAATCGAAAACCGTTTAAAAGAAGAATTAGATATTCCTGTATTCCACGATGACCAGCACGGAACAGCAATCGTTGTTTTAGCAGGTGTGATCAATGCCATGAAAGTGACAGGCAAAGATAAGGAAACAGCCAAAGTCATCATCAACGGCTGTGGCTCTGCCGGTATGGCAATCGGTCGTCTCTTAATCCGCTACGGCTTTAAGGATGTCACAATGTGTGATATCAACGGCGTTGTCGGCAAAGACACAGAAGGTCTTAACTGGGCACAGAAAAACATGGCTCAGATCACAAACCCAAGAAACATCAGCGGTACATTAGCAGACGCTTTGGTTGGCGCTGACATCTTCGTCGGTGTATCTGCACCTGGTATCGTTTCTCAGGAGATGGTTGCTTCCATGGCAGATGATTCTATCCTCTTTGCAATGGCAAACCCAGTTCCAGAAATCATGCCTGACTTAGCTCGCGCTGCTGGCGCAAGAGTTGTTGGAACAGGCCGTTCTGACTTCCCAAATCAGGTAAACAACGTAGAAGTATTCCCTGGCATCTTCAAGGGTGCTTTAGAAGGCCGCGCAAAAGCAATCACAGAAGATATGAAGCTTGCTGCAGCAAAAGCAATCGCTTCCTTAATCTCTGAAGATGAATTAAGCGACGTAAATATCTTACCAGCTCCATTTGACCCACGTCTTGCAGACACAGTTGCAAAAGCGGTTAAGGATCTGATCTAGTAGTATGCATACTGCTAACTGGCACGGAAAGCGATTTTATTCCTTCGATAGTTATGTCAAGAATACCTTCGGGGAAAAATTATATAAAGTTTCTCTGGACGCAGGCTGTACCTGTCCCACCAGAGATGGCACCAAGGGCTATGGCGGCTGCACCTTCTGCAGTGCTGCCGGCTCCGGCGATTTCGCCTCCGCCTCCCATCAATCCATCACTGCACAGATTGAGGAAGGCATCAACCTGGTAAAGCACAAAGCTGGCGGCTCTTATATCGCCTACTTTCAGGCCTTTACCAGTACCTACGGTGACGTAAACCGGCTTCGAAGCCTGTATTATGAAGCAGTTTCCCACCCACAGATTGCTGCCATCTCCATTGGAACCAGACCGGACTGTCTGCCCGATGAGATTTTAGATCTTCTTTCAGAGCTTGCTGCCATCAAGCCTCTCTTTATCGAACTGGGGCTTCAGACGATACATGAGAAAACGGCAGATGCATTTCACAGGGGGTATGAGCTTGCAGTCTTTGAGGACGCTGTATCAAAGCTTGCAGAAAGGGGTATCCCCGTGGTCGTCCACCTCATCCTCGGACTGCCTGGCGAAACGAAAGAAGATATGCTTGCTTCCGTAACCTATCTGAATAAGCTCCCCGTCCACGGCGTGAAGCTGTCCATGCTTCACATCCTGTCGGATACCGCCATGGGAAGGGATTATATAAACCATCCATTTCCAGTTTTTGAGATGGAGGAATATGTGGACTTCCTCATTACCTGCCTTGCGCACCTTAGAAAAGACATGGTTGTCCACCGCATCACCGGCGATGGCCCGAAGAATCTGCTGATTGCCCCACTTTGGAGTGGCAACAAGCGAAAAGTACTCAATACCATCGCACAGGAGATGAAACGCAAAAACATTACCCAAGGAGCATTGTGCCATGACACAGGACACCAATTTATTATATAAATTAATCATCCTCTTCATGTTGAATAAAGTAGATTTCCCACTGACCAACTCCCAGATTGTGGAATACGTCATCGACAGGGGCTACACCAACTACTTTACTCTCCAGTCCGCCATCAACGAGCTCGTTGATGCAGAGATGATCACCGTGGAGAATGTCCGTAATTCTTCCCTCTATCATATTCTCTCAGCCGGCCGGGAAGCTGTTGATATGTTTGGCGATCGTATGTCCCCTGCCATCAAGCAGGACATCTTAACCTACTTCGAAGACAACAAATACGAGCTTCGCAACGAAGTGGAAATCACCGCAGAATACTATCAAGCCAAGAAACAAGAGTATTGTATTCATGGGGTGATCAAGGAGAAGGGGAATATCCTGCTGGATCTGACGTTGAATGTTGGAAGCGAGGAGGATGCGATTCGGATTTGTGACCATTGGACGGACACGAGTTCTGAGGTGTATGGATTGCTTGTGGAGAAGTTGTTATTTGAGTAGATGGATTGCTTCGCTTTTCTGCGTCTCCATGCTTCACTGGAAAAAACAAAAGAATGATGAAAAACTAGGCAGACAGATTGTCCTCTCTGTAGATAAATTGTATTTTAATAAATGTACAGCAATCAAAAAGTACGTGATTGTAAGACACACATGTCTTACACCCACGTACTTTTTTCATGCAGTTCATTTAGATAAAATACAATTTCAGAGAGAATCTGTCCGCAAGTTTTTCTATCATTCTTTTGAATCATTCCAGTGAAGCATGGAGACGCAAAGAGCGAGCAGTCCATCTATTCATATCAGCTTCTCCGCAGGCGTCGAATACACCTCAAAACTCTCACTATGCGCGCACAACTGGCTGATGTGGAGGAAGCTGACACGGCCGTTTCTTCTATATATTCAGGCCTAAGCCCATCCTCTAAACTCATTTGAGAAGAACAGCTAGAAAAGCAAAAGTCCGGTGTGCAGGTTCGAATGCTATTTTAGGCAATGAACAGGACGAAAAAAAGTATGTGGCGAGCAGACACTTCGTGTCTGATCATCCACATACTTTTTACAGTTTTGTTCATGCTCTAAAATACATTCGGAATGAAAACCTGCACACCGGACTTTTCAGCTTTTCTTTGTTCTTCGATTGAGTTTGAGGATGAGCTTAGGTCTGTATATAGAAAAAACAGCCTACTCCTCAACTTCCTCCACATTGGCCAGCACCTCATCTATGAAGTCGTAGATCTCTTCCCTTCCCTGCTTACTCAGCGCACTATAAGGGAATACCGGTGTATCTCCACGCAGCTTCATCTTGGTACGAATGGCTTTCACATGCTTTGGCACCTGGCTTCTCTTTAATTTATCAAGCTTTGTTGCGATGATGACAGGGTAATAGCCGTTGGAGATGATCCAGTCGTACATCTGACGATCATTTGCAGATGGATCATGGCGGATATCGATTAATAAGAATACCAGTACTAAGGTTTCGGAAGTGTGAAGGTAACGTTCGATCATCTTACCCCACTGTTTTTTTGTATCTTCGGAAACCTTGGCATAGCCGTATCCTGGGAGGTCAACGAAATAAAGCTCGTCATTGATATTGTAATAGTTAATGGTCTGTGTTTTCCCTGGCTGGGCAGAAGTACGGGCAAGGGATTTACGGTTCATCAGACCATTGATGAGAGAGGATTTCCCAACATTGGACTTGCCGGCAAATGCGATTTCCGGCAGCTCATTCTTTGGCAGAGTACTTGTGATACCGCAAACTGTCTCAAGATTTACTGATTTGATGATCATACCATTGCTCCTTTCAATACTTCACTTACATGTTTTACATATGTGATGGTCAGTCCTTCTGTGATTTCTTCACTGATTTCCTTCACATTTTTCTTATTGGCTGCAGGAACGAATACTTCCTTCACGCCTGCGTTCTTTGCTGCTAACAGCTTTTCTTTTAAACCGCCGATGGCAAGAACATTACCTCGAAGGGTTACTTCACCAGTCATGGCGATGTCGCCGCGAACCGGAATATCCCTGATTGCGGAATAAAGGGCAGTTGTCATGGTGACACCCGCAGATGGGCCATCCTTTGGCACAGCACCTTCCGGCACATGGATGTGGATGTCATGGGTTTCGAAGAAATCTGTTGGAATCTCATGGGCTTCAGAGATGGAACGGATGAAACTTAAGGCAATCTGTGCAGATTCCTTCATAACATCACCCAGATTACCGGTCAGGGTAAGCTTGCCCTTGCCTGGCATCACACCAACCTCAATCTGGAGGGTATCTCCGCCCACAGCAGTCCATGCAAGTCCACGTACAACCCCTACCTGTGGTTCTAAATTGTGATCCTCACTGCTGCGAAGCGGCATGCCAAGCATCTCTTTCACACGCTTCTTCGTGATGGTGATGGATTTTTTGTCTTTTTCTAAGATGATACGGGCAGATTTACGGCAAATATCACCGATCTTGTGTTCCAAAGAACGAACACCCGCTTCTCTTGTATAGTTTTTGATCAGTTCTTCGATAGCTTCCTTGCGGAATTTAACCTGTTTTCCACTTAAACCGTTGGCTTTTAACTGTTTTTCCACAAGGTACTGCTTTGCGATGTGATATTTCTCATTCTCAGTGTAGCTGGACACTTCGATGACTTCCATTCTGTCATAAAGTGGTTTTGGAATAGTAGAAGCATCGTTGGCTGTACAGATGAAGAGCACTTCGCTTAAGTCGATCGGCACTTCCATATAGTGATCACGGAAAGCAAAATTCTGCTCGCCGTCAAGTACTTCCAGTAACGCAGATGCAGTATCGCCACGCTGATCCTTACCTGTTTTGTCGATTTCGTCAAATAAGATCAATGGATTCTTCACGCCGGCCTTCTTGATTGCCTCTGTGATTCGTCCAGGCATGGCACCAACATAGGTTTTTCGATGTCCTCTGATTTCTGCTTCGTCACGAACGCCACCTAAGGAGATTCGTACATATTCCTTATCAAGGGCTCTTGCGATGGAACGGCCGATGGAAGTTTTTCCGGTTCCTGGAGGGCCCACCAGACAGATGATCGGTGCTTCCCCCTTCTTGTTCAGCACGCGGACTGCCAGGAATTCCATGATACGTTCTTTGATCTGATCAAGGCCAAAATGATCTTCTTCCAGAATGTCAAATGCCTTCTTCATGTCCTCATTCTCTGGTTTGGTATGATTCCAAGGCATCTCCAACATGGTTTCAATATAATTTCTTAAGATACCGCTGTCTCCAGCCATGGCTGGAATGGTCTTAAAACGTTTGATTTCTTTATAAAGCTTCTCTTTGATTTCTTCCGGCGCATCCAAGCCTTCTGTCTTCTTTAAAAAGATGTCTGCGTCCTCCTCAATGGAAGTCTCTCCAAGCTCCTCACGAATGATATTCATCTGCTCGCGGAGCATATAATCTCTCTGATTTTTATCAACGGCAGCCTTCACTTTGGCCTGAATCTGGGAAAGCACCTGTGTGATTTCTGTTTCTTCTGCAAGAAATACAAGCAGCTTTCTGGCGCGTTCCTTCAGATCGTTGATTTCTAATAATGCCTGTTTTTTGTCTACAGTAAATGGAATATGAGTGGCAATTTCATATACCAGCGGTTCCACATTCTGCATATGCATCGCCTTCATCAGGAAATCCTGACTAGTTTTTGGATTCTGGGCGGAATAGTCAGAAAGGTATGTATGTAAAGAAGCAAGATAAGCTGCTTCTTCGTGTTCTAAAAATTCTACTTCTGTCTCCATCTCTTCTACTTCCACGCGGAAGGATGGATCAGTTTCACAAAATTCTGTGATTTTTGCACGGGATTTTACTTCTACGTATACACGTGCAACATTCTTCGGAAGCTTTACGATCTGCTTGATGCCAGCGACTACGCCAACTTCAAATAAATCCTCTTCCTGGGGTTCATCTATACTCGGATCAATCTGGTTGCACAGGAAGATTGTCTGATTGTTCTGCATGGCTTCCTGTACTGCAGCGGCAGACATTTCTCTTGCCACGTCAAAATGCACCGTTGTTCCTGGATAAATGACGATGCCTCTGAGGGCGACCATTGGTAATACCATAAATCTGTCTTCTCCTTATTAAAAATAGCTTCCATAGAGGGATTCTCTATGGAAGCATAATTGGTTCTGCACCTTCTGTTACAGTTTCTTTCGTAATAATACATTTCTTAATGCTGTCATTGGATGGGATTTCATACATGAGATCCATGATGACAGATTCCATGATCGCGCGAAGTCCACGGGCTCCGGTATCACGTTCGATTGCCTTATGTGCAATGGCAAGGAGTGCTTCATCCTCAAATTCGAGTTCCACACCATCTAAGTCAAACAGTTTCTTGTACTGTTTTACGATTGCACTCTTAGGTTCGGTTAAAATGCTTACTAATGCTTCCTCATCTAACTTATCTAAGGAAACAACAACTGGTACTCGTCCTACAAATTCCGGAATTAAGCCATATTTGACTAAATCCTGAGGAAGTACCTTCTTTAAAAGGGCATCTAAGTCCTTCTTGCTCTGCTGTTCGATGACAGCATTAAAGCCTAAAGATTTCTTACCGGTACGGGATTCGATAATCTTTTCTAAACCGTCAAAGGCTCCACCACAGATGAATAAGATATTGGTTGTATCAATCTGGATGAATTCCTGATGTGGATGCTTTCTTCCACCCTGAGGAGGTACGGAAGCAACGGTTCCTTCCACAATCTTTAATAATGCCTGCTGTACACCTTCCCCGGATACGTCACGGGTAATGGATGTATTCTCAGACTTTCTTGTGATCTTATCGATCTCATCAATATAAATAATGCCTCGTTCGGCACGTTCAATGTCATAATCAGCCGCCTGAATGATCTTTAATAAGATATTCTCAACGTCTTCTCCGACATATCCTGCTTCTGTAAGAGCTGTTGCATCTGCAATTGCAAATGGAACATTCAGGATTTTGGCCAGTGTCTGAGCGAGCAAGGTCTTACCGGAACCGGTTGGTCCAAGCATAAGGATATTACTCTTCTGTAATTCCACATCAGAATGTTCATTGGCCATGATTTTCTTATAGTGGTTGTATACAGCAACAGAGAGAACCTTCTTGGCTTCTTCCTGCCCGATGACATACTGATCCAAAAATGCTTTGATTTCTTTTGGTTTTAATAAGTTGATGCCGTCCTGATCTTCATATGGCTCGAATTCGTCTGCAATGATTTCGGAGCATACTTCAATACACTCGTCACAGATATATACACTGTTAGCCTTAGGACCTGCGATCAGCTTACGAACCTGATCCTGGGTTTTATTACAGAAGGAACAACGGAATTTATTTCTGTCGTCTAATCTTCCTGCCATATATTAATCCCTCTTTGTAATTACGCTGTCGATGATTCCGTAAGCAACTGCTTCTTCGGCATCTAACCAGTTGTCTCTTTCTGTATCTGCACATACTTTTTCGTATGGCTGACCAGTATTTTCACTTAAGATAGTATTTAATTTTTTCTTTGTCTTAATGATGTGTCTTGTAACGATTTCCATATCAGTTGCCTGACCCTGTGCACCGCCGGATGGCTGATGGATCATGATTTCTGCATTCGGAAGAGCCATTCTCTTGCCCTTTGTGCCGCCTGCTAATAAGAATGCACCCATGCTGGCAGCCATACCCATACAGATTGTGGATACATCACACTTGATGTACTGCATTGTATCGTAGATTGCCATGCCTGCAGTTACAGAACCACCTGGGCTGTTGATATATAAGGAAATGTCTTTGTCTGGATCCTCAGATTCTAAGAATAATAACTGGGAAACGATGAGGCTTGCTGTTACATCATTCACTTCTTCTCCCAAAAAGATGATACGATCCTTTAATAATCTGGAATAAATATCGTAAGAACGTTCGCCACGTCCTGTCTGTTCAATGACATAAGGTACTAAACTCATAATGATTCCTCCTGTCTGAAAAATGTTTATATATGCGTAAAGAAAGGGAAGTCCGTCTCCCCTTTCTTTATATCACATAAATATGCTTTTATTATTTGTACGATGATTCAATATCGTAAATAGTAATCTAACGATTAAGAATTACTGTACACATTCAGCAACGATGAAGTCTACTGCTTTCTGTACAGCGATATCAGCTTTCATAGCTGCTTTCTGATCTTCTGTGCCAAGGATAGCTTTGATCTGTTCAACATCCATCTGGTACATCTCAGCCATCTTGTTGTATTCTACTTCAAGTTCGTCATCGCTTACTTCGATGTTTTCAGCTTTTACGATTGCTTCTAATACGAGTCTGGACTGGATTCTCTTAACAGCCTGTGGTTTCATCTCTTCAACCATAGCTTCTACTGTGTTACCTGTCATTTCAAGGTACTGTTCCATTCTCATACCGAACTGCTGTGTGATCTGCTGTTCGAATTCATTCACCATAGTTTCTGCTTCTGCTTCGATCATTGCTTCTGGGATGTCGATTTCAGCGTTAGCGCAAGCAGCTTCTACTACTTTGTTTTCTCTGTCTGTCTTAGCAGCCTGTTCTTTCTTTTCAGCTACCTGAGCTTTCAGAGATTCTTTTAATTCATCTAATGTTTCAAATTCGGAAACTTCATCAGCGAATTCATCATCGATTACTGGAAGTTCTTCTTCTTTGATTGCGTTGATCTTAACTTCGAATAAAGCTGCTTTACCAGCTAAATCTGCTGCCTGGTAATCTTCTGGGAATGTAACGTTAACGTCAACATCATCACCAATGTTCTTACCGATTAACTGTTCTTCGAATGTATCGATGAAGGAGTGGGAACCGATTACTAAGTCAAATCCTTCTGCTGTACCACCTTCGAATGCTTCACCATTGATGGAGCCTTTGAAGTCGATATTTACTCTGTCGCCATCAGCAACTGCTCTGTCTTCGATAGAGATTTCACGAGCGTTGGCTTTCTGTAATCTTACTAATTCAGCAGATACTTCTTCGTCTGTTACTTCTTCTACTTCAACAACACCGTCTAAACCTTTGTACTGACCTAATGTTACTTCTGGTTTTAAAGCAACTTCAGCTGTAAAGATGAAATCTTTGCCTTTTTCGATCTGGATGATGTCGATTTCTGGACGGGAAACGATTTCTAAATCAGAATTCATTAATTCTTTTTCGTATGCTGGTCCCATACAGATGTTAGCAGCTTCTTCATAGAAGATTTCTGGTCCATAAAGTTTTTCGATGTACATCTGAGGTACTTTACCTTTACGGAATCCTGGGATATTGAACTGATTCTTCTGCTTTTTGTAAGCCTGTGTTGTAGCTTTCTTAAATTCAGCAGCGTCAACAGTAATTGTAAGCTTCGCCATATTATGTTCTAATTTTTCAACCTGTAAACTCATTTTACAAATTCCTCCTAATATTTATCTATTATACCCTCACGCCAAGAGTACATATTTACATAAGTAGACATTTAAAGATTATATCATAATGATATTGTCATGTCCACCTGTTATTTTTCTGAATTTAGCTTAAATACGTACTTTGGTGAACGTCTTAAGGTTCTTGGAGCCTTACTGATAATGTCAACTTCGAATGTATCTCCGTCTCGAATATCTTCCTTGGAAATCTCGATGAGATGATCATTGTGGAAGGTTGTGCTGACCTTATTGCCTTCTACTAACACCTTACAGAAGCTTGTAAAGTTCTTGCCGGAGATGAATACGCTGTCTTTAGATTCGTAAATCTTATTCACCTTCAGCTCCTTTACACCAAAGGTAAGCTCAGTTGGCTGATAAGGATTGTCCTGATTCCAGAGATAGTTCTTTCCATAGAATACATCATACTGGAGATTGGTCAGATCCTTGATATAGTGCTTGCTGTCCTTCTGTGCCTGATGGAATTTTGTGAATGTGCCAGAATGCAGTCCCACGCGGTTCATAATATTAGAAGCGAGCTGATACGCTTCAATATTGCCGTCCTGCTTTTCAAGGCCGATGTTGTCCCAGATAAAGTAGCTGGTCCAGTACTTTTCACCGTAGGTCAGATCTTCGTCTTCAATTTCCAAACTTGGAAGATGGTCACCATACATAACTAATATAGTAGGTTCCCCTCTTTTATCAAGGGCATGTACCAGATCGTTGACGAAATCGTCCATCTGGTCAACCTGGTTCGCGTAATAGGTGTATTTGCGGTATAGGTCACTGTCCGGATTGATACCGTCTTCTACGAAAATGACTGGATTCTCCACAATCTCACTTGTCGGATAGTCGCCATGTCCCTGTACGGAGATGGTATAGATGGCATCCTGTTCCCCGGTGGAATCCAAGCAGTCTACAATCTGTTTGGTCAGAATCTTATCCTTGGACCATCCATTCTCAGTCCACTCTTTGATATCCATGGTTTCTTTGGTCTGGAAGGAATCGTAGCCGATATTGGCAAATACCAGATCGCGGTCGTAGAAAGCCGCAGAATTATTATGGATGGCGTGGGTCGCATATCCTTCTTCCTTTAAATCAGTAAGAAAGCTTTCACAGGTATGATCCTGGAGTACTGTCTTGTAAGGATATTCAGCCGCACCAAATACATCCAGATTCATCTGGGTCATAACCTCGAATTCTGTGTTGGCGGTTCCTGCCCCGTAGGAAGGCATCATGGTATGTCCGGAGGAATAATTGCGCATATATCTGTGAAAATGTTCCAGCGGATCCTTATTAAACTTCACATTCTTCACCTGAGTGATATCAAAGTGTGATTCTAACTGTACAAAAATAATATTCGGTGTCTGTTTCTTCACCGGATGCTTCTTCTCATTCTTTTTAATCTGTTCATCAGACTTCTTGATTATCTTCTGAATATGCTTTTCAGAATAATTCGAAGGAGTCGGAATACCAGTTTTTAAAGCTGTGACACTGAAGCAGTAAGGTGTGCCGTAATCGGAGAAGGCCAGACGGATGTTGTGGATCTCAGTTGTAATAAAATCGGTCTTCAGTCCTGTGTATGTTGTTCCGGCAAATGCACCTGCGATCACGAGAAACAATGCCAGATTGCGAATCATTCTCGATTTTGTAAACTTCTCTTCAATTGGAAGATACATATATCCACAAACGATGAATAATAAGCCGATCATCACGCCCACAGCCATCATAATGATTTCGAAGGTGGTATAATAGTTGGTAATAACCGGAAGGACTGCCTTCATCAGTGTAACATCCACGTAGGTAAATGGTGTATTACGGCTAGAAAGCATCATAAAGTTTACAAACCCAACCATACCCCAGAGGATGGTAACGATGGAATAGACATAAACCCTGTGCCGTACAATGAATACAACAGAGTAAGAGAAGAAAATGATAAACATGCTGTATAAGAACATGGTTGTCTTCTCCGTCATAAATCCCCATGTACCAAGTGGGAAGGTCTGTCTTCCCAGTTCTTCCAAAATAACAGCCAGAACAAAGGAAATCAGAATGTTGAGCAACAACGGATATTTATATAAAAATTTTAAAACTGTCCAGCAACCCCTGCCAATCGGAGTCAGAACTTTACGCATACCAGCGCTGACTTTGCCTGATATGGAATTGAGTCGTTCTTTCATAAATCTCACCTTAAAATTAAACCTATTCATCCACTCTATGTATCTTATCCTAGAAATTATATCACTTTCAAAAGGAAGTATCTATACAAAAAATTCTTATGATTTTCTTAAATGTGTATTTCACGTAAATTCTATGGTATAATATACTTGACTTTTTGTGGTATGAGTGATATTCTCATATGCGATTTTGACAAGTGGCGGTCAAAAGTCATAAAAAAATATAGGAGGCATAGTAAGCAAATAGCAAGCGCCAGATCCCGCTTTGCGGGATGACGAGGAGAAGAGCAATCGAAAATTCGGCGGGAACTCTTCCGTGTCCCCTGAACACGTATATTCTGACAAACCCCGGGAGTAATTCCGGTTTACAGAGACAGGATTATCAGGGTGCCACATAATGTTATAGACTAGTGATAATAAAAAACAGAAGGAGATAATTAATTATGTGCGGAATCATTGGATTTACAGGGATTAATCAGGCAGCTGATATCTTAATCAACGGTCTTCAGAGCTTAGAATACCGTGGATATGATAGTGCCGGAATCGCTTTAGTTCAGGATAATGAAACAAAAATCATCAAAACAACAGGAAAGGTTGCAGATTTACGTGATAAAGTAGCTGCAACTCCAGATACATATGGTACATGTGGTATTGGACATACACGTTGGGCAACTCACGGTGGAGTTACCGAAACCAATGCTCATCCACATAAAACTGAAAAACTGACATTGGTTCACAATGGTATCATCGAGAACTATAAAGAACTTGCAGATAACCTTGCAACAAAAGGTCTTACACCTGTATCTGAAACAGATACAGAAATCGCTGCATTATTGATCACTTCTTTATACGACGGCGATCCATTTGCCGCATTACGCGAAGCAGACAAAATCTTAGAAGGCGCTTACGGATTCTGTGTTATGTTCCATGACCGTCCAGGTGTCATCTACTCCATGCGTAACGCAAGCCCATTAGTAGTAGCACACACAGCTGCTGGTTCTTACATCGGCTCTGACGTCATCGCATTAATTCCTTATTCTAAGGATTATTTCGTAGTACCTGAAGAACACATCGTTGTTCTTGAAAAAGGTAAAGTAACTTTATATACAATGGATGAACAGGTTGTAGCACCTAAGATGTTACACGTTGACTGGGATACAACTGCAGCTCAGAAGGGCGGTTATGATTACTTCATGCAGAAGGAAATCTACGATCAGCCAGAAGCAGTTAAGAACACCATTCTTCCTCGTATCCACAACGGAAAGGTTGATTTCTCTGCAGATAAAATCAACGACGAATTATTTGAAGGCGTAAACAGAGTCATCGTTACAGCATGTGGTACAGCAATGCACTCCGGTTTAGTTGGACGTTCCATCATCGAACAGCTTTGCCGTATTCCAGTAACTGTTGAAATCGCTTCTGAGTTCCGTTACATGAACCCAATCATGGACGAACATACTTTAGTAGTTATCATCACTCAGTCTGGTGAAACAGCTGACTCCCTTGCAGCACTTCGTCTTGCAAATGAACGTGGAGCAAAAACAATCTCCATCGTCAACGTAAAAGGTTCTTCCATCGCACGTGAATCTGACTATGTATTATATACACATGCTGGTCCGGAAATCGCTGTTGCTTCCACAAAAGCATTTACCGTACAGTGCTGTGGTATGTATCTGATCACATTAAAGCTTGCTGAAGTAATGGGCATCTTAACAGACGAAGAAATCGCTGATTACCTTGACCGTTTCGTTGCAGCAACAGAAACAATCCCAGCAGTTCTTGAGATGGACAGCTATATTCAGAAGATTGCTTACAAAATCAAAGATACATTCTCCGCATTCTACATTGGCCGTGGACTTGACCACGCATTCGGATGCGAAGGCTCCTTAAAATTAAAGGAAATCTCTTATGTTAACTCCGAGGCTTACAACGCTGGTGAATTAAAACACGGAACCATCTCCTTAGTAACAGAAGGTGTTCCAATCATCGCAATCGCTACTCAGGATCACGTATTCTCCAAGACAATGGCTAACGTGGAAGAAGTAAAAGCACGTGGTGCACATGTCATCTTAATCACAGACGTAACTGAAGAAGAAGGTGGATATACAGGATTATACGACGACTTAATCTTAGTTCCAAAATGTGATGACTTCTTCGGTGGATTCGCTACAACAGTTGCAATGCAGATCCTTGCTTACCACACAACTGTTTACAGAGGATACAACGTTGACCAGCCACGTAACCTTGCAAAATCTGTTACAGTAGAATAATCGATTTTCAGCCCCGTGGAATCATGCTTCCACGGGGTTTTTAATCAATGGAGGAACTATGCTAAAAGCAGTCATTTTCGACATGGACGGTGTCATCGCCGACACTGAGCCAGGCTATAAGATTACAACCACTGAATTTTTATCTGAACAGGGCATCGAGATTGAGCCGGATTATCTACTCCGTTTTACTGGTGTCACCAATGAATTCATGTGGAACTGCATTTTCAAAGAAACTGGCCTTAGTGGCTTCACAGTGGATGCGTGTGTCGACATCATCAATAAAAAACGAGATGCACTCATGGCCAGAGAAGGTCTCAATCCACTTCCAGGTGTAATCGATTTTATCCATCGTCTATCTGATGCAGGCATACAACTTGCCATCGCATCTTCAAGCTCACCGGAAGAAATCAACCGGGTGATGGATACATTCCACATTCGCTCCATGATTCGCGCCTATGCAAGCGGCGAGGAATGTGAACACGGAAAACCGGAACCAGATGTCTTCTTAAAGGCAGCAGACCTTCTGGGTATGGACCCTGCGAACTGTCTCGTCATCGAGGATTCCCGGAATGGACTTCTGGCAGCCAAGCGGGCTGGCATGAGATCCATCGGCTTTGACAATCCGGATTTTCATCAGGACGGCCTTCACGAATATGCAGACCTGATTACGGATGCATTTCATAAGATAAGCGTTCAGATGTGTCAGGAGCTGTTTTAGACAGCCACTGGGCGAAAGAAATAATATAGGCATTAAAATAGGGCTGTTGCACTAAACTAAAAAATTAGTGCAACGCCCTTTTATATTGTTCATATCTTTATAATTCGCGGTGTTCCATACAAAATTCAAAGAATTCCTTCTCCATTGGAGACAGGAAGGCGTCCTTTCTTCGAATCATGTAGAAATAGTTGTTCCACTGTGGGTCGGAAATCGGAATTGCCACCAGTCCCTGCTTCTCAACATTCGGGAACTTCGGCAGAACAGCAATCCCAAAATCGTAGTAGATCATCTCTGTGATCAAACTGTCCTGTTCGATCTCATAAGCCACGATTGGTTTCTCATCAATCATGGACCAGAATTCATCCATGGAGTCCTTGATGGCGCTCTTATTGCTGAAGACAATCTGCGGATACTCCAGTGTCTCATGGAGTGTCACACTCTTCTTCTTGGCCAGCGGATGATCCGGCTTCACGATTACAACCATCTCCTGCTTCTGAAACGGAATAACCTCCAAATCGTCCTTCCATTCCTGTCGGAAACAAAATCCGATATTATAGCGGCCGTCCCGAACCCCCTGCATTACCTGCGGCGTCATATCGGTATAAAAATGAAAATCTCCATCTGTATCAGACTGGTCTTTGAATTTACGCACCAGCTGAGGAAGGAGAAGTCCAGCCATTCGCGTTACTCCCGCAATATGGATAATTCCGCCTCCGGATGTAATGTTGGAAAATGATTCCGTCGTCTTGTCAACAAGGGCAATAATCTTCTCTACATCTTCTCTCAGGATCTGACCATACTGATTGAGCACAATGTTTCGGCCTTTTTTACGAAACAGTGGAACTCCAAGCTCTTCTTCAAGAGCTGAAATCGCATGGCTCAGGCCAGGCTGTGAGATACAGAGTTCTTCGGCAGCCTGTCTGTAATGCTCACACTTTGAGAGCACCAGAAAATACCTCAAATGTTCCAAATTCATAACAATTACCTCAAAAAATACACACACACTAAATGAATTGCTTCATTTATATGTTACAATAAACTTAGAAAAATTGCAAAGAAAGAGGAGAAAAATGCTTACTTTTATTATAAACTCCAAGTCTGTACAGGGCCGCAAAGCCATCAGACAGATCAAAGAGCAGATGGATACTTACAACATGGAGTATCGCATTTACACCACAAAAAAGGCCGGTGATACCATAACCTACAGTTCCAAGCTGACCAGCGGAGGCAAACCGCGCACCATAATCCTCCTTGGGGGAGACGGAACACTCAACGAATTTTTAAATGGAATCCATGACCCATCTCTGCTCACTTTAGGCTACATTCCAATCGGCTCTGGCAACGATTTTGCCCGTGGCATGAAGATCAAAAAGAATATCAAAAAAGAGCTGGATCACATCATAAAAAAAGTAATCGAAGTAGAGCAGAACGGATCCGCCCCACTTCGCAAGCTTGATTACGGCATCCTTCACTGTCCGGATGGCACCTCCAAGCGCTTTTTTGTCAGCTGTGGCGTAGGCTACGATGCCAAGGTTTGTGTGAAGGTGGAGACTTCCCGCTTAAAGCCACTGCTTAACCGCATCGGACTTGGCAAGCTCATCTACCTGATTTTAGGACTCCGCTACTTAATCAATGCAGAAACCTATTCCGGCACCTTATGTTTAGATGGCAAAGAAGTCCTCTCCGGCGACTCTTTCCTCTTCGTCTCCTGGCAGAATCAGCCTTATGAAGGCGGCGGCTTCTATTTCGCTCCAAAGGCCATTGCCGATGACGGCTACTTAGATGTCTGCGTCGCCAAGGGCATCCCAAAATGGAAGATTCCTTTCATCATCCCATTGGCCAAATTCGGCCTCCACACCAAATGTAAGGGTGTCCACCTCTACCGCTGTAAGGAAGCCATCATCAAAAGTGACACCGAAAACTATGTCCATACCGATGGCGAGACACGCAAAAACATGCGCGAGCTGCACATCGAACTCGCCGAAGCCGCAATCCCATTCCTCCAGTAAGCTCTGCTTCGGTATGACAGCTGAAGTTCCGGTATGATAGCTGAAATCATGATAAATCACAGCTCAACTCACGACGAATCGACAGCCGAACCTAACGTACAAACGCAAACCAAGTCATTTTGTATAGACCATTGGTTTTGCTGGAAAAAAGACTTTAGAACAACTTGAAATGCTCGTTTGCTGATGCCAACTGTCTTTTGATCAGTGAACATAAAGAAAAAAGTGTATGTGTTCAGACGGATGTAATCCGAATGACACATACACTTTTTGATTTTGTTCAATATTCAAAAGACGGTTGCAATAAGCAAAGCAAACGAGCAATTCCTAGTTGTTCTTGTCTTTTTGGTTTGCAAAGAAAATGGTCTATGCAAAATGGCAAGGTTTGCTATTATACGTTAATTTCAGCTGTCATACCTAATACTTCTTTGTTTTCTTCCAAAATTGGATTTACAACTTCAAGTACAAACTCTTCTGTCTGCTGTGGTGCACGTCCAACGAAGTTAGCAGGATCCATAATGGATTCTAATTCTTCCATAGTTGTGTTGAATGCAGGGTCTGCTGCGATTCTTTCTAATAAATCGTTTTCTTTACCTTCTACCTTAACAACACGGCCAGCGTCCATGGAATGAACACGGATTAATTCATGAAGTTCCTGACGGTCTCCACCACGTTTTACAGCATCCATCATGATATTTTCTGTTGCGATGAATGGAAGTTCTTTCATAAGACGGGATGTGATTACTTTGTCATATACTACTAAACCGTCAACGACATTTAAGTATAAGTCTAAGATACCGTCGATTGCTAAGAATCCTTCTGGAACGGAGAGACGTTTATTGGCGGAGTCATCAAGTGTTCTTTCGAACCACTGTGTGGATGCTACGAATGCAGCATTCATTACGTCACTCATCACATAGTTGGATAAAGAAGCGATACGTTCGGATCTCATTGGGTTACGTTTGTAAGCCATAGCAGAGGATCCAATCTGGCTCTTTTCAAATGGTTCTTCAATTTCTTTTAAGTGCTGAAGAAGACGGATGTCGTTGGAGAACTTATGTGCAGACTGCGCAATACCGGAAAGTACGGATAATACTCTGGAGTCTACTTTACGGGAATATGTCTGACCGGATACTGGCTGACATTTGCTAAATCCCATCTTTTCTGCGATCATGCCATCGATCTTTTTGATTGTTTCATGGTCGCCATTGAATAATTCTAAGAAGGATGCCTGTGTACCTGTTGTTCCTTTACATCCAAGTAACATCATGTTGTCGATTACATGATCTAAATCTTCTAAATCGTATAATAAATCCATGATCCAGAGTGTAGCACGCTTACCAACTGTTGTTGGCTGTGCAGGCTGGAAATGTGTAAATGCAAGTGTTGGAAGATCTTTGTATTCCATTGCAAATTTGGATAATTCATTGATTACGTTAAGTAATTTGGTTTTAACGAGTTTTAATGCTTCTGTCATGATAATGATATCTGTGTTATCACCAACGTAGCAGGATGTTGCTCCTAAGTGGATGATACCCTTTGCAGTTGGACACTGCTGACCATAAGCATATACATGGGACATAACGTCATGACGAACTTCTTTTTCGCGGGCTCTTGCTACTTCGTAGTTGATATCTTCAGCGTTGGCCTTTAATTCATCAATCTGTTCCTGTGTGATATTTAAGCCTAATTCATGTTCTGTTTCTGCTAATGCAATCCATAACTTTCTCCATGTTTTGAATTTTTTGTCCTGGGAAAAGATTGCCTGCATTTCTTTGCTTGCATAACGTTCGGATAATGGGCTTGAATAACGATCTGTACTCATTTGTTAAACTCCTTCTATTTTCAATTTTATTGGTTACCGATCATAGTTACCTCGAATATCTTCCGTCGGAGGAGCGAGTGGGTAGGTGCCGGTAAAGCATCCTTTACAGATACTTCTGCCAGGGACCATCTCTTCTAATCTGGAAAGATTCAGGTAACCCAGGGAATCTGCACCGATGATTTGTCTGATTTCTTCCACTGTGCGGTTGTAAGCAATGAGCTGTTCTCTAGCCGGCACGTCGGTTCCAAAGTAGCATGGCCACAAAAAAGGTGGCGAACTGATTCTAACATGTACTTCTGTTGCTCCTGCGTCTCGGAGCATCTTGACAATTCGGTCACTGGTTGTTCCACGGACAATGGAATCATCGATCATGATGACTCTCTTGCCTGATACGGCCTCACGAAGGGCGTTCAATTTGATCGTAACAGAAGATTCGCGATTCTTCTGCTTTGGCTTGATGAAGGTTCTTCCCACATAAGTATTCTTCACAAATGCAGTTCCATATGGAATGCCGGATTCCATGGCATAGCCCATGGCTGCTGCGTTACCAGATTCCGGAACGCCGACAACCAAGTCTGCCTCCACCGGGCAGTCCTGTGCAAGGAATCTTCCAGCTGCAATTCTTGCGCTGTAGACACTGACATCGTCGATGTAGCTGTCTGTTCTTGCAAAATAAATCCATTCGAAGATACATCTTCCGCGCTTTTCCTCCGGGATACATAAAGATTTATCCGATGCAATTCCTTCCGGTGTAATCGTAACCATCTCACCTGGCTCCACATCACGAACAAACTCTGCGCCAATGGTATCAAGTGCACAGGTCTCAGATGCTAAAATATATGCATTGTCTCTCTTGCCAATGCATAACGGACGAAAGCCCTGAGGATCACGAAGACCGATCAGCTTTCTGGGTGACATCACCACAATGGAGAATGCTCCCTTCAGCTTCTTCGCTGCATTCTTCACCGCCTCCTCTACAGAATCTGTCTTCACACGCTGTCTTGCGATATGGTAGGCAATCACCTCTGTATCGATGGTGGTCTGGAAAATCGCGCCATCATATTCTAATTCACGTCTTAATTCGTGGGCATTGATCAGGTTCCCATTGTGAACCAAACCGAGTGTTCCCTTTATATAGTTTAATACAAGTGGCTGTGCATTTGCAATAGTACTTTCACCTGCAGTTGAATATCTTACGTGTCCAACCCCGATATTACCCGGTAACTGTGCCAGATTTTCCGGTGTAAATACTTCGTTGCAAAGTCCCATGCCTTTCTTCTGCTCTATATTTCCTTTTGGTCCCTCGGTATCAGAAACGGCAATTCCGCAGCTTTCCTGCCCACGATGCTGCAGTGCAAAAAGTCCATAATAAATAGAAGAAGCGACATCATTGCCATCAAAATCGTAGATGCCAAAAACGCCGCATTCTTCTTTTAATTTCATATCTGTGTCCTGATGATTCATTGTTTTTCTCCAATCTCTGGCTATTTTTTGAAATTCTTTCGAATTCTACTTTCATTTTCACCCAAAGATTAGCACGCATTTTTCTGAAAAACAACAGATTTAAGCTGTCTGTACAGAGTTTCGAAATATATTAAGTTTTCACATGATGAAGTTTATATAATTAATTATTTCATAATCTTTTTGAATGTAATTTCCACCACAAACTGATCGCCTCTGGTATGAACTTCCAAATTGCCACCACTGAGCTTTGTAAAGCTGTCTGCAATGGAGAGACCCAAACCGCTGCCTTCGGTGCTTCTTGCTTCGTCACCACGACGGAAACGTTCTGTGATTTCCTCCTCATCAAAGTCCATTTGATAGGATGCGGTATTAATCACTTCTAATCGAATCTCATCTGTTCCAATATCTTTTAATGAAACGAAGATTCTGCTGCCGGTTAAGGAATATTTTAATGCATTATCCATGATATTCTGGATGACACGATACATTCTGTCCGCATCTGCCATAATCATGGTAGGTTCTGCATCGTATTTTTCCACGATTGCAAAACCGGATTCCTCGATGGTATCGCTCATCTCAGCCAGTGTCTGCTGCACCAGACGGCGAAAATCGATGGAAGTTAAGTTGAGATCCACATTGCCTGAAGTGGATTTTGCAAGGTCGAAAAGGTCCGTCACGATATTGCGAAGACGTTCCGATTTCTTCTCCAAGATGGATACATAATCACGGGATTCCTCAGAAAGTGTCTCATCCTTAGAAAGGAGATCGATATATCCGATAATGGAGGTAAGAGGAGTCTTCAGATCGTGGGAAACATTGGTAATCAGGTCAACCTTCATGCGTTCGCTCTTCATCTGCTCCTGCATGCTGTTTTCCAATCCCTGTCCGATGCCCTCTAAGTTTTTGGTTGCCGCATAGTAGAGGGATTCTTCCCCAATATCCGTCTTGGCATCAAGGTCTCCACTTGCTATTTCATCAATCTGTAAGAGTACCTTCTCAAAATCCAGCATATCCTGAATGGACATGCGATAATCCTTGAATAATCTGACGAACAGCCACAACATCGGCACCACAAAGGCTACGCCGAGAAGAAAGAATGCACCATCCACACCAACTAAACAAAGGAATAAGAATGTGACTGCCACAACGCCTACTGCATAGAGGATCAAAGTGTTACGTTTTCTCTTTAATTCCTTTTCACGGATTCTTAAGGTGGAGGCTTCCTTGCCACGGAGCTCATTCCATTGTCTGGTCTGATTTTTAATCACATTTCCTGTGCCAGCGGCTAGTTTGTATACAATACTGCTTCTAAAGTAGTAATGGTCTTTTAACTTGCGTACGCCGGAGATGATCATGTATAGTCCTGCTAATTCAAATACCAACATACCAAAAACAGCAAGTTCCATGAAGTTTTCGGTCAATCCTTCATCCCAGGAAGCAACACCAGCAACTGCACAGCCGACACTACAGCAGAAGAATACAAAGAAGATAAACCAGTGAATTTCAAGATAGATGCTGTCGACCCAGCTGCCAACTCTGGTACGGTCCTTTGGAGATGCACAGATTAAGATTAGCAGGCAGGAGATTAGCATAATCGCTGCATAGATTTCAAAATATCTGATATCATTCTTAACCAATGCTTTCCAGTCTACCCAGTGATTATAGGTTTCTGCAACCAGTTCCGGATCCATGATAATCTTCATCTCAATACAATCGATATCTGTTTTTTTCTTAAGAGAGGTATAATATGCGCCTTCTCTTAGAAGCTTTGCCATCCTGGCATCAGAGAAGATATTCCCCTCCATATAATAGTAGGTACGATTTTCACTCTTCTGTGTTTCCTCATTCCAGTAGCCTTCCACATCCTTGCCCTGTACGCATCTCGCATAATAGGTATTTGATACACGGTTGGGCGCTGTATCTGCGGAGTCTTTCACTTCTTCATACTTTCCCTTGTGATAAGAAAAGGTCTGATCCTTCTTTTTGGCGTCTTTTTTGTAATGAATCTTAGCTGTAACAGTTGCCCGTTCTACAAGCTGTTCTTCTGGTTCCAGATACTCATGCTCGTCATCAACCTTGATGATTCCTTCCTCCATGAGAACCTCTCCCGCATAATAACCCATCACAAACTGACACAGGCTCTGATAGGTCTTACTATCCTCAAAGGAGACATCTCTTGTCACTGCCTCCTCCAAATCATAATTGATCTGAGGCGTAGATTCTTCCAGTGATCTCACATGTTCTGCCACATCGATTGCTTCTTTACAGCTAAGGACTGTAGTTGCTAAAATTGCAATAACTGCAGCCCATAATAATAATTGTCTAACGATACTTTTCCATTTTGTAGCCAATTCCCCACACCACCTTTAAATATTTTGGAACTTTTGGATTAATTTCAATTTTTTCACGGATTCGGCGAACATGGACCATAACAGTATTCTCCGGGCCATAGGCTGGCTCGTTCCAGACTCTTTCGTAGATTTCTTCTGCGGAGAAAACTCTCCCTGGATATTTCATCAGCAATGCGACAATCTTATACTCCGTTGGTGTCAGTTTTACTGGTTCTCCATCCACATAGATTTGTTTTTCATCCATATTTAAGGTGAGCCCACCATTGATCAGCACATTCTCAGACTGTGGATCTGTTTCAGTAACATTTGCACCGGAGAAAACCAGGTAACGTCTTAAAGAAGATTTGACCCTTGCCACCAGCTCTGCCGGGCGATATGGCTTCTCGATATAATCATCTGCGCCCATGGAAAGCCCCAGCACCTTGTCAGATTCTTCTGTCTTTGCGGACAATAAAAGAACCGGGATGTTCTTTCGCTCGCGGATCTTCATCAATGTGGTCAGGCCATTCATCTTCGGCATCATAATGTCTAAGATGATCAGATGTACTTCTTCTTCCATCAGACATTCTAACGCATCCACGCCATCATAAGCTGCCAGTACATGATATCCTTCGATTTCTAAAAGCTTTTTGATTGCTCCGACAATCTCTCTGTCGTCATCTACTACTAAAATTGTCTGTTCCATATTCGTGCCTCCTTGTTCCGATGGTTTAAGTCTATTATAAACTTCTTTCAAAGGGTTTGACAGAAATCTTACAAAAATCTTAATATCTGACATAAAATCGCACAAAAAAGCTGTGCAGGTATCTCCCACACAGCTTAATGATGCTTATATGATTTTAATCTTCCAATGCTCGATGCGTTCTTGATTTATTCGTTCTTGATCTATGCATCCTTGATTGCGAACCAGAGAATCGCAAACTCTGCCACAGTCAGTGCGAAGCTTACGATCATGTTATTCAAAATTGGAATCGCAGAGGTATACACCAGTGCCTGAATCAGCGCTGGAACCATACGTGCCATCAAGGCAAATACATACATCTGACCAAAGCGCAGTCTGCCCGGCGTACGCATCGTTGCGATGATGCCGCAAACAGCCAAAAACAGTGCATTGTATAAATATTGGCCAATAATATAGAAATTGGCGATGAATGCCCCGAAGGCCATGCTTCCATAGAAGTATGGCAGCATCTCCACCAGATTCTCATTGGTAAAGTGATAATCCTTGCCAATCTGATCAAAAGAACGCTCAAAGTTCTGTCCATTGATTACATTGACCATGATGATGTTACTTTCGCTGACTAATACTTCTAACAGCTTATCCTGATCCACGTCCTTCTCGGTAAATTCCTTCACATCACTGTCCGCCACGATACGGATGATGTCCTGATTGATGTCCACTCTCTGGTCGATATGGAACTTTCCATTCTCATATTCAAAGGCCGGCAGTGTCTCCTGAATAAAATGCTTTGGTCCTCCGATGCTTGCCATAAAGGTCCCCACCGGGATGACAACCTGAATAACATTGATCATCAATGCCACGCAGATCATGAAGAGAAGAACGACACGCTTCTTCACACCCAGCAGGTTTCGATAGCCCTTTGGATTGGATGCAGCTGTCACGATCATATTCTTTAATGTTTTATTGTGATCTGTCATATCTATATTTGCAGTGCATAACAGCGCCTAGTATACGATGCTGTCTAAGATGCGGTCTGCAGTCTCCTTATCCTTTAATACTTCGATGAGCTTTCCTGCAAATGGAATTGCGGTGCCCATGCCGCGGCTGGTGATGATCTTGCCATCTACTGCCACCTGATCATAAATATAATTTGCGCCTGCTTCCACAAGTGTATCCTCAAAGGATGGGTAGCTGGTCGCTGTCTTACCCTGTAAGAGATCCATATCTGCAAATACACTTGGAGCCGCACAGATTGCTGCAATATATCTGCCTTCATCTAAGTTTGCCTGTACCATATCGCGCACTCTCTGGTCTGCCTTTAAGTTTAAGGTTCCCGGCATACCGCCTGGAAGAACAACCATATCCGGTTTGTCACCGATGACATGATCAATGGTAAGATCTGCAGTAACCGGAATCTTGTGTGCACCCATAATTGCTGGTGTGTCCTGAATGGAAATCATGGTTGTATCGATTTCTGCTCTGCGAAGTAAATCAACGACAGTCAAGCCTTCAATTTCTTCAAATCCATCTGCTAAAAATACATAAACGTTCATTATTTTTTCCTCCTATTTATCCTTCTGAAAACCACGAACTGGCAATAATTTCTTGACAATATAGCCAACTACGATATATTATATCTCATGTGATTTACTTTTGGCAAGCAGCATAGGAACGCTTGTAAGTGGGAGGATAATTATGGAAATCGAACGCAAATTTTTGATGAAGATGCCGCCTAGAAATCTTGGCAGCTATGACAGTGCCCAGATTGAACAGGCTTATCTTTGTACGGAACCGGTTATTCGTATCCGTAAGAAAAATGATGAATATATACTTACCTATAAGTCTGCTGGTTTGATGGAACGTGAAGAATTAGAAGTTCCTTTAAACGAAGCAAGCTATCAGCATCTCTTAAAAAAATGTGATGGCAATGTCATTACAAAGACACGTTACTTTATCCCAATTGAAGACGGTTTAACTGTGGAAGTAGACATTTTCAAACACGGTTTTGACGGTCTTATCATCGCAGAAGTGGAATTCCCAGATTTGGAATCTGCTGAAGCATTCCGTCCACCATTATGGTTAAAGACAGAAGTAACACAGGATTCCCGTTTCCAGAACAGCAACTTATGTTTGATGTCCGATAACGAACGAATCACAATCTTAAGAGAAATCCTTTATAATTAATCGATATCATGATATAACAGTAAAGCTGCAGAAGGCATATGCCACTGCAGCTTTTTTACATTCTATATGAGATTTAACATTCGTTTATACGGATACATCTTACGAACCGGTAATTCTGCGGTATTCACTCTGGGATACCACCACGTCCATCAGCACGTCATGTTCATCCGTTGGAATCTCATCTTCCATCATCTCATCAAAGCACAAGATTGCCTTGGTAAAATGTCCCCGGCAGAGATATCGGTCATAGTAGCCAGCCCCATGTCCCAGACGCTCTCCACGAACATTACAGGAAACACATGGAATGATTGCAAAATCAATCTCTGACACATCCATGATCGGTGTCTGTGCATCCGGCTCTAAGATGCCATAGGAGCCCGGCTGTAGCTGGGCAAGGGATGTAATCTCATGGACATCCATCACACCATTTCCACGGCATAATGGCACGCCAACCCGCTTGCCTGCCTGTAAGGCATCCTCAATGATTGGCATGGTAACCACTTCTTTGCCAAAACTGACATAGCAAAAGATTGCATCTGCCTTCTGATAATCCTCACTGGCAAGAATTCGTTCCTGGATTTTGACGCTTTCTTCACTTACCCAATCCATTGTAATCTCCTTTTGTTTTTGGGATACAATGTTACGGACCTCTGCTTTGCTACTCAAATCTAACACTCCTTTATATATTCTCAATCTGCCAGTCGATCGGGGCCACACCATGGGCAGTTAAGAAGGCATTGGTCTGGCTAAAAGGCTTACTTCCAAAGAATCCACGATAAGCAGACAGTGGACTCGGATGTGGCGCCTTCAGGATCAGATGCTTTGGATTATTCAACATCTTGGCTTTCTGCTGTGCCGGACGACCCCAAAGAATGAATACAATCGGGCGATCCTGCTCATTTAAGATGCGAATGGCTGCATCGGTGAATTCCTCCCAGCCGATTCCGCGATGAGAATTGGCCTGATGGGCGCGCACTGTAAGAACGGTATTGAGCATCAACACGCCCTGCTGGGCCCATTTGTTCAGGTAGCCGTGGTTTGGAATATAACAGCCCAGATCATCTGCAAGTTCTTTGTAGATATTCACAAGGGATGGCGGTGCTTCCACAGGCGGTTTCACAGAGAAACAAAGTCCGTGGGCCTGTCCATCGTTGTGATATGGATCCTGTCCTAATATGACCGCCTTCACATTGGCCAGCGGAGTCAGATGAAAGGCATTGAAGATGTCATCCGCCGGCGGAAAAATCTTGTAATTCTGATATTCTTCGTTGATTTTATAATATAATTCCTTGTAATAAGGTTTTTTGTATTCAGGCTTTAATTGTACAGCCCAGTCATTGCTAATCGGTGGCATACGCTCACTCCTTCTAACCATTATTTGTTGGAGAAATACTTCTCAGCCGCTTCTAAAATCAGCTTCGCTGTCTCTTCTGCACCAAGAACGGAAGTATCAATAGATAAATGATATGCACCGTATTCTCCAAATTCATTTCCTGTAATCATATGATAATGGCGTTTTCTCATCAGGTCAATATGTTCCACCTGTTCTCTTGCTTCCTCCATTCCAAGGTCATGTTCCTTGGCAAAATGCTTCACTCTGTAGTCCTCAGAACCATGTAAGAATACATGATAGCAGTTTGGATGGTTCTTTAAGAAATAGCTTCCCAGACGGCCCACAATGATACAGGACTGGGTGCTTCCCACTCTCTGAATCATCTCTTTTTGTGTTTCTTTGATTTTTGCATGGGAATCTTCATCCAGCTGTTTTTCCAAATCGAGCAGTGGCTGATAGATCTCGTCATTCAATCCTGCAAAGAAGGAAAGAATGCTGTTCTGCTCTTTTGCAACCAGTTCATCTAACCCAATGCCATGTTCATCGGCAGCTTCCCCGATCAAATCCTTATCATATAATGGCACATCCAGGGTTTTTGATAACATTCTTCCGATGCGGTGTCCGCCACTTCCGGCTTCGCGGGCAATGGTGATGACACGCACAGCAGCATTGGCCACGGCTTCTTCTCCACTTTCTGCCTGTTTTGCTGCGATTGGGGTCAATCCGATGGCCTGATAGAAACCTGCCAGGCGTTTTGTATAAAATTTGATGATCATTCCAACGAAAACGGCCGCTGCCACTGTTCCTTCACGCACGCCTTCCACGCGGTGCATCAGAATCAGGGAACAGATTACGGCAATGGCAACCTGTGAGGAGTCAAATGTAACCTTCACTTTACCAAAATCGATCTTCCATTTACGGGAGATCAGTGCCATCAGCGCATCTACCGGAAGCATCATAACCCCAGCGGTAACCTCCATCTTAATACCGAAGGCGATGACAAACATGGCAAGGATACAGACAATCCACTGCATCAGATAATTCGTTGGCACGATGCCACGGATCAGCCATACGGAAAAATCGGTAAAATAACCGAACACGAATACAACTAAAAACTGTAACAGATTGATCGGTTTAAATTCTTTTCGCAGAATAGCAATCTCACAGGCAATATAGATGACCTGAACGATGATGGTAATATTACCAAGGGTTAACGGTGTTCCAAGACTTAAGGCATATGGAATACTAGAAACCGGAGTTACACCCAGTCCTGCTTTGGTTGACAGTGCAATTCCCATGGAAATGATATAAAGTCCAAGGAAGAAGAACACATAACGTTTGATATACTCACTTTTTGACATTTTTATCCTCTTTTCTTGTTGGCATGTACATTGGGTTTTTGGCGTTTACATATTTACTCTATCTATTTATTATAATCAGATTGATAGCTTTTCGCAATAAGGTTTGTGGTCGGAGAAATGGTCTGGTATAGCCTTTGTTTTCATGCGACATAAGGAAAAGGGAGCTCTGCATCCCTGCAGTGCTCCCTCAGGAGAAACTTAAACTATGCTATTGTTAGAATTGGTTGTTATCTTTTATATGCCGTGAGCTTCTCATCCGCCACATCAATGACGATCACATCCCCGGCTCTCACCACATCTCCAAGGATCAGTCTGGCTGCAAGGGTTTCCACGTTCTTCTGTAAGTAACGCTTCAATGGTCTTGCGCCATACATTGGTTCATAACCGTGGTCTGCCACATGGGCCTTCGCAGCAGCGGTCAGTTCCACAAGAAGTTCCTTATCTTCGATCCGTCGATTCAGGTCTGCTAAGAGAAGATCGATAATGTCTGTAATGTTATCTTTTGTTAATGGTTTAAAGAGGATTGTCTCATCTAATCGATTCAAGAATTCCGGACGGAAATGGTTGCGCAGATCATTCATAACCATGGATTTGGCACTCTCACTAATCTCGCCCTCTGCATTGATTCCTTCTAATAAATAAGCAGATCCAATGTTGGAGGTCATGATAATGATCGTATTCTTAAAGTCCACTGTACGACCCTGGGAATCGGTTACTCGTCCATCATCCAACACCTGTAATAAGACATTGAATACATCCGGATGTGCTTTCTCCACTTCGTCGAATAAGACAACGGAGTATGGCTTTCTTCTGACTGCTTCGGTAAGCTGTCCGCCTTCTTCATATCCTACATATCCCGGAGGGGCTCCGATCAGTCTGGATACGGAGTACTTCTCCATGTATTCACTCATGTCGATGCGGACAATGTTATTCTCATCATCAAATAAGCTCTGAGCCAGTGCCTTGGCAAGCTCTGTCTTACCCACACCTGTTGGTCCAAGGAATAAGAAGGAACCAATTGGCTTTTTCGGATCCTTGATACCGGCTTTGGAACGGATGATCGCTTCAGAAACCAAATCCACGCCTTCATCCTGCCCAATGACTCTCATATGAAGCTCATCAGAGAGGTTCAATACTTTGTTACGTTCACTTTCGGTCAGCTTCATAACCGGAATACCTGTCCAGCGGGAGATAATCTTGGCAATTTCTTCGGCTGTGACACGTTCTCTGACCATGATGCGGTCTTCCTTCTTCGCCTTCTCTTCTTCCTCCTCAAGCTCTTTCTTCAGCTGTGGCAGTTTTCCATACTGGAGCTCTGCTGCCTTGCTCAGATCATAATTTCTCTGGGCAATCTGAATTTCATTGTTCACTGCGTCGATTTCCTCACGGAGCTTCTGAACCTTCTCCACAGAGGATTTCTCGTTATTCCAGGTTGCCATACGGCTGTTTAAATCATCTTTTAATTCCGCAAGCTCCTTCTGAAGTACTTCTAAACGGTCTTTGCTCAAACCGTCCTCTTCGCGCTTTAAGGCTGCTTCTTCAATCTCAAGCTGCATAATCTTACGCTTGATGTCATCTAATTCCTGTGGAAGAGAATTCATCTCTGTCTTGATCATGGCACAGGCTTCATCCACTAAATCAATGGCTTTATCCGGAAGGAAACGGTCACTGATGTAACGATTAGATAAGGTTGCAGCTGCGATTAAGGAAGCATCGGTAATCTTCACGCCGTGATATACCTCATAGCGTTCCTTGATGCCTCGAAGGATGGAGATGGTGTCCTCCACAGTTGGTTCGTCTACCATAACCGGCTGAAATCTACGTTCTAAGGCCTGATCCTTCTCAATGTACATTCTGTACTCATCTAATGTGGTTGCCCCAATACAGTGGAGTTCGCCCCTTGCAAGCATCGGTTTTAACATATTGCCTGCATCCATGGATCCTTCGCTCTTGCCGGCACCCACGATCATATGTAATTCATCGATGAAGAGGATGATCTGTCCATCGCTCTTCTTCACCTCTTCTAATACTGCCTTTAATCGTTCTTCAAACTCGCCTCGATACTTGGCACCTGCCACAAGGGAACCCATATCCAGGGCAAATATCTTCTTGTCCTTTAACTGCTCTGGGACATCCCCGCGAACAATACGCTGTGCAAGACCTTCTACAACGGCTGTTTTACCAACACCAGGCTCTCCGATCAAGACCGGATTGTTCTTTGTCTTTCTGGAAAGGATACGGATTACATTACGGATTTCCTGATCACGTCCGATCACCGGATCAAGCTTCTGTGCGCGGGCACGCTCAACCAAGTCATATCCATACTTTTCTAAAGTTTCATAGGTTGCTTCAGGATGATCACTGGTCACCTTCTGGTTCCCGCGAACCTCTGCAAGGGCTGTCAGAAATCGTTCTCTGGAGATGCCGTATCCCTGCAGGAAGATCTGCATATCCTTGCTGGCATTCTTCAAAAGGCTTAAGAACAGATGCTCCACGGACACGTATTCATCGCCCATAGCCTTCATCTCGTCCTCTGCAGTAATCAGCACTTTATTCAGGTCACTGCCGATATAGACCTGTCCGCCGGATACCTTCGGCAGTCTCTGTACCTTCGCCTGTGCACTCTGTAAGAATGCTTCTTTATTAATGCCCATCTTCTCAATGAGCTTTAAGATCAGGCTCTCCTCAATGGTTAATAAACTATATAAAAAATGTTCCTGTCGAATCTCCTGGTTGCCATAGTCATAGGCTAATTTCTCACAATTTTGAATGGCTTCCATGGATTTTGCTGTAAATTTGTTAATATTCATATCTGGAACCCTCCTTGTTACTGTTGTTCTATTTGCAATATAACACTTACAATTAGCACTGTCAAGCATCGAGTGCTAAAATTTGTATAAACTTTCTAAAGTATCTGATTTTAAGCAAAGAAAAAGGACCGTGGTTTCACAGTCCTCTTAAAATCAATATTTTAACATGGATATTCCATTCAGGATGATTCCTTCTTCCAAAATATGGCCTACTCATCCAGAGATGGCACCTGAAGCAGTCGTTCTCCATGTTTGATTGCATCTCCCGGCTGTGCTGCCAGTATAATCCCATCGAATTTATCTGCATTAGGCACAACCACAGCCACACTGTTGACCAGGCCGGCTTCCTTGATTCCTTCCGGATCGAAGGTAATCAGCACATCTCCTGTTCTGATCTTCTTGCCCTTCTCGGCAACAACCTGAAAGCCTTCTCCCTTCATGCGGACAGTATCCACACCGATATGGATCAGCACCTCCACTCCAGTGAAGCACTTTAAGCCAATGGCATTCTTAGATTCTGATACGGAAGTTACTTCTCCCATAAATGGGGCATATACCATGCCATCCTCCGGTTCAATGACAATTCCAGGCCCCAGAACGGCCTCTGCAAACAATGGATCTGCAAAATCCTCCAGAGCAGTCAATCTGCCGTCAACCGGTGCATATATTAATGATGGATCTGATTTTAATAATTTGTCCATTACTTTATTCATACTAAAACCTCCTTGAACTTAATCAGTTTGTGAGTTTAGTGGATTCTATCAGATATTTCTCATTCTGTCAAATCGGAGACATCACAGCACAGTGTCTGGGCCAGTGCCAGCAGATATCCAACCTGTGCTTTGTTAATATCCTTCTGTTTTTGTTCATATTGTTGCAAGGTACGCAGTGGTACTCCGGAAAACTCAGCCAGCTCTTTCTGACTAAGCCCTGCGTTTATTCTCACCATCTTCAGATTCGATGCATATTTCTTCAAGCGGATTCGACGATTCATCTCATCGACAAACTGTAATATATCCATCTCGTGAAAAATCGGATACAGATCCAGTATGTCTTCGATATCCACATATTGCTGAATCTGTTCAAAACTAATACCAGACTGCCATTGATAGTAGGCAAGTGCCCATCCAACCCAGTATTCCGGTCTTCGGTCCATCACAAAATCAGGCTTCTGATCCACCCATATACCCTTATACTGAAAAATCACATCATAGGTCAGCTCATATCCGGATTTCCCAGCCACAATGGAAGGATCTCCTTCACCAAATCGTCTGGCATATTCTGTCTTCAGAAACATCTCAAAATACTGTCCTAATTCATATCCCAGGTCATTCACAGCAAAATCAAGCATACAAGCCATAACCCTTCGGGCGCATTCCACATATAAACCATCATAAGCGCGGATCATCGTTCTTCATCTCCTCATCCAGAATATGGGTGATATAGATATCCCCTTTCTGCCTTCTGTTTCTCTCGATATCAAAATACTGCTTTCTTGCTCTTCGATCACGAATCTGCTTCTTCGGAAACCAAAGCTTCGCCGGTGTCTCCCATGCCTGTTGAAAATGTATCTGCGCAAAAGCCTTCCTACTGATCAGCACGTACTGTTCCCCCAGATTTCCCAGCTTCATGGCATTCGCCAACTGTCGATATGAAATCGCACCATTGAGAAAATCCTGAGCAAAGGAAAAATAACTGTCATCCGCCCGATAGCCAACCATAACATCCACTCCATCCATTGGCACGAGAAAATGCTTCAGTATGTATTCCTTTCCTTCTCTTGCCAGTCCATTATTTGTGTCGAATGTTCTGTTGTTCAACAGCATGGCAAGCCAATGTAACATCGTATAGCTTCCATCGTTCAGATTCACAAAGTGAAGTCCTTCTTCGTCAATCTCATATTGATTGACAAATCCATCTTCATTACGTCCAACCGACCATTCTCTGGCCATATCCGCTTCTTCTGTGCAGTAAAACCCAGACCCATAGTCATTGTAATTCTTGCCACCACCAAATACTGGTACTTCTATTCTATTTCTTGATCCGTGATAAATCATTCTCTTCATATTAAAAGAGTACTCCTACAGGAGTACTCTTGTCAACCTTAATCTATTTTCCAGCAGCAAACCTTTCCAAAATCCTGATCAGATCTTCATACACCAGTTCTTTCCCATCTTCATTTAAGATTTCATGGCGCATATGTGGATAAAGCTTCGCCTTTGTATTCTGATAACCTACTTCCCTCATGGTGCGGATTGCGTCCTCGAACGCCTCTTTATTGGTCATACAAGGATCCTCTTCCCCGGAAATAAAGAATACTGGAAGGTCAGGATGTGTCATTGCCCATCCCTTTTTATTATAGGTATCTTCTAATACACAAAACAGATTGTAGAAACCATTTGCGGTAAAGACAAAGCCACACTTCGGATCGTTGTCATAGGCAGTGACATTTGCCTCGTTGAAAGAGAGCCAGTCGTTCTCAGACTTTGGATCTTCAATGCCATCAAGATAGGTGGAAAATGCCATCTTATGGAGCAGCTTGCCACCTGCGCGCTTGCCTTTTACGGTGAGCAGTGTCTTAGCAAGAAGCTTGGCAATCTGAATCAGCGGATTGGCGCTCGGGCTTCCGCAGACGATGAGGCCGTCGATTTCTGCGTCATAGCGCTTTGTGTAGGCACGAACCACCAGAGAACCCATGCTGTGCCCGAACAAATAGAGGGGAAGATCCGGATAATCCTGCTTTACAAGTTCTGTCACCTGATGGGCATCTAAAACCAGCGCAGTACCACTGGTGTCATAGAGATATCCATAATCCTCAGCAGTTTCTACACTTTCTCCATGACCACGGTGATCATGAATGATGCACACATACCCGTGTCCCGCGAGAAAATGCATCACTTCCATGTAACGTTCCTTATACTCTGCCATGCCGTGAACAAGCTGTACGATTCCATGTGGCTCTTTCTCTGGAAGCACAGTCAATGTATCTAATAAGAGGCCGTCTACCTCTGATTCTAGTTTTCTATAGATTTGTTCCATATGTATACCTTCTTTCTATTTATTGCGTCATAACGCTGTATTTGACTATGAAATAATACAAAAAGAGCCCTGCTAATGCAGAGCTCTGACAATCCTATATTAATCGGAAACCTCATTCACTTTGGTGCGATCTACTTCAACCTGTTCTCTTTCTCCTGTTTCACGCTCTTCGAGGGCCACATATTCAAGGTGTGGTGCAACGTTGGCATATGCAGGACGAATGATCTTACCACCGGAAACAAGTTCTTCGATTCGATGTGCACTCCAGCCTGCAATACGTGCGATTGCGAAGATTGGTGTATATAATTCTACTGGCAGGCCAAGCATTGCATATACAAAGCCGGAGTAGAAGTCGACATTGGCAGATACTTCCCTCTTGGAGTTTCTCTTCGCCTTGATTTCTTCTGGAGCGATTTTTTCTACTAAGTGATAAAGCGCGTATTCTTCCACTAAGCCTTTCTCGAAGGCAAGTTCCTTCACAAAGCCTTCTAACGCTTTTGCTCGTGGGTCGGAGATGGAGTAGATTGCATGTCCCATACCATAGATCAGGCCAGCCCCGTCGAATGCTTCCTTATTCAGAATCTTTTTCAGGTAAGCTCTTACTTCATCTTCATCTGTCCAGTCCTTGACATTCTTCTTAATGTCTTCGAACATGCGGATTACCTTGATATTAGCACCACCATGCTTTGGACCCTTCAAGGAAGAAAGGGCAGCTGCAATTGTGGAGTAAGTATCGGTACCGGAGGATGTAACAACATGTGTTGTAAATGTGGAGTTGTTACCACCACCGTGTTCTGCATGTAATACGAGACATAAGTCAAGTACGCGGGCTTCTAACTCTGTATATTTATTATCTGCTCTTAACAGATATAAGATATTTTCTGCTGTGGATAAGTTCTCCTGTGGAGAATGGATAAATAAGCTCTGTCCGTCATAGAAGTGAGCATAGGTCTGATATCCATAAACAGTCAGTACCGGGAACAATGCGATCAGCTGTAAGCACTGGCGAAGTACATTCGGTACAGTGATATCACTTGCATAATCATCATAAGAGTATAAAGTAAGCACACTTCGTGCTAACGTGTTCATCATGTCCTTACTTGGCGCTTTCATGATGATGTCACGAACAAAGTTGGTTGGTAATTTACGATATTCTCCTAAGATACGGTTAAACTGTGCTAATTCCTCAACGGTAGGTAATTTCCCAAACAATAACAGATAAGCTGTTTCTTCAAATCCAAAACGCTTTTCTTTGATAAAGCCGCCAACTAAGTCATTGATGTTGACGCCACGGAAATAAAGACGGCCGTCACATGGAATCATGGCTCTGTCTTCTACGGTATAAGATACAACCTTGGAGATTTCAGTCAGACCGACTAATACACCTTCACCAGTATCTTCTCGAAGGCCTCTCTTTACGGAGTAGCGGTCATATACATTCGGTGGAATCTTATGGGAACATTTTTTAGATAATTCAATGATCTCAGGAGTAGTTTCTGAGAACATCATTGGCATTTCCTGAAGCATGTACACTATTTCCTTTCTATTTTGTCATTTTATCCTCAAATTTTCATTTTATTTCTCACTTTTTGAAGGAATCAATCGCTAATCCTTCAAAAATACTTGTATACAAACATGTTGCTACATTATATCAAACGTTTATTCGTTTGTCAACAAACCCATCATGAATATTATGATTGTTAAATATTCAGCCCAACTATCGACTATAAATTTACTCCCAGTTCTGCTACAATAGAGATAACACAATATGAATCAACAGAGGAACAAATATGCAATATCCCGATATGAAGACTGGAATCTTCTTAAAAAGGCCCAATCGCTTTATTGCCCACGTGGAAATTGATGAGCAGATGGAAATCTGTCACGTCAAAAATACAGGCAGATGCAGGGAGTTACTGATTCCTGGCGCCACATTATTACTGGAACCGGCTTCAAACCCAAATCGAAAAACCAAATATTCTGTCATCGGTGTCTACAAAGGAGACACCCTGATCAATATGGACTCTCAGGCACCGAACCAGGTAGCCGAAGAGTGGATTCGGACATCGGGACATTTCCCTAACGTGACTTTTATAAAGAGGGAGAAGACCTACAGGAATTCCAGATTTGACCTCTACTTTGAATATGATGGCAAGAAGGCCTTCATGGAGGTAAAGGGCTGTACGTTAGAAGAAGATGGCGTGGCCAGATTCCCGGATGCGCCGACGGAGCGTGGCATCAAGCACATTAAAGAGCTGGCGGCGTGTCTGAATGATGGATATGAAGCTTACATCCTCTTCGTCATCCAGATGAAGGGCATCACCCATTTTGAACCAAACGACCGAACGCACAAAGCCTTCGGAGACGCCCTTCGGGCTGCATCTGCAACAGGCGTTCACGTACTGGCCATGGACTGCATCGTGACTGAGAATAGTCTGGAGATTGATCAACCCGTGGAAGTGAAATTATGATTTATAATTTTGAATGATTATGACTTTAAATAAGGAGGAATTCGTTATGGATATGGAAAAAATCGCAAAACTGCAGGAAATCATTGATGAGAGCAGCCGCATCGTATTCTTCGGCGGCGCTGGTGTTTCTACCGAAAGTAATATTCCGGACTTTCGAAGCACCGATGGGCTCTACAATTTAAAATACAAATATCGTCCGGAAACCATCGTCAGCGGTACATTCTTCTGGAACCGCACCGATGAATTCTATGAATTTTACAAAGACCGTATGCTTTATCTGGATGCAAAACCAAATAAAGCTCATCTGAAGCTTGCCGAGTTAGAGGAAGCTGGCAAGCTGACCGGCATCGTAACCCAGAATATCGACGGTCTTCACCAGGCAGCTGGCAGCAAGAAGGTATATGAGCTTCACGGAAGCGTTCTTCGCAACTACTGTACCAAATGCCGCAAGTTCTACCCTGTGGAATATGTAAAGAATGCGCCAGGAAACCCTTACTGTGAATGTGGCGGGCTGATCAAGCCAGACGTTGTATTATACGAAGAAGGTTTAGATAATGATGTCATCTCCGGCGCAGTAGGTGCCATCGCTTCTGCAGATACACTGATCATCGGTGGCACTTCCCTGGTTGTATATCCTGCTGCAGGATTCATTGACTATTTCCACGGCAAACACTTAGTCATCATCAACCGTGATGCCACATCCCGCGACAAACAGGCAGAACTGTGCATCTCCGATTCCATCGGTGAGGTGTTAGATCTGATTGAGGTAAGATAATGAAACGAAGAGATTTGATACTGATCATCCTGCTTCTCGTCATTGCAGGCGGTGCTTACGGCATCATGCAGCAGCTTTCCTCCAAGGGGGGCTATGTGGTTGTGACGGTCAATTCAGAAACTGTCTATACCTGCAATCTGTCCGAAGATCAGACCTATGATATCCCTTTGGACAAAGGCGAGAATACCATCGTTGTAAAGGATGGCAAAGTCTATATGGACCATGCCGACTGTCCAGACCAGATCTGTGTAGATCACAAGCCAATCAATACAACAGATGAATCCATCGTCTGCCTCCCACACAGAGTTGTTGTTTCTGTGGAAGAGGGCGAGGCTTCCGATGTGGATATGATGGTGAAGTGATGAATACTGATTCGAAAGAATGAGACCAGACTATATTGAATATATATTGAGTATTGATTGTATATTAGGAGAGAATAAGATGATAAAAGCAGATTTACATACCCATTCCACCAAATCCGATGGAATGTACGGTGTGAAGGACTTAATCGACCATGCCAAGCGCATTGGTCTTGATTATATTGCCCTGACTGACCATGACACTGTGGCAGGCATCATCGAGGCAGTGTCTTACGGCAAGCAGATTGGAATGAATGTCATCCCTGGAGTGGAGTTTTCCACAAAGGATTATGAATCCGGCCGCGCTGTCCACGTCCTTTGCTACTATCCAGGGGATTTGTGGGGATATCAGGAATTTTTGGACAAAACTCTGTCTGTCCGCTATGATGCCAAATATCAGATGTGTGAAATGTTGGCCGAAGATTTCCCAGTGGACATTGATGACATTTTAAAGGCAGCTCGCGACAGCGGTTCCCTCTACAATCATCATATGATGATTCCATTTCAGAAGATGGGTTACACTGGCAGCTTAATCAGCGATTTCTTCCAGAAGGAAGCAGGCAGAAGGAGCAAGCGTTACATCCGCATCCCTTATCCGGATGTCTATGAAGCACTTGACTTAATCGACCGCTGTGGCGGTATTCCGGTCATCGCACACCCTGGCGAATATGACTCCCTTGCTTTATGTGAAAAATTAGCAAGAGAAGGTCGTATCAAGGGGTTAGAAGTCAACCACCCACGAAATACCGAGGCAGATCAGGCAGAGATTCGTCGAATCGCAGACGAATACGGCCTCTTCTTAACCGGCGGCACTGACTTCCACGGACCAAGTACCAGCACCGTCAATCCTTTGGGCACCTACTTAAGTCCGGTAGAAGGATTACAGGCGATTTTGGCATATGGAAAGAAGTAAATAATAGAAGACAATAAAAAAGCTGTACATGGTTGGTGATATCATGTACAGCTTTATTTTTCATTATGATTTCCGTCTCAGATTTCAGGCTTTAAGCTTCTAGATCAGTCTCAGATGTTCTAAACCTTTCTTAATTCCATCATTCTTTACCAGATCTGTCGTATATTCTGCATATGGTTCCAGCCCTGCAAAATGTCTTCCCATAATGATTGGATGTCCAACCACTTTTACCATTGGAAGGTCATTGTCCCCATCACCGAAGCAATAACTGTCATCTTTGGTCAGTCCCATGTACTTGATCATGGCTTCAATTCCGGTTCCCTTATCAATGCCCTTTGGTGTGGCATCGGTAAATGTATATCGAATATGCTTTGCAAGCTCTAAGATATCCTCAAAATTCTCTCTTATGTACTCTGCATCCTCTGGATTTTCATACATAAAGGTCAGCTTGTTGATCTTACATTTGCCTTCGGTATCCCAAGGCTGTACCCAGTGATCCTGCACGTTGAATACATAGCGGAAAAATTCGTAGATTTTTGTATCAATGCCATCGGAGTAGGACTGGCTTTCCCCATCCATCAGCATGACGATATCTCTCTTTGCGCAGATTTCTCGCATCTTCTCAATCTCTTCCGGTGTAATCTCGATGCTGACTACTGTCTCTTCATCGATTTCACAATATGCGCCAGCACCAGTTACATATCCATCAAAATAGTCCTTAACCGCTTCGGACATCTGCTTTGTACGTCCAGAACAAACACAGGTTGCATAACCATTGGCACGAAGCTTGGTAATCGCTTCTTTAGCAGAGTCCGGCAGTTCGAATATGCCGTCCACTTCATCAATTAATGTTCCATCATAGTCGAAAAATACGACTCCCCTATAATCTTTCATATTCATCTACCCCAGCAAAAATTTATAAATTACTTCTGCACAGCCATTGTGCTCGTTGTCACTCGTTACATAATCGGCCGCATCCTTGACCTCGTCGATGGCATTGTCCATGGCCACTCCAAGTCCAACCCCACGGATCATGTTCAGGTCATTCTGGGCGTCACCGACAGCAATCATCTCATCGATACCCACGCCAAGGGCTTCTGATACCACGCGAAGTCCGTCAATCTTGGACACACCATCTGGCGTCAGTTCAATAACGGAAGCCTCACTCCAAGCGATTTCCACAGGCAAATGTCTAAGTTCCTGTGTACGCTTTCTGCGTTCTTCGCCGGTCGTCAAAAATACATTGATTTTCTCAAGGCCAGGAGATTCTTCTTTATAATAGTCGAGTACATCCTCCACATGCACGAGTTCATTCTGAAATGTATTCTGATAATCCTTCAGATTGAATTTCGCCATATCTTTGATCTGCTTGCCCGTTGTAATCCCAGTACCTTCAGACAATACATAGTACATGGTTTCCACACCCCAGCTCTGGGTAATGTCAAAAATTTCATCCGCAACTGACTTCTCAATCTGCTTTGTCCAAACTACCGCTTCCTTCTTCGGATCATAAACTACAGCCCCTCCCGCAAAAACGATCATGCTAAGCAGCGGGAAAATATCTCTGTATTCATTCGTTTCATTGATTGCCCGTCCAGTTGCCACAACAACATGCTTGCCAGCCGCCACTGCATCTTCCATGGCTTTTCGGATTTCTGGTGTTACTTCCTTCTTCTTGTTCAGTAGTGTGCCATCCATATCGAAGGCAATCATCTTATATTCTTTCTTCATTCCTATATTTCCTCCGTTTGTCCGTTGGTAATACTTTACCACACTTTGATTGTTTCGAAAACAAATAGCGGTGTGATTGCACTTTTTCATATTAAATGTGATTATTTTAATCGTTTCAGATAATCAAATTGATTATTCCGTCATTAGAGACTATAATAGGAGTGGATTTTCATACTTTGAATAGTAGAAATGATAGATTTTTAGAAATTTAGAAATGAGGATAGATTTATGACAACTGAACGTCGAGAAACCATCCTTCGCTATCTGGCACAGAAGGATTTTATCACTGTTAAGGATATGGCAGAGCTGATTCATGTCAGTGAACCTACCGTCCGCCGTGATTTTGCAGAATTAGAAAAAGAAGGCGTTATCCGTCGAAACCATGGAGGCGCTTCCTACTTATCTGAGGGCGAATACGAATGGCCATTCACCTTCCGTAATCGTTCCAACATCGACAAGAAAACCTATATCGCAGGACTTGCCACTTCTTACATCGAGAATGGGGACACAATCTTTCTTGATTCATCCAGTACCTGCTACTGTATGGCCAAGGAGCTTGTGAAATTTGATTCATTAAAGGTGCTTTCCCAGGGTCTTCCTTCCATGCATGCTCTCGCCAACAACGAAGGGATCACCATCGAATGTCTCTGCGGCACCTACAACGTCAAGCGTGACGCCATCTATGGCTCTGATGCCATCAACTTTATTAATCAACGCCACGCCAAATACTGTATCATATCCACATCTACTTTAAATTTAGGCTATGGGATGATGGATAACGCCGAGGAAGAAATAGGCATGAAACAGGCATTTGTCAAAAACGCCGACAAGGTTATGCTGCTCATCGACAGCACCAAATTCGGTAAGACCAGCTATTATCGCACCGTACCATTCGAAGATATTGATATTATTGTGTGCGATCAGAGATTGCCGGAGGAGATGTGTAAGTATTGCGATGAGCATGGGATTGAGTATGTGTATTAAATTAACATATTGTGCCTATGAATGCTCTTAATTTTAAATAATATGATTTAAAGAAGGAAATTGCTTGCTGACGCAAGAATTGGGATTGCAGACAGGCAAGCGGCCTGGTGCAGGCGAGGTTACTACTGTCCAATATCACTTTTTGAACAACATCATCTAAATAGTGACTCCCAAAATTTTAAATCATTCACATTCTTTAAATTTTTAGACAAAAGAAACATCAATTTTTTAAAATGAACCCTATAATGTGGACACGCAAAAAAAGAAATTTAGTGACTTTTTTTCTTAAACCTTTTATGTGGACATGCAAAAAGAGCATGAATGGAGTGTTTTTTGGCAGACCTTTTTTCTGGACACGTAAAAAT
>JAZLGR010000004.1:0-158582 GCA_045616445.1 Candidatus Fimousia sp. | reverse complement strand
GCGATACACCAAAAAAACAAAAAACTTCATAGGACAACGTCATGGCGAACTCAACACCTTCGCTCTTTTGTCATGCAATTTTTTATTTCTCTATAATTATACACTCTCTGGGGCTATAATAGCAATTTCCTATATATTAAACTTACAGGGTCTGTTGCAAACACAACAGACCCTGTCTTTTTTTACATTATACAATTCAAACTATTGATTCTGCCAAATTTATGGAAATATTCCAACTATTTTTCCACTTCTACACATCGTATCGTGCATCTGGTTCGGCCGCCAGTTGTACAGGTGAACAGAGATAAATCCCAGTCATCACTTGATGTAATCATCTTATCAATCTGGGTTGGACGTAAAATCTCTTTTTTACTCACTTTATAATGAAATTTAATTCCCTGAACATTCTCAAAGTATACATCTACGCCATGATCAATCCACTTAATCGGACTAAAATGACGGGCATAGTTATGTCCACATATTACCAAATCCTTTGTATAATAGGATCCCGAATAGCGACATGGCGAAATCTTTAATTTTGTATAATCCCATTCTTCCATGACTGGAAGTGCTAGCCCTAAGGACGGAATCTGCAAGATACCAATGTATCGATGGCCATTAATTTCAATCGTAGGCATCTCCTCACCATCCGGAGGAATGATCGGGATTTGTTTTTCTAATTCATCTACGGCTTCATTTGATGCCTTACGAGCTCTATCTGCATCCCAGAAATTATATAAAGTCAAAGCAAAGGCTGCTGTTAAAAGCAGCAGCCCAATAGTCATGCAGAAAGAACCTCTTCTTTTACGATATTTCTTATCCACGTTCTTCATCTCGTTTTCTCTTCCATCCATATCCAAAGAATACCAAACCTGCAAATGCTAAAATTGGTACCGGCCACCATAACTGACCAGTCTGAGGCAACCTCTCATTATGCTTTGGAGAAGGTGGTCTACGACTTGCTGTTGTAGTAGTTGGTTCTTTGTTATCCTTCTTAACGTCCACCTTCGGTGTTGCATCTACATCATACACCTTCTTACCCTTAATTGTAATTGGAATCGTTACGAGGAAAGGCTTAAATCCTGTATACATTTCCGGCATCTGATCTTCTACGATCAGATATACCCCTAAATCAAGACCTTCTGTTTTTATGTTACCCTTGTCATCTGTTGTATACTGTTCGCCGACGATTGCGTTATGTTCCACATAAGAAACAAGGTCTTTAACTGTATTTTCAGACTCTAAATCTTCAAGACTAATGCCACTTGAAACAAATTCTTTGACTAAATTATGTTCTTTATCGGCCACTCTGTAAAGAAGAATTGATCCACCTACAACTGGTTTATTCTTATAAGTCAGATTTACAGTGATGGTTCCAGACTCTGCAGCATCTGTATTGATTGTAAATGAACATAATAAACATGCAAGTAATATACAAATTATGATATTTTTCATGAATTTCATCTTATAATCACCTCTTTGCTTTCTTTTTACGTGTAGATACAATCAGCCAGATTAATAAGCCTAAAAGTATCGGAACAGCGATCAATGGGGCAACAAATATTGGTGCAATCTGTTGTGCATCTGCAACAACTCGAATATTATTTGTTGTTTTAATTCTATGTCCACGAACTAACAGTCGATGAGTATTAATACCATAAGGAGTACAAGTAACTAATGTACACAAATCCTTGCCTTCTTCGATTCTAAGATCATCGATTTGGTCTGGTAAAACGATGTTAATTCGATCCACTTCGTAGGTTAAAGTATTATCCAAAGTACGAATCATAAATGTATCACCGGCAACTAAACGGTCGATATCAGTAAATAATTTAGCCGAAGGAAGACCACGATGTCCAGATAATACACAATGTGTACTTTTACCACCAGTTGGTAACGATGTTCCTTGGATATGTCCAATCGCAATCTGAAGAACTCCTTCATTCGTTCCATGATAAATTGGTAAGGCACATCGAATCTTAGGGATCTCTATATATCCCATGATGCCTGTGCCAGTCACATTAAGTACCTGTTCATATTCCTTGATTTCTGAATCAGATAGCATTAAACTAAATGCTTTCTTTGCAAGTTCTTTATTGTATTTTACAGCTTTATCCCAGATTCTATCATATTCATCATCATCTAACTCTGCAACAGACTCTGCATATTGCGCTATAGCATGTGATTGATGAAAAGAATTCCAGTAATCTGCAAAACTTGGATACAATAATAAGCAAAGCCCTGCCATAAAAATGACTACTAGTATTAAGGTTGATAAATTTTTCTTAATCCAATTCATATTTAACAAGACTCTCCTTATTAGTGTATATAGTGACAAAAGATTTTTCCGTCCCCGGAAAATCCAGGGACGAAAACAATCTATATTGATTTTATAATAAAATCAAAAGTAATGGTTTAAATTAGCGAGTTGTCATACGTCTCTTTGTGATTAAGAGAACACCAGCACCAACTACTAAGATTCCACCTACAAGGTAGAATAATGTAGTACCCATTCCACCTGTTTCAGGAAGAGTAGAGCCGGATTTATCTACGATAGTTGTAGAAAGAAGACCAGCATTTACTGTAATATCTTCTACAGAAGGATCAACAAAGAATGTTTTGTTTTCTGCATCAAATTTTACAGTAAATGTAATAGGATCAGCATAGTTGTATCCGTCTGGAGCATCTACTTCGGTAAGGGTATATGTACCAGTACCAAGACGTTCGAAGGAAATCTTACCATCTGTGCCAGTTGTAAATGTCATATCTACAGGAGCTGCGATAGAACTTGTTTCTGTTACTGTTTCTTTACGATATTTTTCTGTAACGCTAGCATATTTGTTTTCGTTACCTTCTTTCTTTACTAACATGTAAAGATCTGCACCATCGTAATCTTTAACATTTTCAGGAACTACATAAGCACCATCTTTATAGATGTAACCTTTAGTTGTGTTAGCATCACCAGTACCAACTTTTACATATTCAGAAGTTGTACCTACTACTGGAGCTGTCTCAGTGTAAGTACCATCTGTTAAACGATAGTAAGTACCATTAGCATCATCAAGAACATATGCATCATGTGTATTGATTACTGTCTGGTTTGCATTGTCAGAGTGAAGGTTAAATGTAGCACCTGCTAATAGATTACCTTTTTCATCTTTTTTTGTAAGCTCAAGTTTTGTTGTATATGTTTCTGTTTTCTTTTCTGGAGTTTTTCCAAGTGCATCTGTAGGAACTTTTATTTCATCTGGAAGACCTGGTTTATCTTCTTTGTTTGTGCCATTATATTCTTCTTCTGGATTTCTAGAATATTCTACATCAAATGTATTTTCTTCTTTACCAGGAATAATAACAGCACTGTCATTTAAGGTTGCAGAGTATTCAACTTTAACTATCTGACCAGCATGAGATTTTGCATCTAATAATGCAATCTGGAATGTATAATCATCGCCTGTGTATACTTTATAATCTGTTCCTTCTGCAGCTGGATTTCCACCGATTGTAACTTTAATGTCATTATTAAAGGTTAAACCGCTAGAAAGTTTATCGCGAAGTACGAAGTAGTAATAATCATATTCGCCAGCATTAACTGCGATTTTTGCTGTTAAATCGTAAGATACAACTGTACCAACACCAGCTTCGTTTACATTTGTAAGCTCAACTGCATCATTGTATTCTTTTTTGTCGCTAGTAACGATTTCAGATTTTGGTGCCATTGTAACATCTTTTACTACCTTAACCATGTAAGCGGAAAGAGAATCACCTTCTGTCATATCATCGCCACCTTTATCAACGATTAAGTAGTAACCATCTGCTACTTCAAGAGAGAAGTTATTGTCTGCATCCAAAGTACCAATTGCTGTAAGGTTAGCAATATTAAGTGACTGAGCATATGCTCTTGCATCATTCTGAGTTTTAATTTCTTCAATAACGCTTTCTGGAACAGCTTTACCTTTTGTTCCTACACCAGCGGAACCGTATTTGATGTTTACTAATTTACCATCTTCCTGAACATCACCAGTGAAGATCTGATATACATCATATGTATGACCAGAAGTAGGTTTTGCTTCACTACCAGTTAATGTAATAGTGTGATTTGCAGCAAATGCTGTTGTCATCATAGCTAATGTCATGACAACTGCTAATGAAAGAGCTACTAATTTTTTGATTGTCTTCATTCTCATTCTTCCTTTCTTTTTTTTATTTTTTTACTTGAATAAAGTACATTTATCATCGGATTCTTTCCTCGGCGCATGTAACAATAGATTTGCGTCGCAAGAGGAGGCTTTATGTAATCCTCCTTTCTCGCTTGCGCCTCAGAGCGAATCCATACAATAGACTCATACTAATTAATAGTAATCCGCCTAATGTAAATCCATCTGTACCTATGCCACCTGTCATTGGTAATGCATAGGCTTTTTTGTTGCTAATGATTAATGGATCTTCCTCTGAATAGTAAACTCCATAGGTGTTTCCATTTACGCTAACCAATTCTTTGTCATTAGCAATTTTTACATATACTATATTAGCCTGATGTGGGTCATTTTCCACTTTAGCTTTTAAATAACCATCGGTTTCAAAAGCTGTAACTTCTGATACTTCGCGAATATAATAGCCTAAAGTTTTTGGATCAGTACCCTTCGAAGGTATTGCAACTTCAAATTCACCACACCAGTTTTCTGATTCCTCAGTTGATGCATAAAGTTTAAGCATTCTTGCATTTCCATCTGCATCTAAAACTGGAACGTCATTTTGGTAAAGCACCACATATACTACAGCACGTTCACCAGGTTCCTCGCCTTCCCATATTTTCTTTACAGGAATCTTAGCTGTATATTCTGCAGGTGCATTGGAGATTTTTCCATGACCAGCAGATAGTTTTGTAATCTCTACAGTTGCTACTGGATTTCCTGAATCATCAGAAGGATCATCTGGTACCTCGACCTCAATAGTCTTTGTAGTTTTAGGAATCTTAGTATTATCAGCAGTTGCTGTTGAAGTATCTTTTGACCATGTAATGTTTGTAGTAGTTGTTGTCGGAAGCTTACCAACAACAGCATTCTCTGTTGTTACTGACTCCGTCCATTTCGTTTCAGTTGTTGTACCAGTATTCTTTTTATAAATATCTAACGATACACGAGTTGCATTACCACTATTATCCCAAACTTTCGTAAGACCATCTGCATCTTGAACATAATAATTTGTTCTAGAAGAAGTTGTAATAATAATATTGTAGTCCGTTGCCCTAATAGCCGTAATCAGCTCATAGCTACCACTGCTATTTTTAAAGTAATATCCATTGTTAGCATAACTACTTAAGTTTGCAGGTGATGTATGTAAATAGCTGATTGTAACTGCATCATAGCTTGAATTTCCACCAGATACCGTCTCTTGTCTAGACGTCCATATATGCCACTCAATAATCCAGTTTCCACTACTATTCTTATTCAAAATACCATAACTTGTATGATTGCTATCATAATAGCTTTGTGTATTTGTAAGTCTCTCATACTGATTTCCAGATATATTCGTACTAATCAATGTTTCCTCTGGCCAATCATAGGTTGTATCTGTCTCTGTTTTTGAAGTCCAGTTTGTCCAGGTAATTGTCCAATTGTCTTCATTATCAGGATTCTGTGTCAGCACACCATAACTTGTGTGACTTGAATCGAGACTAGATGTTGTTCCTGTAAGTTTTGTGTACTGATTTCCAGATGTATTAGTACTGATAACTGTTCCAGATTCCCATGCATACATTTCTTCTTCTCTTGTTTCTGTATGGTATCCTGGACTTGTTGTTCCTGATGAACTACTTCCTACATTTTCAAGTTCTGCAAATGGCTTGCTATAAACATATCTCTCGCCATTAACCCACATACTAGCTTCTTTTTTAGGTGAATTTTCATTAAAAATAATTACATTATGATTTGGATTCTTACCTGTACTGCTTGTATTAGTACCAATATCAAATTCTAATGTTGGAGAATCTGCTGCTGCAATACATGTTGTATCTTTTGTTACAATCTCAACATCCTCAACACGATAATCAGTTGAGTCTCTTTCCTTAACAATGTAATTGTTTCGTGGAAGATTATCGATATGAATCGTTCCTTCTGTCTGTCCAGCCGGTACAGTAACTGTAACTGTACGAAGAGAATCACCTACCGCTTGACCTGTTGTTGAATCTCTTTTATAAAGTTCAAAGCTGAAAGTTTGATCTTGATCTGATACCATTGTTTCATCAATAACCTTCGTTAAGAAGATTTCACCATCGATGACGTGTACATGGTGGATTTCGTCCACAGACTCTGTACCTTTACCTGTTTCAAGCGTATTTCCGGCACTGGTTCCACCAACTTCTGTACCAGGGCCATTTGGTCCATTATGTACATTTTCAGTTGGACGACGAGTTCCATCCTGTGAAACCTCATTTTTCTTATAAGCTGTATATGTTACTTCTAATTTATATTTTTCAACATCCTCACCCGTCTCTGTTGTGGTGTGGTTGTTGTAATCTGATGTATCGCCTTCTTTTGTTAATTTGAATTCGAAGTATCCTACAGCACCGTGACTACTTGCATCATCATAGGTGTAATCCACTTTAACAGTGCCACCATTGATTAAAGTGCTCCACTCTTCATCAGTCAATTCACGGATTGCATATGGAATAGTGAAATGATCGTCATAAACGCCATCATCTTCACCTTTTCCTACTTTATCCAAAGGAGCATCTTCCTTCAGTGGATCTTCTGATCTCTTTTTAATTTTTTCGACTACTGTTTTCTCAAGCAATGTCTGAAGTTTATCTTTAATGTCTTTTACATCATCCCCAAGGAATACCGTCTCTTCACTTTCAAAGCCTTCCAATGGAAGGAGTCTTACGTTAAGAGTTGGTGTTTCTAAAGGTTTCAGAGGTTTTTCAGAAACATAGTCACCTTCTCGGATGTATACGCCGGCTTCTTTATTGGAATCAATCACGTTACCACCGATAAAGTCTTCCTTAGCCTTCAGATAAACCTTTCCGTGCCAAGCAGGACTTCCTGTAGTTGTCGTGGTCACTAACTGTCCACTGTCAGTGATATTTCTGGTACCTCCACCACTCCAGCGGATAACCCATGTTCCATTCTCGTACACAAGACGATTGCCAGAAGTAAGGGTGCCTGCATCATAGGTTCCAGTAATCGGACAATTTCCCCCATTATTGTTATAGCCAATGCTATAGGACTTGGTAACATCCAGTATTGTTGGAGTGCCTCCCTGGTTTCTCTGAGGATAGTAAGTAAATGTCTTATACTGTCCTGTAGTAGCTCCGGTTCCTAATGTCTGATTATCCCACTTGACATACCAAAGATCATCAGTAACACTAATGAATTCCTCACTTGCTTCATTGTTCTCGTCGTAATTCGGATTCGGAATTGTCTTCGTGACCATTTCATGACAAATCAGGCCAGGTCCATTCGTAGAAGGATTACCATTTAAATCAATTCTAGTACCAGCTGCCAAAGCATTTCCATCCTTGTCAGTGATATAGAAACTGTCACTTACTTCATCGATGATGTCGGCCTGAGAAGTAATCGTCTTTCGTTTACCCATCAACTCACTGTAGAACAGATCCAGGAAGTACTGTGTCAACTGACCGCTCTCTTCTACTTTCTTGTAATATTTAGAAGATGGAGAAGAAGCTGAATCCGGAAGCATGTTTCCGGCAATATTCTCAGATGAAAGTCCAACAGTAATAAGTCGGTCATTACCTTCCATATAGTTGTTCTTAATATTGGTTGCGGTCTGAACAATTTCCGAAATGGTAGTTGCCGCATTGGTTGTATTTGGTGCACCATCCGTAATCAGAATTACGTAATCATCCTGTCCATTGTTTTTAGTCAAATGAGCTGTGTTATGAGTAGTTCCCTTTGTGTTGCTCTGATTGCCTATCAGATGCTTAAAAGCTAAATCCTGTCTGGTACCACCTTCTGTAGTAATTCGATTTGCAAAATCAATCAGATCCAAAAGTCCCTGATTGTTCATAGTGTACTGATTACATTCGTATACTTCCTTTGCAAAGGTTTCCATTCGGATTGTACTTGCAGGATTGAAAGACTGTACTAAACTTCCTAATGTTGCAACTGCCTGCTGAAGTTCATGCAGTCGATTGTACTCTGTAGCTGTGTAAAGCTTGAATGTCTGAGTTGTTCGATCCGTACCATTATTGTATTTAAAAGAATTCTCAATAGCTGTACAACCTACGAAAGTTTTAGTTACATCTCCACCACGAGAATCTCTTTGATCGTAGCTATCTCCCGCCTGTACATATTGCACGTAGTCAGGTTGCTTAGTATCGGCCCTATTATTCTTTACATTATTCTCATCACCCTTCTCCCAGTGTCTGTATGCCTTGGAGTAGAAAGATGCATCCTGGTATACCCATGCATTGCCACACCAGTAAAGTGCGTATACCGTAGAAGTTGCCGCTGGATTTACTGTTGTATTGGTATCTGCAACAAAATAATAAGTCTGTTTCTTATCAAGGTTCAGATTATTCAGAGCCGTTGCATTTGCAGTTCCACCGGTTCTGTTGAAGGTTACGGTTTTTCCTGTATCCACAAGTTCCGCCGGGAACAGCATAGAGTTCGATACATCGACAACCAAATCCAGATGAATTGGATCAACCTCATAATGGTACTTACCTGACTGACCGCTGATATCGATCTGATAGATACGATTTGCGTAATCGATTACCTGTCCTGTCTTATCGGACTTAAAGTCCTGATCTTTATAGACATAGTATGTACCCACATATCCGTTACCACCGGATGCAATGGTGATGGTTCTCTTCTGTGGAGTAACTACATAACCACTCGGTACAGCCGTCTGTTCTACGGTATAGGTTCCAGGATCGAGACCATTGATGATGTTGTCGATACTGCTTCCATTCGTATGGATAGTCTGTACTACAGCACCACTGCTATTTTTGATTGTATATTCAACACCCGCCACTGCCTGCATGGTAGTAGAAGATGCATCCAGACTGTAAAGAACCGGCTTATTCAGCTGTGCAGTACCCGTTACGGTTGTCGGTGGATGATTACCATTTGCAACGTTTGTTGTATCTACGTTTGTTACCTGAGCCAGATACTGATTTAATCCGCTATGACCAACACTGGTTCTGCTGGTCGGTGTAGAAGAGTAACCATTGCTGGTAATCTGCAGTGCAGCAATTCGACCAGAGAACTGAGAATCTGCATAAAATGTCTTGGTATTCCAGTCATAATGATTCAGTCGTCTGGTGCTGCTTCCCGGGTTGGTACTTACGCTGAAGTCTGCGCTATAAGAATAATTCCACGAATAACCACTTCTGCTAGTTGTCATATACAAGTAGTAGCCATATCTGTTTCTGAAACCACCATCACCTACATACTGCCAGGTGATTTCATCATTATGAGAATAGGTCTGCTCGTTTAACCAGAATTCAACAGTTCCACCTTCCTGTGTAGAAGCAGTATGTAAAGTAGCAAGCCTATTGCCATCTCCACCACCGGTTCCTCGGTTTGGCCACCACTCAGTCAATGCATAAGCCGTACCACTACCACTGTAGCCATAGATGATATACCACTCGCCTACGACAGGCTGCTGTACTACAACGCCCTTCAGGTTACCTGTAGCTGGTGCTTTAGGCCATGTAGACGGATCATTTGCTGCTAAAAGTGCGATTCCATCATCCTCTGCTAAAAGCGCGATTCCATAGTCAGAGAATCCACTGGCATTAAAACTGATCACTGCATCACCATCATCCTCTACGGCATTTGCGCCAACCATCTCTGTTTTGTCACCAAAATGAGTAACGTGACAATCGCCAATTGTTTCAACATCTTTATAAGTAATTGTTACCTTAACTTCTGTTTTTGGTTCAATTTCTGTCTTTGCAAGTCCTAATAACCCGCTTCTCTGGATAAAACTGATACCAAAGAGTCTGAACTCTTCTGTTAAATCAGTATCTTCATCCAAGTTATATAATTCTAAGAATTCTTTATAGCGCTGTTTGTAGTTATTAGAATTCTTACTATATTCTTCTGCAACAAGTTCCGCATCTTCCGGAATCTGTGCTGCTTCAGAATATAAGACTTTTACAATATAGTCTGTTCCTTCGTATTCTTTTGTATAACGAAGCTCTGTATCAAGTTTTGTTTCTTCTTCATCCACAGATTCTTCTGATTTTTCAGTTTCATCTACTTCTTCAGCTTCGTCTGTTTCGTTAATGGATGATTCAGACTCCTCAATCACTTCTTCGATATTTGTTTCAGTAGTATCTTCTTTTACTTCAGTTGTCTCTTCCTCTGTTGCTTCTTCAGATTCTTTCACTTCTTCAGAATCTGCCTTTTCATCTACAACAGCATCTTTATCGTCGGAAGGCTCAACTTCTGTTGCTTCCTCCGCTTTATCCTGATCTGCTTCTTCAACTTCTGCTTCAGGATCAAAGTCTGGATTTTCCGGAAGTTCGGCATAACCCATGATCGTAGGATCATCTGATTTATAGGTATTAGATTTAACCATATCAGAAGAGTTACCTTCAATGGTTACGATTTCAACAATCTGATCTTCTTTATCGCGTTTCACTTCTGATACGATACCGACATGATCAGATTCCTTACCGGTCTTATCCCAATCGAAGAAGATCAAATCTCCACATTTTGGTTCATATTTGCCAGCTTTTCTATATAAATCGTATTTTTTCTCTTTTTTAGATTTATCCTTGCCCGCCTTATCCTTATCACCTTGAACTTTATCGGATAATACGTCAATCCAGTTCTGGCAGCTTGCATCAATCGGCATGAGTTCCTGATCAACGCCTGCGTAATATAAACAGAAGGATGCAAACATCGCACACCAGTCACCGTGCTGGTCTCCATACCATGCTCCATAACGGGTGTAACCTTTTTTATCATCGTCTTCAATTACATAGTTGCTTCTGCTCTCTTTGTAACCAATCTGAGAATCTGCAATTGTAACTATATCTAATGCCCAATCGCCTGTAAGCTCAAGCCTATTGATACTCTTTTCCCATTCTGCTTTCTTCTCAACATCTGCATGTGGGTTCGCAAGACAAGCTTCTGTATGTTTGTGGATCTGCTGATTACAAGTTAACTTCTTCTCTGTTTTATAACAGGAATCAGAATGCTTATGGCCTTCACTTTCCTGTTTGCCACAGGTAAGCTTTGGTTCGCCCTTTTCTTTGATGATTACTGTTTCACCGTCTTCATTCACTTCTTCACGCGTAATCTCTGGGATTGTATAGCATGAATCCGTATGCTTATGACCTTCACCTTCCGTCATATGGCATACTTTTACTGTTTGTTCTGTGTAACAGTCTGCTGTATGTTCAACATGTTCTTTCTGTCCACAATAAGTTTTATTTGTAAGAGTAATCGCTGGTAAAATCAACGCATATGTAGTACAGAATACTACGATACAAGCCATTACGCTGACTACTTTCTGCCATTTTTTCAAGCGTCTGTATTTGTGGAGAAATGATTCTCCTTTAGTTGTAAATCTATCCATTCCGCGATCCTCCTTTCTACCTTACTGTTCCTAGCCTGTTAAGAGGCCATACTCTGAAAATAATTTTTCCTACAATCTGTTCCTGAGCAATACATCCAATTGCACTGTTTCGTGAATCAACCGAAACATTACGGTGGTCACCCAGAACAAATATTCTCGACTCTGGCACCTGATATGGAAGTTCGATATCACAGTCGCCAAATGCTTTGTCCTTGATATATGGTTCATCAAGTCTCTTGCCATTGACATAAACATTGCCTTCATTATCAAGATCAACCCAGTCCCCAGGATGACCGATTACTCGTTTTACAAGAATTCGGTTATTATAATAGAATGCGATAACTTCGCCTGTCTTAAAGTCGTTCGCTTTTACAGATACCACAATATCGCTTTCACCTAATGTAGGTGTCATGGAGGTTCCGTAAATCTGTAAAACAGGAAGTAATAATACCGCGATCAAAACAGCAATTGCTGCAACTGTAATTAATGTAAATACAGTACTTCTAAGCATCTCAAGATAAGTATTCTTGTATTTTTCACGCTTTAATTCTTTTTCAAACTCGCCAATGGTTGGAAGTTCAAGTTGAGTGAAATCTTTACGTGGCTTCTGTTTCCCAATATGAAGTTGTCCAATATTTAGTTTCCCTTTAAGGTCTTTCTCTTCCGCTTTTTCAGTTGCTACAGATGTTATCTTTTCCTTTTTCTCTTTCGGAGCTTTCGGCGTTTTCTTCGCCTGTTCCTTTTCTGCCTTTAACTCTTTCCTAAACTCTCTGGCTTCCTTTAAATCCTCAAGCTTATTAGAAAATGGAATCAGTAAATCAGCAGGAGCAAAATCAAAGCTGAATTTACTCTTTTCACGCTTTAATTCTCTTTCAAGCGTGTCAAGAGATGGTAAGCTTAAGTCCTTAACAGGTTTCTGCTTCTTATTTGACATCTTATCTTCCTAAATTTACTATTTCATTAATCCGCTTAATCCAGAAAACATACTCTGTAAATATTCGTGTGTGCTGATTACTTCCTGCAACTTTGCATTCGCTTCTTCAAAGTGTTTCTGAGCAGCTGCTTTCGCCTGTGCTTCAATTTCGGCATACTTAGAATCAATTTCAGATTCCTTCATCTTAGCAGCACCTAAAATACGGTTTGCTTCATCCTGTGCCTGCTGTAAAATGCCTGCTGCTTCCACAGATGCATCCGTTACAATCTTATCTGCTTTTGACTGGCTTTCTGCTTCACGAGCAAAACATCTCTGTTTAATCTCTGCTTCCATCACTGCAATACGGTCCATGGTTTCTTTCTCACGAACAGCACACTGAGCATCGATGTCAGCATATTTTGTTTTGATATTTTCCAAATACTGATCTGCAGCATTCTGAGTTGCTGCAATCACACCATTGATTGCAAGAGAGGCTTCAGCAAGGGACCCTGCATTGTCAATTGCAATGTTTCTATCATTCAGCTTTTCCTCTGTCTTCGCTAATTTGCTCTGTAAATTCTGCACGGTTGCTTCATGAGCAGCAATCATATCCTGTTCTTTCTTAGCAAAAGCTGCTTTTGTTTCTTCTAACTGTTTGCCTGCTGCAACTAACATTTCAAGAAGATCTGCTCTTCTTAAACTTCTAAGTTCCTTTTCTGTCATGGCTATCTTACCTCCAAATATATCAATCCATTTAAAAATGGTCATAGTCATAGATATAGTATGTTAATCTATTGTAGCAATTTTGATGGTTACCCAACAGTTACTACATAGTCACTGTTTAGACACTATCATTCTTGAATTTAGAAATTTGTGCAACAAAAAAAGAGTTCCAAAAATGAAACTCTTGAAACTCTTTTTCATTACCATTCATAGATCGGAATATTCGCCCAACTAAACTGGGACATATAATCTTCCGGTTTTTTCTTGTCAATATTGATTTTTTTCCAGTCATAAAAATCACAGCTTACTTTGTTGACATTAATGCCAAGACCACCACGTTGCCTGAAGATGACATCGTCACATTCATAGGCCGCAAAGGTATCAAGAAGATCCTTTCGAATCTTTTTAAAATACGAATCATGTCTCGCATCATCATCCCAAAGGATAGCTACAATTTCCTGATTGGTGCATATACCGCCCTGTGCATCCACAAGTACTGCCAGCAGTTCCTTCGTCTTCGTATTCTCAAACTTGACCGGTTTGTTATCAATGAACACTTCAAAACGGCCAATACACTGAAAATATACCTTCGTATCAACCTGTACCACTGTATTCATCGGAATTCTAAGATGAGCAAGCTCATTCGCAATGGCATCAGCGTCAACCGGTTTTGTGATATAGCCATTACATCTGACTTCACGAAATGCTTCAGATATATATTCATCATAACTGGTACAATATATTAAATTGATTTCAGGATACAATGCTTTTAGCTGCTTCCCTAAAGTGAGACCATCCATTCCTCTCATCCTGATATCGAGAAAAGCAACATCTATTGGATAAATCTGTGCAAATGCGAGTGCATCTCTTCCTCTCTTAAAAGAATGTACTTCTGCATCAGGCTCCGCACGATGAATGCTTCCGGTAAGTGCATCCAGCATAAGTTGTTCATCGTCAACCGCTAAGATTTTCATTAATTTTCCTCCAAATGATTCTTTCTTGGTTACCATTATAGCACAAAACGTCACATTTTGGTCACTTTAATTTAATCTTATAATAATTTTTCCTGCATTGTCGCCATAATATGCTCTCGCATACTGCTTACGGCCGGGCTCATGGCATTCTCATTCTTGGAACAGATTCCGATGACACGGTATTCTGCCGGTTCGATTGGATAAACATCCACATCACTTCGCATCGTGCTCATCAAGAGAGATGGCATGATGCATACGCCAAGACCAGCTTCTACCATAGCGATGGTAGACTGGTCATCCACTACATGACATTGTGTCTGAACTTCCACACCGTACTTCTTCAGCAGGTTCTGAATGTCGGCATCTGTACTTTCACTCTGGGATACAAATCCTTTGCCACGAAGTTCTTCCATATGAATATAATTCTTATCTCCGATATCAGTACCCTTAGGCATAACAGAGACAAGACGGTCTTTAAAAAGTGGGGTAATTGGAAGGCTTTCGGCACTGGAGATAGATAAAAATCCAAGGTCTACTGTACCATTCTTAATCCATCGGCGCACATCATCATAAGTCCCCTGAAAAACTTCAATTTCAATAAATGGATGAAGCTCTCGGAAAGATTTGATCAACCCTGGCACCATAGTGGTACAGATACTGTTAAATGTTCCAATCTTAACGGTACCTCGCTCTAACCCATTCATCTGATCAATGGCGGTACGAAGTGATTCTTCACTCTGTAAAACCCCGTTAATATAAGGTCGCAAGCTTTCTCCATATCCGGTCAGATGCACTCCCTGCTTACTTCTGACAAAAAGCGGGAATCCAAGTTCCTTCTCCATGGAGGAGATAGTATGGCTGATAGCGGATGGAGTAATATTTAAGGATTCAGCGGCCTTTAAGAAGCTCTGCTCCCTAATGACCGCATCGAACACCTGATATGCTAATAAAGTCATGATTTACTGTTCTTCTACTTTACGGATTTCTTTTGTGCGGATTTCTTTGCAGATCTGATCTACGAAATCAGCTACTGGTTTTACACCTTCATTGCCAGCGAAACGGGAAGATACTGCAACATTGCCTTCTTCCTCTTCCTTAGCACCAACTACTACCCAGTATGGGAGACGTGCTTTACGAGCTTCACGGATCTTGTATCCGATTTTTTCGGAACGGTTATCAACGGTTACTAAGACACCATTCTTCTTCAGTTCTTTTGCAACTTTGTCAGCGTAATCGATGTATTTTTCGGAAATAGGAAGAACACGAACCTGTTCTGGACATAACCATGTTGGGAATTTACCTTCATATTTTTCAATTAACCATGCAAGCGTACGTTCGTAGCATCCCATGGATGTTCTGTGGATGATGTATGGACGAACCTTGTCACCATTCTGGTCGATGTAGTACATGTCGAACTGTTTTGCAATTAAGGAATCCCACTGAACTGTGATCATAGTATCTTCTTTGCCGTATACGTTACGAGCATTGATATCTACCTTTGGTCCATAGAATGCAGCTTCCCCAACATCTTCAGTGAAATCGATGTCTAATTCTGTTAAGATCTGACGGATTGCGCCTTCCATCTGATCCCATTCTTCTGGAGTTCCGATGTATTTTTCTGTGTTTTCAGGATCCCATTTGGATAAATGGTATGTTACGTCTTCTTCAACACCTAATGTCTGTAAGCAGTGTTTTGCAAGTGCAAGACAGCCTTTGAATTCTTCTACCATCTGGTCTGGACGAACGATTAAGTGACCTTCAGAGATTGTGAACTGACGTACACGAGTTAAGCCGTGCATCTCACCGGAATCTTCGTTACGGAATAATGTGGATGTTTCACCCATACGGATTGGGAGATCACGATAGGAGTGCTGGGAGTTCTTGTATACATAGTACTGGAATGGACATGTCATTGGACGAAGCGCCATAGTTTCTTTGCCAGCTTCTTCGTTGTCATTCATAACGAACATGCCTTCCTTGTAGTGATCCCAGTGTCCGGAAATCTTATATAAATCTGATTTTGCCATTAATGGAGTTTTTGTTCTTACATAGCCCCATTCGTTGTCTTCTAAGTCTTCAATCCATCTCTGCATTGTCTGGATCATCTTTGCGCCCTTTGGAAGCATCAATGGAAGACCCTGTCCGATTACATCAACTGTTGTGAATAATTCCATCTCACGACCTAATTTGTTATGGTCACGATTTTTGATATTTTCAAGGTAAGCAAGACGATCTGCTAAATCCTGTTTCTTTGTGTAAGATGTTCCGTAGATACGTGTTAACATCTTGTTCTTTTCAGAACCTCTCCAGTAAGCGCCGGAGGAGGATGTTAATTTGAATGCTTTAACAGCTTTTGTACTCATTAAGTGAGGACCTGCACAGAGATCTGTAAAATCGCCCTGTTTGTAGAAGGAGATGGTTGCATCTTCTGGAAGATCTTCGATTAATTCTACTTTGTATGGTTCATCAGCTTCCTGCATAAGCTTGATTGCTTCTTCACGAGGAAGTTCGAAATATTCGATTTTATGGTTTTCCTTGATGACTTTTTTCATCTCTTTTTCGATCTTGTCTAAGTCTTCTCTGTTTAAGGAAGGCATATCAAAATCGTAATAGTAGCCATCTTCGATTGCTGGTCCGATTGCGCATTTTGCTTCTGGATAGAGACGCTTTACAGCCTGTGCTAAAATGTGGGATGTTGTGTGACGGTAAGCAGCTTTTCCCTCGTCACAATTGTCAAATGTTAAGATGTTAAGTTCACAGTCTGTGTCGATCACTGTTCTTAAGTCCACAACCTTGCCGTTCACTTCACCTGCTGTTGCCATACGTCCAAGACCGCCACTGATGTCTGTTGCAATATCAAGTACGGACATTGGAGATTCATATGCTCTTGTAGAGCCGTCTTTTAATGTGATAATCATTGTATCTTTCTCCTTTTCTAGTGGGCTTTTGATACCACGTGATTTCTCCACACTTCGTGTTCCCGAAATCACTGCACAAATGTGTTCAATCCTTACGTGCAAGCACGACGTCTTGAACCCGCTTGGTCTGCTTGTATCAAAAAAAGAAACCCCTTATGACCGTGTAGTCATAAGGGGCGAGGTTATTCTAAAATCCCGCGGTTCCACCCTAATTCTGGTAAGTACCACTCATTACGACGATAACGGTGTCGGCCGGGCCGGATTGGGGCCACTCAGAGGTAGTTTTCCCAATAATTGTTACGAAGGATGCTTCCAGCCGATGACATCCTCTCTCTGTCGTCTTCCTTAATGGTACTCTTCTCTTCAACGTGTTCATGTATCTATTTTATACGGAAAATATTATAACATTTTCAATTTTTTAAATCAAGCCCAATTCTTTTAAGGCGAGGGCGACGCCGTTCTCATTGACTGGCTTGGCAATCATATCTGCAATGGCACCAAGATCCTTTGTGTGGTTTCCCATGGCGATGCCAGTGCCTGCTTCCAAAAACATCGGAATATCATTATTGCCATCTCCAAATACATAGCAGCGTTCCTTTAAAAGTCCAGTTTCTTCTAAGATGATGCGTACGCCATCTCCCTTGGTAATTCCCTTTGGATTCATATCTGCATAGGAAAACTTTGGTTGATGGATAATGTGATAATCATCCTTGAACTCATCGATGAAGGCAAGCATCTCTTCCTCATTCTGATAACTGATCACAAACTTGTAAACAGGCGCTTCTGCATTCTCATCCCATGGATCAAACCATTCCTTTGGAATCTCCAGAACCTTTAATAGTGCATCCATGGATGGTTCCTCCAAATCATTGCTATAGCAATCATCCAGACAGTCGAAAAAAGCTGCCAGATGGTGTCTTCTTAATGCTTCATCAATCTGCTGCACCTGAAACTCAGGCAGATAGAGATCACGAAGCACCTTTGTCCCAATGGATACGAAGGATCCGTTGAGCAGAATCAGGCCATCAAAGTATTCCAGCACATGCTCACTCATCAGGCGAGATCTTCCAGATGCCAGCACCGTAAGATATCCATTGTTTCTAAGTGCTTCCAGGGCATCGATGGTCTCCTGTGGCATCTCATAGACACCCTCTGGTTTGGAAACCAGGGTTCCATCATAATCAAAGCATACCACGCCAACATATTCTTCTGTATCATCCAGATCATCAAAAAGATGATCCAAATCCAGTATTTCTCTATTTAACATCTTGTGCTCCTTCTAATCCCTTGATTCGATTACCAGCAGATAACCGGTTTTGAGGGATACATTGGCCACGTCATCGGTAATCTCATTGGAGATGCCCTGACTGATGCCGATGGTCAAAGTCGCATCGTGCAGAGGATAGTAAAAACCTGTCAGGTCAATGCCAGTCACCTCTTCTGTGTAAGGAATGAGGGAGACATATCGACCAAACGCATCCTCTTTTCGAATGGTGAGTGTGTCTTTGATCATGGTGATCTTGTTGTTGGCATCCACAATATAAGCGCGAACGCCCGCTTCTGCTGCCATATGTAGCAGGCCGATATTGGCCATGACATGATCAAGTCTTGTTCCTGTTGCCCCGATAATGGTCATCTCATCGGCGCCAAGCTCCATGGCACGCATCATGGCAAGATGGGTGTCGGTATAGTCCTTTTCCGGTGGAAAAGTCTCGATCGGTGCACCTAAAGTCTTCATCTGTTTCGCAACTTCAGGATCAATGGAGTCAAAATCCCCCATGATCCTTGTAGGGGTGATGCCCAGCTTCATGGCATATTCCACGCCCTTGTCCGCTGCAATGATTTCGTCAAATGTTCTGTTTTTTAAATAAGAAGTGGTGAAGGGAAGATTCATCCCTCCACCAGTTATAATTAATACATGCATATCATTACCACTTTTTCTTCTGATTTTTCAGTTCTTCATATATGATTTTGTAGCTGTCATAACGTTCTTTGCTAATCTTGCCCTCTGCAAGGGCTTCCTTGACACCACAGTCCGGTTCTGCAAGGTGAACACATCCCTGAAACCGGCAGTAATCTTCATACTGACCAAATTCGTAAAAATAGTCCTTGACCTCATCCTTCTCAAACATGTGGACAAAGAGGGAACTAAACCCTGGTGTATCCATAACGAAGGTATCTTCGTCCACCGGAATCAGCTCGGAATGTCTGGTTGTGTGCTTTCCACGACGGATCTTGTCACTGACGGTTCCGGTTTCCATCTCTGCTTCCGGCTGGAGCAGATTCATAATGGAGGATTTGCCAACGCCGGATGGGCCTGCCAAAGCAGTTGTTTTGCCTGCCACCAGATTCTTGATCTGTGCTACGCCCTCTTCTGTGTAGGTGCTGGTAAATACCACTTCACAGCCACAGTGTTCATAGATTCTTCCCAGGCGTTCTGCCGCTTCCTCATCCACAATATCACTCTTATTAAAGCAGATAATGGTCGGCACCTCCTGTTTCATCATCAGCATCAGGAAACGGTCCAACAGATTCAGATTAGGTTCCGGGTCCTTCATGGCAAATACAATCAGTGCCTGATCAATATTGGCCACAGCCGGACGGATCAGTTCATTCTTACGTGGAAGAATGGTGTCCACATTACCGGTACATTCCTCGCTGTTGATGATGGAAATCTCCACATCGTCACCCACTAAGGGTTTGATCTTTTTCTTACGAAAAGCACCCTTAGCCTTACATTCATATAATTTATCATCTTCGGCATAGACGTAATAGAATCCGCCTATGCCCTTAATAATCTTTCCTTTTTGTTTAATCATCCAATTCCTCTTCTTCAGGTGGCATTTCTTCTGTCGTAACAGGTTCTTCATCCTGCGGTCCTAAGCTGATGACAATGTTGATGGAGGTTCCACGGTTCACCTTGGTTCCTTCCTCAATACTCTGTCGCATGACAACACCTTTACGAACAGTGTTACTGTATTCAGAGGACACACTTCCGATGGAGAGTCCCAGATTCTTCAGCTGTCTTGCTGCTTCAGACTGTGTGTAATTATAAAGATCTGGCACTGTTACTTTATTGCTTCCCTTGCTGACAATAATCGTAACAGTAGAATTCTTCTCCGCCTTATCCCCTGCACCTGGTGTCTGACTAATGACATTGCCTTCCGGTACAGAAGTACTGTATTCTTCCTTCACGGTTACTTTAAAGCCGGAATTTACAAGTGTCTTCTTGGCGCTGTTTTCACTGCTTCCGCGCACATCAGGAACCGGAATCTTGGTTGCGCCGGAGCTTACATAGATAGTCACTGCGGTGCCTTCTTCCACCTTGGTTCCTTCTTCGATGCTCTGCTTGAATACGCAGCCATTTTCCACATCGTCATTCTCTTTGTATTCAATCACACAGGTCAGACCTTCTGCCTGGATCTTCTCTTCTGCTGCACTTGCAGTTAACTTAATGACATCCGGTACCACGCAGAGATTCACAGTCGTTTCTGTGGTAACCATCTCTGTTGTGGAAGCACTTGTTGGCTGTCTCTTTAACAAACCGGTTGCCTTGCCGATGAAGGAGAAAATGCCGATGGCAATGATCACTGCCACAACAATCGCAAGGATTACGATGAGCTTTTCCATCTTTCCTCCGATGCCGTCATCCTCATATTCATACTCTTCTTCGACTTCCTCTGGCTGTTCCACAGTGCCGCCTATGATCTCAGATTTCACCTGCTGAATCTGGTCATTGCTGATCACGAAGGTTGGAGAATCGTCCACAAATACGGGCATTGTCACAAAAAGTCCTTCCGGATCTTCAAATACACGTTGTAAATCGTCGATCAGTTCATCTGCTGTCTGATAGCGTTCCTGCGGACTCTTCGCGAGACATTTTAAAATCACTTTCTCTAAGCTCTTCGGAATACTGTCATTTAAATGGGATGGATGTTCCACCTCATCCTGCAAATGCATCAGCGCAATGGTCACCCCATTCTCATGATCGAACGGCACCCTGCCTGTTACCATCTCATAAAGGGTAATACCAAAGGCATAAATATCGCTTCGGCAGTCGGAGAATCCACCTCTCGCCTGTTCCGGAGAGAGATAATGAACGGATCCGATGGCCGTTGCGGTCATAGTATTGGAATTGGCTGCCTTGGCAATGCCAAAATCTGTTACTTTCACAGTTCCTATGGCAGAAACTAAGATATTCTGTGGTTTGATATCTCTGTGAATGATGCCATTGTTATGGGCACATCTCATGGCTTCGGCAATCTGTAAGCCGAAGTTTACAGCTTCCTCTGCATCAAGCTGTCCCTTTTCTTTGATATATTGTTTTAAAGTGATGCCTTCCCCCAGTTCCATTACGATATAACGAATCTCATCTTCCACGCCTACATCATAGACACTGATGATATTCGGATGAACCAGTCGGGCAACTGCCTGTGCTTCTGTCTCAAATTTGCGGATAAAGTTCTCATCGGAATTGAATTCTTCCTTCATCACTTTGATTGCCACATAGCGACCTAATTTCTCATCCTTCGCCATGAAGACTCTGGCCATTCCGCCACAGCCAATTTGTTTTACAATTTCATATCTATTATTTAATCTTGTTCCCTTTTCAATCATGCCTGATCACCTCGGCTTTCATATTGTGCGAGGACAACTGCAATATTGTCTCGTCCTCCCTGTTCCTTCGCCTGTGTGATCAGTTCATTGGTTTTTTCTTCTAATGTGGCATCCTTTTTCATGATTGTTTCGATCATTTCATCGGAAATCATGCCGTGAAGACCATCAGAACACAGGAGCACCATATCTCCATCGTATAATGGAAGGATAAAGTGATCCACCTTTAAGGTCTGTGGTGCACCAACTGCACGGGTAATCACATTCTTATTCGGATGTGATGCCATCGTATCTTTTTCGATCAGTCCTGCATCAAATAATTCCTGTACATAAGAGTGATCGGTTGTAACCTGAGATAAAAAGCCTTCGTGTAACAGGTAAAGACGGCTGTCACCGACATTTGCAACATAAAGCTTGTCTTCCTTCTGAGTTGCAACGACCACGGTGGTTCCCATTCCCTGATATTCCGGTTTTTCTTTTCCTGTATCCAGAAGCTCCTGGTTAAGCTGCTTTAATACATCCTTTAAGAATGCTACCACATCCCATCCAGTCGATTTCTCTGCGTGTTCCACCAGTTTATTGGTAACATACTGGGACGCATAGCCACCTGCATTGTGACCGCCCATTCCATCTGCTACGATATAAAGATTATCAAACATCCCCAGAGAAGCATCGTTGCAATAATAATGATCCTGATTCTCTGTGCGGACGCATCCCACATCGGTTTTACCATATGATTTCATTACTGCACCTCCTGTTTTTCGGCATAACGTTTTCTTAACTGTCCACAAGCTGCATTGATATCTCTTCCCATCTCTCTGCGAACGGTGGCACGGATATGTGCCTTTTCGAGAAGATGCTGGAAGTGATATACGGAGTCCCTTTCGGACTGCTCAAAGCTTCGTTCTTCAATCGGATTCACCGGAATCAGATTGACATGGCAAAGCTTTCCGGAAAGAAGGTCAATTAGCATCCGGGCATGTTCCGGCTGGTCATTGACATCTTTCACCAGACTATATTCAAAAGTAATCCTGCGATTGGTTTTTGCAATATAATAATCGCAGGCTTCCATTATTTCCTTAATTGTATATTTATTAGCGATTGGCATTAATTCCTTCCTCATCTCATCATTCGGTGAGTGTAAGGAAATCGCCAGTCCAACAGCCAGGTCTCGGTCTGCAAACTCATAGATTCTTGGAACCAGTCCGCAGGTGGAAACGGTAATATTACGCTGAGAGATGTGAAGTCCGTTCTCTGAATTGATGATTTCAAAGAATTTCATCACATTGTCAAAGTTGTCAAAGGGTTCTCCTGTTCCCATAATTACGATGTTGGATACACGTTCTCCCGTTGCATACTGAATATGATAGATCTGATCTAACATTTCAGATGGTTCTAAACATCTGGTCAGCCCGCCAATGGTGGAGGCACAGAACCGGCATCCCATACGACATCCTACCTGGGAAGAAATACAGACAGAATTACCATGCTTGTATTTCATGAGAACACTTTCAATGATGCTGCCGTCGTGAAGTTCAAATAAATATTTGGCTGTTCCGTCAATTTTGGAGGTAAAACATTCCACTTCTTTGACAGAGAGCATACCGGCATCATTGGCAATTTTCTCTTTGAGTTTTTTAGGGATATTATTCATCTCGTCAAAGCTGCGAACCAGCTTTTTATGCATCCACTCGTAAAGCTGCTTTGCACGAAACTTCTTCTCCCCGATCGTTTCCATATATTGTTCTAATTCCCCATGTGTCATAGACTTAATATCTGGCATTATAATCTCCTTAGTTTTGAAATGAAAAATCCATCGCAGGCATGCACGCCAGGCATCAGCTGGATATACCCCTCTCTTGCGGTATCAATCTGAAGATCCTTCGGCATCAGCTCGTCAAATGGAACCATCTCCATGCCGAGCTCTCTGCACATCCATGCTGCGTTATCAAGATTTTCTTCTTTGTTGATGGTACAGGTACTAAACATCAGAATTCCTTCTGGTTTTAAGTAGCGAACCACCACTTTTAATATGTCCCTCTGAAGCTGGGACAGCTCTTTTAATGTTTCAGGTGATACATTGTATTTGATATCACTTTTTCGTCCAATGATTCCAAGTCCGGAGCATGGAAGATCGGCAATGACAATATCCGCTTTGCCTTCCATCTCCTCATCAAAATCGAGGGCGTCATAAACCTGGGCTTCCATGTTGGTCACGCCCAGTCTTTCCATATTCTCTTCGATGAGCTCCACCTTATAAGGGGTTAAATCTCTGGCGATCACCCTTCCGGTTCCTGCCATCAGATCTGCCACATGCAGACTCTTTCCTCCCGGTGCACTGCAGACATCAAGGACTGTCATGCCTTCCTTTGGATCTGCAATTCTTCCCACCAGCATGGAGCTTTCATCCTGTACCTGGAATTTTCCTTCTTCAAAGGCAGCAAGGCTGTCCAGATAATCATATCCGGAAATACGAAGGGCTTCCGGAAGGTATGCACCTTCTTCCACCTTCACACCCTCTGCTTCCAAGGCCTGACGAAGGTCTTCCTTTGTTCCATTGCCGGTCTGTACACGGATCGTGGTTGGTTTCACGCTGAGGAATGCTTCAAACATCGCTTTCACAGCTTCCTGTCCAAACTCTCCGATCCATCGTTTTACCAGCCATTCCGGCATGGAATAACGGACACTGTATGCCTGGATTGGCTGTTTCTGCTCATCCGGCCAGACAATATGTTCCTTATTTCTTGCAATATTGCGAAGCACACCATTGACAAATCCGGTCAGATTCTTAAACCCTCTCTTCTTTGCCAGCTTCACTGCTTCATTACAAACTGCAGAGTCCGGCACCTGATCCATAAATCGCAGCTGGTATACACCCATTCTTAAGATTGCCCGAATGACCGGCTTACATTTATTCACTTTTACTTTTGAAAACTGATTAATGATATAGTCAATCTGAATCTGGTTTTCCACAGTCCCACGGCAGAGACGGCTTAAGAATGCGCGGTCCTTCTTTTCAAGATATTGAAAATTAGCCAGGGTGTCGTTGATTGCCAGATGGCTTAAATTCCTGTTGCGATCGATGTCTACCAGGATATCCAGTGCCAGTTCTCTGGTATTTGTCATAATTTCATGCCTTCCTCAACACGATTGCCCAATAAAAATGCCTGTGTTTTCATTCGTTTTTTGCCTGCAAGCTGAATTTCATTGAAGGTCAGTGCGCCTTCCCCGGTCTGTACCACAAAGGTATCCTTTGTCACTTTGATGACAGTTCCAGGTTCTGCCCCTTCCTTGCCTTCGGTTACATCTGCATCCCACACCTTTAAGGTTTTTCCGTTAAATGTGGTATATGCACTTGGCCATGGATTTAATCCCCGAATCAGGCATTCGATTTCTTTCGCAGGCTTTGTGAAATCGATGCTGCCCATCTTTTTATTCAACATTGGGGAATAGCAGGTTTCCCCTTCCTGTGGGGTAAATGTTGCTGTTCCGGCTTCTAATCTCTCTAAAGTAGATACCATTAACTCGCCGCCCAATACCATCAGCTTATCAAATAAGCTTCCGCCTGTTTCTTTTGGATCAATCGGAATGACAACCTTCTCGATCATATCTCCGGTATCTAATCCTTCATCCATGCGCATGGTGGTAATACCGGTTTCCTTCTCACCATTGATCACAACCCACTGGATTGGACCTGCACCACGATACATCGGAAGCAGAGATGCATGGCCATTGATACAGCCATACTTTGGAATCTCTAAGATTTCCTTTGGAAGAATCTGTCCAAATGCAACAACGACGATGACATCCGGGTTTAATTCCTGTAACAGGGCAATAAACTCAGGATCGCGGGCCTTCACAGGCTGATAAACAGGAAGATCATATTCTAATGCCTTCTCTTTTACCGGTGGGAATGCCATCGCTTTCCCTCTTCCCTTTGGTTTGTCCGGCTGAGTTACAACACCGATCACTTCGTGGTGATCGATCATCGCCTGAAGGGTAGGTACAGCAAAATCGGGAGTCCCCATAAATAAAACTCTCATATGTGCCACTGTCTCCTATTCTTCTACATATTCTTCGTATTCTTCATCATCCATTGGAGCCACGTCCATTAATGGGCCGTCAGCCACATCCGGATAGAGAATACCATCTAAATGATCACATTCATGGCAGATACATCTTGCAAGGAGACCTTCTGCTTCGATGTGGATTGGTTCCATATTCTCATCTAAGGCATCACATACAACTGTCATCGGACGTGTTACTTTCGCAACTTTGCCCGGAATGCTTAAGCAGCCTTCATCGCCAGTCTGTTCGCCCTGAGGGTTAGAAACAACAGGATTGATCAAAGTGATCGGACCATCGCCACAGTCCATAACTACAACACGGCGTAAAATCCCAATCTGTGGAGCTGCAAGTCCCACACCCTGCGTTTCATACATGGTATCATACATATCATCAATCATGATCTGAATACGTTCTGTCATCTGTTTTACAGGTTTTGATTTCTTTCTTAAGATATCATCGCCCATTTCTCTCACATTTCTAAGTGCCATATCTATTCCTTTCTACTATTCAAATACATATATACATTATAAATCTACAATATCATACCACAAATCAATATCCAATCATAGGGTTAAAGTCGAAGGATACTGTGGCTTTTTCGTATATTTTCTGATCTTTCATATAATCTTCCAGATGATTTTTCACCTGAATCAATATTTTCTCATCCGGATGCTTCAGGTAGATCACATGACGATAGACATCCTTGATCTTTGTGATGGATGCCGCCGATGGGCCAAGCACGTAAAGTTCCGGCACAGATACAAAGGCGCTTCTGATTTCTTCTCCAAGCATCCTGATTGCCTTCTCACCCACATCGATATCCTCACATCCCACAAACAATACCATCATCTGGGTTACCGGTGGGTATCCAAGGAGTTTTCGGTAGGCAATCTCTTCTTCATAAAACATCGGATAATTCTGCTCTGATGCAGCCACGATGCTAAAATGGTCCGGCTTGTAGGTCTGAATGACCACGTCGCCCGACATTTGCCCTCTGCCGGCCCGGCCTGCTGCCTGTGTCAACAGCTGGAAGGTACGCTCACTGGCATGATAATCGCTGGCATACAAAGACATGTCTGCCGCAAGGATGCCCACCAGGGTGGTATTGGCAAAATCATGCCCCTTTACGATCATCTGGGTACCGATGAGAATATCCGCCTCCCCATTGGAAAAGGCTGACAGAATTTCCTCGTAGCTGTTCTTCTTCCTTGTGGTATCCATATCCATGCGGAGCACTCTGGCCTCCGGAAATTCCTTCTGGACCAGGCTTTCTACCTTCTGGGTTCCGGTGCCAAATGTTCCAATATACGGACTGCCGCAATGCGGGCAGTATCTTGGCATCGGTATCTGATGCCCACAGTAGTGGCATACTAATTTGCCGCCCCGATGGGCCGTTAAGGAGACATCGCAGTGGGGACATTTTAAAGCCTCTCCACAGCTTCGACAGGACACAAATCCAGCATAGCCTCTGCGGTTTAAAAACAGCATAATCTGCTGCTTTTTGGCCAGACGGTCCTTGATCATCTCACGAAGGGTCTCGCTGAACAGGCTGCGGTTACCATTACGAAGCTCTTCTCTTAGATCCACCACATGGACCTGCGCCATCTGACTGCCTGCGCTGGCACGTCTGCTTAACGTAAGCAGTGTATATTCGCCGGAAAGGGCGCGGCTGTAGGATTCCACACTTGGCGTGGCAGATCCTAAAATCACTGAAGCACCTTCCATACGAGCCCGGGCAATGGCCGTCTCCCTGGCATGATACTTTGGCACCCCTTCACTTTTATAACTGCTTTCATGCTCTTCGTCTATGATAATCAGCCCCAGATTGTCAAATGGGGTAAAGAGCGCAGAACGGGGACCGATCATAATATCCGCCTCTCCATTCCTTGCGCGCATCATCTGGTCATATCGCTCACCTTTCGACAGCTTGGAATGCATAATGCACACCCGGTCGCCAAATCGCTGATAAAACCGCTTCACGGTCTGATAGGTAAGGGCAATTTCCGGAATGAGGAGGATGACCTGTCTGCCCTGGGCAAGAACCTCGTCGATGCAGGCCATATAGGTCTCGGTCTTTCCGCTTCCAGTAACGCCAAACAGCAGGTAGGTCTTTCGAAGGCCTTCCCGGTACTCTTTTGCAAATGTATCTGCCACCAGCTGTTGCTCTTCATTGAGCTTCTTCGGTGGCAGCACCTCTCCACTAAGCAGGAGTGGATTCCTGTAATAATTTCTTGTCTCAATACGGATGATCCCCTGCTCTTCTAATCTGCCAAGGGTCGGTCTTCCAATCTTTAGCTGTTTCGTCACAAGCTCATAGGAAAGCTCCGGATGCTCCAACAGTTCCTGAAGCAGTCTGGCCTGTGCCTTGCGGTTCTTCCTTCCTGCCTCTTCGGCATAGGCGCGTGCCTCATCAGGGGGAAGTGCAAGGCATACCGTCTTTTCTTCCTTCTGCTTAATCTTCTCGGCAGCCGGAATGACCGTTCTCAATGCCTGGATCATGGTTGATCCATACTGTTCCCTGATCCACCAGGCAAGCTTGGTGAGCTTTCCTTCAATGGATACACTTTTTTCTTCTATTCGCAGGATGCTTTTGATCTTGTCTTCATCAAAATTCGGTTCGGTTGTCAGCCTGATGACGAATCCTTCCGTCTCTTTATTCCCTCTGCCAAAGGGTACGACCACCTTGGTTCCGGGCATAATATGGGCACACAAAGAAAAAGGCACTTCATATTGAAAAACCCGATCAAGTGCCTCGTGAGATATATTAATAATAATGTCTGCATAAATCTTGGACATCTGCCATTCTCCCGATTTTTCCCATAAAGTAAAGTGAGGCGATGCCCATTAAGAGCATCGCCAATCATTCACCATCTTATTCTGCTACATGACCATTGGCCTTTAATACCTGTACCACCTGGTCTACATATTTTTCACAGATTTCATCTGTTTCCGCTTCTACCATTACTCGTACAAGTGGTTCTGTTCCACTTGGTCGAACTAAGATACGTCCGTCATCACCAAGGGCTTCTTCCACTGCTTTTACTGCTGCTACCACATCTGGATCTTCCTGTGCAGTCACCTTATCTGTCACGCGAACATTCACTAAAAGCTGTGGGAAGATTACAACTGGTTCCACCAACTTGCTTAATGGCTGTTTCTGTTCAATCATGGCTTCCATGATCTTTAAGGCGGTTAAGACACCATCACCAGTTGTGGAATGCTTACTGAAGATGATATGTCCGGACTGTTCGCCGCCTAAGCTGTAGCGGTTTGCAACCATACATTCATTCACATACTTATCACCAACAGCTGTTTTCTCATAATCGATTCCTTCACGGTCTAATGCTTTGTATAATCCTAAGTTGGACATAACGGTTGTTACGATTGTATTCTTATTCAGTTTGCCCTGCTGTCTCATGTATGTACCACATACATAAAGAATCAGGTCTCCGTCTACCACATTACCCTGATCATCTACAGCGATACATCTGTCTGCATCACCGTCGAAGGCAAATCCAACGTCTAATTTATTCTCTTTTACATAATTCTGAAGCACTTCGATGCATGTGGAACCACAGTCACGGTTGATGTTGGTTCCATCTGGCCAGTTATTGATCACATAGGTATGTGCGCCAAGTGCATTGAATACATTCTTAGCGATGGCATATGCACTACCATTAGAACAGTCAAGACCGACTCTCATATTCTTAAAGGAACGGGTAGCCTGGGAAATCAGATAACCGATATATAAGTTACGTCCCATGGAGTAGTCTGTTGTTGCACCAATGTCCACTCTCTTTGCAAGTGGAAGCTCTGGTACCAGTCCATCAATATATGCTTCGATCTTATCTTCTACTTCTGCTTCCATCTTATGACCCTTGCTGTTAATTAACTTAATACCATTGTCATAGAATGGATTATGACTTGCAGAGATCATAATACCACAGTCAAATCCTTCAGAACGTACCACGTAGGATACACTTGGTGTGGTTGTTACATGAAGAAGATATACATCTGCTCCGGATGCAGTAAGGCCTGCAACTAAGGAGTACTCAAACATATAACTGCTTCGTCTTGTATCTTTACCGATGACGATCTGTGGTCTGTGACCATCTTTACCAAAATAATAACCTAAAAAACGTCCCACCTTAAATGCATGTTCCACTGTAAGTGTTACGTTAGCTTCACCACGAAAACCGTCTGTTCCAAAATATTTACCCATTATTCTATTCTCCATTCTTCAATCTATATGTAAATGCACAATTCGCATGTAATCGTCTAATTATCAATCTATGCAAGTATACACATGCGTACACTTGCATAGATTATATCATCAAATATGTATGAATTCAATTTTAATCCACGGACTTAATAAAAAGTTTAGGATTTCATCAGATTTTCAAGATGTTCTACTGAGATGTCCTCATACTGCGTAAATACAGAGTGGGCATCCCTCATCTCATTGATTGGGAAGTCCTTATTGCAGAAGCCTAAACAATACATGCCAGCAGCCTTTGCGCCGATGGCACCATTTGGCGCATCCTCAATTACAAGGCAGGATTCCGGCTCCACACCAATCTTCTTCGCAGCAAGCAGATACACATCCGGTGCAGGCTTGCTCTCCTTACATTCCCATCCGGAAGCAATGGCATCAAATTGTTCGTAGAGGCCAAGCTTCTTCAACATTCTTTCGATTTCATCAATGGTTCCTGATGATGCAACAGAAATCGGATAGCCTGCTGCCTTCACATCATTGATAAAATCCACAACTCCGCGAATGGCTCCAATATCCTTCTTCGCAAAGTACTCTTCTTTATATGGATAAAAATAATCCAGATATTCTTCTACGCTGATATGCTCCTTGTGAAAATCCTTACTCATCTGGTTCCACTGGAACGCATGGGTGGTTCCCACGAATTTCATGTGATATTCATATGGCACATCGTAGATGCCAAAGTGAGCCAGAACATCGTTCTTCACATCCACATAGTAACGTTCAGAATCAGAGATTACGCCATCCATATCAAAGATTACACCTTTTAACAATATTTTATCCTCCTAACAATCCCCTATGGTTCCTAATCTATAATCCCTCATAAATTTCATATAATTTTTTTAATACTGCATCTTCCCTCATGCTGCCAATGACCTCTGTTGCAACTGCCTTAAGATCCTCAGATGCATTGGACACTGCATAGCTTGTGCCGGCCTGTAATAACATCGGTATGTCATTCGGCGCATTGCCAAATGCTACCGTCTCCTCCGGAAAGATGCCATAATGCTTCTGGAGAAGCTCAAGGCCCTTGCCCTTATTACATCCCTTTGGCATAACATCATAGAAAAGCTCTCCTGCCAGACAGGCATCTAAGCGCTCGCCCCAGGTCTTTGTGAGACGATCTGCGATTTCCATCTCGATTCCCTCCCAGCGGAATACGGAAATCTTGCAGATGCCAGGCACATCAGCCACATTCTCAACCAGCTCTGCACTGTAGCCATAGGAATCCACCATGCGGTGATAGAAGGCTTCGGAAGTATACTCAATGTAGGCACAATCCGGCTTGCAGACCATAATGTGATATTCCGGCCCCAGGCTCTTTAAGTCTTTGATCAGCTCCTGATAATCCTCTGGAACAAACTTTAAACTATCCACATAATCCGGTGCAGCAATATCAGTGCCGTTATCACCAAGATAGATGAGCTCATCCATCACCGGAATAAAGGTTTTCTTGATGCTTGGTTTCTGTCTGCCACTTGCCACGATCACCTTCACGCCCTTGGCAATAAACTTACGAATCAGTTCAAAGTACTCCGGATTCAGGTCTCTTCTGCCTTCCGGAATGATGGTATCGTCGCAGTCTGTACAGATCAGCTTAATTTTGCTTAAATCATACATGCTTCCAGACATAAATCTTCCTCTAAATCATATGGTGTAATCTGGTATACATAGTAGTTTAACCAGTTTGTATACATCATATTCGCATGACATCTCCAGGATTTGATCGGACCCTTCGCAGGATCATCATCCACGTAATAATGCTGTGGTACATCAATCTCAAGTCCCTTGCCGATGTCTCGTCTATATTCATAATCCAACGTCATCACATCATACTCCGGATGACCGGTTACGAAGATCTGACTTCCAGTTGCGTTCATGATCAGGTATGGGCCTGCTTCATCGGAAGCCCCCACCGTAATCAGATGGTTGTTGTTCCAGATAAAGTTTGCATCGCTTGCAGTATATCTGGAATGTGGAACGTAGAAAATATCATCAAATCCACGAATCAGCGGTGTCTTCTTATGCAATGGATAGTGCTTGTATACACCGGAAAGCTTCTTGTCCAGATAAATCTTAGGCACACCGTGATGATAGTAAAGGCCAGCCTGTGCACCCCAGCAGATGTGAAGAGTTGAGGTGACGTGGGTCTTGGTCCATTCCATGATCTCACAAAGCTCCGGCCAGTAGGAAACCTCTTCAAATTCCATCTGTTCTAATGGTGCTCCAGTGATAATCATGCCGTCAAAACGTTTGTGCTTGATCTGGGAAAAGAACATATAGAATTTTTCCATGTGGGATTCTGCCACGTGAGTTGGTCGATAGCTCTCTGTCTGTAAAAATGTGATATTGATCTGTAATGGTGTATTAGAAAGGCTTCGAAGCAGATGAAGCTCTGTGTCCTGCTTGGTTGGCATCAGATTTAAGATGACAATCTCAAGCGGACGAATCTGCTGGGTATGGGCTCTTTCATAATCCATACAGAATACATTCTCTTTTTCTAATATTTCTTTTGCGGGTAAATCCTTATCGATACAAATTGGCATATTCTCTCTCCTCTTACTGAATCATTGCAACGAATTCTTCTTCTGTAATGATCGGTACCCCTAATTGTTTTGCTTTTTTATTCTTTGATGAATTGCTGGTAATGTCATTGTTGATGAGATAACTGGTCTTTCCTGTGACGGAGCCGGTTACCTTGCCACCAAGCTCTTCCACCTTCTTCTGGACCTCCTTACGGTTCTTGAAAATGTGTACGGAGCCGGTTACAACAAACACCTTACCTTCTAACGTCTGTTCACTTTCAGATTCCTCCACCGGTTTTAAGGTGAGGATTGCTTCTAACGCTTCTAACAGCTTCTGATTGTGTTCATTGGCGAAATAATCCACCATGGACTGGGCGATGACCGGTCCGATGCCTTCAATCTCGACAAATGCATCTGCTTCTGCTTCTTTGATCTTGGCAAACTCACTGTGAAAATGCTTCACGATCAATCTGGCATTGGAAAGGCCAACATTGCTGATTCCAAGGGCGTAAATAAAGTTTGGAAGCAGTACTTCTCTGGACTTTTCGATGGAGGCAATCAGTTTCTCATAGGATCGCTTCCCAAAACCTTCCATGGCAACAATTTCTTCTTTATATTTTTCAAGATCATAAAGATCATAAAGTTCACTGATAAACTCCTGGTCGATCATCTTGGCAAGCGTTGCTTCCGATAAGCCATCGATATTCATGGCATCACGGGATACAAAATGACCAAACAGCTTTAATTTCTTGGCACTGCACAGCTCATTGGTACAGTAAAGGGCACGGACACCATTCTCTTCCTTCACTTTGGTCATGCCGCCACAGGCAGGACAATGCTCAGGAATGTGGATTCCTCCGCTTCTTGTCATGTTCTCTGCCACCTGAGGAATGATCATATTGGCTTTATATACGGAGATCTCATCGCCCTCACCGAGCGCTAATTCTTCTACAATGCTCACATTGTGAAGGCTGGCACGGCTTACGGTGGTTCCCTCTAAATCAACCGGTTCAAAGACTGCAACCGGATTGATGAGACCTGTTCTTGACGGACTCCACTCAATATATAAGAGATTGGTCAGTGCTGTCTCATCTGCCCATTTAAATGCCAGGGCATTCCGTGGGAATTTGGCGGTGGTTCCAAGGCTTTCGCCGTATACCAGATCATCATAGATGATCACCAAGCCGTCTGATGGCTCGTCCATGTCCTTGATGCGGTCTGCAAATCCCTTCACAGCCTCTTTTACACTGTCACGGGTCACACGCTGGTGTTCCACAACAGTAAATCCCTGATTGGTTAGCCAGTCAAATCTTGCTTCCACGCTTGCAGGAAGCTCTATTCCCTCTGCGCTCACCAGATTAAACGCATAAAAATACACCTTTCTTCTGGCAGTCACTTCGTTATTGAGCTGCCGCACAGAGCCACTGCATAAGTTTCTTGGGTTTTTATATTTGGCATCCACATCCACGATACTTGCGTTGATCTCTTCAAAATCACTATATCTTATGATGGCTTCTCCACGAAGGATCAGTCTGCCTTTAAAATCGATTTTAGCCGGAAGATTGCAAAATGTCTTTGCATTGTTGGTCACCACCTCACCCACTCTTCCATTACCGCGGGTGACAGCTTTGGCAAGCATGCCGTCCTCATAGGTGAGTACAATGGTCAGTCCATCTAACTTCCAGGAAAGGATGGCTTCCTGATCTCCAATCCAGGAGGCAAGGGCTGCCACATCCTTCGTCTTGTCCAGGGAAAGCATCGGAGATGCATGGGTCTCCTTGGCAAGTTCTGTCAATAATTCATAGCCCACATGAATCGTTGGGCTGTTGGCATATACGGTGCCTGTTTCCTGCTCTAAGGCAGTCAGCTCATCGTAGAGGGCATCATATTCATAGTTGCTCATGATCTCCCTGTTCTCCTGATAATAAGCCTTTGATGCCTCATTCAGGATCTCGATGAGTTCCTTCATTCTATTATTCTTCTGATTCATGAAAAAGCTCCTTCTTCAGGCGATTCACTTCTGCTTTTGAAAGCTTGCGATAGGTTCCGGTTTTCAGTTTTCCAAGCTCAATATCCATAATACGGACGCGGGTAAGATTCAGTACGCGATATCCGAAATATTCACACATTCGGCGAATCTGACGGTTTAATCCCTGGGTTAGGATAATGGAAAACTGGTTGTTGCTTAACTTCTTCACCTTACATTTTCTGGTGACAGTATCTAAAATCGGCACGCCGTTGCGCATGCCATATAAAAATTCAATGGTAACCGGTTTGTCAACGGTTACGATATATTCCTTCTCATGATAATAGCGGGCTTTCTGGATACGGTTGGAAATCTCTCCATCATTGGTCAGAAGAATCAAACCTTCCGAATCCTTATCTAATCTTCCGATCGGATAAATCTTGGTATGATAATCGATAAAATCAATGATATTATCCTTCTCTTTTTTGGATGCTGTACACACAATTCCCCTAGGCTTGTTAAATGCAATGAGTTCTAATTCTTCCACCAGGGAGATCTTCTCCCCATTAAAACAAACCTCCTGGTCCTTTGTCACTTTGGTGCCCGGAACAGCCACTTCTCCATCCACTGTTACAAGTCCGTCTGCTATATACTTGTCCGCCTGTCTGCGGGAACAAATGCCGGCATCACTCATATATTTATTCAATCGAATTGTTTCGAACATAAATTTTTTCTTCATACGCTCTACCCCGAACTAAAAATTACCATAATGGCGCTATTTTCATTATACGTGATTTGCCCTCAAAATGCAATAAAAGGTGCCATGGCAGCACTGCCATGACACCTTATTCTTCATGATATTCTGTTATGAAAAAACTGATTCTATGAACGTTTTCTACGGAAGCTAAAACGACGTTTCTTTTTGCCATCTCCCATCATGAGAGAGTAGATTGCCGGTACAACAACCAGTGTTAAGATCGTTCCGTAGATCAGACCGCCGATGGTTACAACCGCCATTGGCTGGGACATCTCTGCACCCTGACCGAATCCAACTGCCATCATGGACAGACCTAAGATGGTTGTCATGGCTGTCATGAAGATTGGACGAAGTCGCATACCTCCTGCTGTAACGATGGCTTCATTCTTCTCATAGCCCTGTTCACGGAGCTGATTGATGGTATCTACTAATACGATACCATTGTTTACGATGATACCGGATAACATAACGAAACCGATCATCGCAATAACACTTAAGTCCTTGCCTGCAATGAGGAGTCCGAAGATACCACCAGTAAAGGCAAGTGGAATGGTAAATAAGATAATAAATGGTGATTTTAATGACTGGAACTGTGCCACCATGATCAGATACATGAAGATGATCGCAAGCAGAAGCATAAGTCCAATCTGTTTCATCATCTCGCGGATGGATTCTGCTTCACCGCCAGAATCAATGCTGTAGCCCTTTGGCAGATCAATCTTCTTCAGTTTCTTGGAAATCTGATTGCTTAACTTGGTTGCATTATATCCTGTCTTAACATCTGCAGTAACCTCTAAGTAACGTGTCTGGTTACGACGACGAATACTGGATAAACTGTCTGTGCTGGTAATTTCTGCAATGTCTTTGAGTTTTACTGTCTTTTCTTCGCCGCCAACACTTCCTGTCAGTTCTAAGTTATTTAACTTCTTGCGGGATGTGATACTCTTCTTCTGATCGACAATAACATCTAATGTTGTATCATTGTGTTCCACAGTTGTTGCGCTTGTGCCATCCTTTAATTCTGCTGCAACTGCCTGATATACCTGAGCAGTTGTGAGACCCTTACGGATTGCTGCTAACTTGTCAACAACGATGTGAACTTCAGATGTAGTCTGTTCCTGACCATTGGATACATTCTCTGTTCCCTTGGTTTCTTCCACGACCTTGGCAACCTGATCAGCAAGCTTACGAAGCTTCTTAATATCATTACCTTTTACGCCGATGGATACCCCGGAACCACTCATGGAGCTCATATCCATGGTACTTGTATTTACTGAGATTTCACAGTCATACTTGGCTGTCTTCTTCTCGATGGATGCTTTGATTTCTTCATTGGTCATCTTCTTGTCTTCTTTTAAGAGAAGATACATGGTTGCTGACTTACCGGAGCCACCGCCTGTTAACATGCTCATTCCGCTGGCACCTGCCTGCATGGTTCCGACTGTTTCAACATCCTTCACCTCTAATACTTTGGCGATGACTGCATTGGCCATATCTGCTAATTCTTCCTGAGTTGCGCCTTCCGGCATAGTCAGGGACATGGTCATCTGTGGACTTTCCATTGTAGGGAATAAGGATACACCCTTGGCTGCAATCGCGCCGATACTGCCGACGAATAATACCAGTGCAAGCACAACTGTGATGATTCGAAGCGCAAGCACCTTATCCATAATGCCCACATAGAAATCTCTGATTCGGTTGATGAGACGGTTTTCCTTCTGGCTTACATTGCCAAGAAGACCTGCACCCATCATTGGTACAACAGTAATGGCAACTACTAAGCTGGCTACTAAGGAGAAGCCGATGGTTAATGCCATATCTGTAAAGATTTCTCTGGTCAGACCAGTTGTGAAGATAATTGGAAGGAATACGGATACGGTTGTTAATGTGGAAGCTGTGATCGCACCTGCAACGCCGTGGGCACCTTCTACTGCAGCTTCTTCTACGCCCATACCTTCCTGTCTTAATCGGTAGATGTTTTCGATTACTACGATGGAGTTATCTACCAGCATACCTACCCCCAGTGCAAGACCGGACAGGGAGATAATATTTAACGTAATTCCTGTAAAATACATCAGTACGATTGCAAATACGACTGAAATCGGAATGGATAACGCAACAACCAATGTTGGGCGAAGATCCTTTAAGAACAGGAATAATACGATGATCGCAAAAATTGCGCCTAAGATCAGATTTTCTAATACAGAGTCAACGATCAAGTCAATGTATACACCCTGATCCATCAGGTTAGTGTAACTAAAGCCTTTGTTATCTGCTTTGATCTGATCTAATTTATCAGTAATTCTATGGGAAACTTCAGAGGCAGAATAAGTAGACTGCTTCTGGATGGACATTAAAATACCGTCATTGCCATTTACCTTACAGAAGGTATCGCCCTCTGTGCTGATAACAGCCACATCTGCAACGTCTTTTAAGCAGATTGGTTTCAGTCCATCAATACCCATGTCAATGAGTACTAAATCTTCTAATTCCTCCTGGCTTGTAACCTGGTCACCGACACGAACGAGGTAATCGATTCCCTTTTCTGTTACATAACCTGCAGGCATTTCAAAGTTCTGTGCCTGTAACAGTGCTTTGATGGTATCAACGGTAAGAGTTTTGGACACATCTGCAGCATTGAGCGCTGCTTCCTTCTGTGCCTCTAACTGTTCTTTCCCCATTGTAACCTTATCGGCACCATTGGTAATCTGGATTTCTGCACTTGTCATTGCGCCAGTTGCATTGGCAGACTGGGCATCGATCATTTCGAGCTGACTGTTGATGGTTGTCTGGCCTTTGTTGATCTGCTTTAATGCACTATCCATCTGTTTTACCTGACCATTCAAGGTCTTGATGGTTTCTTTTAATGTGGTAATCTGCGCTTCATAACCAGCGATGGTTCCCTGAAGTGTCTTGATTCCTTCACGAAGCTTCTGGGCATCTTCTGTTTCGCCCATGCCCATTGCCTCTAATGTACTTAAGCCTTCCTGGGCCTGAGCAAGCTGTTCTTTTAACTGTGCCACTGCACCCTCTAACTGTTTTAAGGTCATCTCAGCCTCTGTAATCTTGGACTGGAGGGTCATCTTGGCACTGGTAATCTGAATTTCCTTCTCTGTAACGGAAAGCTGCGCATTATTTAATGCGCCCTTTGCTTTGGCAATCTGATCATTGGCTTTCTTTCTCTGGGAATCCAATGTCTTCTTCGCAGAGTTTAACTTGCTTTCTGCTTTGGAAAGCTTGCCTTCTGCTTCGTCAAACTTGCCGTTTAAGGCATTCTTAATCTTTTTGTTGACTTTTTCAATCTTTTTATCACTGATGATAACATTGATGCTTTCTTCTACCAGACCGGTTGTATTAACAGAAGCAACACCTTCCACCGATTCAACGGATGGCTGAAGAGTGTTCTCCACATATTCTGACAGGTCTGTCGCACCCATATCATCATGGGAAACTGCTGTAACCAAAACTGGCATCATGTCCATGGAAAGCTTTAACAGCGTTGGTGTTCCTGCTCCCTCTGGCATATAATTTTCAATCAAATCCAGTTTTTCTCTGGTATCTAACATAACCGCATCCATGCTGACGTTGTCGGTAAACTCCATCGCTACCATGGATACATTTTCTCTGGAAACGGATGCAATTCCATCTAAACCACCAACCGTTGCTACTGCCTGTTCGATCGGTCTGGTTACTCGTAGTTCTACTTCTTCCGGTGATGCGCCGCCATAGGTTGTCATAATCAGGACATATGGCAGGTTCATGTTAGGCAGAAGGTCTGTCTGCATTTTGGTGAAAGAAACACCGCCCAGAATAAGGATGAGAATGACCGCTACAATGACGGTAAATGGCTTACGCACACTAAATTTCTCAATCATGGCTTTCTCCCTTCTTATTCTTTAAATTTCTTTAAATTTTTTAACTATTATAATATCTGAAAACGGACAAAACTCAGGAGAAAATCTCCTGAGTTTGTCATATCTATGTGTTATTTATGATCAAGCTTAACCAATGGAATAGTTTGGAGCTTCTTTTGTAATCTGAATATCATGTGGATGAGATTCTTTTAAGGATGCTGCAGAAATCTTAACGAATTCGCCGGTTTCCTGTAATGTTGGGATATCAGGAGCGCCACAGTAACCCATACCGGAACGAAGACCACCGATTAACTGGTAGATTACGTCTTCTACGCTGCCTTTGTAAGCTACTCGTCCTTCTACACCTTCTGGAACTAACTTCTTAGCATTTGCCTGGAAGTAACGGTCTTTAGAACCATTCTCCATAGCTGCGATGGAACCCATACCACGATATACTTTGTATTTTCTTCCCTGGTATAATTCTGTTTCCCCTGGAGATTCTTCACAACCTGCTAACATGGAACCAAACATACATACACTTGCACCAGCTGCGATTGCTTTTGTAACATCACCAGAGTACTTGATACCACCATCTGCGATGATTGGTACGTCATATTTCTTAGCTACTTCATATGCATCCATAACTGCGGAAATCTGTGGAACACCGATACCTGCAACAACTCGTGTTGTACAGATGGAACCAGGTCCGATACCGATCTTAACTGCGTCTACACCAGCGTTGATTAAGTCTTCTGTACCTCTTGCAGTTGCAACGTTACCAGCGATAACCTGAAGTTCTGGATATTTTTCTTTGATCATCTTGATTGTACGGATGATGTTAGCGGACTGACCATGTGCGGAGTCTACAACAACTACGTCAACATTAGCAGCTACTAAAGCATCGATTCTCTTGATGATATCTGGTGTAGCACCTACACCTGCACCACAGAGAAGTCTTCCCTGGGAGTCTTTTGCTGCGTTAGGATACTTGATTTGTTTTTCAATATCCTTAATTGTGATGAGACCTTTTAAGTTGCCTTCATCATCAACGATTGGAAGTTTTTCAACTCTTGCTTTACCTAAGATCTGCTTAGCTTCTTCTAATGTAACGCCTTCCTTCGCTGTGATTAAGCCTTCTTCCATGGAAGTCATTGCATTCTTGATTGGCTGGTTGAAATCTTCTACGAATTTGATATCACGGTTTGTGATGATACCAACTAATTTACCTTCTTCTGTAATAGGAACACCGGAAATACGGAATTTAGCCATTAAACGATCAGCTTCTGCGATTGTATTCTCTGGAGATAAGGAAAATGGATCTGTGATAACACCATTCTCAGAACGCTTAACCATATCTACTTCTTCTGCCTGACGTTCAATAGACATGTTCTTATGGATGATACCAATACCACCCTGACGAGCCATAGCGATAGCCATTCTATGTTCTGTTACTGTGTCCATACAAGCACTCATAAATGGAACATTCAGTGTAATGCCTCTTGTAAGTCTTGTCTTTAAGCTAACATCATTTGGAATTACTTCAGAATACTGTGGTACTAATAAAACGTCATCAAATGTAATTCCTTCGCCAATAATTCTACCCATTGGAGTTCCTCACTTTCTACTTAAAAATTTATTTATTGCTACGTATTGATTACTTTGTTAAATGGATTGTCATTAACTATAACAAAAAGCCAATTCCTTGTCAACGGATTCGATTTTATCTTTTTTCCGATTTATGTTCTTTTAAAAAAACAATGACATCATCAAGTGAATCCACCACGTCATCCACATAGTGTCTGTCTTCTTCTGTCGGTTTTAACATATCTGGCACCATGATTACCTTCATACCTGCGCCATGGGCTGCACGGATTCCAGACGGTGCATCTTCAAGTCCAAGACACGCTTCCGGCGCCACGCCAATCTGCTTGGCAGCAAGCAAAAAGATGTCCGGTGCAGGTTTGCCATTCTCCACCATATAGCCTGATGCGATGCCGTCAAAGTATGTGTCAATATCTGCCTTTTTCAGATAATCGGCTACAACACGGTCATGGGTGGAGGATGCAATGCCCATTCTGATTCCTTCAGCTTTTGCATAGGCAAGCAGGTTAAGCAATCCCGGCTTTAATGGCACGCCCTCTTCATCGATCCATTCCGTTACATAATCGGTTCGAAGTTTCCAGCCAAGATCTGTATCAAAATCAGGGCTGATCTGATTCTTAATATCTTCTGTAATCTCTTCATGCTTTCGCCCAAGCATGGCAATTACAAATTCATCTGACATGGTATAACCCTGTTCTCTGGCAATTCTCTGCCATACTTTAAGCGCCACCTTCTCCGTATCAAACATCAGGCCGTCCATATCAAAAATAATGCCTTTTATCATATTCTAATCCTTTGGGGTTGTGGGGTTGTAATTGTAAATGTGGTTTTGTATAAATGTGGTTTTGTATAATAGAAAAAGAAGAATTACATCCGTAATTCTCCTTTTTTATATTAACCTTTGTTTCTTATTCTACAATCGAAATCTCACTTCCAACTACTAAGGTTGGAACTGGTTTAGCTTCTACACAGATGCTTCCTGGAAGGCCAGCTTCGGTTGCTTCGTTAAATACGATTGTTAGATGGCCCATAGCAGAAAGATTCTTCTGCGCAAGACTTCCTACTGCAGTAATTTCATAACTAACGCCATCAATGATCAGCTTCTGACCTGCTGAGAGCTCACCGGTCATTGGATTCAATGTTGTGATGTAACAAAGATCTCTTAATGCGTCAGGAACAAACTCGCCAAAAATAATGAACATACCTTGGTCCATAAATGCTTCTACATTATCTCCCAAATCAATTACTGTATTTGCATAAATAGTATTCATATAAATGTTTCCCTTCTTTTGTTTGTGTAGAATATAGAAATGATAGTCTACCATGTAAGTATAAAGTATTTCATTTGATAGGGCAAGTGTTGAAAAATGATTTTTTCCGAAATCTTTGAGAGGTAAAGTATTGCTGTTGTGAATGGAAAGGGATAAGGGGAAGGAATGGTTCAAAATTGCTGGTGCAGGGAATTGGGGATGGGATATTCCACTATGCTTGTTTTCCCTTCCCCGAAAAATCCCTGAAATCGTAAATCAGGGATGGGATACTGCCAAAAACGAGAAAGCCCATCACTACTCAAGCTTGATTTCTCTGTTGCGAGTGGTGGGAAAAGTTGATTTTTGTTAATTCCCATCCCCGGGTGGGAGTATAACTCGTGTCTACCGTGGTGGGGAATTCCACTATGCTTGTTTTCCCATCCCGAAATGCTCGAATTCACAAAAAGTTGGGGATGGGATATTGCAATTTTGAGGTTTCCCCATCATTAAACAGCAGTAACGACTCCGTAAGGTTGTGAAAAAGCAAGCACTTTCCGCCACGTTCAGCGCAAAATCTGAATTTTGTCGACTGTTCCTAGACTCGAGTCTCCTTCGGAGCCTCTCGCTAGTTCACAGTCGCCAAGGTCAGCTATCACTGACCTACGAGAAATAAAAAAATCACCCACAGGAAAATGCAAGCACTTTCCTGTGGGCGATTTTTTTATTTCTCTAATTCAGATTTTGCTGGACTTTGGCTCGTTGTGTAACTACATCATGCCCATGCCGCCTGGTGCCATCTGCATACCGCCTGGCATACCAGCTGCTGCTGGAGCATCTTCTTTGATGTCTGCTACAAGGGATTCTGTTGTAAGTAATGTGGAAGCTACAGATGTTGCATTCTGTAATGCACTTCTTGTTACTTTTACAGGGTCGATGATACCAGCTTTGATCATGTCTGCGTATACGCCGTTTAATGCGTCGAAACCGATACCTTCTTCAGATTCTTTTACTTTGTTGATGATAACTGCGCCTTCTAAACCAGCATTGGCTGCGATATGGAATAATGGAGCTTCTAATGCTTTTAAGATGATATTAGCGCCTGTCTTTTCATCGCCTTCCATAGTTGCTGCTAATTCTTCTACTTTCTTAGTAGCGTGGATGTAAGCAGAACCACCACCGGAGATGATACCTTCTTCAACAGCTGCTTTTGTAGCTGCTAACGCATCTTCCAGACGTAATTTGCTTTCTTTCATTTCTGTTTCTGTTGCAGCACCAACACGGATTACAGCAACACCACCTGCTAATTTAGCAAGTCTTTCCTGTAATTTTTCACGGTCAAATTCAGAAGTAGATTCTTCTAATTCAGCTTTGATGTGAGCAACACGTGCTTCGATATTCTCTTTTCTTCCTGCACCGTCAACGATGACTGTGGATTCTTTTTCGATCTTGATGGATTTACATGTACCGAGCATATCTGGTGTTACTTCCTTTAAGTCCATACCAGCTTCGCCGGAAACCATGATACCGCCTGTTAAGATTGCGATATCTTCTAACATTGCTTTTCTTCTGTCACCATAGCCAGGAGCTTTTACAGCTGCTACGGAGAATGTTCCACGGATTTTATTAACGATTAATGTTGTTAATGCTTCACCGTCAACATCGTCAGCGATGATTAATAATTTCTGTCCAGCCTGAACGATCTGTTCTAATAATGGTAAGATGTCAGCGATAACAGAGATTTTCTTGTCTGTGATTAATACTAATGGGTTGTCTAATTCGCAAACCATTTTTTCCATATCTGTACAGAAGTAAGCAGATAAGTAACCGCGGTCAAACTGCATACCCTCTACTAAGTCTAATTCTGTCTTCATGGATTTAGATTCTTCGATTGTGATAACACCGTCGTTTGTTACTTTGTCCATAGCGTCAGCAACTAACTGACCAACTGTTTCATCACCAGCGGAGATTGCAGCAACCTTAGCGATCTGTTCGCTTCCTGTTACAACGGAGCTCATCTCAGCGATTGCATCTACAGCAACGTCTGTTGCTTTCTTCATACCTTTTCTTAAGATGATTGGATTTGCACCAGCAGCAAGGTTCTTCATACCTTCATTTACCATAGCCTGTGCAAGAACAGTAGCTGTTGTTGTACCATCACCTGCAACATCGTTGGTCTTTGTTGCAACTTCTTTTACGATCTGTGCACCCATATTTTCAAATGGATCTTCTAATGTGATGTCTTTTGCGATTGTAACACCATCGTTTGTGATCAGTGGGCTTCCGTAAATTCTGTCAAGGACAACGTTACGTCCTTTTGGTCCTAATGTTACTCTGACTGTATCAGCTAACTGGTTTACACCAGATTCTAATGCTTTTCTGGCATCAATGCCGTATTTGATCTGTTTTGCCATTTCTATATATTCCTCCGAAATTTATTATGCTTCTACGATTGCAAGGATATCAGACTGTTTCATGATCATGAGTGTTTCCCCATCACATTTAACTTCTGTGCCTGCAAATTTGGAGTAGATTACTCTCTGTCCAACTTCTAATTCCATTGTAACATCTGCTGTGCCAGGACCTACTGCGATTACTTCTGCTTCGTTGCGTTCTTCTGGTACGGATGGAGCTAACACGATACCGGATTTTGTAGTAGTTTCTGGTTCAACCTGTTTAATAACAACTCTGTCACCTAATGGTCTTAATGTCATAATAATGACCTCCTTTTATGTTATGTTAGTTTAATTGCGTAATTTGGCCTTTCTGACCTATATATTAGCACTCTTTCCACTAGAGTGCTAGTAATTTTTCAATTTTCTTAATACTTATACATTATTTCAATATGCCGCTTGCATCCACAATAGCTACGATTTCTTCCAGTTCCTCTACTGGTTTCACCAAAGCCATACGAACATATCCTTCTCCAAGACTGCCAAATGCACTTCCCGGCGTACAGATGATGCCAGTACGTTCCATCAGTTCCATACAGAACTGGGCAGAAGAAGTGAATTTGTCCGGGATTGGTGCCCATACAAACATGGTTCCCTTGCTGTCCGGCACATTCCATCCAATCTTGCGAAAACCGCCGCAGAGTGCGTTACGGCGTCGTTCATATTCGTTGCACTGCTCTTTAACTGGCTCTAATGGACCAGTCAGTGCTGCAACTGCTGCCTTCTGAATCATGGTTGGCATACCAAAATCAATCTGGGAACGCAGTAATTTCAGCGCATCCACAATCTCCTTCTTACCGATGCAGTAGGAGATGCGCAGGCCGGTTGTGTTAAAGGACTTGGATAAAGAGAAGAATTCCACCCCGATTTCCTTGGCACCTTCATAGGATAAGAAGGATTTGCCTACTCTGCCATCGTAAATGATGTCGGAATATGCATTGTCATGGATGACGAGAATGTCATACTTCTTTGCAAATGCAATTGCCTCTTCATACACACTGTCGTCGGCAACGGAGCACACTGGATTGTATGGATAAGAGATGATCAACACCTTCGCCTTCTTGGCAATCTCTTCCGGAATTTCGCTAAAGTCCGGAAGAAAATGATTCTCTGCCTTTAAAGAATAAAAAAACTGTTTGCCGCCACCAAGATACGCGCCAGCTTCAAAGATCGGATAGCCCGGATTTGGAAGGAGCACATAATCCTCTTCATCAGTCAGTGCCATGCAAATGTGTCCGATCCCTTCCTGGGACCCATGAACGGACACGATTTCATCTTCTGCAATTTCCACGCCAAAACGTTTCTGATAGTAATCAGAAACGGCCTTTAAGGTTTCAGGGAAATCACGAAGGGAGTATTTGTAATTTTCAGGATCCCTGCTTGCCTCAACCATTGCTTCCATAATATGTGGAAATGGGGCAAAGTCCGGAGTCCCAATGGATAAATTATAGACTTCGCGGCCGGAACGAATGAGTTCTTCCTTTTTGTCGTCTAAGGCTGCGAAGATACCTGTCTTAAAATGAGATAAACGATCTGCCTGTACCATTCTTTCTCCTTCATAAAATTTCATGTAAAAATCATATACGTTAAAAAAGGCGGAATCACAGATTCCGCCTGATTCATTCATTACTGTGGTTTATAGGAGCTCTTTAAGCTTACAATACGGTTGAATACCATCTTGTCGTCTGTAGTATCCTTAATATCGATTACAAAGAATCCTGTTCTTAAGAACTGGAAGCTGTCTCCCGGTTTATAGTTACCTACTTCTGGTTCGATGTACGCTTTTTCAATCACCTGAATGGAGTTTGGATTGATATTCATCTCACCAGTTTCTTCGTTATAGACACCCTTTTCTTCATCTACGATATTCTCATAGAGACGAACTTCTGCTTCCTTTGCAGTTTCGCAGTTTACCCAGTGGATTGTACCACGAACTTTACGTCCATCTGGGGAGTTGCCACCCTTGGATGCTGGATCGTAGGTTCCATAAATTGTAGTAACATTGCCGTCTTTGTCTGTTTCATATCCTGTACAGGTTACGAAATAAGCATTCATGAGACGAACTTCATTGCCAACATAGAAACGACGGTACTTTCTAGGTTTTTCAATCTTGAAGTCTTCGCGTTCAATCCAAACTTCGCGGGAGAATGGTACTTCACGGGAACCCAGTTCTGGATTTTCCTGGTTGTTTGGTACTGTCACCATCTCTGTTTCACCTTCTGGATAGTTGGTGATCACAAGTTTAATTGGATCTAAGATTGCAGCCACACGTGGACAGTCAAGCTTTAAGTCATCACGAATGAAGTATTCAAGCATTGCATAGTCTACAGAGCTCTGGCTCTTGGATACACCAACCTGTTCCATAAAGGTACGGATTGCTCTTGGTGTAAATCCACGACGTTTTAATGCAGCGATGGATACAAGACGAGGATCATCCCATCCGTCTACGATGCCATCTTCTACTAATTTCTTGATATATCTCTTACCAGTTACTACATTGGTAAGGTATAATTTTGCAAATTCAATCTGCTTTGGTGCTTCGTCCGGGCTGTTCTTGAAGCCACATTCGATGGCTACCCAGTCATATAATGGACGATGATCTTCAAATTCTAAAGTACAGATGGAGTGTGTAACACCTTCCACTGCATCTTCAATTGGATGAGCAAAGTCGTACATTGGGTAGATGCACCATTTATCACCAGTATTGTGGTGTGTCATGCGGGCAATACGATAGATGATTGGGTCACGCATGTTGATGTTACCTGCGCTCATATCGATCTTCGCACGAAGTACCTTGCTTCCGTCTGGGAATTCCCCATTCTTCATTGCTTCAAATAATGCAAGGTTTTCTTCTACAGAACGGTCTCTGTATGGGCTGTTCTTACCTGGTTCTGTTAAAGTACCACGGTATGCACGAATTTCTTCTGGTGTTAAATCACATACATATGCTTTGCCCTTCTTAATCAGCTTGATCGCGCATTCATACATCTGATCAAAGTAATCAGAAGCATAGAGATACTCTGATCCAAAATCTGCTCCAAGCCACTTTACGTCTTCCACGATGGACTGAACAAATTCTGTCTTTTCTTTTGTAGGGTTTGTATCATCAAATCTTAAATTGAATGTTCCGCCATATTTTTTAGCAAGTCCGGAGTTTAAGATGATGGACTTTGCATGGCCAATATGTAAATAACCGTTTGGTTCTGGTGGGAAACGAGTCACTACCTTCGGACATTTTCCCTCTGCAATATCTTTATCGATAATCTGTTCGATAAAGTTTTTGGAAATCATTTCTTCCATTCTAAATCCTCCCGATTCCTTTTAGTCATAATATCGCTAATCTTACCATATTTTTTTATACAATGCAATCCAATGCGTCGCGAACATTTGCCACCCCAAGGAGCTTCATGTCTGTCTGAATACGAATATTATCCAGATTCGCCTTCGGCAGGATACAGGTTTTAAAGCCCATCTTCTCCGCTTCTAAGATTCTCTGATCTGCCTGGGACACGCCACGAATTTCTCCCACAAGACCAACCTCGCCGAATATGATCGTATCTGCAGAAAGTGGTACATTGCGATAACTTGAGGCAATGGCCATAACGATGCCAAGGTCGATGGCTGGTTCGCCAAGCTTCATACCCCCAGCTAAGTTCACATAGGCATCACAGCCGCCAAGCTGCATGCCCACACGTTTATCAAGCACTGCCATAAGAAGATTCACACGGTTATAATCAATGCCCACCGCTGTTCTTCTTGGCATATTAAAGTTGGTTGGAGATACCAGTGCCTGAATTTCAATGAGCACTGGTCTGGTCCCCTCTAGGGAACATACAACTACGGAACCCGGTGCATCAAGGGGTCTGCCATTTAACATGATCTGGGAAGGATTCTCCACCTCGGAAAGTCCGTCCTGCCGCATCTCAAATACACCAATCTCGTTGGTGGATCCGAATCGGTTCTTAACACTTCGTAAGATGCGGTAGACTGCCTGTCGGTCGCCCTCAAAATAGAGAACAGTATCCACCATATGTTCTAAGGTTCTTGGTCCGGCAACCACGCCTTCTTTCGTCACATGACCAACAATGAAAATCGCAATGTTATGTTCCTTCGCAATTCTCATGAGTCGTGCGGTCACCTCACGAACCTGGGATACACTGCCCGCAGCAGAGCTTACCTGGTCTGAATACATGGTCTGGATAGAGTCGATGACCAGAAATTCCGGTTTTGCTTTGAGAATCCCATCACAGATGGTATCAAGATCTGTCTCACAAAGTAGCAACAGCTCTCCTGTGAATTCCCCGATTCTTGATGCACGCATCTTGATCTGATGCATGGATTCTTCTCCTGAAATATATAAAATTTTACGGTTTTCGTTCGCCAGATTGCGGCACACCTGAAGAAGGAGGGTGGATTTGCCGATGCCCGGATCACCACCGACTAAGGAGAGGGAGCCCTTCACGATTCCGCCGCCCAAAACACGGTCTAATTCGTTGATACCGGTTGGAATTCGCTCCTCTTCCTTCGTAGAAACCTTAATAATGTTCATAGGAGAGGCTACGGTTTTCTTCGCCTTAGCCCCTCCCTTTTTGGTTGTCTCTATTCGTTCTTCTACAAATGTATTCCACTGCTTGCAGGCTGGGCACTGCCCCATCCACTTCGCAGATTCATAACCACATTCCTGGCAAAAGTATACAGTTTTACTTTTTGCCATAAAAACTCCTATGCTTTAACAATTTTAACTTCTGCTTCGTTGCTTCCATTAAATTCTGTACTTACAGTCAGTTTACCGCCTAAGTTTGTTCTCATTCTGCCTAAGTTTGTGTTATCCACATAAACCTTGTATTCGCTTTCCGGTTCTAAACCCAGTGTGATCTCCACATCTTCTGCTGCTTCCACCTTGAATACTACAGTTGTATCGGTAACGGTCAAATCGTGTACTGCTGTACCTGGAACGGATTCGTAGATCATCATTCCGTTCTTTTCAAGCTTTGTGATCTCTGCAAATGTCTTAATCTTGTAGATATCACCCTGGAAGAGAAAATCTCCCTTTTTTGTCTTTTCAGCCAGGCTGTAATCGCCAAAGCTTAAGGTCTGGTTATCAGTAACAGTAATTAATTCTTTTACTACTGCCATAATCAATTCCTCCTAGAATATTGTTGCTTCTATTATATCGTATTTGATAACTGGAATCTAGTTTTTATTCTTTACAAATGCCAGCTCTTTGTTCTTGATACGAAGGTTTACGACATCTCCTGCTGCCACTTCTCCTTCTAAAATAAAGTCTGCTAATTTATCCTCAATGTCGGTCTGAATGAGACGTCGAAGCGGTCTTGCTCCATACTTTTCATCGTATCCCTTCTCTGCCAGATAATCATATACATAGCGGGAAACCTTCAGGGTAATGTCTAAGTTCTCAGCCGCACGGCTTATCAGATCTGCCATCATCAGCTTGGCAATATCTCTGACTTCAGCCTTGTTCAGGGAGCGGAATACCATGATCTCATCGATACGGTTTAAGAATTCCGGCTTGAACATCTGACGAACCTCCTGCATCACAGCATTCTTCATCTTCTCATGATTTACATCAGCATCCGTTGCTGCACCAAACCCAAGATGCTTTGGTGCCACGATACGGTTGGCGCCTGCATTGGAGGTCATGATCATAATGGTATTCTTAAAATCCACAGTACGTCCCTGGGAATCTGTAATTCGTCCATCATCCAGTACCTGTAATAAGATATTGAATACATCCGGATGGGCCTTCTCGATTTCGTCAAATAAGATGACACAGTAAGGCTTTCTTCTGACCTGTTCAGAGAGCTGTCCCCCATCTTCGAAGCCTACATAGCCTGGAGGGGATCCAATCAACTTGGACACACTGTGTTTTTCCATATATTCAGACATATCCACACGGATGATCTCTTCTTCACTGCCAAACACCGCTTCTGCAAGGGCTTTGGAGAGCTCTGTCTTACCTACACCGGTTGGTCCTAAGAACAGGAAAGATCCAATCGGACGAGCAGGGTTCTTCAGTCCCACACGGCTTCTCTTCACTGCCTTGGACACAGCAACCACTGCTTCATCCTGGCCGATCACACGCTTATGGAGTAACTTCTCCATATTCTTCAGACGCTTCATCTCACTCTGCTTTAACTGGGAGACCGGAATGTTCGTCCACTGGGTAATGACAAGGGCAATATCGTCGGCTGTAATCTGACGGATATTGGTTCTTCCCTTCTTCTCCCACTTTTCTTCCATCTTGGCAAGTCTGCTGATATCTTCTTCTAAGAGCTGTTTTGCCGCTCTTGCTTCCTCAAGGTTTCCTTCGATCAGCTTGCTTTCTACTTCCACAGAAAGGGCACGGATCTCTTCTTCTAACACCTTGAATTCTGCTGGTTTGGTACGCTTATCCATGGTTTTTCTGGAAGCTGCTTCATCGATTAAGTCGATGGCCTTATCTGGAAGGAAACGGTCTGCCACGTAGCGCTTGGACAGCTTCGCTGCTTCTATGAGGGCTTCCTCTGTATATTCCACACGGTGGTGAAGCTCAAATCTGGAGCTTAATCCCTTCAAAATATCAACAGTCTCTTCGATGGTTGGTTCTGCCACATCAATTGGCTGAAAACGGCGCTCTAAGGCTGCATCCTTCTCAATATACTTGGTATATTCTGCCCTTGTTGTGGCACCAATCAGCTGAATCTCACCCCTTGCAAGGGATGGTTTTAAAATATTGGATGCATCGATGGCACCCTCTGCACCGCCGGCACCGATAATGGTATGGATCTCATCGATGAACAGGATGACATCGCCTCCATTCTTTACCTCTGCGATGATTCTCTTAATACGTTCTTCGAACTCTCCACGATACTTAGAGCCAGCAACCACGCCAGAGATGTCCAAGCTGATCAGCTTCTTATTCTTCATATTCTCCGGCACTTCTCCACGCACCAGTCTCTGGGCAAATCCTTCCACGATGGCAGTCTTACCAACGCCTGGTTCTCCCACAAAACATGGATTGTTCTTGGTACGTCTGCTTAAAATCTGAAGGAGTCGTTCCATCTCCTTCTCACGGCCGATCATCGGATCCAATTTGCCTTCTGCGGCAAGCTGGGTCAGATCCGTACTGTACTGTCCAAGGATACCCTCCCTGGCCTTTGTCTCTGTTACATTCTTATTCTTATATTCTTTTTTTGCTGCGCCAGCATCCACACCTGCAGAGATCATACAGTCCACGAAGATCTTCTTCAGATCCACATCCAGTTTTCTAAGGATCTGGCAGGCTGTATTCTCATCATCCAAAAGCAGGGATGCCAGTAACAGCTCCGTTCCGATGGACATGAATCCATAACGATGTGCCAGTGTCTCTGCATATTCCAAAATATATACCACTCTTGGAGTAGGTACTGGTTTATCTGTTGTTCCTGCCAAACGAAACATCTCACTTCTATGTAAAAATGGAACAATCTTATCTTCTGTCACACTGTGCTGTTCTAACACCTTCGCTGCGACACCTTCTCTGGCCCAGAGCAGACCGAGAAGCAGATGCTCTGTCTCGACATACTTCTGTCCAAGCTCAGCTACGGCAAAATCTGCATGTTCCAGTGCAGTTTCCGCAATTGTTGTATATGGTAAAGCCATAAACATGGTCCTCCTGTTGCTATTATTTATTCCTATTCCTGTGATCTAATCCTCAAACTGGTTATACCAGTAATCCACGATCCTGTGCATATCATCGCGGCCAATATCCTTACAGTAAGCCTGTGCCATCATAATCTGAAGACGGGTCTGGAATTCCTGCATCTCCTTAATCTTCTCACGGGTGGATACTGCAATCACTGCACCTCTTCGACGGTCCAGTGTCAGATATCCATCCTGCTTTAGAATGGAGTAGGCTTTGTTCACAGTGTGCATATTCACCCCCAGCATCTCCGCCATCTGTCTGACGGAAGGCAGTGAATCTCCGGCACGCAGCTGTGTCGTCGCAATTCCCATAACAATCTGATTGCAGAGCTGAATATAGATGGCTTCCTCACTGTTAAAATCTATCTCTATTATCATAATCACACCCACTTTCAAAGCTATGTTCTCTCTGTTATATCTATAATAGCACAAATGCACAACCAGTGCAAAGCAAATCGAAAAACAAAAGATGGAATAAAAAAAGAGCTCCCAGTCCCAAAGACCAAAAGCCCTCTATGATCATATGATAGATTCGATGAAAAAAGCAATCGATTATGCTTCGTCAATCGCTTTACCGATATCATTTCTCATATATTTGTTATCGAAATGTACGGATTTTGTTGCTTCATAAGCGTTTGCTCTTGCTTCTTTTAAGTCAGCGCCAAGTGCTGTTACACCAAGTACACGACCGCCGTTTGTTACTAACTTGCCGTCTTCGTCAAACTTAGAACCAGCGTGGTATACATGGTAACCTTCCATAGCGTTTACTTCTTCAATACCTGTGATTTCAAATCCCTTCTGGTAGCTTTCTGGGTAACCAGCGGATGCAAGAACAACACAAACTGCTGCATTGTCAGCAAATTCAAGATCGATCTGATCTAAAGTACCGTCTACACAAGCTTCGAATACTTCAACGATATCATTCTTCATACGTGGAAGTACTACCTGAGTTTCAGGATCACCGAAACGGCAGTTGTATTCAAGTACTTTAGGTCCATCTTCTGTTAACATTAAACCAGTGAATAATACACCAACGAATGGACGGCCTTCTGCTGCCATTGCATCGATGGTTGGCTGGTAGATGTATGTTTCACAGAATTCTTCTACGTCTTTTGTGTAGAATGGGGATGGAGAGAATGTTCCCATACCGCCTGTGTTAAGACCCTGATCACCGTCTTTTGCACGTTTGTGATCCTGTGCGGATGTCATGCATTTGATTGTTTTACCATCGGAGAATGCAAGTACAGATACTTCACGACCTGTCATGAATTCTTCGATTACGATGGTATCACCAGCTGTACCAAACTGTTTGTCAAGCATTAATGTCTTAACGCCTTCTTTTGCTTCTTCTAATGTATTGCAGATTAATACACCCTTACCAAGGGCAAGACCGGAAGCCTTTAATACGATTGGCATTTTGGCTGTTTCAAGATATGCTAATGCATCTTCAGCAGATGTGAAGTTTTCGTATGCTGCTGTTGGGATGTTGTATTTCTTCATTAAGTCTTTGGAGAATGCTTTGGATCCTTCAATGATTGCTGCGTTAGCACGTGGTCCAAACACGCGAAGTCCTGCTTCTTCAAATGCATCAACAACACCTGCTACCAATGGATCGTCCATACCGATGACTGTTAAGTCGATGGCTTCTTCTTTCGCAAATGCTACTAACTTTTCAAAGTCCATGGCACCAATATTCACACATTCAGCGTATTCTGTAATACCTGCGTTACCTGGTGCACAGTAAATCTTATCTACTTTATCACTTTTTGCGATAGCCCAGCAAATAGCATGTTCTCTACCGCCACTACCTACAACTAAAACTTTCATATTCTATTTATCCTTTCTAACCACTTTGTGATCCACAACTTCGATTCTGCCATTGGCAATGTCATCGATTGCTTTCGGCATGATCACCCATTCAGCCTGTTCCATGATTCTCTGCTGTAATACCTTCGGAGTATCTCCTTCTTCAATATATACCGCTTTCTGATCAATGATCGGACCAGTATCTGTACCGGCATCTACAAAATGTACGGTTGCGCCGGACACCTTCACGCCTCGTTCTAATGCTTTTTCATGCACCTTTAATCCATAATATCCGGTTCCGCAGAAGGATGGGATTAAGGATGGGTGAATATTGATGATTCTATTTTCAAAATGGTTTATGATCTTTTCCGGAATGACAACAAGACAGCCTGCAAGTACGATGAGATCCACACCGCGGGATACTAATTCATCATATAATGCTTCATTAAACTGCGCTCTTGTTTCAAAATACTTTGGAGAAATAACCTTCGCATCGATACCTGCCTTTGCAGCACGTTCTAAGGAATAAACTCCTTCGTTGTTACTGATGACAACATCGATTTTTGCATTGGTAATGGTCCCATTCTCGATTCCGTCAATGATTGCCTGAAGATTGGTCCCGCCGCCGGATACCAATACAGCGATTTTTAACATAATGTTACTCCTTTTTCGCCGGCTTCGATCTTACCAACTACCCATGCCTGATCGCCTGTGGATGCAAGTGCTTCGATTGTCTTGTCAACATCTGCTGCATCTACTACTAACATCATACCAACACCCATGTTGTATGTGTTGTACATCATTTCTTCTGCAATGTTACCTGTCTTTGCTAATAATTTAAAGATTGCAGGTACTTCATAGGAACCTTTTTCGATCACTGCGTGTGCGCCTTCTGGAAGCATTCTAGGAATATTTTCATAGAAACCGCCACCTGTGATGTGGGAACAGCCCTTCACAGTCACACCTGCATTCTTCACTGCTTTTAAGCCTTTTACGTAAATTCTTGTAGGAGCAAGTAATGCCTCACCTAAAGTTGTGCCTAATTCATCATAGTATGTTGTTAAGGATTCTTCTGTCATTTCAAATACTTTACGTACTAAAGAGAAGCCGTTGCTGTGAACACCTGTGGATGCAATACCAACGATTACGTCACCATCAGCGATATTCTCACCTGTGATCATATCCTTGCGGTCAACTACACCAACAGCAAAACCAGCTAAATCGTAATCATCTTCAGGCATTAATCCTGGATGTTCTGCTGTTTCACCACCAACTAAAGCTGCTTCAGACTGGATACATCCGTCTGCAACACCTTTCACGATTGTTGCGATCTTTTCTGGATAGTTCTTACCACATGCAATGTAGTCGAGGAAGAATAATGGTTCCCCACCGGAACATGCAATATCGTTGACACACATAGCAACTGCATCGATACCGATTGTGTCATGTTTGTCTAAAATCATAGCTAATTTAACCTTTGTACCACATCCGTCAGTACCGGATAATAATACAGGTTCTTCCATATCTTTAATTCCTGCAAGGTCAAATGCACCTGCAAATCCACCAATGTTACCAAGTACTTCTGGTCTCATTGTCGCTTTTACGTGTTTTTTCATTAACTCCACTGATTTGTATCCAGCTTCGATATCTACTCCTGAAGATTTGTAATCCATGAGATTCTCCTTTTAATAAGTATATATTCTAATGTTTCTTTTCTTTATTTTGTTGCGAGATATTCTTCGTAACCAACTTTTTCAAGTTTTGCTGCTTTTGCCTGAACCTGTTCTTTCATATCTTTCTTGTATTTATCAAGCTTTGCAAGAATTTCAGGATCGCTCATTGCAAGCATCTTAGCTGCAAGGATAGCTGCATTCTTCGCACCATCAATTGCTACTGTTGCTACTGGTACCCCTGGTGGCATCTGTAAGATAGAAAATACTGCGTCCATACCATCTAATTTGCTTCCTGCTAAAGGAACACCAATTACTGGAAGCTGGAATAATGCTGCACACATACCTGGAAGTGCTGCTGCCATACCAGCGCCTGCGATCATAACTTTCATGCCACGTTCTGGTGCTGTTGTACACCAGTCAATTAAAACGTCTGCTTCACGATGAGCAGAAATAATAGTCATTTCATAATCAATGCCAAATTCTTCAAGCTGAGCTGCTGCCTTACTCATAACCTTAAGGTCAGAGTCAGAGCCCATAATAATACCAACTTTTGCCATTTTTTCTTAATCTCCTTTTTAAAAAAATTACTCCAGTGTAATTCAATTTTCATCTTACTATGTATTTTTCTATTCGTCAAATGGTTTGTTCAGTACTTCTGTGCCCGGCAAAACGAATCTTCCATTTTTAATCAATGAGATCTTACTTCCATCCGCACGCACTGCCGTAATGCTTTCAAGCTCTTCATAAGGAATCGTGATATCTGTATGACAGTTGAAGTAAGCATTGGACGGATCTGTCTTGCGAAGAAGGGAGCATTCATTGTCCTTGGCTACGATTTCCTTGCCATCCGGATTGTGTACGACCGTCTCTTCACAATAACTGTAGCAGGTATCACCCACAGCAAAATGCGGCCCCATCTTCTCTGCAATGAGGATTGGAAGTTTATAGACAATATCGTATTTATGCGCCATCACATAGGCATATGTGTTGGTACCGATGGCAAACTCTCCGATTGGCAGTGTGTCACGGTTGAACAGTACATTTTCCTGGATGTGCTTTCTGTTTTCTTCCTCAGAAGGGAAGTTGCTGCAGGTATAGTCTTTGACCATGCCGTCCTCAAAGGTGATGCGAAGATTCTTGTAGCTAAGCTCGTTTAAGAAGACTTCGCTGACATGAAGCACACCACTAGTTCCGGTAAGCTTTGGCGAGGTGAATACTTCCCCAACCGGGATGTTCACATCTGCCAGACAGTTTTCAAAATTTGTCTGTGTGGCAGGATCATCCATCACATGCATCTGCACTTTGATGTCAGTCTGATTATCGCCCTTTCCAAGAACATGCACATATTCTGCCTGATCAAGGGCATCAATCAAGTGCTGCTGAATACCACGGTATAAATCCTTATCCAAGGTATTGACTTTCACGATTTCCGCAAAAATCTCTTCATACTGCGCTCCAATTTCAGGCATTGGATAGGCGATAATGGTAAAGCTGCGTTCTTCTGGCTTGATGTACTGGTTCACAATCTGGCTGGAGCTTGTGCGATACCCCACATCCAGCTTCTGCTGATTGTCACTTAAGCGGTAAGCATCCGTCTTCACCGCAGGAACGAATGGTTCCTCGCCAAAGATCTCAATGACAGCCGGCCCGCCGAATACATCTGCCTCTTCCTTATATTCTTCATAGCCTTCGCGAAGACTTTCAAGCTTTCGATTCACCAGTGCTTTATCCAGATAGATGGCCTGATCTGCACGGTGGTCAAAGTCATACTGATTATTTGGTCCTGTAGACAGATAACCGATTTTTGCCATACCACGTTTATTTAAGCTGTGGGATGGGCATCGATAGATGATCGGTTCTAGGCCAATGGCACGAAACTGTCTGATGGCTGCACGGATCATACGCTCAAACCCAATATTATAACGGATATTTACCGTTTTCTTCTTTGTGATATCCATGCCATTGATGGCAAATCCTTCGCGGTATCCATCAGTATAGGTAAAGGCCATATCATCGATTGCTTCCTGGGAAAGGGTATTAAGAAACTGTGCTGTCAAAATCTCATTATCCCCGATATATTCCCCAAACTGATATAAATAGCGAAGGTCATTAAGATCTGCTTCCATAATAATAGAAGTAGCAAAATCAAGTTCCGGATCCAACTGCTCTCTGATGCGATACATCATCATCACATCGCTATAGTCACTGACATACCAGTAGATGGCATCTCTGACCTGACGATAAGTCACATCCTGATCCTGGAACTGATAATAAATTTCAATAAATAACTCATTGATAATGGTCATATCAAAGAGTCGCTGTTCATAGGCGAAGATGATCTCGCCACGGATTTCTGTATATAAAAAGCTTAAGATTCTGCCAAATGTATCTCCCAGCACTTCCACTGCATATGCCGGATTAGCATAGCTTGTCTCATAGTTTTCCGGAAGAAGATCCTGGTAGAGTCTTTCATTGTATTCTTTTAATTCTTCCAAAGTGGCAGTTTTGTCTGCTTCATTCTTTTGTCTCTCGTAGAGCTTTCCCATTCCTAAAAGGAAGTCGGCCATCTCCCGAAAGTATTCATCGTATGGTTCTGCCACAATGTGCTCTGTTGCGATGCCGGCGATACGCTCCATAGTCAGCTCATAGCGTTCCTGCATCTGTATATTCTCTTCTTTGAATTTCTCTCTGTAATGCATCCTGTCCTCCTACTATACACCTCTGAAAAAGATGGAAACCATCAGAATCATGAGGGAGATATTGAGCAGGAGCCCAATCATCTTAACCACAATCTTTCCTCCTGGCTGTCTTAAGGCATTCACCGCATAGGAGATGCCATAAATCCCATCAAAGATCAGCGCCCAGCAGAAAAGTCCGATACCGCTTCCCGCATTACCACCATGTTTATAAGAGAACCAAACCAGAAGACCATATATGATCCATCCGACGAAGCCACAGGCTACAGAAATCTTGGATTCTAACAGAATCCCTTCTCCTGTCGGACGGTAACTGTCATCAAAAATACTTCTCATAATATCTCGTATAATCTCCTTAAAAAAACATATCGAGACAGACGGTTAATGTCTGCCTCGTATGTATATTAGAATAAAATCTTTTTTCTGTTTTTGATCATGGTTGCACCGGAAACGATGGATAAAATACCAATTACCAGTCCAACAACGATCTGAATAATTCCTAAAGCAATGCCGAGACCGCCTGTGATCCCCATGGCTTTATAGATTTTTTCATTGGATTCACTCATTGTAAGCTGCCTCCTACTTTGCACCGTATTTTTCGTAATAAGCATCGATTGCTGCTTTTAATGTGTCATCGATTACTACTTTGCCATTCACTTCTTTGTTGTAAAGCGCTTCAACAACTTCAGGCATGGAAACGATTGCTGCAGTTGGGAATCCATATAAGTCTTTTACTTCATCTAAAGCTGTCTTTTCGCCACCTTTACCAACTTCGTTACGGTTTAAAGATACGATCAGACCAACGATTTCTACATCTGCTGCACCTTTTACCTTTGGAACAGTTTCTTCCATGGATTTACCGGATGTTGTTACGTCTTCGATCATAACCACGCGGTCGCCATCCTTTAAGGATGTGCCAAGGAAGTTACCTTTGTCTGCGCCGTGGTCCTTTGCTTCTTTACGGTCAGAGCAGTAACGTACTTCTTTGCCGAATAATTCACTGTAAGCGATTGCTGTTACGACTGCAAGCGGAATCCCTTTGTAAGCTGGTCCAAATAATACATCAAAGTCATCTCCATAATTGTCATGGATTGCTTTTGCGTAATATTCGCCTAATTTCTTTAACTGATATCCTGTTACATAAGCTCCTGCATTCATAAAGAATGGGGATTTTCTTCCACTTTTTAATGTGAAATCTCCAAATTTTAATACATCGGATTCCACCATAAATTCAATAAATTCCTGTTTGTATGCTTCCATGTCTGTCTCCTAAAGTTTATCCATAAATTAATACACCGAATGCTTTTACTAATTTGCTCTTTCCTAATTTAACATAACCTGTTTTGCTTCCGTATTTTACTTTCACCCAAAGTGCTTTTTTCTTGATTACAAGATTTGTTACTTTGAACTTTTTGCCAGCTTTGATTGTGAATTTTGTCTTTGTGGAACCAACAGATTTCTTAGCTTTGATCGCTACTTTTGCAGTGCTGTTAAGATCTACTTTTCCACTGGAAGTCATATTACGTACAGTTGCGCTTGCTGCTGCAGTAGATGTGGAGAATTTGCCTTTAGAGTATGTTACTTTTAAGTTATGGATGCTTACGTTACCAAGAGCCTTTGTAAAGATACATCCACCATAATATACTGTTCCTTTAGATGATTTTTCTGGATAGAATTCTGTAGTTCCGTTGCCAGCATCGTTGTTATAAGTAAAACCGAATTTATCCTTGATCAATAAAGATTTTGTGATCATATCATCATAAGAAAATACTTTTGTTAATGTATCTTTGGAATACTTGTAGATGCCACCAGTATATTTCTGGTTAAATGTGTCTTCAGAAGATGTGGTTGTTACAATAGAAAGGTAGTATTTGCCATCATCCATCTTCATGATATATACTTCACCATATTTACCATCAGCAACAGTCCATTTGAAAAACTGTTTTCCATTAATCTTTAAAACAGTGCTGATATACTCTGTTTCATTATATTCAAAGCCATCTTCATCCACAATAGTGTTGGTTTTCGTTTTTATAACAGTTTCAACTTTGTCTGTTTTTTTATCTTTGTCAAGATCTGCAGAATATTTGTCATCATCAGAGTAGGTATTCATACCCCATACATTTGTACCAAATTTTTCAGCTGCGGATACCTCTGCAGGTTTTACCATAAATCCTACACATAATGCAAAAACAAATAACACGCCAAGTAATAATTTTTTCATAATTCCTCCTTACTTCACAATACCAATTAAATCATTGATATCTTCTACATTGTGTCTTCTCATGTAATCCTCAATACCTGCAATGACTTCCATTGTAGTATATGGATTATTAAAATTAGCAGTTCCAACGGATACTGCAGTTGCTCCTGCCATGATAAATTCCAGCGCATCTTCTGCAGTACGAATTCCACCCATACCAATGATCGGAATCTTGACTGCATTTGCCACCTGATATACCATGCGGACAGCAATTGGATGGATTGCCGGACCGGATACCCCACCGGTTTTGTTGGCAATGACAAATCTCTGTCTTTCCACGTCAATCTTCATACCTGTCAAGGTATTAATGAGGGATACAGCATCTGCGCCGCCGGCTTCTGCTGCACGTGCCATCTCAGTGATGTCAGTAACATTCGGAGAAAGCTTCATGATGATCGGCTGTTTTGCCTTTGCTTTCACAGCCTTTGTGATTTCATATAATGCATCCGGATTCTGGCCGAAAGCGATACCGCCTTCTTTTACATTTGGACAGGATACATTAATCTCCATCATGTCGATCGGCTGATCGCCAAGCTTTTCCACAACGTCTACATAATCCTCCTGACTCTTTCCACAGACATTCACCACGATGGTTGCGCCTGCTTCCTTCAGATAAGGAATATCACGTTTTACGAATACATCGATGCCAGGATTCTGAAGGCCGATGGCATTCATCATACCGCCGTAGGTTTCTGCTACTCGTGGAGTAGGGTTACCTGGCCAAGGTACATTCGCCACGCCCTTTGTGGTAACTGCGCCTAATTTGCTCAGATCCACAAACTGGCTGTATTCTGCACCAGATCCAAAGGTACCAGATGCAACGGTTACAGGATTCTTCCAGGTTACACCTGCAATATTCACAGATAAATTCATTAGATTTCTACCTCCTCTGCATCAAATACCGGACCTTCGGTACAAATTCTTGTATTGTTTACATGGGTGTGGTGGTTGACTTCCTTTGTGATGCATACACATCCAAGGCAGGCACCAACGCCGCATGCCATACGTTCTTCTAAAGAAATCTGTGCTTCCATGCCGTGTTCTTTCGCGTAAGCTTTTAATGCGCGAAGCATTGGCATCGGACCACATGCGTAGATGATATCGCCTTCCACGCCGTATTCCTTGATTGCATCAATGACGGTTCCCTTCACACCAACAGTTCCAAAATCGCTGGACATGTAAACTGGTGCTACACTTTCGAATTCGTCATTTAAAAATGTTTCGTCGCGGTATCCAAGTACCACTGTCTTTTCACAGTCTAACTGTTTTGCAAGCTCAAGCATTGGAGGAATACCGATTCCGCCGCCGATTAAGATTGCTTTTTTATCTTTCATGGTATAGCCGTTACCGAGAGGCCCCATCACTTCCACCTTTGTTCCCGGAGTGTACTTGGAGAATTCTTCGGTTCCAGTGCCCTTGCCTGTCACACGGTATACGATTCTTAATGTCTTTTCTTCTTTGTCAATACCGCAGATACTGATTGGTCTTGGAAGCATCTTGCTTCCGTCCTTTGAATATACTGCGATGAACTGGCCTGGCTTTGCAGCCGCCGCCATGTCGCCAACGCGAAGAGTCATATCGAAAATATCTGTCGCAAGGCTTTTCTGAGTGATTACCTCAGCAGTTACTTTAGAGATAGCCATAATTGTGTCTCCTTATTTTTTTATTATCTTTCCCAAGCCTGTCTTAAGTCTTCTTTCATGTCAAGAACTGCCTGACGGGATGCATCTGCGAATCCTTCTGCGCCGAATTTTGCGTATTTTTCCTGTTTGTAAGCAGCGATGATACCACGGGAGGAGTTCACGATTGCACCTAAACCATCTTCATTGAAGAATGGAGCAAGGTCTTTTGCCTGTCCGCCCTGTGCGCCGTAGCCTGGTACTAAGATATATGTTTTTGGCATTACCTTACGAAGTGCTGCACCCATTGCTGGATATGTAGCGCCAACAACTGCGCCAACGTAGGAATAGTTGTCACCCATGTGGCTTTCGCCCCATTCAGCTACCTTCTCAGCTACTTTTTCATAGATCGGTGTGCCGTCCACTTCCTGATCCTGAAATTCACCGGAGGATGGATTGGATGTCTTCACTAATACGAAGATACCCTTCTTTTCGTCTTTACATACATCGATGAAAGGTTTTACACCGTCGGAACCAAGATATGGGTTTACAGTTACGAAATCTTCATCAAATCCACGGAATTTGTTGGCACCGATCTGAACCTGTCCAACGTGTCCCACTGCATATGCTGCAGATGTGGATCCGATATCACCACGTTTGATATCGCCGATGATAACTAAATCTTTGCTCTTTGCATATTCGCATGTCTTCTGGAATGCGATGAGACCTTCGATACCGAACTGTTCGTACATGGCAATCTGCGGTTTTACAGCTGGGATTAAGTCATGAGTTGCATCGATGATTGCTTTATTGTAAGCAAAGATTGCTTCCCCTGCACCCTTTAATGTTTCACCATATTCTTTGAAGGCTGCCTGCTGTACATGCTCTGGCACGTAGTTAAGCATTGGGTCTAAGCCTACAACGATTGGTGCTTCTAATGTCTGAATTTTGTTCACTAATTTGTTGATCATTTCATAATCTCCTTATCTTTATTCCTGATATGCAATCTTGCCATCGCAGATTGTATATTTTACTTTTCCTTTTAATGTTTCTCCGGCAAATGGACTGTTGCTTGCCTTGGACTTAAATTCCTTCACAACCCACTCTTCTTCCGGATCAAAGATCACAATATCCGCAGGCTTACCTTCGGCAATGCTTCCCTGCTCTAATCGGTAAAGCTTCGCTGGATTGATGGTCATCTTCTCTAAGAGTTTCATCATGGACAGATGGCCGGCATGAACTAAATTGGTTACGCCAAGGGCTAATGCTGTCTCTAACCCGATGATACCACTTGGAGCCTTCTCAAGTCCTCTCGCCTTTTCTTCCACGGAATGTGGCGCATGGTCTGTGGCAATGATGGTGATCACATCTTCCTGTAAGCCTTCAATGATTTTTTCTTTGTCCCACTGGGTACGAAGAGGTGGATTCATACGGGCATTGGTACCATATTCAAGCACTGCATCCTCTGTCAGTGAGAAGTGGTGTGGAGAAGCTTCAGCAACCACATCTGCGCCGTGTTCTCTTGCAAATTTTACAAGATCCACAGATATACCGGAGCTGATATGCTGGATATCTACCGTTGCGCCTGTCTCCATGGCAATCATAATATCTCTTGCCACCATCACATCCTCTGCCAAATGGGATGCGCCGCCATATCCAAGGGCTTCGGATACCGCACCCTTATTCACACCTGGTGCATCGATAAATGCAGGATCTTCTTCGTGAAGAGAGATTGGCATGTCACATGCCTTTGCCATCTCCATGGCTTTCTTAAGCATAGCCACATCCATTAACGGGATACCATCATCGGTAAATCCTGCTGCTCCTGCTGCCTTCATGGCATCAAAATCAACAAGTTCTTCCCCTTTTAATCCCTTAGATACCGCACTTGCCTGAAGCATCTTGATTGGAAGTTCCTTTGCTCTTTCCAAGAGATCAGTGAGGGTTTCCACACTGTCAACCGTCGGTGCTGTATTGGCCATACATACGACTGTGGAGAATCCACCTGCTGCTGCGGCTGCACTTCCGGTTACAATATCTTCTTTATATGTTAATCCGGGATCACGAAAATGTACGTGTACGTCGATCAGTCCCGGCGCAACAATCTTGTCTGTCGCATCGATGATCTTGTCAAATCCGCTTTCATCCTTTACATCCCCAATGCACTTGATGCGGTCGCCATCTACCACAAGATCGGTCACCTGATCAACGCCAGTCTGAGGATCCATGACTCTTCCGTTTTTAATTAAAATCATAGAAAATCTCCTGTTATTTAAAAATTTACGCATTTATGCATAGTATTGTCTTTAGTATACCATTGTTAGGAAATTAATACCATAGTAGATTCACTCGCGCCCGAAAAAAAGAGAATCCCCGGGGAAAGGGATTCTCTTCTCTTGTTATATGAATTATTAGATTGAGGAATTATTCGTCTAATCCTTCGGCTGCTACAATAATTTCTTCAAAGACATCATAGATTGCGTTTTCAGCATCTTCATTGCTGATGGCTTTGTCAGATGTTAATGTCACCACATAATTGGTACCGTCAATGGTAATACCTGCAACTACTGTGGATTCGGAAGCAGAATCGATTGTGGTAAAGAAACCATCATCTACTTCATTCTCATCGCTGATTGTATATGGGATACCAGCTTCTTCGTATGCTACTGCTTTTTCAGAGATTGCATCGTCAACCAGTTCATACCAGACATCTTCGTCATTATTCTCACACTGTTCGTAGCTGGATGTAATCTTGGTTTCATCACCTGCAGCTGCTACTGGTGTTGGTGTCTTGGTACCTGCAACGATGTATACGACTGCACATACAACAAGGAATAAAACTGGTAATAATCTTCTATATAAATTCTTTTTCATATCATTGTCCTCCGTGTCTTTTTGATGGCTTAATTATACAAAAAAGATGTTTCATTCCAAGGCTAGTAGTATTACATTTTCATTAACAGACCAATACGTTTTCCATAAAAATAAGAGGCAGAATATTAAGAAATTCTGCCTCTCATGAAATAATTCACAAAATTTATTACAATATTATTTTGCAGAAAGTGCTTCGTGGATACCCTTAGCACCAGCTTTACCAGCGCCCATAGCAAGGATTACAGTTGCAGCGCCTGTTACAGCATCTCCACCTGCGAATACCATAGCCTTGGATGTCTGACCATTTGCTTCGTCTGCTACGATACATTTTCTTCTGTTTACATCTAATCCAGCTGTTGTGGAAGAGATTAATGGGTTTGGAGAAGTACCAAGAGACATGATTACTGTGTCTGCTTCGATTTCGTATTCAGAACCTGCGATTTCTACTGGACGACGTCTGCCGGAAGCATCTGGTTCGCCAAGTTCCATCTTGATGATCTTAACGCCCTTAACCCAGCCGTTGTCATCTGTAAGGATTTCTACTGGATTCTGTAATAAGTCGAAGATGATACCTTCTTCTTTTGCATGGTGTACTTCTTCAGCACGAGCTGGAAGTTCAGCTTCAGAACGACGATATACTACGTGTACTTCGGAGCCAAGACGAAGTGCTGTTCTAGCTGCGTCCATAGCTACGTTACCACCACCAACAACAACTGTTTTCTTACCAACAGAGATTGGTGTGTCATAGGATTCATCGTAAGCATGCATTAAGTTGGATCTTGTTAAGTATTCGTTCGCTGCGAATACACCGTTTGCTGTTTCACCTGGGATACCCATGAACATTGGAAGACCAGCACCGGAACCGATGAATACTGCTTCGAATCCTTCGTCAGCCATTAATTCGTCGATTGTTGTAGCTTTACCGATTACTACGTTTGCTTCGAATTTAACGCCTAATTCTTTTACTTTTTCGATTTCCTTACGAACTACCTTTGTCTTAGGAAGACGGAATTCAGGAATACCGTAAGCTAATACACCACCAAGTTCGTGTAACGCTTCAAATACAGTTACTTCGTAACCTAATTTTGCTAAGTCACCAGCACATGTAAGACCTGCAGGGCCGGAACCGATGACAGCAACTTTATGACCATTCATCTTTTCAGCTTTTTTAGGCATGATGTTGTTTTCTAATGCATAGTCAGCTACAAATCTTTCTAACTTACCGATGGAGATTGCATCGCCTTTGATGCCACGGATACATTTGCTTTCGCACTGAGATTCCTGAGGACATACACGGCCACAGATTGCTGGTAATGCGGAAGATTCACCGATTACTTCGTAAGCGCCTTCGAAATCGCCATCTTTTACTTTGGAGATAAATCCAGGAATGTTGATATTAACTGGACATCCTTTGATACACTGAGCATTCTTACAGTTGATACAACGAGTAGCTTCTGCCACAGCTTCTTCTGCATTGTATCCATAACATACTTCTTCAAAGTTAGTTGCACGAACTTTTGGATCCTGTTCTCTAACTGGAACTCTTTCTAATACGTTTGCCATTATTTGTCACCTCCGCAGTTTCCACATCCGCCGTGATGTGTGTCGCCTTCCTGTAATTTCAGAACTGCACGCTGTTCTAAATCTTTGTACATCTGCTGTCTCTTCATAGCAGCATCGAAGTCTACACCGTAACCATCAAATTCTGGTCCGTCTACACATGCGAATTTTACTTCGTCATTTACTAATACACGACATGCTCCACACATACCAGTACCATCAACCATGATTGGGTTCATGGATACGATACATTCAGCAATACCTAATTTCTTAGCACATAAAGCACCGAATTTCATCATGATCATAGGTCCGATGATAACAGCGATGTCATATGTTTTGCCTTCAGCGTAAAGAGCTTCTAACTGAGCAGTAACCATACCAGCAAATCCGTAGGATCCGTCATCTGTACATGGATAGTAGTCTGCTGCTACTGCTTCCATTTCTTTTTCTAAAATTAATAAATCTTTATTCTTAGCACCGATGATACAGTCAACATCAACGCCATGTTCTTTCATCCATTTAACCTGTGGGTATACTGGAGCTGCTCCAACACCACCACCGATGAAGATGATTTTCTTTTCTTTTAATTCTTCGATTGGCATTTCGATTAATTCGGATGGACATCCTAATGGGCCTGTGAAATCCATGAAAGAATCGCCAGTCTTAAGTTCTGCAAATTTCTGTGTGGAAGCACCGATTGGCTGGAATACAATTGTGATTGTTCCTGCTTCACGATCGTAATCACAGATTGTAAGAGGAATTCTTTCCCCTTTTTCATCTAATTTTACGATGATAAACTGACCTGGTTCACAGTGAGCTGCAACTCTAGGTGCATCGATAACCATGAGGTAGTTTGTTGCAGAGAGCTGTTCTGCTTTTAAAATTTTGTACATTTCGTCTCCTCCTAGTACTCTATTTTTATTATTAACATTTTCCATAAAGAATATCTGTATTATACCAATAAGATTTTTATTAGGCAACAGACTATTCTGACAATTAAATGACAAGAAAAGGAAGTCCTCTTCACTTAAGAATCGTCAATTTCTTGTCACAAATTCTGTATAATATTAAACTTTATATCTTCTTTTTTGTCAATATAAAGTGAAGAATGTTCAGAATACCTGCATATATTAATAGAGAAACAGCACAGGAGTGTACACCCCTATGCTGTAACCCTTTTTATTCTATACTATTTTAAGTCCTTTTGATTAGAAATCTACTTAGAAATCTACTTCTGTATCGTAGTAGCAGCACTTAAGGAGTTTTTCCATTTCTTCCTGAGTAGGGATACGTGGGTTAGAACCTGTACATGCATCTAAGATTGCGTTTGCAGCGATTTCTGGAAGTCTTTCTAAGAATACTTCTTCAGGTACGAAACCAGCTTCACATGGGTAGCTGTCTGCGCCATATGTGCCGATACCGTGAGGGATGTTAAGGTCATCGTTCATCTTTCTTAAGTAAGCGATTAATAATTCAACTTTTTCATCATCATTAGCGCCGCCTAATCCCATGTAGTCAGCGATGACACCGTAACGAGCTTTTGCTGTTTCGTCTTTTGCGTTGAATGCAATTACTTTAGGAAGGTACATAGCGTTAGCTGCACCGTGGATGATATGAGCACCAAAGTCAGCGAAAGCTGCACCAGTTTTGTGTGCCATGGAGTGAACGATACCAAGTAAAGCGTTGGAGAATGCCATACCAGCTAAGCACTGTGCGTTGTGCATTCTTGCACGAGCTTCTGTATCACCATTGTAGGAATCTACAAGGTCTTTCTGGATCATTTCGATTGCGTGGATTGCTAATGGATCTGTGTAATCACAGTTAGCTGTGGAAACGTAAGCTTCTACTGCATGTGTGATTGCGTCCATACCTGTATGAGCAACTAACTTCTTAGGCATTGTCTGAGCAAGTGCTGGGTCAACGATTGCTACGTCAGGTGTGATTTCGAAGTCAGCGATTGGGTATTTGATACCTTTGCTGTAGTCTGTGATGATAGAGAAAGCTGTTACTTCTGTAGCTGTACCGGATGTGGAAGAGATTGCACAGAACTGAGCTTTTTTACGTAATTCAGGGATACCGAATACTTTACACATATCTTCGAATGTGCAATCTGGGTATTCGTATTTGATCCACATAGCTTTAGCAGCATCGATTGGGGATCCACCACCCATAGCTACGATCCAGTCTGGTTCGAATTCGAGCATCTTAGCAGCACCCTTCATAACTGTTTCTACAGATGGGTCTGGTTCGATACCTTCGATTAAGTCAACTTCCATACCTGCTTCTTCTAAGTAGCTGATTGCTTTGTCTAAGAAACCAAAACGTTTCATGGAGCCACCGCCAACACAAACGATTGCTTTTTTACCTTTGAATGTTTTTAAAGCTTCTAAAGAGTTTTCACCATGATAAATGTCACGTGGTAAAGTAAATCTTGCCATTATAAAATACCTCCAAAAATTTCATACTAAATAAGTTTCTTTACGGGCTGTTATTTTATTAACAATATCATTGTACCACATCGTTAAAAATAATCAATATCTCAATAGAAACTTGTACATTTGTTCAAAATTTTAGTCATATGTTCTATGTCCCATCACGTTTCGACTTGTATGCATATTTAACAATGCTTCACTTTTTATTCTATAATTGTTTCAAATTTTAAGCAATATATTGATATGTATTATCTGAATATTTTTCGTACCTCTTTTGAAGTGAGGACGATTTGTTCCTGGGCAGTAATGGCTGGTGTGCCATCTCCCTCCTGTGGCCCATACATGCCAAAGCCTGCATGGCAGCCGCCTTCAATGACAATCTCGATCATATCCTCCGGCAGATGCTTCTTATTGTCCTCATATTTTTCACGGTCAAGGACTCCATCCTCGCTTCCGTAGATGGATAAGACCTTCAGGCCACTCTTCTTCAGATTCTTTGTGGAGTAGGCTCCAAGAAGAAGCAGTCCTTCATATTCATCTGTATGCTTTTTCACATAGCTTGCTGCCATGGCACCGCCTAAGGAATGTCCCCCGATATACCAGTGTTTGATTCCACTAAACTGCGCGCGAAGGTCATCAGCCTTATCAGAATCTAATACTGCCAGGTTAACTGGCATCTTCGGAAGGATACACATCATACCGTCCTTCGCCATCTCTTCCATCAATGGTGCGTAGGCCGTGTACTCAACTTTCCCGCCCGGATAGAAGATCATGGCACTTTCCGCCTGATTTGGCTCAAATACATAAGTACCGTCGTCAAGCTTCATCACACTGATACTCTCATCGGATTTGAGTTCCTTCTTCACAGATCTGTCAGTGCGGTAATAATCATTACAGTAATAGATGACACCGCCTGCCATGCATATATGAAGCAGCAGGATGATCGGCATGCCAATGACAAAATACCAGTGTCTCGTCTTATGATGAAAGAGCCACATCCCAGCAAATGTTCCGATGCTGCCCCCAATCAGTGACAGTAAGAACAATGTCTTCTCCGGTATGCGCCATCTATGTTTTTTTGCTCTTAACTTGTCGATCCCCATGGCAATAAAGCCAAGGATATTGACGATCAGTAAGTATAACAGTACATATTTTAACATCTTCTTTTCCCCCATATGCTCTGATCAGTGTCAGATGCACCAAAAAGGCACTTGATCTTCTGATCAAGCGCCTCATAAATTACTATCATGATAATTAGAATGCTAATTTTTCTTCTAAATAAGCTTTTAAATCAGCGATCTTAATTCTTTCCTGTTCCATTGTGTCACGGTCACGAACTGTTACTGCACCATCTTCTGCAGATTCAAAGTCGTATGTGATACAGAATGGAGTACCGATTTCGTCCTGACGACGATATCTCTTCCCGATGTTTCCTCTGTCATCGTATTCACAGTTCCAGTATTTGGATAATTCGTTGAATACTTCTGTCGCGCCTTCATTGAGCTTTTTGGATAATGGTAATACACCAACTTTTACAGGAGCTAATGCTGGGTGGAAATGCATAACTGTACGAACATCGCCTGGTTTGATTTCTTCTTCATCGTATGCAGCACATAAGAATGCTAATGTTACACGGTCTGCACCTAAAGAAGGTTCGATTACGTATGGTACGTATTTGATTCTCTTCTGGTCATCGAAGTATGTCATATCTTCGCCAGATGTATTCTGATGCTGAGTTAAGTCATAATCTGTTCTGTCAGCGATACCCCATAATTCGCCCCAGCCGAATGGGAATAAGAATTCGATATCAGTTGTTGCTTTGGAGTAGAAGGATAATTCATCTTTGTCATGGTCACGGGTTCTCATCTCATCATCTTTGATACCAAGATCCTTTAACCAGTTGATGCAGTAACCTCTCCAGTATTCAAACCATTCTAAGTCTGTATCTGGTTCGCAGAAGAATTCTAATTCCATCTGTTCGAATTCACGTGTACGGAAAGTGAAGTTACCTGGTGTGATTTCGTTACGGAAGGATTTACCGATCTGGCCGATACCAAATGGGATTTTCTTACGGGATGTTCTCTGAACATTCTTGAAGTTAACGAAGATACCCTGTGCTGTTTCTGGTCTTAAGTAAACAGTATTCTTAGCGTCTTCTGTAACACCCTGGAATGTCTTGAACATTAAGTTGAACTGACGGATATCTGTGAAATTGTGCTTACCACATGTTGGACATGGAATGTTATTGTCTTCGATGAATGCTTTCATCTGTTCCTGTGTCCATCCATCTACGGAAGATTCTAATGTGATGCCGTTGTCTGCAGCGAAGTCTTCGATGATCTTGTCTGCACGGAAACGTTCATGACATTCTTTACAGTCCATTAATGGATCGGAGAAACCGCCTAAGTGACCGGAAGCTACCCATGTCTGTGGGTTCATAAGGATCGCACAGTCAACACCTACGTTGTATGGGCTTTCCTGGATGAACTTCTTCCACCAGGCTTTTTTCACGTTGTTCTTTAATTCAACACCAAGGTTACCATAATCCCATGTGTTCGCAAGACCACCATAGATTTCGGAACCTGGATATACAAAACCTCTGGATTTTGCTAATGCTACAATTTTATCCATTGTTTTTTCCATTATATTTACCTCACATATCTATTTATTCTATTGAATTTTATTATTAAAAACAATTATGTCTATTTTACATAGATTTATTCTTTAAATCAATAGGTTAGTTCAATAAATTCCAAAGTTTTAAAGTGATAATCCACGTATTTTTTGCGAAAATCTGTGCAGATTCTGCTCAGCTGTGCCTGCACTTTCCCACTCACCTGAAAACCGTAAAGCCTTTCCACCGGCGTGCTTAAGATATATTGAATGGTGTAGAGGGTAGAATCTGCCAAAGAGATGCTGCTGCCTGCTTTGCCACAGGCCCTACATAACACACCCCCTGCCTGACTGTTAAAATAGCTAAGATGTTCCTTGCTTCCACAGCTGATGCACTGGGAGGCTTCCATGGCATAGCCGGCACAGGCCAGTACCCGGATCTCATAGATGCATCTGATCAGTGGAAGGGCCACCACACCCTTCTCCACTGCTGCCATGGTCATATATAACAGAAGCAGAATAGACGATTCATCCACATTCTCTCTGGTCAGCCAGGAAGCAAACTCACAGAAATAGGATGCATAGTAGATCTTCTCCAAATCCTTCTTCAGGTCCTCAAAATACCGGTTGATCTTAGCAGACCGTAACGTATATGCAGTTCTTCCTTCGTGAAGGGTGAATTCCCCGAACAAAAAGGGCTCGCTGATGCCACTTAAGGGACTATTGGGCCGCTTCGCACCATTTGCAAAGACGGAGATGCGTCCCCTCTGTCTGGTAAGCAACACCAGGCGCTTGTCATAGTCCTTTACTGTTCCGGCAGAAAGAATCATCCCCGTCACTGTAATTTCCTGACTCATATCACTGTTTCCTTTGGTTCCTTATTACACTCTTTTAGATTTCCTTTCGGTCATAGCCGAAGTTCTTCATAAGGAAATCGCTTTCTCTCCAGTCCTTCTGGATTTTTACCCAGAGCTGAAGGTTTACCTGCATATCTAACAGGTTTTCCATCTCCACGCGGGCCTGACTGCCGATTCTCTTCAACATCTTGCCTTGTTTGCCAATGATGATGCCCTTATGGGAATCCTTTTCGCAGACGATGGTTGCTTCGATATCGATTATATCCTTTCTTCTTCTCTTCTTCATGGTATCGATCATTACCGCGATGCCATGTGGAATCTCCTGATCTAAGCAGCGAAGTGCCTTCTCACGGATAATTTCCGCACAAATCTGTCGTTCCGGCTGGTCAGTAATGGTATTCTCATCATAGTACATCGGTCCTTCCGGCAGATATTTGAAAATGGTTGTGATCACGTCATCGGTATTGCGGCTTCTAAGTGCTGAAACTGGGATGATATCAGCAAAATCAAGCACATCCTTATACTTGTCGATGGCTTCTAACACAGCCTGCTGTTCCACGGTATCAATCTTATTCACAACTAAAATAATCGGTGTTCTGACCTTTTTCAGCTGTTCAATGATATATTCTTCCCCTTTTCCAATGAAGGTGGATGGCTCTACCAGCCATAAAACCACATCGACTTCATTGAGGGTTCTGGTTGCAACTGTGAGCATGTAATTGCCCAGCTTGTTCTTCGCTTTATTAATACCCGGTGTATCGAGGAAGATGATCTGTCCCCGCTCATCGGTAAACACGGTCTGAATTCGGTTTCTTGTTGTCTGTGGTTTATTGGAGGTAATCGCAATCTTCTGACCAATGAGATGGTTCATCAACGTGGATTTTCCAACATTGGGACGTCCAACAAGGGTTACAAATCCTGATCTGAATCCTTTCATATTTGAATCTTCCTTTCTATGAATCTTCCTTTTCTAAAATACGTGACGGATTTCTCCGAAGGCTTCTTTGTTGGCTTCCATCTTCTCTTCTCCGCCAACTGCACAGATGATTCCCTGATTTGCCACTGCTTCCACGATCGGTGCAAGACTTCTGATGGTTGCCTGGTCACAGGAAAGTACCTGATCACGGTCTTTCTGAATCATCTCTTCTGTCAATCCGGTCAGATATGCCGCAAAGGACATGGTGCCCTTGGCAGAAGGTTCTAATGGCACATCCATGTTGCTGATGGCACCGATGATATATTTTAACATGGTGCGGTCATCTGCAGAGAATTCTGCCACATAATCTCTTGCCTTCTTGAAGATGTCATAGGTCTCCATCAGGTTCGGATCACGGTAGGATACAAAATATCCCTCTCCGCTCTTGGCAAATGTACACATACAGCCATAGGCGCCGCCCTTGACACGAACATTTTCCCAGAGGTAATCGTAGGAGAACATCACGTTGAGTACCTTCAGTGCTGCGTGGTAGGAAAGACCTGCCTTAGCAAAATTGCCTGCAGTCGCCACGTACTGTACCTGGCTTGCTGTGGCAAATCCTTCATTCAACACCTTCGCTTCTAAGTGTTCCATGGTTTCGCCCTTCGTAGCTGTCAGATTCTTCATGAAGTCTTCCACATGTGGAGCAAATACTTCCTCCATGTTCTGGTCATCAGTCACACTGAAGATAAAGTGTTCTTTGCAAAAGATGTATTCCATGGCTTCTAAGAGGCCTGCAATACAGGAATCTGCCTTTTCATCAAAATGCTTGTTCAGGTCATCTAAGAATTCGAAGAATTCGATTCCTTCCATATATTCTTTGTATAAAGAGCCCTCAGAAATATAGGATACGGCTCTTGCAGCTGCTGTTTTGTGTCCTCCTGCGCTAAAGGAGGATTTCATTCTGGTATGTTCCTTGGCAATAATCTCTTTTAATCGATTCTTGTCCGTAAAGTCAGAATGGAAGAAAATCTCCTCCACAAGACGGAATGCTTCCGGAATCTTGTCATAGAAACATTTGGTAATGATCTGCCAGTAAGGACGAAGACTTCTCTCTTCATCGTGGGTCTGTGCGATGGAATAAGTGCAGGTTACGCCACCGGTATTGATATTGATCTCATTGGCAAGTTCATTGTAAGTAAAGTGTTCTGTATTGACATCACGGTACAGGTCAACCAATAAGGAGGCATACGGAATGAGGCGCAGTGGCAGGCCCTTTACGTCAAAATGGAACTTGATGTAGGAGATGCCATTGGTGAAAATGTTATGATGCACGGCCTTCGCTCCAGCTACATGGGTCTCTCTGTTATAAAGCTTTCTGCCTTCCTTGCTGATGTCATCTAAGGAAAGGAGCGGAATCTTCTCCAAATCTTCCTTTGGAGTCGGCTCTTCCTGATATTTCTTTAATTCTTTTGTCTGACGGATGATCTCTGCGATCTCTTCATCAGATAAGGAAGCCTTGTAAGCGGCAAGTTTTTCCTTTAATGCTTCCTCTAACTGGCCATTTAATCCCTTCTTTGGCTTTAATACGACGATTGCCTTGTGATGATTCTCAAGGAAATATCTCACTAAGAGATCTTCGAAGTAGCCTTCCTCTAAACGGGCGCGAAGCTTTCCGAAGGTTTCATTGGTCTGAATGTGAATAAATGGTTTTTCTTCATCATAGAGCCAGCTGTCAAACATGTTAAGCCCCTGGATCAGACCCTTAGGAAAACGGCCAAAGTTGCTTTCTTTATATTTAAATTCATAGTAAGTCAGCGCTGCCTCTAACGCACGGTGGCTGATGCCATTGGTCGCGAGATCGCGGATGGTATCTTCGATTGTGGAGATGAATGCTTCCTCCTGGTCATCATCTGCATTCTGGGCGATGATGGAGAAGAATGGCTGCTTAATACCATTGTCATAGGTGCTTGAGATATCCTTTCCGATGCCTTTTTTGATCAGTGCTTCTTCAAGTGGTGCACCCGGAGCAGATAAAAGGACATACTCTAAAATTTGGAACGCCAGATAGAGCTCTGGGTCTAAGCTGTCTCCCACAATAACATTGTAGGAGAGGTAAGTCTGCTCTTTTTCCTCTTCTGCTTCTGCGAGGGAATAGTATTCTTCCACACGAACCGGTTTGTCAAAGGCCGGCTGTACAGGGATATCAGAATCCACTGCAAGATAATCAAAATCAGACAGATAATGTTCGTCAATAAATGTCAGATATTCATCCACATCCATATTACCGTAAAGGTAGATATAGCTGTTGGATGGATGGTAATAGGTGCTGTGGAAGGCTTCAAAGTCCTCCTGGGTGAGATTCGGAATGGCAACCGGATCACCGCCGGATTCCACTCCATAAGGAGTGTCTGGGAGTAAACTTCTCTGAATACAGCGCATTAATTGCTGATCTGGAGAGGAGAATACCCCCTTCATCTCATTGTAGACAACACCATTGTAGACAAGCTCATCTTCCGGACTGTTCAGTTCATAGTGCCAGCCCTCCTGTTTTAAGATCTTGTCGTTGGTATAAATGTTTGGATAAAAGACTGCGTCAAGGTATACATGCATCAGATTGTGAAAATCCTTATCATTACAGCTTGCCACAGGATAAACGGTCTTATCCGGGTAAGTCATGGCATTGAGGAAGGTATTAAGTGACCCCTTCACAAGCTCAACGAATGGATCCTTCAGCGGGAATTCGCGGGATCCACAGAGCACAGAGTGTTCTGTAATATGTGGCACCCCTGTATCATCCTTTGGTGGAGTACGGAAGCCAATATTGAATACCTTGTTCTCGTCGTCGTTGGATACAACAACAACCTTCGCCTTTGTCTTTTTATGTTCTAATATGTAACCCGTTCCGTTTAATTCTTCTAAACATACTTCTTTTTTAATGCTGTAAGCCTGGTTCATACTACTAATCGTTATCCTTTCTCTATCTTATTGCAGCAGCATGGCTTCGCGGATCACCAGATCCTTGTTTTTCTTGAAAATCGCTTTAAACTCGGAGATTGGTCCAGGCGCTGCCTTTCTGCCCAATTCCAGTGTAATACTTGGAATACCGATGGTATACATATCGTATTCTCTGGAGTTTCCGATACCGGAGCCTCCGTAGAGTTTATCACCATTTCCATATCCTGTCATGCTTTTTGCAAGGGCATGCATCTTCTTTGTTGTTGCTTTGATGCTCTTTTTAGAGCATGCCCCAAATAAAATATTACCCATTGTATGGTAATTTACAATCCCTTTTAAGGATCCATTGCTCTTTAAGTCTTTTTTCAGTTTCACAAGTGCCTTGGTTTCCGGTTCACTGTGTTTGGAAGGTCCGGAGTAGCCCTGATCACTTGCTTTGCCCTGTTTTTTCCATTTATATCCCCAGTTTCTATTCAGATCGACGCCGCGGGCATTGGCTTTCCATGTTCTTGTGCTTCTGCCCTTTGACAGTTTTTTTAATTTTGTGCGAAGGGCCTTGCTCTTGATCTTGGAGATGCCTGACTGGGAGATGGTAACACCATCTGGGTTAGCCATTGGCACGAAATGGATACATACTTTATCTAAGGTCGTCGCAATCTTCTTGCCCTTTACAGTGCCATTGTAATTCTGAAGATAGCTTTCGATCTGATTCATGATGACAACGGTTGCCATATATTCTCTGGCATGCTGGGTACCGATGACAAGCATGGTTTTTTTCGCTTTTTTGTTACCAAGGATCACATCGTAGATATTTCTCTTATCTGCACTTTTACCGATGACCTTGTAGTCTACTAACCCGTCATACTTGTCGCATAACTGGGTAATATCAGTCTTCATATCCCCATAGGAGTACTTACTGTCACTCTGGGATACGATTTTCTTGTTATTATATGCTTTTGTTTTACTGCCGCCTTCTACTGTTTTGTCCCCATCACTGTATACAGACAGGATTTTGTAGGTGTAAGTATTCTTATAAGTAATGTCGGCATCTGTATAGGTAGTATCTGTTACTTTCTTTGCAATCTTTTTGTAGCTTCCCTTACCTGTCTTACGATAGATGACATAATAAGTAGTATTGTCTGCCTGTTCCCAGGAAAGCTTTACTTTTTTATTGGAAAGACCGGTGGTTCTGATTTCATCTGTAGCTTTTGGTGGTTTTACCTCTTCCGGTGTCTCTGTTGCTGGTTCTTCTGCATATACCGGCATCATCCCTGTCTCTGCAAACAGCATACAGAACACAAGCAGGAATACACCGATGGTTCGTCTCATCTTATTCATCACTTTCATATTCTCCCTCTTCAATCTACAATCAGGGTGCGGGATGATCCCGCACCCAATCAATCATTATTTTGTTTTTACAGTACTTACTTTAGACCAGCTGGAATAGTAATTTGTGCCATCTACCTTCTTATAGGTTCTGATTCGTACATAGTACTTCTTGCCTGCCTTTAACTTCTTGTAAGTCTTCTTTAATGTGTCATGTCCTTTGTACTTCTTGCTCACAGTTGTGGAAGCGGTAAACTTGGAGCTTGTAGAGTACTGGATGTTATAGCCAGTTGTCTGTGTTGCCTGTTTCTTGAAGGTCACTGTAAACTGTTTTACATTTGCTGTTAAGGATTTGATGGTTGTTCCCTTAGGAACGATCTTAAAGCTTAATTTCTTTGTAAAGTCATAATTACCAATACCGGTAATGGTTACTTTGTAAGTTCCTACAGATTTTCTGCCGGAAGCATATTTTACTGTATAATCAGTATCTTTTACAAGGGTAGTGCCATTCTTATCTTTAATTGTAACAGAAGGCTTCTTCGCATCCCCATTGTAAGTATAGGTTGTTTTGCTTAATTTGAAGCTGTCAATTGCTTCTAACCCTTTGACAGGAGCCACAATCTTAATCTTCATGGTTACAACGCTGTTCTCATCATCGCGCATAATACCGTGGATGGTGTAAGTGCCATCTTTCTTTGCATTGTAAGCAGCGATGACGCTTCTGCATTCAGAATCGATCCATCTGCGCACAGGTGTCCATTCTGACTTGCCATCAGCGTATGTCACTTTAATCTGATTCCACCAGATTGCCTTCCAGATATCATCTTCGGTAAATTCATCCTCTAATTTGAGGGTCACTTCTTCTTCCTGATAGGATGTCATTGGATTGGCATTGCCTTTGGAGCCAGTGTAGCAGTACTTGAATACATTCAGGGAGTCGTATGCCTTACCGGAATTGTCAAACATTGCCTGATTATCCCAGGAAGAGCCGCCCCAGTATTTGTCTGCATTGCTTCTGTCATCATAATAATCGCCGGAGTAGCTGGTTGCCCATCCACATCCATATGCTTCCCAAAGCTTCTGGTTGCTGTCATGCTGTTTCTGCCATGCTGCGCCTGTCATTTCAAATGTATCGCCCACGGTAATCCATGCTGGTTCCCAATAGAAGTATCCGATGCCTTTGCCATTTGGAACCTTGCTTACTGCTTCAATGACATCACGTACCTGTGTTGCCTGGCCCTGTACGGATACATCCCATTTGATATCGGAAAGATTGGAGAGATAGCGATCGTCACCAAATGTTTCCGGATGTCCGTCAGAATCATCGAATCGTACTGGTGCAGAATGTTCTGCAACCACTACTTCTTTTTTATAAGTATCAGCAATTTCAGCAAGGCCTTCTTTTAATGTGTCTAAAGAGCCATGATTGTAGAATGTATACCAGGAAACACCCATAACATCATAGTCTACTTTATTTGCTTTCATTGTCTTCGCATATCCAACATATGCCTTTTTCTTGCTGCCACCAAAGTGGATCATAACCTTGATGGATGGGTCAGCCTTACGAACTGCTTTGGCACCGCCATTGAACATCTTACAGATATTGGTCCAGTCTTTTTCACCACAGAAATTCGCGGAGGTTTCATTGCCAACCTGAACCATACCAATCTGAGCGCCACATGTTTTTAATTCTTTTAAGCTGTCTAAAGTAAAAGCATAGATGAGATCTACTTTCTCATCTACTGTCTTATTCTTCCATGCTTTTGGTGGATCCTGTACCCCTGGAGAAGCCCAGAAATCAGAATAATGGAAGTCAACAAGAAGTTTTAAATCGTATTTTGCTGCACGGGTTGCAATCTTCTTCGCTACTTCTAAATCGTTGTTACCGCCACCGTAACTTCTTCCTTCGCTGTCAAATGGATTGTTCCAGATTCTGACACGTACCCAGTTGACACCGGCATCCTTTAAGATTTTAAATGGATCTTCCGGTTTGCCTTCTCTATCACAGAATACAACGCCTGCTTCTTCTTCAGCGATAATGGAGGAGATATCCACACCCATCATAAAGTCAGAAGAAAGACCGGAAATCTTCTTCACTGTCACACGTTCCTTTGTGCCGGTATATTCTGGTTCTTCCGGAACATCCGGTGTCTGGTTTTCTAATTTTGTAAGGGATACATCATCAATGTAGCCCCAGCCGCCTGCTTCACAGGCAATATCAAATCCAAGTTCTACTGTTTTGGCTTCTGTTACTTCGAACTTAAGGGAACCTTCTACCCAGTTACCCCAACCCTTTAAGGTCAGATTACTCTTTTTATCTGTAACATCTGCATAGAGGGATGGAACATTCAGTTCGCCGTTCACATATCCCTTTAACTGATAGGTACCAGGTTCTAAGCTGATCCACTGGGAAACCTTGATTCTGTTTTCACCTTCTGAATAATAGTTTGCAGAATTCTCACCTTCTTTGAAGGCATCCTGTTTCTGTGAGATGGATACGCCATCCCAGCTGTCTGGTGCAAATGTCCAGCCTGCCTCGCTACCCCAGATATCCTTTTCAAATCCAGGATTTGCCATGAGATTGTCGGCCGCCATTGTAATCGTACCATCACCGGTGAAAATGGATCCTGCCACCATCAGACAGCATAATAACATTGTTACTACTTTTTTCATGCATAACCTCCTTACTATAATTCTTATTCGTTCCTGTGTCTTAAAAGTATATTATACTTTATAATCCATGGGTTTTACAATATGTGGCATTTAAAAAAGTGTGTGGCAAATCCCAGTATACGAAAAAAGGACTTCGCTTTCGCGAAGTCCTTTTTGTGTTGTGTGTATATTAGTCTTTATCAGACGGATTTCTTAATTGAAATGGATTAGTACATGATCATTGCTACAACAACTGCTGCTAAGGAACCTACGATTGGAGCAAGTACGGATGTAACGAATACATACCAGTAACCTTCTGCAAGGGAGATACCCATCCAGTCTAACTGAGCAACCATACCACCAGCGTTTGGTAATGTGTTCATACCAGTTACAGCTGCTGGAGCGATACGATGTAATGCTGCTGCGCTTGCACCTTTTCCTACTAAGGAAGCTGTGAAGAAGTTGAAGAATGTACCAACTGCTGCTGTACCAGATCCCATGATACCAGCTAATACGTTTAAGCCGATCCATTCTGTGATATATGGGTTCATGTTGAAGTCTAATACCCAGTTTTTGATTGCTTCAAAACCAATTGTGGACTGAAGTACTGTGGAGAAACCGATGATTGCTGCTGCCATTACAGTAGCGCCAACACCGTTGTTTACACCTTTGCCGATGATCTTCACAAGACCATCACCAACTTTCAGCTGTTTGTTGCAAAGAAGAACTAATAATAAACAGCCAACGAACATAGCAAATACAGCGATTGCGTTAGGATCTTCTACTTTAATCAGAGCCTTTGCTGCAGCTACGTTGGAGAAAATTAATACAACTGCTACAACTGCTACGAAAGGAATTGCAGCAACGCCTACGGATGGAAGATCATCACGTGTAGGAACGATTTTTACAGGTTTTGTATCGTCTACAACAGTTCCTTCTTTTACAGCTGTTTTCTTAGCAGCGTGTACCATGTAGCAGTAACCGATTAATGTGGATACTACGAATGCTACAATACCAAGTACAGGAGCGGAACCTAAGGATACAGGTTCACCAGGAAGCTGTTCTGCAATGATGGAAGCTGGAATTGTGTTAGTTACGTTGATTGCATATGGTAACATAGCGGAGCATGTAGCACCGATGAAGATGATACCAGGAATCATACGGTATGCATAACCAGCACGTTTCATCATAACAGTTGCGATAGGAGCGATAACGAATAATACTACGAAACCGGAAATACCAACGTATACGAATACAGTTGTGATTACGGTAATAGAAAGAATTACGTTCTTTACTCCGAGTTTTTCAGTAATAATATTAGCGATGGATTCAGCCGCACCGGATGCACCCATTAATTCGCCGAAAACAGCACCGATTACAAGGACGAAGATCTGACTGCCAATAAATCCTGTGTAACCAGCAGCGTATGCCTGTAAGGATCCCCACCAGTTCATTGTGCTAGTGAGAATAATAATAAAGGATACTAAAATAGTAGATGTAAATACATCAAGGCCTTTCCATACAACTACAATAAAGAGTGCAGCTGCAACCAAAAGACCAATTACAGATAATGCTGTCATAATAAATACTCTCTCTTTCTTGTCAATATATAGTTTTCAAAGTTCCATACAATAAAAATTTAAAATTATTCTTGTCCAACTACCTTTAATGGAATCAGTTCTTTACGATATGGGTTCTTGCCATCGAAGAATACTTCGTCCAGGAAGTCGATACATTTTGTCACATTCTTCATGTCCTTAATTGCACGGGAGCCATGTGGTTCGCCATCGAAGAGATCAAGGTGGGCTCTGCCTTCACCACATTCCTCTAAAATTCTTTCATACATATATACAGACTGATGATAATCAACGATCAGGTCTGCTTTACCATGCTGTAAGAGCATTGGTGGACAATCAGGTGTTACATAGGATAAAGGACTTGCCTTTACTGCTTTTTCAGGGTGGAGTAATGGGTTAAAGCCTAACACTTTTGTCAGTGCAGAGTCTTTGCCACGTGCATCCTTTGGAACCATACCCTTAGCAGAACCACTTGCCTCTCTCTGTGCTGTGGTATCTACGGTAAACTGTTCGCAGCTGACAAATTCATTGACGGAATACCATGCAATGGCTGCCTGTACCTTAGAGGATGCCTGTTCTCCTACTGTCAGATCATCCATGTCAGGATGATCACCTGTTAATGCAAGTAACTGTGTACCACAGCCGCCTGCGGAGTTGCCCCAGACTGCAAATTTGTCAGGGTCAAGGTTTAATTCTTCTGCATGTGCACGTAAATAACGTACTGCAGCTTTGGAATCGATCAACTGAGCTGGCCAGATTGCTTCGTTATAGAGACGATATTCTACCGTTGCTACTGCATATCCCTGGGTTACCGGCATAGCCATGGAAGAAATATAGAAACTTCTCTTATGTCCAGTACCAAAACCACCACCGTGGAACAGGATAATACATGGATAAGGGCCTTCTCCTTCATCCGGATACCAAACATCCAGAATCTGGTTTGGAGACTGATCCGCATATGGTAAATCTAAAACAACCTTTTTAAACTGAGTTACATCAATTTCAGGTTCGGATGCTAAAAAAGCATCGCGGTTTAAAGTTACACTCATTGCTTTACCTCCTTTACATTTTCAAAAAAATACACACACATCTAACTTTGTATAGAGTTTTAACAATCACTTACATTATAACTTTGTGCAAATATTTTGAAAAATGCCAAAAAGGGCCTGCTATATTACATTCTGTAATGATGTTCCCTGTAATTGTTATCATTCCATGGGGAATTTTGTGATAAACTATAGAAGAGGAAAGAATAATCTGAAGGAGGAATCGGTATGACTTTTGATCAATTACGTTATTTTATTGTCATAGCAGAATATAAGAATATGACAAAGGCTGCTGAGCAGCTGAATATGGTACAGCCGGCATTAAGCCGAACCATTCAGCGATTGGAAAAAGAGCTTGGAATCAGTTTATTTGACCGGAGAGGGAAATCCATAGAGCTGACAGAAGAGGGCAAAACATTCTTACAGTTTGCCAGACAGTGCACCCACAGCTTCGGGCGTATCCAGAGAAATTTCCTGAAGGAACCCTTAGAAGGCTCCCTGGTCATTGGGAATATGTTAGAGAATGACCAGATCAATCAGGCCATCGTTGCATTCTCAAAGGAACACAGCTATGTCAATTTAGAGGTGTCTTCTGCCCATAAGATTGACTATAACCGAACCTATAACTTCTTATTCGGAACAGAATTTTATGAAAGCAATTATCTCCATGGCACCTTCGAATCCATCCCTCTTTACGAGGAGGAGATGACCCTGTTGGTTGCCGCCAATCATCCACTGGCAGAAAAAGACAGCGTGAAACTATCCGAGGTTGCTGTTGATTATGAATTTCTTCTTCCAAAAAGAACGGAATATGCGAACTTTGTGGAAAAATATCTTGCCATAGCTGACTGTTCACCCACCTCACATTTTCGGACCAATGACATGGGCATTCACGCAACGTTGATCGCCAACTCTGACTATGTGGCCATCACACCTGCCTATAGCATTGTCCACGGACCAAACCATCTCTATAAGCGCCTTTCCATCAAAGAACCACAGTATAAACGACAGATTTCGTTATACTGGCGCAGTGGGAGACAGTTAAGCCCATTGGAGGAAGCATTTGCCGAGTTCGTGAGGGCATACTTTGCATAGAAATTAGGATTTTGACATAAAAAAAGAGGAGTCCCTGACTGATTACCAGAGATTCCTCTTTTTTAATACGACAACCGTAATGACACAGATCACTACGGAAATAACCGATATGATGGTAAAGCCCCACGGATGGGTGGAGAATGGCATGGACGAAGGCAGTAAGTTCATGCCGTAAAATGCAGAAATCAGCGTTGGCAGTTCTACGACAATGGTAACTGCCGCCAGCAGTTTCATGATCTGGTTTAAGTTGTTATCAATGATGGAGCTAAACACCGACATCATACTTCGCAGGACATTACGGTAAATGGAGGTCATCTCCATGGCCTGCTTATTCTCGATGATAACATCTTCCAGCAGATCCTCATCCTCCGCATAGTGCTTGATATAGTTGGTCTTAAGAAGCTTCTCCATAACCGCCTCATTGGATTTTAAGGAGGTGGTAAAGTATACAAGACACTTCTCTAACTCGTAAAGCTGAATCAGGTCGCGGTTGGATGGATTCTCAATGAGCAGCTTTTCAATCTCTTCTGTTGTCTTGTCGATGACACGAAGATAGTGAAGATAAAGGGCTGCATTGTTATATAAAATCTGATATACAAATCTTGTTTTCTTCATGGTGAAAAAGCCTGGCACCAGTCCCTTCATGAACTGGCGAAGAACGCGGCTTTCGTGGAGACAAACGGTAATGATGTTCTCCTCTGTAATGTAGATTCCCAGTGGAATGGTCTCATACCAATCCTTCTCATTACGCTTTTCAATGATCGGAATATCGACTAAGATCATGGCATACTCGTCTTCCTTCTCTAATCGGGAACGTTCTTCATCATCAAGAGGAGCCTTCAAATCATCCACGTCAATATCACACAGATTGGCGATCTGCAAAATCTCAGTCTGGGTAGGAGCTGTCATGCAGATCCAGCTGTCTTCTTCAAATTCAGAAATCTGCTTGGTTTTGCCTGTGTCTTCATCTGTTTTAAACATGCGAATCATCGTACTTCTCCTCCTTTCTCCTCTTTCGGATTATGCCTATTTTTAATTATATCTCAGCAAAATCTATGTGTAAACCAAAATTATGGACTGAAAAATTGGGAATTGCATTTTGACTTTAAAAGGATTAGAATAATTATATAAATATTTCATATGGAAAGGCGTAAGAATTATGAAAAAGAATAAGTGTCTCATCGGAAAATTAATTGCATTAGCAATCGCAATTGCAGCAGTTGCAGCAGCTATTTATATGTTCAAGGATTCTATTGCTGAACTCGTTGCAAAAATCACAGAAAAACTCGGTAAGAAAGATGACTTTGACGAAGATGTAGCAGATGAAGATTTTGACGACGAAGAAATCTTTGCTGACAAGGATCGTGAATATGTAAACATCAAAATCGGAGATGACAAAGTTGAAGAAGAAGCTGCTGAAGAAGATATTGAAGAAGACGACGAAGAAAGTACTGAAGAATAGTATTCGTTTCACCATTCGTCATGGAAAAAGTTTGATTTCACAAAGCTCAGATTCCCAATAACAAAAGAGCGGACAGGCCATTACCTGTCCGCTTATTTTTTATGCAATTATGTCATCTAAACGATCTTAGAAATACTTTTTGATCATATGGGCAATGCCTTCCTCATCATTGGATAAGGTCACAAAATCTGCCACTTTCTTTACTTCATCTCTGGCATTATCCATAGCTACGCCAAGTCCTGCGAATTCAATCATGGATTTGTCATTCATGCCGTCACCACATGCAACCAGATCTTCCCTGCTCATGCCAAGATGATCCAAAAGTTTGGCAAGGGATGCTGCCTTGTCAATTCCTTTAGGTGTAATCTCAAGGAAGTATGGTGCGGATGTGAAACATTCGCAAACTTCTCGAAGGGCCGGTGTGATGGCATTCTGAATACGAACCAGATGTCTTGGATCTTCCAGCATCATAAATTTCGGTACATCAATCTTGGCAAGCTCCATCTCATAATTCCATGGTTCCACAATCTTCATATCGTTGATATCTGCCTCAATCTTGGCATACATATCATGACGTTCCATGCAAAGCAGGTCTGCCCCACGATAGGTTACTAAATTGGCATAGAAGATTCTTGCCAGGGCAGCCACACGCTGTGCCACATCTGCAGGAATGGTCTGTGCATGTAAGATTTCTCCTGTCGCACATTCCACAATCTGACCGCCATTAAATGGAAGCAGATAACCGCCGTACTTATTAAGCTCTAATTCTTCTTCTAATTTTACGATTCCATTGGTAGGTCTGCCGGATGCCAGTACAATCTTCACACCCTTCTCCTGCAGTTCCATAATTGCCGCCTTGGTTTCTGGTGGAATCACCTTCTGAGAATTAGTCAGTGTTCCATCTAAGTCAAATGCGATCATCTTATATCCCATATTACATACCTCCGTTCATTTATACCCGATTTGGATTTATTATATCAGATTTTTCTTTCCCTCTCAATTAGAATCAATGGTATCATAGAGGATAGAAACAGGAGGTTCCCGAACATGAAAGCTTATGAACGTTTATTAAAAAAAGACAGGCCGAAACCTGTCTTTCCTTACTTTTATAAATCAATCTTGATTTTTCATTTACAAATCTTTTCTTGTTTTGTCAGCCACCAGCTCTTCATAGATTTTGATGACTGCTTCTGCGAAATTACCCGTCGAAAATCTCATACGATTCGCCCTTACGTGACCCTTCATATGTGCTCTTAATTCTTCCTCACCGCAGTACATATCAAGATATCCCAGGAAATCCTCCCTGTCCTGATACTGCCAGCCGTTGATGCCGTTGTCGACGATACCGTCTAAACAGCTGTCCTTTCGGCAAAGTAATGGCACACCCGCTGATAGTGCCTCAATATAGGTAAGCCCTTGTGTCTCACTGATGGATGCATTTACAAAGAGATCACCTAAGTGGTAGTAGTTGTTTACCTCAGAAGGATTCACCCGTCCGGTAAATACAACCCTGTCCCCGATCCCATAGTCGGCAATGATTTTCTCCATCTGGGGACGGAACGGACCGTCACCTACTACAAGGAAATAGACATTCTCTTCACGAAGATCTCTCATAAAGTCTAAGATCTCACTTAAGTTTTTCTCCTGGGCCAGTCGGCCGATGGAGATGAGCACTGTGGCATCCACCGGAATGCCAAGCTTATCCTTCTTCTCCAAAATCCAGGAAGAGTCCGGAATACTTGCAAATCGTTCCACCTCGATTCCAGTTGGAATGACTGAAATCGGTTTGGTGATGCCATAGGTTCGAAGCAGATCCTCCACCTTTTTAGACGGTGTGATGACATGGTCAAACTTGTTCACCGTTCTCTTGGAGAACTGCTTTGCCATCTGATGAGAAAGGAGATGGCTTAGATGATTGCCCGGAATAAGATACTGGGCATAATATTCATATACTGTATGATACGTATGGATGATCGGAGCACCACAGACTCTGGCAATAAATCTTGCAGGTCGATAAGTGGAAATCTCACACTGGGAGTGGACAATGTCCGGACTCCAGTCGATCAGATGCCGAATGTACTTTTTATATTTTGGATAACGAAGGATGGCATCCGGATATACTCTGGATGCATCAATAGATGGTAGGAAGGTAACATCGTCCGTAATACCTGGTTCAGCGCCGCCCTGGGCAAGGGTGAGCACCTTCACATCGTTGCCACGCTGTTCCAATTCTTTTTTCAGATTTAAGACTGAGGTAACCACGCCGTTGACAGCTGGTTCATACCAGTCTGTAGTAATTAATACTTTCATTTATACCTCGATTATTTCTGTTTATTTTCTCATTTGTTCCATCATAGTGGATAGCATCGCCCTTCGTCAAGAAAGAAAGTCTTACAATTCTCTTAATTTGTCATTCTTTCGTCATAGATCAGGCTGTGGCCAGTCTTCGGCGCAGGATTCCATAGCAGACCAACTGGGAGCTTGCCGTAATGATCCAGGAAATCGGATAGGAGATATATAAGGATTCCAGAGAGTGGAAATGGGTAAACACAAGGAAAATCCAGAAGAAACGAAATCCTACCACACCAATGATGTGAATGATCATAGGCGGAATGGAATAACCCATACCACGGGTAACCCCAGGTACCATATCCATAATTCCACAAAGGGCATATGGTACGCAGATGATGGATACATTGATGATTCCCACGGCAATTACATCAGGGTCGCTTGAGTAGATACCCAGAATCTGTCTTGCAAAGACATAGCATAACACCCCAAGAACAGTTTCCAACACAATCTCAAGGACAACACAGGCACCAAGGATTTTGTCAATTCTCTTATAGTTTTTCACTCCCGCATTCTGGGAGGCAAAGCTTAATCCTGTCTGGGTGATGGAATTGCATGCCATATATAAAAATCCATTCAGGTTATTGGCAGCTGTATTGCCTGCGATGGCAATGGTTCCGAAACTATTGACTGAAGACTGGATCAGGGCGTTGGATACATTCACCAGCATGGACTGAAGCCCCGCCGGAAGACCGATACTTAAGATTCGTCCAAATACCCTTCCATTGATATGGGTAAGCTTCGGCTCATATCGATAGCTTCCCTCTGCCCGGATCAGACACCTTGCTGTTAAAATGGAAGAAACCAGCTGGGATAAGACAGTTCCAGCCCCAACACCAATGACGCCTAGATGAAAGACGATCACTAACACCAGGTTCAGGATTACATTGCAGACTCCGGCAATGACAAGATAATACATCGGTCTTCTTGTATCCCCAATGGCACGAAGCACCGCAGAACCGAAGTTATAGGTCATTAAAAATGGCATCCCGAGAAAATAGATGCGCATATAAAGTACTGATTTGTCGATGATATCAGCTGGTGTTTTCATCAGCATAAGGGCCGGTCTTGTGATACCATTGCCCACAAATACCATCATCACACCAAGTAATATGGCTGCGCCATAAGCGGTATGGACAATCTCCTGCATCTGCTTTTCGTCTTTTGTTGCAAATGCACCGCCAGCAAGTACATTTACCCCCATGGAGATGCCCACAAAGAGGGTAATACAGATGTTGATGAGGGATGTGGTCGCGCCAACGGCTGCTAAGGAATCGCTTCCGGCGAATCTGCCCACCACGATGATGTCCACCGCATTAAAGAGCAGCTGCAGCATCCCCGAGAGCGCAAGGGGGATAGCAAAGATAATCAGTTTTGAGAATAATGGTCCATTGACCATATCTATTTCATACTTGTTGTTTTTGTTCATTGTTTTATCCTTCATGTAAAATTTGTACATATGATATGTACCCTGAACTTTAATTGTAAAGGAAAACCAAAAAAAGAACCAGTATAAAATACTGGTTCCCTTTGATTTTTATAAATTCAGATTAATGTTTATGATACATTCTCTTTTCTTCGTATTTTGGTTCGCAGGTAAGCTGGATGCCAAGCTTCTTGAAGATCTGTTCATCTACTGCAGATAATAATACACTAACGTGCGCTTCACAGTTCTTTAATTTTGGTAACTGTTCCAACGCTTTTTTCGCCATATCATTGGTAGCTGCAGATGCGGAAAGCGCGATCAAGATTTCATCCATGTGAAGTCTTGGGTTCTGGCTTCCTAAATAGTCAATCTTTAATGTCTGGATTGGCTCGATGGCAACCGGAGATACTAACTTCAGATCATGATCGATGTTGCCTAATGCCTTGATTGCATTTAATAAAAGGGCTGCGGAAGGTCCTAATAAATCGCTTGTTCTTCCTGTTACGATTGTGCCATCTGGAAGTTCAAGTGCTGCTGCTGGAGCGCCTGTTTCTTCTTCTAATGCAAGTGCTTCGCCAACAACCTTACGATCGCGAATGGTTACCTTCGCCTGACGCATCAGGGATTCTAATTTGAACTGATCATCCTTGGATTCGCCATTGCGTCGCTTGTCACATAAACATTTGAAATAACGACGGATGATCTCCTGTTCAGAAGCTTTGCAGCATGCATCATCGTCACAGATACAGTTACCAGCCATATTAACACCCATGTCTGTTGGGGATTTATATGGGCTTTCACCGTAGATCAGCTCGAACATGGCATTCACTACAGGGAAGATTTCGATATCTCGGTTGTAGTTAACAGTTGTTTCGCCATATGCTTCTAAATGGAAGGAGTCGATCATGTTAACGTCATTTAAGTCAGCTGTTGCTGCTTCGTAAGCTAAGTTAACCGGATGCTTTAATGGGATGTTCCAGATAGGGAATGTCTCGAATTTTGCGTAGCCGGCTTTCACGCCACGTTTGTGTTCATGATATAACTGGGAAAGACAGGTAGCCATCTTACCGCTTCCTGGTCCAGGAGCAGTGATTACAACCAATGGTCTTTCTGTTTCAATATAGTCATTCTTACCATAACCATCGTCGGAAACAATATATTCCACATTGCCAGGATATCCTGGAATCTTGTAGTGACGGTAAGACTTAATATTTAATTCAGCAAGTCGTTTTTCAAAGCTTTCTGCTGCTGGCTGGTCTGCAAACTTCGTCAGGCAGACACTTCCAACGAATAATCCTACGGAGCGGAAAGCATCGATCAGTCTTAATACGTCCATGTCATAAGTGATGCCATAGTCGCCACGAATCTTATTGGATTCAATGTCTTCTGCACTGATGACAACAACGATTTCTGCCTGATCTTTTAACTGAAGTAACATCTGTAATTTGGAATCTGGTTCAAATCCTGGTAATACACGGGACGCATGATAATCATCAAATAATTTACCACCAAATTCTAAGTATAATTTATCACCAAATTTTGCAATACGATCTCTGATATGTTCAGACTGCATGCTGAGATACTTGTCATTATCAAATCCGATTTTCATTGTCTTATTCTCCTTAAAAATCTTAACAAAAAACCTTTAAAAATTTACATATTAACTATAATAATCGTATTCACCTTAAAATACAAGAAAAATATGAGCGAAAACTGCAAGAGTTAATAATCGAAACTTCATATTGGCAAATTAGATTCTATTCGATGCCAAGAACATATTTGACAAGATTTCGTCCGAACAGATCATCTTCCTTACTATATACAGCCATGTGAAGGGGATCACTGCTTCTATGCTTAAAGGATGGATATAAAAATCCATACTTTGGTGTTCCCACCACATAATCACCCTCCCAAGGCGCAATGGTGCAGATCAGGAAATCATACACTTCCTCAGAATCCTCTAACCTGGTTCCGTCGGATGCCTTCATGATGATATCATAGGTTCCATGGAAGAGATAGACTGCATACTGTCCGCGAAGATCCATCTTGCGAGTCAGCTCTTCATAGAAAATCTCCATCATCTCGTCGTTCTTTAAGCCTACGGAATTTAAGGTGTTGAGCAGCATGGCCATCTCCTGGGAATCTGGTCCTGCCCCCGGAAATACATACTCCACCAGTTCTTCGTTGGTTTTGGCAAATGGTACTGTCTTTGCCAGTTTCAGATTATATTGCTTGTCGTGATGATTCAAATTTAAAAAGTTGGTGTTGAAGGTTCCATCCACATATCCCTCTTCGTCCAAATAACAGCCTGCAATTCTTGTAAAGCAGGTTCTGGTCGGAGACATCCTTCTGGTAAGTTCTAACATATCGTCCCTGTTGATCATTATTTTTCTCCAAAGGTTACTTCTTTTAACACAAATGGTACTACATCTTTTACTGCGTCTTTTGACGTAATCACCGCATCGTCATTGTCGATATCGATTAAGATATATTTGTCATTGCCCATGCCCAGTTCTTTCATATAAGTAAGCTGGCGAAGGCCGTGTCTGGATACTACTCGTTTTACAAAATCCTTGTTATCCTCTTCCTTCATGGCAAAAATACAGTCGATACATGCCTGATCCACTGCTAAGATGTCTGTGGAAGCTAAGATTCCAACATTCGGAGTCACAACCGGTGCAGCTGCCACGCCTTCACAGTCACAGGATACGGACATGTTACGCATCACATTGACAAATGTGATGTTCTTGCCAAAGTAATCCACCGTTGCCTTAGAGGATTCTGTCATACGTTCCATGAATTCTTCTCTGCTGATATCCCACATATTGTCCTGATTTGGTGTGGTATGAATCATTGCTTTTCCGATACGTCCATCTGCCACGCCGATTCCGATGTTCTTGTTGGATCCGCCAAATCCACCCTGGGTATGCCCCTTAAAATGTGTTAACACGAATAAGGAATCGTAGTTTGTGATATTCTTACCCATGGACATCTCGTCGAACCATTTGCCATCTTTGATCGGTAACATAACAGTGCCGTCTTCATCTAAGATGTCAACTGGCGCAAAGGTCCATCCATTCACTTCTAAAGTTTCTCTATGCTGCTCGGTGGTATAGCGGTCACCTTCATAATAAGTATTGGTCTCTACAATGGTAGCATCGGATAATTCCTTCTCGATTAAGGATTTTACCCAAGGTCTTGGAATAATATTCGGTCCGTGTTTTTCACCGGTGTGAAGCTTTACTGCCACATTACCTGTCATGTTGCCTTTGACACGATCATAAATTTTCTGAAGACCTGCGCCGGATAAATCTCTTGTAAAATATACAATAGATTCATTGCCTGTGCGTTCTTCATAAGGCACATAGATATTGCCGCCGGTTCCTGGTTTTTTATTATTTTCCATCATCCTATCCTCCTAATCCATGTTTTATACGTTCGTTTTATATCTTTGTTAAAGTTATTATATCAAAAAAGTTTAGAATTGCCTAACCCGAAATCCCTGTGCTATATTAGTAAAATGATTGAGGGAGGGATATAATAGTGAATCAAAATAATTCGAAAAACAGTACGGAATTATCCAGACAAAATTTCACAGAAATCGCCACATTTGTCTCAAAGATGAGTATCTTAGGCAATGTGTTATTATCTGTGGTGAAACTTTTGGCCGGTGTTGTAGCACACTCAGGTGCCATGATTTCTGATGCGATTCATTCCCTGTCCGATGTATTATCATCCGTGATTGTCATCGTCGGCATCCGCATAGCCGCAAAAGAATCGGATGAACATCACCCATACGGACATGAACGACTAGAATGTATCGCAGCAATCGTATTATCTTTTATCCTGCTCGCCACAGGATATGAAATCGGTAAATCTGCTTTGGAACACATCGTTAGCGGCTCCTATATGGACTTACAGGCACCTGGCCTTCTGGCACTTCTTGCAGCCATGATATCCATCGGTGTCAAGGAAGGCATGTTCTGGTATACCAGATACTATGCCAAAGCCATCGACTCTTCTGCATTAATGGCTGATGCATGGCATCACCGTTCCGATGCCTTATCTTCCATCGGTGCATTAATCGGTATCGCAGGCGCCCGCATGGGTTATCCAATCATGGATCCCCTTGCCAGCTTATTAATCTGCGGATTCATCGCCAAAGCAGCATACGAAATCTTCATGGATGCTGTCAGCAAGCTCGTGGACACATCTTTAGATTACAAGACTGAAATCCAGATGAAACAAACCATTGCCTTTCGCGAGGGTGTCTTCAGCATCGATATGTTCCAGACAAGAATGTTCGGAAGTAAGGTGTATGTGGACGTGGAAATCGGTGTTGATGGCGGAATGTCACTGATTGAGGCCCATGAGATTGCAGAGGATGTGCATAAGGCTCTAGAGAGGGAGTTTCCGAAGGTTAAACATGTCATGGTGCATGTGAATCCGGTGGATATTGATAGACATGTCCGCTACTTTGATCTCGCAAAAACCAAGCATTGAGAATAAATAGAAACCCTGTTATGTCTCTGATTTCAGGTGTCTTTCAGTTAAGAAAAACAAAATAGGAGCATGTCTTTTGAGGGTGAACAAGAATTGTTCAAACTCAGAAGACATGCTCCGTTTTTTTGTTTTTTATCTGAAAGATAGCCGGAATAGAAGAAGAAAAATGAAATTTCTATCTATTCTCAACGATTTCCTTTTGAAGCGATGCAACAGCACCATAGGACAACAACAGTCCTACCAACCATACCTCTCAGCAATACGATCCGCCACCTGTGACAGAATAATAGATCCAAACATCACCGCGCATCCTACGATTTCGCGTCCGATTAATGTCTCATGAAGGATCAGCGCCGCTGCCAGAACTGCAAATACGGATTCCATACTCATTAAGATGGAAGCAACCGTTGCTTCTGCATGCTTTTGTCCGATAATCTGTAAGGTATATGCAATACCGCAGCTTAAGATACCTGAGTAAAGGAGTGGTAATCCGGCATCTAAGATTGCATCAAGCTTTGGCTGTTCAAAGATGAACATGCAGATGCAGGACATGATACCTGCCACAAAAAACTGCACACAGGATAAGGTGATGGAATCTGCTTCTTCCACAAATCGCTCAATCAAGAGGATGTGAATCGCATAGGCAAGGGCACATAAGAGTGCTAAGATATCACCTTTGTTGATATTTAACATGTCGCCCGGTGTGATACAGAGATAAAATAAGCCAACCAGTGCGAATACGACACTGAGCCATTTTAAACGGGATATCTTCTTGCCGATCAGCATGCCGAATAAGGCAACAAAGAAAATATAAAATGCTGTGATGAATGCGATCTTGCCGGCTGTGGAATAGTAAAATGCAAACTGCTGCAGATTACTTGCGATGAAGAACACAATTCCCAAAACCAGTCCATATTTTATTTCTTCAATAATTCCGTCCATGTGAACGGAGTGTTCATAATCAGTCCAGTCACGTTTGGCTCTGCTAAGGCCTCTTCTGCCTGCAATGACAAACGGAGTCAGTACAATTGCGCCCATAACAGTACGAATGCCGTTAAAGGTGAATGCACCTACATGCTCCATCCCAAGACTCTGAGATACAAAGGAGCATCCCCAGATCAAAGCAGTCAGGAGAAGAATGATGACCCCCTGAATACTTGTCTGTTTTCTTTTTCTCATAATCTTAGTGGTGGAATAATCTTAAGCCAGTGAAGGACATTACCATGTCGTATTTGTTACATGTTTCGATTACATTGTCATCACGGATGGATCCGCCTGGCTGTGCTACGTATTTTACACCGCTCTTATGTGCACGTTCGATGTTATCACCGAATGGGAAGAATGCATCAGAACCTAATGCAACGTCTGTTAATTCATCTAACCATGCACGTTTTTCTTCTCTTGTGAATACAGCAGGTTTTTCTGTAAATACTCTTTCCCAAGCGCCATCTGCTAAAATATCTTCATATTCTTCGCCGATGTAAAGGTCGATTGCGTTGTCACGGTCTGCACGACGAACATCTTCTTTGAAAGGAAGTCCCATAACCTGTGGAGACTGACGTAACCACCAGTTGTTTGCTTTGTCGCCTGCAAGACGTGTACAGTGGATACGGGACTGCTGTCCAGCACCGATACCGATTGCCTGTCCGCCTTTTACATAACATACAGAGTTGGACTGTGTATATTTTAATGTGATCATGGAGATTGCTAAGTCAATCTTAGCTTCTTCTGTTAAGTCTTTGTTATCTGTAACGATATTTGCGAAGAATTCTTCATCGATGTTTAATTCGTTACGTCCCTGTTCGAATGTGATACCAAATACCTGTTTCTTTTCAAGTGGAGCTGGTACATATTCAGGGTCGATTTTGATGACATTGTAGTTGCCACGTTTTTTGGATTTTAAGATTTCAAGTGCTTCTGGTTCGTATCCTGGAGCGATGACACCGTCAGATACTTCTGGTTTGATAAGCATTGCTGTTGCAACATCACAAACGTCAGATAAAGCGATAAAATCACCGTAGGAAGACATACGGTCAGCACCACGAGCTCTAGCGTAAGCATTCGCGAGTGGAGTTAATTCGATTGTTTCGTCTACCCAGTAGATTTTCTTTAATGTATCGGAAAGTGGAAGGCCTACTGCTGCCCCTGCTGGAGAAACGTGCTTAAAGGATGTAGCTGCAGGAATGCCTGTCGCTTTCTTTAATTCGCTTACTAATAACCAGCCGTTAAATGCGTCTAAAAAGTTGATGTAACCAGGACGGCCGCATAATACTTCAATAGGAAGGTCAGAACCATCTTCCATGAAAATTCTGGATGGTTTCTGGTTAGGGTTACAGCCATACTTTAATTCTAATTCGTTCATGTGTGCCTCCAATTATTTGTTCTTGTTTACGATTCTTGTTTCATATTCGCCTGTTGCAATGTCGATGTAGCGTACGAATAAAGAAACTTTATTGTCTTCATTTAAGCTTGTCCAGAGCATATCTGTATATTCATCGATGCAGTTGCATGTATCTACTAATTTTGGTTCGCCTTCAAAGCTTGGTAATGGATTTCCATCGTGCATATATGTGTGGATGAAATGTCCTTCTCCTGCTACAGGGTTTGTGTAAGCAAATGTATAGCGGTTGCAAGCTTCCGGGTTGCCATTGTTGCTCTTTAAGATGGACATAGCGTAGTTGTATGTACCTTCTTCAATATGCATTACTGCAGAAATTCTAGGTGTGTAGTTTGGAGCATCTGGTTCAAACTCGCGGGAGCGAAGGGACTGTTCAAATGTAAGCTGTTTGTCAAGTCCTTCGTAGATTGTATCTGTCTGGTCACCATTGGTTACGATTGTCTTGTTGCCAAGTACACGTACTGGTGCATAAATGATTAAGCTAGGATCTTCTAATAACGCTGGGTCAAATGCTTCTGTGCGAATGCCCTTGCCTTCTTCTACGAATACACGGTTACGGCTGTTAGAGCTTCTTCCCATAATAAAATAAGCAGTTACTGCTTTTGTTCCATCAGGTGTTTTACCAACAACAATTCCACGTCCAGGATATGCATTTTCCTGTAATTCTTTTGCAATTGAGATCATTTCCATAAGGGGAATCCTCCTAAAAATAGTAAATATAATTATCGAATAGTTCAACCGATATTATCATATAATAAAAGCCACAAAAAGGCAATAATGTGAAAGTACCAAAAAACAAGGAACAGACTGTTCAAATCTGTTCCTTTTACCTAATGATTGTTTACAATTTTACTTTGTGAAGCTGTAATCTCCCTGTTTGTAATTACCACATGGAGTTCCTGCTTCCTCTGCAAGCAGTGCTGCCATCTCTTCTTCGGTCAGTGCAAAATCGAAAATATCAGCATTCTGAATCAGTCTTTCTTCGTGAACAGATTTTGGAATGGTTGTCGCACCACGTTCTATATGCCAGCGAAGCATGATCTGTGCTGGTGATTTGCCATATTTTGCTGCAATTGCTCCTACCGTTTCATTCTGTAAATCTGCGCCACGGCCAAGCGGACTCCAGATTTCCGGCTGAATGCCAAGAGATTTTGTGTACTGGAACAGCGCATCCTGGGTAAAAGTTGGATGACTTTCGATCTGGTTGATCATCGGTTTCACCTTCGCATATGCGAGAAGATCATCCAGATGATGCTTCTGGAAGTTGCACACGCCGATGCTCTTTGCCTTACCTTCTGCGTATAATTCCTCAAGCACTTCCCATGCAGCCTTCACATCGCCAACCGGCCAGTGAATCATGTACATGTCCACATAGTCTGTACCCAGATTTTCAAGGCTCTTTTCAAATGTTGCTCGGATGTGGTCCTTGTCTTTGTCAACCATATCGGCCCACCAAATCTTTGTGGAGATGAAAATGTCTTCGCGTGGCACGCCGCTTTTACGGATGCCTTCACCTACTTCTGCTTCGTTTTTATAACCCATGGCAGTATCGATTCTGCGATATCCAAGTCTCACTGCAGTTTCCACAGTTTTTGCTGCTTCGCCTTCATAAGTATTCCACATACCAAGCCCAATCTTTGGCACCTGCAGACCATTCGCCAGTGTCACATATTCCATATTCATAGATAAACCCTCCAATAAGTATTGCTAATTATTCTTTTTCTTTATATTTTTATCTTATGCGATTCATCCCTAATTTGCAAGAAATATGATGACCCTCTCCCTGCGATTTCCCCCATCAAACAAGTCAGAACAGTCAATCTCATCATAAAATGTCAGTTCTGGCACCGTCATCAGATAGGAAATGTACTCATCTGAAGGATAATAAAAGAAAAGCATCATTTCCCTTGGCGCTTCATAATAAGAATGTAAGATGTTTTTCATCACACTTCGAAGAACGGTTTCGGAAAATGGGTTAAAAAAGAAGAAACGGTCCGCTTCTTTTGGCACCTCATAATCCTGGGCTTTCATCAGCTGAAATTCGGTACGGTTCTTGGTTACAAAGGTTTCCTGATTGGCCAGCGCTCGATCGTAGAGACGTTCATCGTACTCAATCCCCACCGTATGACATTTGCACTGGTTTGCAAGGTAAAAACTCACTCTTCCCTTACCACATCCGTAATCAATCACCTTATTTTTCTTCCCCATATACCCACTTCTTGCTACACGCTCCAACACTTCATAAGGTGTCGGCTCGTATGGATAATTATAGGTATTGGCCCGGGAATCATCCCTGCCACTGGTCTTGATTCTCAATATGCGATCCATAGCTTCTCCTTCGTTTCCAGAAAGTAAATGACGGATTCCACCACCACTTGCCATATCGTGAGTAAAGTTTAGAAGCGCCTTCTGAAAATATTCGTTTTTTTCCATATTAATTCCTGTCTATCGCTTATAAGCCACGCCCTCGTGATCGAGCAGCCACATTTTTTTATCTAAGCCCCCGGCATAGCCCGTCAAGCTACCGTCTTTGCCGATGACTCTGTGGCATGGAATGATGATCCCAATCGGGTTATGACCAACTGCGCCACCCACTGCCTGAGCAGACATACGCTTCTTGCCTCGTTTTGCAGCAATTTCCTTGGCAATCTCGCCGTAGGTGGTAGTCCCACCATAAGGAATCCGGCATAAGATTTCCCACACCTGCTGGCGAAATTCTGTGCCAAGTGGATTTAATGGAAGTTCCTTTACTTCTGGTTTCTGATTTGCGAAATAGCGATCCAGCCAGTCCGCTGTCTGTCTGGCGACTTTGGTTTCTTCTATATATAGTTCTTCTTTTTTTACTGTCGCCTGAAAGTACTTCTGATCCTCCATCCAGAGCCCGACCAATGATTCTTCATCGGTAACGATGTAGAGTGGGCCTACTGGGGAATCATACCTGGTTTTGTAATACATTTTTGATCACCTCACGTCTATTATACTACAAAAAAGCTGCAATGCCTTGCACTGCAGCTTTCAAACTATTAAAATCTAACGATCATACTCGTTCCCTTATCCACTTCACTCTCCACCTGAATGGTTGCGCCGTGAAGTTCAACAATATTCTTAACGATGGCAAGGCCTAAGCCTGTTCCACCGGTTTTTCTCGAATGACTTTTGTCTACGCGGTAGAAACGTTCAAAGACACGGCTGTGCATCTCCTTTGGAATACCGATGCCATCATCTACCACTTTTAGTACCGTTGCATCCGGTTCTCTGTATACATAGACATCCACCGTTCCACCATTGTGATTGTAACGAATGGCATTCTGAATCAGATTCAATATTAGCTCCCGAAGCAGCTCCTTCTCGCCATTGACGGCACATTCATAGCCGGCATAGTTTAATGTGATTCCTGCATTCTCTGCCATAAAAGTGAGTTCTCCACAGCATTCCTTCACAAGGGCATACAAATCCACAAAAGTAAATCTTCGTTCCACCATGTTATTGTCCACTTCGGAAAGACGGATGGTGTCATTGATGATATTCTCCATGCGTTCCGCATTCTTTCGAATCTGATTCGCAAAATAGATTTCCTGTTCCGGTTCCACAATCTTATTCTCAATGAGCTCTGCATAACCTGATATGGCTGTCAGCGGAGTCTTAAGCTCATGGGAAACATTGGCTGTGAAATCCTGTTTGCTCTTTGCCACCTTCAGGATATCCTCATGCTGATTTCGAATCTTGTTGGCAAATGGAATCAGTTCGTCATACTCCGGAACCATCAGCGGATCCTCAATCTGCTCTGCCATTTTATAGATTGGATTTAAGAGCTGACGGGCCATAACACTGGCAATGGTAACGCAAAGCAGCACACTTGCAACAATAACGATCATCAGGAGTGGAAAAGATGCCATGAATACATTGGTAATGTTGCTTGCCTCCATAGACACACGGATGACAGTACCATTTGCAATGCGCAGCGCATAGTAAAAGGTATTCATGTTCAGTGTATCAGACTGACGGACGCTCTCTCCATGCCCACTAGCCAGAGCATCACGGATTTCCGGACGTTTGGAATGGTTATCCAAATTCTCTGCACCTGCATCATTGTCATAAAGAACGGTTCCATCCCGGTCTACCCAGGTTATTCGAAGCTTCTCCTTCTCGATTTCCGCAAACATCGTATTCAGCGATTTCTCGGAGATTACGCCATTTTTCGTATAAGATTGTTCAAATACCCCCGATTCTTCCAACAATTCCGCACTGATTCGAAGGTCATTTCGAACCTGATTCTGGAACAGATTGTAATAAATCAGAGTTGTCCCAATGGTAATGGCCAGGACTGCTGCCATGGCAATTCCAAGGAGACGGATATAGATCTTTTGTCTCATGCTTTTTTATCCATTACATAGCCCACATTTCGCACGGTGCGGATGAGCTTTCTGTCTTCTCCAAGTTTATGTCTTAATGTTTTAATGTGCATATCTACCGTACGGGATTCCCCTTCAAAATCGGTATCCCACACTAGACGCATGATCTTATCACGGGAAAGCACGATGCCTGCGTTGGTCATCAGATGACGAAGCAGTTCATACTCTTTGTAAGTAAGCTCGATTGGTTCTCCAGCCACAGTCACCACATGTTCATCGTGATTTAACACAATTGAGCCATTCTGAATGGTCTGTACTTCCATGTCTGTGGTTCTTCGAAGCAATGCCTTCACACGGGAAAGCAGCTCCATAATGGAAAATGGCTTCTTGATATAATCATCGGCGCCCACATCCAGTCCCCTGACCAGATCCATCTCTGTGGATTTGGCAGTGATCATAATAATTGGGATGGAACGGGTTCTCAAATTGCTTCGGATCTTCTTGACGATGGTGAAGCCGTCTTCGTCCGGAAGCATCACATCCAGTAAGATCAGATCCGGAATCACCCCTTCTAACGCTCTGTACAATTCATTGGCGCATTCGTAGGTGGAAACCTGATAATTGCTGTTTTTTAACGCAATGGTTTCAATCTCACTAATATTATTGTCGTCTTCTACTATAAATACTAATGCCATCGTATACTCCTGTTAATCATGGATTTCATATCCATCTTCATGGGTCTGAAGAAGGTATTCAGCAACATTCGTGCAATGAGCTGCCACCCTCTCTAAAGAATTCAATATATCTTCCATCACAAGACCGGTTTCTAATGAGCAGACACCCTTTCTTAATCGGTCAATATGATGCTTTTTAATTTCTAAACACTGTTTCGCAATGTCTTCTTTCTGATCAATCAACAGATGAGCCGCTACTAAATCCTCTGCAGTGAGCGCTTTTAGTGTTCTGTTAAATATATCATATACCTGATTTCCCACTAAAACCAGTTCTTTCTGACCATGTTCTGTCAAATGCCACCCGTTGACTTCCATCTCTCTGGCGGAACGAACCACATTTAACGCATAATCAGAGATGCGTTCAAAACAGCTGTTGCAATGAAGCAATAAGGATAACCACTGGCTGTCCTTTTTGGTCAGATTTCTCGCGGATAAAGATACTAAATAATCACCAAGGACTGTTTCATAAAGGTCTGACTCATCTTCCATGTAGCTGACCTTATCAAAAGAATTGTCTGAATAATTGCCTATGGTCTGCATGGACAGATAAAAGGCCTGTTTTGCTTTCGTAGCCATCTCAAAGGAAGCATTCTTGCAAAGTTCCATGGCAAAGGATGGCTGTTCAAGGAATCTGGTATCAAGTGCAGTAAGAACTGCAGGCTTACTTTCCACTTCTTCTTCGGAATCTCGAATGGTGAGACAGGCAAGCTTTACAAGCTGATTGCCAAATGGGAATAACATAATTGCACATCCGATATTGAATAAACTATGGATTACTGCAATTCCTGCCGGTGTGGCCGCATTGGCCAAAAAGGCAAAATGCATGAAGCTATTTAAGAGATAGAATACCACCATGAATACGATGGTTCCAATCATATTAAAATAGAGATGGATCATGGATGCTCTTCTGGCATTCTTATTAGCTCCAAGGGAAGAAAGAATCGCAGTTACGCAGGTTCCGATATTCTGTCCCATGATAATTGGAAACGCTGCACCATAACCAAGAACACCTGTGGCACAAAGGGCCTGCAGGATACCAACGGATGCAGATGAGCTCTGAATCACTGCTGTTAACACGGCACCTGCCATCATGCCAAGAATCGGATTGGAAAATCTGGTGAGAATTCCCGTGAAGGATGCATTCTCACGAAGAGGTGCCACTGCACCGCTCATGGTTTCCATACCAAACATCAATACGGTAAATCCAAGTAAGATCTGACCGATGACATTTTTTTTGGAATCTTTAGAAGATGTCATGATCAGGATCATGCCGATGACTGCAAGAATTGGTGAAAAAGAGGATGGCTTTAACATCTGAACAAACAGATTGGAGCCCTCAATTCCAGTCAGGGATAACAGCCAGGAAGTAATGGTGGTACCAATATTGGCACCCATAATAATACCCACTGCCTGGGAAAGCTGCATGATTCCTGAGTTTACAAATCCAACCACCATAACGGTAGTTGCGGAAGAGGACTGGATTACTGCTGTTACTCCGGCACCCAGTAACACTGCCATTATTCTTTTGGCGGTCAGTTTTTCTAAGATTTTTTCTAATTTTCCTCCAGATAACTTCATCAGGGAATCACCCATGACATCCATTCCATAGAGGAATAAAGCCAGACCTCCTACCATTGATAAAATTGAAAAAATATTCATATGTATTCTCCTTTTTACGAACTATGTAAGTTTTTTTGTTTGTAAAAATAGAATACATATAGAAGGTAAATTACAAAGGAAGGCTATGTAATAACTGGGTAAAATGTATGTAATCGCGTTTTACTATTTATTTTTTATTATATCATAAAAATATAAAAACAAATGTTTCTACTTATGTTATCATAGTATAAACACACTATTTTGTCGATGATACATATTTGATTTGCAAGGAGGTTACAGATATGTCTGATCTTTTAATAGAAAAAGAATTAGCGGAACTTAAATATGCAGTAGAAGTGGAAGAATTTAAGCGATTTTAAGGCTTCTCCAGCTTATAAGAGACTGAAAGAGATTACAGAAGGCGGTCTTTATGCTGAAGCGAAGAAACTGGATGATCAGCTTCGTGCTGAAGATGCGAAACTGGCTGAGACCTGGCAGAGAATGTGGTTTGACGCGATTGTTGAAAATAATAAAAAAAGAAAATAATGAGATATATGAAAAAGGGACTTATAAAAAGTCCCTTTTTTAAATGAAATTATTAATCACACCTACTACCACACGAGGTCAGGCATCTGGTTGTCGACGATTATAAAGCAAAGCAAAAAGAGATATCGGCATTTTCACAACTACTTTGTTTATAAATGAGGGGTATTAGTGCCAGCTAATACTTCCTCTCCAGATGCCAGCCACATGTAATATTGCCTTTATTATATAGCAATCGTATGACATATGGTATGTAACATCTGTACAAAGTTGCAGTACTTTTTATGGATATTTAGTATTTTGTGAAAATGTACTTCTCATATGTTTCATTAATCTATTCGTCCCCGTTTAATAGATACTGGATCAGTTCATCTGCCACATTACGTACACGCTCACTGGCTTCCACCAGTGTTTCACGGGCATAAGTCCGATCCTCATGGGATTTAAAGTTATCATCTGCCAGAAGCTGTGCATACATTAGCACAATGGTTAGCGGATTGCCAATCTCATGGGATAGGGTGGTAACCACCGTTTTGTTACGTTCCTTCTCTTCTTTGAGTCCCTGTCTCATATGATCCAGTCCCACAGCCAGTCTGCCTAGCTCATCTTCTCCGATCATAGTTACTGAATGATCCAGATTTCCCTGATGGAGAATTTCGATATCATTCATCAATGTCTTGATATATTCAATGGATCTTCGAATGCCCAGCATGAGAATCACAACGAAGATGAGGAAGCTGCAGATTAGTTCCCCAAAGGTTGCATAATCATATAACCGGTATGTGCCAAATGCATAGATGGCAACCTGAAGTGTCTGATCAGAGAATGCCACGTCATGCGGAGTGGCGTCATCATAGTAGCCGGCCTCCGGATTGTTCTTCCACTCGGTCTGGGTTGGATAAGCGGAATCATAATAGAGATTTCCACCTTTGAAAATCTGCATATTAGCCACATCATACATACGAACCCAGTCTGTGATGGCTTCTAAATCATCGCTTGCTAACTTCTCTTCTTCCACATAGGCTGCAAAATCAGGTACCATCTTCTCTCCCAGCTCTGCAGTCATATCATGGGCAATGTAATATCGATCCACTACTTTCTCCATAATTCTGGCAGAAGTAAAGTAGAATACCATAGCTATCAAAAATGCAAAAAAGCTCAGCTTAAACAGTTTTCCATACAAAGATTTGTTATTCATTTATTTATCCTCAGTTTTCCTCAATATTATAATCCTGTATAGATTATAACACTTTTGTGACGTTTTGAATCATAAAAATTCCTTAAGATTTTATGTTCGCATCACAATGCAATCATATCGGATTGCCTTACCAGCAATACTGTAGCTTGGTTTCCTGCCTGCCAGATATGGACCCTTCTGAGGTCGCTTGATGACGATACGGATCGGATCTGCTTTCATGGCAGCTTCTAACATATCCTTTTCTTCCGCACATGGAGATTCCAATTTCTGCAACAGCTGAAATTTCTTCTTGATTAGGCCGCTTTTCTGTCTTGCAGGAAACATCGGATCCAAGTATACCACATCCGGTTTTTCCTCTGTAGAACTTAAGTACACCAGGCTGTCCCCAGGAATAAATTCCATGCGGGATACAATCGTGGCAAGCTCCTCATCTTCTAACCCACGTCTTAAGGCATCCTGAAGGAGCACAGCGATCACAGGATTGTATTCAAACAGCTTTACATGAAATCCTGCTGCTGCAAGGAGAAAGGAATCCTCTCCCATCCCTGCCGTTGCATCCACAACGGTGATAGAACCGGGTACATTTTTCAAGCGGGCTGCTTTCACAAGCATCTCTCCGTTTAAGTTATTCGGTTTTAATCGTTTCTTCAATTTGCCAAAATCTCCGCACATGGAGATATCCCCGTTGGTAAGACAAAGTCTGTGTTCTTCGTCATAGACCAGGGATAATCCTTCCGGCAGAGAGATCTCGTTCAGATCTATTGTATGGTTCATATTATTTTTCCCAAAAATCAATCGGCTCATAATCCTGAAGGGGTGCCAGATAACCTTTCTCATCCAGGGCTTTCTGTACCATATCAAGAATTATTTCTGATGGAGCCGCAATTGTATGATAATGATAGCTGGAAGTAACATTCTTCAGCAGGCTGGATTTGCCAGCAGCAAGACTCTCCATAAACTCTTCCACGTCTTTTCTGCTCTTAATGTTCATCTCCGCACGGATTGTTCCATAAATCTTATGATAAACGAATACATCCTCTACCATACATCCATAATCAACAATGAGATTCAGTTCATCTGCCACCTGATCATCGGTGTGAATCACTTTGAACACACGGGTAATCTTCGGAATCTGTGTTAACACATATCCTGTGGTGGTGGATGTAATCTCATGATTCTGGGCACGAAGAAGAGCAATATCCTGAACAATGACCTGGCGACTGACACCGTACATACCAGCGAGTACCTTACCAGATACCGGCTCATTGCTTTTTTTCAGTGTCGCTATAATATTTTCACGTCTTTCATTTCCTTTCATCAATCTACACCTCTCTATGTCCACAAGTGACAAGACAATAGTAATATCACCTGTTAATTTATATTCATTATAGCCTTGTATCAATATATTTTTCAAGCAGTAAAAAAGGACGTACATCTTGCACGTCCTTAATCTCGTTCTAAAACCAAATCTTAGATGGTATCATATCCAGATGGGAACATTGGGTACATCTCCATCTTGAATAAGTTCATCTTATGCATACGATCGATCTTTGCTTTCTTTTCTTCATCATCGATTTCGCCTGTACGAATGTAGTGGTCAAGCATTGCATAAGTAAATCCTAAATTATCTTCATCTGTCTTTCCGCTGTAAAGACCATCAATTGGTACTTTTTCTACTAATTCCTGTGGAAGGCCTAAGGAATGTCCGATTGCTTTTACTTCCTGTACAGTAAGCTTTGCAAGTGGAGAGAAGTCTCCAGAAGCATCGCCGTAACGTGTGGAATAACCAACCCAGTCTTCGGATAAGTTACATGTGTTAGCTACACGGCCGTTCATGGACTGTCCTACTGCGTAAAGAGTTGCCATACGGATACGTGGTGGAAGATTGGTCTTTGTCTGTGGTGTAAATACAACAGGTTCCATACCATTATTCACAATGCCATTGTGGATTGCATCTGTTAAACCATTCACTGCAGCTTCCACATTCACTTCCACGTTGCGGATACCAAGGTGGCTCACTAATAAACGGGATGCAGAGATGTCTTTCTGAGTTCCACATGGCATTAATACGCCGATGACTCTGTCTTTTCCAAGTGCTTCTACGCAAAGCGCTGCAACAACAGAGCTGTCTTTTCCACCGGAAATACCTACGATCGCATTACATCCAGGGCCGTTGTTTTCAAAGAAATCCTGAATCCATGCAACTACTTCTGCTTTGGTTTTTTCTACGTCAAACTTATATTCTTTCATGATTGTTCTAGATCTGGTCACGACAGGGCCAAATCGCTCCTTTCTCCTGACACGACATGTGACTATTCATGTCCTATATTTTACATGAAATCAAAAGGGTATTCAAGATACACCCACTTAATTTCCGTACTCCATTATTATAATAAACCTTAATTAATGAGGCATCAGTCCGCCGCCGGTTCCCCAGACGATATGGGTGGCATTGTCCATATAGTCTTCCAGACCATTCTCTTTTACATACTGTTCAAAGGCAGATCCTTCCACGCCAACCTGCATGAGTCCATGGAAGCCTGCACAGGCAGATGGTTCTAAAAAGACATCCTCAATGTCCATCATCGCCTTCTGATAAGCAAGCAGCTTCTCATCCTCCACGGTAAATGCACCTGCCATCAGAGAGTCCATCATATCACATGCAAATCCTGATGGGCGTCCAACAGCCAGACCATCTGCGATAGTTTTGCCGGAAAGTCCAATATCCTGGACACTGATTTCACCCTTCTTGCCACTTGCCATTCCAAGAGTAAAGCATGGCGCCTCCACTGGTTCTGCAAAGAAGCAATGTACACAAGGTCCTAATGTTTCCTTTAAGCCAAATGTGATGCCGCCCGGTGCACCTCCCACACCACATGGAATGTATACAAAGAGTGGATGGGTGGCATCCACACTGATGTGTGCTTTTTTGATCTGTATGCGAAGGCGCAGTGCCACGGTGGAATAACCGAAAAATAAGTCTTCAGAGTTTTCATCGTCCACAAAGTAGCTCATCGGATCTTCCTCAGACTCCCTGCGTCCCTGAGCGACCGCTTCAGAATAATCCCCGTCATATTCCTTTACGATGACACCTTCGCTGCGAAGCAGTTCCTTCTTCCACTGCTTGGCATCAGAAGACATATGTACGATGACACGAAATCCCATTCTTGCTGCCATTCTTCCGATACTGATTCCTAAGTTTCCTGTGGAGCCCACCTGAATGGTATACTGACTGAAAAATTCACGGAATTCATCAGAATCAATCTTACTGTAATCATCGGTTGGGAAGAGCATCTTCTCTCTCTGCATCAGAGTTTCTGCATATTTTAATACTTCGTGGATACCGCCTCTGGCCTTCACTGAACCTGCAATCGGCAATCTGGCATCGTCCTTTAGCAGAAGCTGACCCTTGATCTTAGCCCCCTGCCTGTTTAAGTAATCCTTCATATCCGGGATGCCAAGAAGGTTGGATTCGATGACCCCCTTTTTCGATGCTGTTTCCGGGAATGCACTTGCAATATAAGGCAGATATCTCATAAATCGATTCTGTGCTGCTTTTAAGTAAATGTATCCATAACCATTGACCTTCTCCATAAAATCCATATCCTTCTTCAGATTTGGATTGAGCCAGAAGGTTTCTTCTCTGTTTTTTAACTGTTCTACTGTATTCATATCTAATTCCTTCTATATTGATCATTCAAGATTTGAGCTCTGTAGGTTTCTACTATTATATATCATGCTACCACAATACGATAGCGCGCTCCGGACAGGCAATGGCGCAGTAATTACAGCTGACACATCGATCATAGTCGATTTCTGCAAGACCATCTACCCGGCTGTAATGCATGGCGCCTGAAGCGCAGATACGCACGCAGGTACCACAGCCCATGCAGTCCTCTCTGTCCACTCGAAGCTTCTTATCATCTGTCGGCGGATTATATGCAAGTTCCATGATCCCGGTAAGCAGGTCATCCAGCTCATCCACCTCCTGTTTTGTTGTAAATCCAACCACTGCAGAAGGAATCACCTCCTGACAGTCGAAGAATACATGCTTCGCAGCCTCCTGATAGGAGCAGGTCAGATTGCCGCCACCAAATACCTTCATGGTGTAGACTCCGATGCCATTTTGCTGACACATCTGCAAAGCAGAAAGCATACCCTGTGGAGTACCTGCCTCCTCGCCGTTGCGGATACCGAGCCCCGCATAATTATAGAGGGCAAAAACCACATCTACATCATCTTTAGAAGCGGCCTCTGTTACCACATCCTGATGGTGGGTGGAAATACCAATGGCCTTTACCTTCCCGGCTTTCTTCGCATCAAGGAGTGCTTTCCAGGCACCTTTGCGACTCTCAAAATCCCCTGGCACCATCTGATGCATGAGGAAAATGTCGATCACCGGAAGTCCTGTCTTGTCCATGGCCTCCTCAATGGCATCCCACATGCCATCATAGTCCTCTTCTAAGGATTTGCTGCTGATGACTGGAAGAGCATCAAACTTTGGACTATTCTTAATCTTTGCTATTGTTTCTTTGATATATTCATAAGTCTGGTAAAACTGGGCGGTGTCATAAAACCGGATGCCCTGCTCGTAGGCATATAGCATCAGGTCTGATCCCTCTTCTATAGAAAGATTCTTTCTGGATGGGCCCAGAGGATGGACACCAAAGCCCACTTTAGACACGGAGATACCCGTATTGCCCAGCACCACTTTCGTTGCGATGTTCATAAATCTGTCTTCCTTATCTTATTCTGAATTGACATCCATCATATTATAACACAGAATCTTATGGTATAATTAATCTATTATTAGAAAAACGAGGTATGTACTATTATGGCGAGAGGACAAGGTGGTCTGGGGCCAAGAGGGTTCCTGACCGAGGAAGAAAAGAAACATCTTCCCAAAGTAACCAAACAATTATTATTTCGCATTTTATCCTATTTAAAGCCTTACTGGCTCCAGTTTTTATTTGTCTTTGTGGCAATCCTGCTCTCTGCAACGGTTGGACTGCTTCCATCCATCATCACTGGTAAGATTGTAGACCAGGCATTGGTGGGACAGGATATGGCATTACTGGTCAGACTGCTGCTCATGGCATTCTGTGCACTGACTGCCAGCCAGTTAATCGGCGTATTGGAAAGCTATATCAATGCCTGGATCTCCCAGCGCATCATCTTTGACATGAAAAATCAGATGTATCATCATCTGCAGTATATGCCACACTCCTTCTTCACCACAGAAAAACAAGGAGATATCATCACTCGCATGAACACTGACATCAGCGGCGTCAGCACCGTCATCAGCGGCACCTTATCGAGCATTGTCAGTAACATTGTCACTGTGGTAACTACCATGGTTGCCCTCCTTGGCATGAGCTGGCAGCTTGCCCTAGTCGGCATCGCCATCATTCCACTGCTCATTCTACCAACAAGAAGCGCCGGCAAGACCCGTTGGCAGCTTTTATCCGAATCCCAGGCAAAGAATGATGAAATCAATCAGGTAATCAACGAGACCCTGTCGGTCAGCGGTGCCATGCTGGTTAAAATCTTCACCCGTGAGGAAAAAGAATACGAAAAATTCGTAAAGGTCAACGAAGAAGCAACCGCAATTGCCTTAAAGGAACGCCGAAGCGGCAAATGGTTCATGGTTGTCATGGGATTATTCACCCAGATTGGGCCACTTCTGATCTACTTTGCAGGAGGATTTTTGATCATCAATCATATCGATACCAGCTTAACCGTTGGTACCATCACTGCAACAGTGGCACTGATCAACCGACTGTACCGTCCTGTGGAATCATTGTTAAATCTGCAGGTGGATTTTACCCGCTCTCTGGCGCTGTTTACCCGTATCTTTGACTACTTTGACCGTGAGAATACAATCCAGTCTCCTGCCAATGGCGCAAAACCAGACGTGGACATGGAACCAATCGTGTACGAACATGTTGCATTCTCCTATGACAAAAATCTTCCACTACTCACAGATGTGAACTTTACTGTTCCAGGTGGCAAGATGTATGCCATCGTCGGTCCATCTGGTTCCGGCAAATCCACTGTGGTCAATCTGATTCCTCGTCTCTATGATGTGGTTGGCGGAAGTGTTACCATCGCAGGAGTGGATGTACGAGACTTTGATCTTTCTTACCTTCGCCAGTGCATCGGCGTGGTAACCCAGGAATCCTATCTGTTCAACGGCACTATCCTTGATAACCTTCGTTATGCTAAGGAAGATGCCACTATGGAAGAGATTGAGGAAGCCTGCCGCATCGCCAACATTCATGACTTTATCATCTCCCAGCCAGATGGCTATCTGACAGAGGTTGGAAACCGTGGATTAAAACTTTCCGGCGGAGAAAAACAGCGTATCTCCATCGCACGAGTCATCTTAAAGGATCCGAAAATCCTGATCTTAGACGAAGCAACCAGCGCCCTTGATTCGATCTCTGAAAATGCCATTCAGGATGCTTTAGAGGCTATGATGAAGGGACGCACCAGTATCGTCATTGCCCATCGACTTTCTACAATCTTAAAAGCTGATTCCATCCTGGTTGTGAAGGATGGGGAGATTGCCGAACAGGGGACCCACGAAGAGCTTCTTGCTCTGGGCGGCACATACCGCAAGCTTTATGAAACCCAGTTCAGACAGGCCATCGACTATGAAAGTGAACATGGAGCATCCAAAATCAACATCCAGGCTCTGGCAACCCAGTTCGATGTGCGTAGAATTGAAGAAGATGACATCGCAGATGTCTATCAATTATGTAAAAATAATAAAAAGTATTATCAATATATTGGCTCCATCCCAACGGTGGAAAGCTTAACCGAAATCATCACCCGGCTGCCAGGAGACGTCTCCACAAAGGACAAATATTTTGTAGGCTTCTACGATGGCAATCACTTAGTGGCTGTCATGGATCTGATTACCGGATATCCGGAATCTGATGATGCCTTCATCGGCTGGTTCATGGTGAACGCAGACCTTCAGGGGCAGGGCATTGGTTCTGCCATCTTCGCCGATGTAAGAGCTGCCTTAAGTGCAGAAGGCTATGATTATTTATCTCTCGGATGTGTTAAGGAGAATAGGGAAGCCATCGGCTTCTGGGAAGCACAGGGCTTTGCAAGTACCGGGGAGATTCGCGACAACGGAGAATATCTGGTGGAAACATTTGCCAGAAGTATATAGAAAAGAGGATAAGAATATGACTTTATATGAACACAGAGTACAGTATTATGAGACAGACCAGATGGCCATCGTGCATCACTCCAACTACATCCGCTGGTTTGAGGAGGCAAGAAATTATGTGTTGGAGGCCGCTGGATTCGGCTATGAGAAGATGGAAGAATGCGGCATCATCATTCCAGTGATCGGTGTGAACGCAGAATACAAGACCATGTCCCGTTTTGGCGATGTTGTAATCATTGAGACAAATATCAAACGATACACAGGTACCCGCCTCATTCTTTCCTACGTCATCTACGACAAGAAAACCGAAGAAGTTCGCTGCATTGGTGAAAGCAGCCACTGCTTCTTAAATGGCGACGGAAGACCAGTATCACTGAAGAGATCCTTCCCTGAAATCCATAAGGTTTTCGAAGACCTGAAATATTAATAAAAGCTGTGTAGATCCTATGATGTTAAGATCTGCACAGCTCTTTTTTTATTTCCAGGCGCCGGTTTCATCTTCAATTCCGAATATGGAAGGGTCATAAACCGGTTCCTTTCCTTCTTTTTTCTGTTTTTCGTAATCCTTTAACAGCTTCGCTGCCGTGGAAGATAGCAGCACGATGGCGATAATATTGGCCCAGGCCATTAACCCATATCCGATGTCGCCTATTGCCCACATGGCGTCTGCATTGATCAGCGCGCCCATGAAGGATGCCACGACGAAGATGGCACGACATACCCAGATGGCTGCCGGCATTCCGTGGAAGAGATAGCTCACATTTGCCTCTGCCTGATAACAGTAGCCGGTCATGGATGTAAACACGAATAAAACGATGATGATAGCAAGAAGCTTGCCCACCCATGATCCATAGGTATTCATCAATGCGTGCTGGGTCCATACGATGCCCGCTTCTAACCCGCCGGTCTGACTAAGCAGTAGATTTGCCCCGTCTGTCACGTCAAATGTTCCCGTCAGTATGATGATCAGCGCAGTCGCAGTCCCAACAAACAAAGTATCCACATAGATAGAAAATGCCTGAATCAAGCCCTGTTCCACTGGATGATTACATTCTGCTGCACCAGAAACGATGGCTCCGCAGCCCATACCAGCTTCATTTGAGTAAATGCCTCGTTTCACACCCCAGGAGATGGCAGAACCAACGATTCCTCCAAGGAGTGGATGAATGCCGATGGCAGATCGTACAATCATGGAAATCGCCCATGGAAGCTTCGTGATATTCATTCCCACAATGATCAAGGCCAGGCCGATATAAATCAGACACATAACCGGCGCTAAGATTTCTGCCAGTTTGGAGATTCGCTTGATGCTTCCACATACGACGAAGGCGAGTAATCCACAGCAGATGGCGCCAACTAAGACTTTATTCACACTGAAGGCTTCGTTAAACACCGTTACCAGAGAGTTGATCTGAACGCCAGGAAGTAACAGTCCCGGTCCCAGAAATGCAACAATGGCAAATATGATGGCGTAAGGCTTGCAGCGAAGCCCTTTTTCCAGATAATAGGCCGGACCTCCAATGAAAACCCCCTCCAGGTTCTTCTGTTTGTAGGCCTGTGCCAGGGTTGCTTCCGTGAAGGCAGATGCAGAGCCGATGATGGCAATCATCCACATCCAGAAGATGGCTCCCGGGCCGCCATAGAAGATGGCACTGGCAATACCGGCGATGTTGCCCATTCCTACACGGGCACCTACAGTCGTTGCAAAGGCCTGAAAGGATGAAATCCCATTATCAGTCTTCTTATCACCAAAGAGCAATGTTACCATCTCTCTGATCATTCGAAACTGTACGAATCGAAGTCGAAGGGTTAAGAATAATCCGACTCCAAGGCATAGAAGGACCAATAACATGCTCCAGATCATGCCGTCTAATTGATTCACTAATATTGAAAATTTTTGCATAAAAAGTAATCCCCTAACTATCATTTTCTTTTGTCACAATTCAAAATAATAGCAAAGGGGATTCCTATAGTCAATTTGTAAACTTTATTTTATTAAGTCGGTTTTTGAGTGTTTTTGTATGGTTGTTTTCCGCTTTCTTTTCGGCACCGAAAGCACTATTTTTTCGGTACTTTGATGGTTGCAGCGTAAGCGCTGTTGCAAAGTCCGAGGGCTGCGGAAAGCATAAATAAGGTCTCTACACCGAGGGTTTTCCAAATCCATCCACCGAATAATGCGATCATGATGGTGATCAAATGGTTGACAGAAATACCAGTGGAAATGGTTGCGCGCATCTCCTCTTTGCTGTCTGAAATATCCTGCACGTAAACATTGGACGCCATGGATGCCATGGAGATAATGGAGTCTAAGATATAGTTGATGCAGCAGACGATGAAAGCGATGTCCCGTGGGAAAATGTGATGTGCATATCCATAGAAAAAGCACACGATCACGAGAATCAGAGTATCTGAGATCATAACAATCTTATAGCCAAAACGATCGATGATTCTTCCAACCACAGGGGATAAGAAGAAACCAAGGAGTGCTGAGATAGCAAAGAGCAAACTGATGACGCTTGCATTGGCCCCGTAGAAAAGGATCAGCACATATGGACCAAAAGTGAAGAACACCTGCTTTCTGGCGCCATAAAAGACCTCCAGCATGTAATATTTTCTGAATTTCTTACGAAAATAAAATCTTCGCTTGGTACTGTCGGTTTCACTTTCTGATGTGAGACCAAAGGACATGAACATACCCATTGCCATGATCAGGGCAGATGCCATGAAAAATGCTTTATATGGCTTATTCTTTAATAAGAATAAGAAGGCGATGATGATGACACCATAGCCAATCAGGGTACCCACCTGATAGAGGGCCTGCTGATAGCCCAGGGCCTGTCCGCCGGATCCTTCTTTGGAATACTCCAGAGATAAGGTATTCTTCATGCCAAGCTGGATGTGTTCCCCAAGGGAGTAGGTGCAGACTGCCAGGGTTACCAGAACCTTCACCGGTGGCACAACAGAAAGCATGCCCATACCAATAAGCATGATCACTGCTCCGAGCTTATAGAGTTTTTCAGCTGAAAACATATAAAGTGCCGCCAGGATGACAATTAATAATAATCCTGGAATTTCACGAAAGAATTCGATGACCCCACGGTCGAACTCTCCAATCATAACCACCTCTGCAAAGTAGTTATCGATGATGCCCTTGTAGATGCCGTAACCGATACCGGTTACGAACAGGGACATGAGAAAGAGTTTGACCCCTCTCTCATTTTTAAATACAGACATGATATTCTTTATCATGAGATTCTCCTGTTACTTTGATAATTTTGTGTATTTTCGAAATAATTCGAATAATTCTATCTTACTTAGCAAGCTTGTAGATTGCAAGCATATCTTCTTCGTAAAGAACTTTCGCACTACCGCTCTTTCCGCCACATGCAATTGCACATTTTCTTGCAAGTTCTACGAATTCTTCTTCTGTTGGTTCTACGCCAAGTTCACGAAGGTTTGTAGGCATCTTGATTTCGCGGTAGAAATCTTCCATTGCTTCGATACCTTTGATGATGATTTCTTCATCTGTGCCAACTGGTTCGATGCCCATAACATTGATGGCAAATTTCTTAAATCTTGGCATACAGTTTTTATATACGTAACGAGCCCATGTGCCCCAGACAGCTGCAAGACCTGCACCGTGAGCCACATCATAAAGACCGCCAAGTTCATGTTCTAATTTGTGACAGGACCAGTCGCCGCCGTCTCCACCACAGCCTGTTAACCCATTGTGTGCTAAGCTTCCAGCCCACATCACTTCTGCTCTTGCGTCGTAATTGTCAGGTTCATTTACAAGGATTTTGGCATTCTTTAATACAGTGCGAAGTAAGCCTTCTGCGATGACGTCAGTCATTTCCATGTTATCAGCCTGGTTGAAGTAACGTTCCATGGTGTGCATCATGATGTCGGTACAGCCACATGCTGTCTGATAATCTGGTAATGTCATGGTAAGTACTGGGTTCATGATGGCAAATTTTGGACGGGAGAAGTCACTGCTGCATCCACGTTTGATGAGACCATCTTCCTTTGTGATTACGGAAGAATCACTCATCTCACTACCAGTTGCGGAAAGTGTAAGGATAACACCGATCGGAAGACAGGCTTTTGGTCTTCTTGTCTTTGCATAGAAATCCCAGACATCGCCTTCATTGGTCATACCATAGCCGATTGCCTTAGCAGAGTCGATGGCACTACCACCACCAACAGCAAGAATGAAATCTACGCCTTCTTTTTTGCAAAGTTCGATACCTTCATATACTAAACCAAGTCTTGGGTTAGGCACAGCGCCGCCAAGCATGATGTAGTCGATGCCTGCTTCGTCTAACACATTGGTCACACGGTCCATCAGACCTGTACGGATAACACTACCACCACCGTAGTGGATCAATACTTTGTTACCGCCAAATTCCTTGATTAATTTAGCAACCTGTAATTCTGTGTCCTTACCAAAAACAACTTTGGTAGGTGTGTAATACTTGAAATTGTTCATTGTTTTCTCCTTTATGTGATTTTATTTTTTGTACGTAGAATTGATTCATAAATATGGTTTATGAGTATTCATTTTGGCTGTTTGTATAGCCTTTTTTTATTATAAAGGAAGAAATTTATTATTTGAATTAGATTAATTGAGTCAGCTTGGTCGCCTGGTCTGGTATGGCGTGGCAAGTGTAGGCTGAATTGATCGCCTGGTCTGGCGCAGCGCGGCGGAATGTCACTTTTCTATCTCCTCTGTCTAAAAAGTGTATATGAAAAGTATGGGAGTAACACTTCTCAGTTCAAAATATTGATTAAGTGATTCTACTATTTCCCCTATGTACACTTTCCGGCTAGAAAATCCAGAATGTGATAGCGAAAGACCTCAAAAAGCGAGCTGGACTTGCTATTTCACAGCTTATCGGCTAGAATACCGGCCCACGAGAGCGAAAGCGTGTCACTTAAAGCAAGCCGGCAAGCTAAATGTGATAGTCCTTAAAATTTCGATTACACTTATTGGCTGCGGACAACACAGATGTGATATGCCTCGCAAATTGAAGATCACTATTTTTATAAATAGATGAGAAAAGTGAAAATCTGACCGCCATCAGCATCACTTTGCTACACCGAATTACACTTTTCGTTCACTGCCAGCCACCTATTTCTCGCAAAATATCTTACACAACAAAAAAGAAGAACTCATCTCCCGCAAAAGTGTGTAAATGAGTTCTTCTTTATCTAATTCTCTTATATTCTGATTAGCTCCCCTGTATTCTAATTAGCCTTCAATAATCTGAATGGTAGTTCCAATCACGATTTCTGGCTGTGGTTTACTTTCAAGATAGATGGTACCTGGAAGTTCCACTTCTGTTGCCCCACTGAAGTTAATGGTGCAATGTCCAAGACCAGCTAATGTGACAGGTGCTTCTTCTCCAACTGCTGTAATTTTATATTCGCTGTCGCCAATTTTCATTGTCTGACCTGCTGCGATTGTTCCATTGATTGGATTTACATTAACGGAATAGCAGAAATCTTTGATGCTGTCTGGTGCGCTGTCACCAAATAAAATGATCATTCCGCTGTCTTTGAAATCATTTGCTCCGGAACCAATATTCTGTACCTGATTTTCGTAAATTACTTTCATAATAAATCTCCTTTTCTAATCTAACTCTCTCCCAAAGTTCATCGTTCATAGCCTTGTTCTTATGTTTCTATCATAATCGGAGGATCTATCTTTTTTAATTCACTCTTTTTCATTTACAGGGAAAATCACTGATTGTTTCCTCATGACATATGTTCCTCCATGAAATTATTATAACATGGAACCTTTCTGTATCGACATCCGGTGAAAAAAATATCAATTGTTGTTATTTGGAAGTCACAATGCTATAATAGGTTCAGGTTATCCCTGACATGAAGACAGGTTCTGAATGAAAGGCATACAACTAAGACAAACTATATGTGTGAATAAGTTACGTCAGGTTAGGGATACTATGCCCTGACCTTTTTTAGTTTATAAGAGGAGTTTTTTATGGAATCAAGAGTAGCAATTATGGGAATCATCGTGGAAGATCCGACATCCGTTGAAAAGATGAATGAGCTTCTCCATGAATACGGAAGGTATATCATCGGCCGCATGGGAATCCCATATCGCGAAAAGAATGTAAATATCATCAGTGTGGCAGTCGATGCCCCACAGAATGAAATTTCCACTTTGTCAGGAAAAATAGGAAAACTGCCTGGAATCAGTGTCAAAACTGCCTACTCCAAGGTTATTTCCAAAATCGAACCTTAATCCGAAAGAGGACGAAAGGCCAGTCATCAAAAATCAAATCTATAAAATATGTATAGAAGAAAGGTGAGAAACATGTTTGAATTTAATCCAAAATCCTTAAAAGCTGAAGAATTCATCAATCATGAAGAAATCTTAGAAACTTTGGCTTACGCAGAAGCAAACAAGAACAATGAAGCATTAATCGATGAAATCCTTGAAAAAGCACGTCCAGTAAAGACTGAAAAGGGCTGTGTCTGCAAAGGTCTTACACACAGAGAAGCATCTGTACTTCTTGCTTGTGACATTCCTGAAAAGATCGAAAAGATGTACGAAATCGCCAAAGAAATCAAATTAGCATTCTACGGCAACCGTATCGTTATGTTTGCACCACTTTACTTATCCAACTACTGTGTCAACGGCTGTGTATACTGTCCTTACCATTTAAAGAACAAACACATCGCCCGTAAAAAATTAACACAGGAAGAGATTCGTCAGGAAGTAATCGCACTTCAGGATATGGGTCACAAACGTCTTGCACTTGAAGCAGGGGAAGACCCAGTGAACAACCCAATCGAATATATCTTAGAATCCATCAAAACCATTTACAGCATCCACCACAAGAATGGTGATATTCGCCGTGTCAATGTTAACATCGCCGCTACCACAGTGGAAGAATATCGTATGCTCAAAGAAGCAGGCATCGGTACTTATATCTTATTCCAGGAAACATACCACAAAGAAAGCTACGAACAGCTTCATCCAACAGGACCAAAGCACAACTACTGTTACCATACAGAAGCTATGGACCGTGCCATGGAAGGTGGTATCGATGACGTAGGTCTCGGTGTATTATTTGGTCTTGAGATGTACAAATACGAATTTGCAGGCTTGTTAATGCATGCAGAACATTTAGAAGCAGTTCACGGCGTTGGACCACATACTATTTCCGTACCACGAGTAAAACGTGCAGATGACATCGACCCAGATGTATTCGATAATTCCATTCCGGACGAAACATTCGAGAAGATCATCGCTTGTATCCGTCTTGCAGTACCTTACACAGGTATGATCATCTCCACACGTGAAACAGAAGCAGTTCGTGCCAAAGTACTTGAACTTGGTATTTCCCAGATCAGTGGCGGTTCCAGAACTTCCGTTGGCGGTTACACAGAAGAAGAACGTCCACATGACTCCGAACAGTTCGATGTATCTGACCAGAGAACATTAGATGAAGTTGTAAACTGGTTAATGGAAAAGGATCACATCCCATCCTTCTGTACTGCATGCTACCGCGAAGGCCGTACCGGTGACCGTTTCATGTCCCTTTGCAAAACTGGCCAGATCTTAAACTGCTGCCATCCGAATGCATTGATGACATTAACAGAATACTTAGTAGACTATGCTTCTGAAGAAACAAAAGAACGCGGCTTTGCACTCATCGAACAGGAATTAGAAAAGATTCCAAATCCAAAAGCCAAAGAAATCGCAAAACAGAATGTTCAGGACATCAAGAATTCCAATCGCAGAGATTTCCGTTTCTAATCTGAATTTTGCAAGCTAAAACAAGGGCGATACGGCAAATGTATCGTCCTTTTCTTCTGTATCATTATTAAAACTTTTAGAATAAAGATTTTTTTATGTTTCCATGTTGACTTCTTAAATCGTAAAAAATACAATTGTATTATTGCAATAAAGGAGAATATATTATGCACGAATTAGGTGTATTGCGCCAGATTGTAAAAACTGTATATGGCGTAACAATACAGAATAATATCAAACGAGTAAAATTCATAACTTTGGAAGTCGGCACTACCTCTGGATTTGTTCCACGTTATCTGACAAAACTCTTCCCAGTGGCTGCAGACGCTTATCCTGTATTACAAAAAGCCAAATTAAAGATTATGATGGTTGCCGGTGATGGCCTGATCATCAAAGATCTTGGATATTAATCATAAAGAGGAATTAAATATGGAAACAACTAACAAAAAACCAATTCAAATTGATGAAGAGGGCAATGTCCTTTTTCTGGATCAGGAACGTCTTGATCGTAAGAATAATAGATTCCCTCGATATAAGAATAAGCCTAACGGCCTTGGAATCTACAACTGGATTTTAGAACACGTTCTTTATATGAGTGATAAGCGCTGGCCACTTGCCTTAAAACTTTATCACATATTTGTGAAATTCTCTGTTTGGATGAAAGAAGGCGGATTAAAAGCACGCATCTACAAACAGGGCATCAAGCTCTATCCGGACAACGAAGCACACACAGGAACCATTGTCATGCCGCTCAATGTGGATGTGTCTGATCAGGGTGAGAAGGTAATCGTACCCCTTGACATGATCAAGGCATCCTTAAAGAAGATCGATTACATCGCCGGCATGGACAGCTGCCTCTGTCGTGATGCCAACGACTGTAAGGATTTCCCTCACGATCTTGGTTGCCTCTTCCTCGGAGATGCAGCAAGAACTGTTGTAAAACATAAATTAGGAAGACGTTTTACCTATGAAGAAGCCTGCGCAAGGGTGGATGAAGCTGCCAGAGTTGGTCTGATGGGTCAGGCTGTCTGGATTGAAGTGGAACAGATGCTTTGGGGTGTCCGCAATGATATGATGGACCATTTCCTTGAAATCTGCTTCTGCTGTCCATGCTGCTGCATCGCCATGAGACTGGCACGTAACGCAACTTCCAATGAACGTCATCGCTTCCACCCATCTGGCTGGACCGCAGTACCAAACCGTAGCAGATGTGTCGGCTGCAAGCAATGCGCTGTTGGCCACAACGGATGTCCAGTCGAAGCCATTTCCTTTGGCGAGGATGGAAAAGTCAGAATTAATCAGGAATCCTGCGTTGGCTGCGGCATTTGCAAAGCCCGCTGTAAGTTTGACGCAATCAAGTTAAAACAGACCATGCCAATGCGTGAAGATCTGCAGGAGTATTTCCTTAAGGATTACAATCTGGACTTAATCTTATCTGATGATTAGGCCTGGATGGGAGTGCAGATAATATAGAGGATAATAGAATGGAAGATATCAGAATTATTGAAGTAAAACAGAGTGTGTTCGAAGACAACAACGCAGATGCCAATCGTCTTCGCAATCAGTTAAAAGAGGAGAAAACATTCTTATTGAATCTCATGTCTTCTCCAGGTGCTGGCAAAACCACCCTCTTGAAGGGCATTGCCGGTGATTTAAAAGAAAAACTACATTTTGCAGTAATGGAAGCAGATATTGATTCCGACGTGGATGCCAAATCCATGCAGGAAATCGGTGTGGATTCCATTCAGATTCATACAGGCGGCATGTGCCATCTTGATGCAGATATGACCCGCCAGGGACTCATGGAAGTTGGCAGCAGCGACTACGACCTTGTCATCTTGGAAAATGTGGGCAATCTGGTTTGCCCGGCAGAGTTTGACACAGGGGCTGTGAAGAATGTCACCATCCTATCCGTTCCGGAAGGACACGACAAACCATTAAAATACCCTCTGATGTATGAGACCTGCCAGCTTCTCATCATCAACAAAATCGATGTCATGCCATATTTCGATTTTGATCTGCAAAAAGTAACGGACTACGCAAAGATGCGCAATCCGCTGATTGATATTATATGTGTCTCCGCCAAAACCGGAGAAGGCCTCTCTGAAGTATCAGACTGGATCATCAAAAATACCATGGAATGGATCAAAGAAGGACAGGAATAATCTCCTGTCCTTTTATTGTGTCTATTTTCATTGTATATATTATGATCGATGAGCGATTAATATTGATACAGGTTCAGTGGCGCAATTAGAATTTATGCCCACCGCCGCCACTTTTGAAGCTTCCGCCTCCACTGCTTCGGCCGGAAGAGCTGCTTCCGCCACTGTAGGAGCTTCCTGAAGATCTGGAGGATCCGTAGCTTGAAGAGCTTGAGGAGCTTGAAGAACTGGAAGATTCTATATATCCACTGGAGATGCCGACCCTTCTCTGTGGACGGTTAATCTTCACATCCAGCACTTCCGGACCTTCTGTAAAGTTCACATCGATATTGACCTGACGGTCAACGGTTTTGGTTCCCTGATTGTTGGTTGCTTTGCGCACATAAAGATAATTTAAAATCAGCGCCAGCAGCAATGCCAGAATCCCATTGCTGATATACTTCATCGGCTGAGCAATCCGGTTGCCGATCATCAGCTCATGGACTTCATCATATGCTTCTTTCGCACATGCATAATACTGCTGTTTGGAGGCATATCGATAGCAGTTATCGGTGATGACTTCCGCACGGCGTTTGGATACAATGCTGTAGTTTGCGCCGCCGGAGAACAGGTAGATATATCGTTCCTGCATATCAATGATAAACAGGGTGCCATCTTCCTTAGCAAAATGATCACGATAGTAGCTCTTTGCCAGTGCTTTGGTGGAGCCAAAGAGATTATGATCCACGGACACGAATCCGATATGACCAAACTCAGCCAACGGTTTCATATCTTCCTGCAGAGCTGCCTCTTCTTCATCGGTGAGAAGATCTGCCTGATCGTCGATAAGAATCTGATGGCTTGTCGCTTCTGACGCTGGTTTTGCCACAACTTCCTGCTGCATGCCAATGAAGAGCATCAGGGAGGCCAGCATACAGATCATCCATGTTTTTATGGTTCTATACATGCTCTTCACCTCCTCGCTTATTGAGCTGCGGCATCTTTCTGGTGGAGAGCTTGTTATAGTCTCTGACAATGCCTAAGAAGGTCAGTACCACCAGTAAACTGATGAGCGCTGCCACACCATAGAAGATGATATCTCTGGCAGGATTGATGATCAAAACTGCGATTCCTAAGATGATACCGATCACTGGCAGGAAGGATTTCACATCATGGTAGCTGGCTTTATAGATTCTGTTTTGTTTTTCTTTGTGGGTCCACCCCACATCATCCCATCCATAGACCCGGTTTTTCACCTTCTCCCGATCGATTCGTGCAATACGGATGCCTGCGATTGCCAGCAGGATGGATGCAATGACTGCCTTGGCAGGCGTCAGTGTCAACAGCAGATTAAAGATCAGGAAAATCGGAAGTGCAATCAGTAGAGAAGACAGAAGATATTTGCCAAAATCAATGGGCAGGTCTGCTGCGCTTTTACCTGTCTGTCCATTGACTACAGCATAACTTACTTTCTTGCCATTCCGGCTCTTGCTGGCTAAGAACCAAACCGGATAAAAGGCAAGCTTTGGTTTCGCCTGGCGGACCAGATTATGGGTATCCTGTAATCGGTCACTGGTCAGCTGGTATTTGGCCAGTGCCGGCACTTTACTCAGTTCATCACTGACCTTCTTGAGGGTCTCTCTCTCTGCAAGCTTTTCATAAACCGATACATCCAAATCATTGCTATCCGCATAGAATCCACTCAGATAACTTGGATGAAAGTCCACCCGCTCCTTCAGATAATATGGTGCAATGGCACCGCTTAGCTGATCTGCAAAGGTGGAGGACGCATCATATTCCACACCTTCTACTTTCCCTTCTGCATGAACCTTCACAGTATACTTCTCCGTAATCAGATGTTCATACTGTGCATTAGGCGGATACTGACTGTGGGCAGTAAAATCGTCGATATAGCTCTCATACACCCAGTATGGCATGTAGATTGCCCGGAACTGGGCAATGTGATTGTCATCCTTCATCTGTCTTGGCAGATATCTGGACTTACTGATCAGTTTTCGATATTGTTTTTCACATTCTTCCTTCGTCACTTTAAATGGAATGACATAATCTGGTTTCATCTCTTCACGAATGACCCGGTCTAACATGACAGAAGATCCACAGTAGCTGCAGAAGGTTGCTGCAGTATCATCCTGGGTCATGATCTCACCACCACACTGTGGACAGGTAAATACTGTCACAGCATAGGTTTCATCGTCATGTGCTTCTGCCCCTAAGGCTGCCTGTTCATTATATTCTTTGGTTGTATATTCATTGCCACAGTAATCACAGACTAATTTCTGTTTCTCTGGCGAAAAATGGATGTTGGATCCACAGGAATGACAGATAAACATAAGAACACTCCTTTCTAAGTCTGGTGTTATCATATATATATTATACCATGAAAGCAACAAGGGTGTCACTTATCTGTGACACCCTTATCATGTGTTATATATTCTATGCCCAATTATAACTTGCAATATTGATCATAATTATGATTAATATTTTGATTAAAAATCAGACAGCTCCTTCATCACTTCTGCAACTGTGGTAATCTCATTGATTTCCCCAACTCTTGCTCCACAGAAGATCAATCCTTCATCTAAGTTGCCTTCCACTGCATTGATCAGCGCTTTGGAGATACAGTAATGCGCCTTTGCAGGATTGCATGCCTTTAAGCAGTTATAGCAGTGGGTAATCTTCTCAGAAGTACCCTGAATGGACTGAATAAATCTGTTATTGATTGCACGTCCCGGCATTCCCACCGGACTGTCTGTGATGATAATATCTTCTTCCTTCGCATCCACATAGGCCTGCTTGTATGCATCACTGGCATCGCATTCTGCTGTTGCCACGAATCTGGTTGCCACCTGTACGCCGTCAGCACCCAAAGCCACTGCATGGGCAACATCTGCTGCGTCGAAGATGCCGCCTGCGACAAATACTGGCATCGTCACACCAAACATCTCTTCATACTGCTTCTTTACTTCAATGATGGCTTTGATTTCACTATCATAATCAAGTTCATCGATACGGTCAAGGTCATCTCTGGAAAAACCAAGGTGTCCGCCTGCCTTCGGTCCTTCGATTACAAGAAAATCTGCCGTGCGGTTATACTTCTTCTTCCAGTATTTTAAGATGACATTGGCAGATTTGGCAGAGGAAACGATCGGTGCCAGAGCAATATCATACCCTTGGGCAGCCTTCGGAAGCTTCATTGGAAGCCCTGCACCGGAGATGATGGCATCTGCTCCCGCTTCACAGATTTCCTTTACATAGTCTTCATAGCGCTGTGTCACTGACATGAGATTGACACCCACCATGCCCTTGCCTCCGGAAATCTCCTTCGCTTTTTTGATCTGTACCGGAAGTTCACGCAGGTTTGCTTCTTCCGGATGCTTCCAGAAATCTTCCTGATCATAGCCAACCTGGGCAGCAGAGATGATACCCATACCGCCTTCCTTTGCAACAGCACCGGCAAGACTGCTTCTGCTGACGCCGATACCCATACCACCCTGGATGATTGGAGTGGTTAATTCTTTATGTAATATCTTAACTGTATTCATGGTATTTCTCCTTAAAAATAAAATAGTTTTAATTTATAAGTAATAGTATAGCCCTATACAGTTTCTATGTCAATACCATGTAGTATTAAATACTAGGTGACGATGTTAAGACGCACAAAAAAGGCAACCTGCACATACAGGTTGCCTTATAAACTATGATTTAAGATTTCGACATGGCCACGTTGGTCTTCCATTTTCCGGAAAGAAGGAAGATGAAGATCACGATCAGGGAACCAAGGGAAGCGACCGGTGCGCCAAGTCCAACACCAAGAAGTCCCATCTTCAGTACTGCTCCGAATACGATACTTGCAGGGATTCGAAGTCCCACTGCAGAGAGCATGTTGTTGAGCATGGAGAAGGTTGTATGGCCTGCGCCAACGAATAAACCATTGATACAGAATACGAAAGGTACAATAATGTAGTCAAAACTGAAGGTACGCATATACTGGATACCATAAGCGATCATCTCCGGATCATCATTGAACAGTTTCAGAATTTCTGCAGGGAATAACTGCGCCAGCGCAAAAATACATACAGAAATCACTGCGGCTACTACCGTACCGATCTTACACACGGAAATCGCACGGTCCCATTTGCCTGCGCCGATGTTCTGCGCACTCATGGTTGAGATGGATGCGGACATGGCAACTGCTGGCATGATCGCAAATCCGTTAAACTTACCAACTACTCCAACGGCTGCGGATGCATTCACCCCGCCGATGACATTCACAAGCACTGTGATGATCATGAAGGACAGGCTGGTAATTCCGTTCTGAATGGCACTTGGTGTGCCCAGAGCGAAGATCTTGGTGAGTTTCTTCTTTTTAATACGGAAAGAAGACAATTTAAAGTCAAACACGAAGTTGTTCTTGATCATGACATAAATACAGGTGATCATACTGAGTGCCTGGGAGAATACGGTTGCCACTGCTGCGCCGGTTGCACCCATGTGGAATACCCCAACCAAAACAAGGTCAAGAACAATGTTGGTAATACATGCGATGGTTACAAAGTAGAATGGACGCTTGCTGTCCCCCATACCACGCATGATGGCACTAAATACGTTATATCCAAAAATAAAGACCAGACCGAGCAGGGTAATCGCAAGATAGCTTCTGGCTTCTGCGTAGGCTTCCGGTGGTGTCTGAATCAGATGAAGAATCTGATCTTTTGTAAATGACATCACAATGGTCATAATGATTGCCGCAGAAAAAAGCATGGTCATCAAGGTTGCCACAGTTTCTTTCAGGTCATTCTGTCTTTTGGCACCCATATACTGGCCAATGAGGACCGTACCACCGGTACAAAGCCCGAACACAAGGTTTGTGATGATAAATGTGACCTGACTTCCAATATTTACGCCGGACATGCTGGCCGTTCCACTAAACTGACCTACGATCATCATATCCGCCACACTGTAAATGGACTGGATGATGTTGGCCGCTAAGAATGGAAGGGAAAACATGATCAGCTGTTTTACTACATTACCTTCTGATAAATCATTTCCAATTGAATTCATAGTATCTCCTCTTTTTCTTTCTAATACCAAGTTATTATACGTCATCAGACAAGGGTGTTCAATGCCATTTTTCAAACTATACAGAGAAAAATACAATCCTTTTCTTCATTACTGATTGACATTCAATATTTATGATGATATAACAGTTATTGTTTTGAATTATTTTATACTCAAACTGAATGAAAATCAAAGGAGAGGACTATGAAACCATTATCAATCGTAGTAAGTGTATTACTTGTTCTTTGTTCTGTATTCTCCATTTCCACTGCTTCTAATGGAATGAAGGAAGTCATGAACAGTAAAGCTTATTGGGAAAACGAAGAAAAGACAGCGAAAAAAGACATCAATAAATTAACTGACGGTCTTGACGAATTAAGCGAGAATGAAGAAACCTATTATAAAGGGTTAAAAGATTACTTACAGGGCCAGCTTGATTACGAAGAAGGCAAGCAGAAGTTAGCAGATGGAAAGGCAGAGCTTGCTGCAGGCGAAAAGAAAGTCGCTGCAGGTGAAGCAGAGCTTGCTTCCGGTGAAGCTGCTTATGCGCAAGGCATCAAAACCATCCGCGACACAGAAAAGAAATACGGCGGCAAGGGCGTTCCTGTATTAAAAGCAGCGTTCTCCAACGTAAACCGTATCGTAGCTGCGAAAAACAGCTTAGACAAATCTTCTGCCATCGTAGCAGGCGGTTCCGGCGGAAAAGTAAATTCTGCTCAGGTAAAAACAATCTATAGTAATGTAAATGAACTCAAAAAGGGCTACAGCGTTGACAAAGCGGTTGCCACAGCCGCTGCAAAATCCGGTGCAGACAAATCCACAATCAAATCTGTATATAACAACGTAACAGCAGCCAAGAAGAATGGACTTTCCACCAATGATGCAATTGAGGCAGTTGCATTTGCCTCTGGGAAAGACTCCGTCACAGCTGCATACGAAGGTGTTGCAAAACTCGTAAAAGGCTACTCTGAAGCAGAAGCCATCGCCACAGTTGCTGCAACAGCAGGCGTTGACCAGAACACAGTTGCTACCGCTTACAAAGGCGTACAGCAGGCTATGGGCATGGGACTTCCTGAAGCACAGGCAATCGGCGCAGTCGCTGCACAGGTTGGCGGCAATGCGATGATCCCACAGATCACTGCAATCTATACCAATGTGAGCAAATTAGTGAAGGGCTATTCCGTAGACGAAGCAGTTGCTACTGCTGCTGCACAGTCCGGCGCAGATAAATCCACGATCAAAACTGTATACACAAGCGTTGCAGGCCTTATGGCACAGGGCGCAAGCAAAGACGCTGCAATCAAAAAAGTAGCAGTTGGCGCTGCCAAAGATCAGGTATCTGCTGCATATAACGGTGTAGACAAGCTTGTCAGAGGTTACAGCGCTGAAGAAGCTTACGGCGCAGTTGCTGAAGCTGCCGGCAAGAACAAAGCTGACATCAAGAATGTATACACAAAATTAACTTCCATCAAATCCGGTCTTTCCAAAGGTCAGGCAGAAGCAATGGTTGCAAGCTCTGCAGGCAAAACAAAGACAGAAATCCACAAAGCATATAATGGTTATTTAACATATGTAAGCGGTAAGAGAACACTCGCTGCTGCTCCTTCCAAATTAGCAGCTGGTAAGAACGAGCTCGCGAAGGGTAAACGTGATCTTGCTGCTGGTAGAGAAGAACTTGCAAAGGGTAAACAGGACTTAAAGGACGGCAAGAAGAAATTAACAGAAGGTGAAGAAAAGCTTGCTGAATTTGAAGATGGCCGTGCTCAGGTAATCGAAGGCATGGAAACTCTGATCTCTACAGAACCTTATCCAAACATCGATTCCATCAAGCAGAGACTCGGTTCTGATTACAACTACATGAAGAATGAAACTGACATCAACTACACAACTGCCAGAGAAGCAATCACTCAGGCAAATGCTTTTCTCAAAGATACAGGTTCCGTCGTAACAGCTGAGTTAACAAAGAAAACTTACGGTTACATCGCTGGAATCGTAGCAGCTGTACTTGCAATCTTAGCTGCACTTGCTTCTGTATTCATTAAGAACAAGAAGATGATCACAGCCATCTTCGGTGTTCCTGCCGCAGTTGCTGCAGTAGCCGCAATTACATTTGCAAATCAGGCTGGTTCTACCATGTCTGAAATCGCTGGTGCTGCTCCAGCAAGCTCCACACAGACAGCTGCACTTGCTGCCATCGCAGTATGTGCCATTGCTACAAGCGCCATGACAATGACAAAGAAAGCTGCTCAGTAGTCACAGTCTCTAATCTAAAACTGATATAGAATGAATATAAAAAAGGAACTTCACGAATGATTGAAGTTCCTTTTTGTTATGTATATTTTCTTATAGCCGTTTTGCGATCACGTGGAAGGTTAGAGAGAATACGATGCCCTTCATCACACTGGTAATGGTATAAGTCCACCAGATGCCATTTAATCCAAGCGGTGTCCGCATCAGGATAAATGCGATTGGAATACGAATGGCTGTCAATGTCACGGAGATGAGACTGCTTAATTTGGTCCTGCCAAGGCCCGATAATGCGCCGGAAGTAACGATTTCTGCCATCATGAACGGCTCTGAAACACCGATAATGATCAGGTAAGCGATGGCAATTGTTATGGCTTTTTCTTCATGGAAGAAAATATGCGAGATGCCTTTTGGCAGCATCAAAAATGCCAGACAGACCATGCACCCCCACAAAAAGGAGGTAACCAGCGAAAATCGATATCCCTTTCGGATTCGATCATACTGCTTGGCGCCGTAATTCTGTCCGCAAAAGGAATTGATCGCCGCAGCAAATCCATCTCCCATATTCCAGGAGAGGGACTCGATCTGTCCACCAACCCTTGATACGGCAAATGCTTCTGCGCCAAAGGCCGAAATAAATCTCGTCAATATCATAGAAATAAAGCAAAACATCATGGACTGAATAGAAGCCGGCAGTCCAATCCCGATGATTCCCTTATATTCGTCTGCGTGACATGGTTTTATATAATTCTGATTTCTAAAAACTGTTGCTCTCGTTTTATTGCTGTTCATGCGAACGCATAAAATACTCGTTACCACCATCTGAGAAAATACAGTTGCAACCGCCGCTCCCACTGCTTCTAACCGTGGAAAGAAGCCCAACCCAAGGATTAAGAGCGGATCTAAGATCATATTTAAAATCAGGCCGAGGAAATTGGCCACCATCGGTGTCTTGGAATCCCCATCTGCAGTATAAAGTCCTGTCAGAGTCAGGTTCAAAAAGTTAAATAGAATCAGCCCACAGGTAATGCGCATATAACGATATGCCACATGTATGGATAGTTCTTCCGTCAGGTGGAAGAATGCCACCAGCTGTTTTGTAAAGATCAGCGATACGCCGCCGAACAATACGCCCAATACCAAAATCAGATGGATGGCTGCCCTTGTATAATTTTTCGCTTTCTAATCGTTGCCTGCCCCGATTGCCTGAGCGGTAAGTACCTGTCCTCCCATTCTTGGAAGGGTGGCAAATCCACTTGCCAGCCACATGTACATACCTCCAACCCCAACGCCTGCAACCGTTTTGGCACCCAATGTGCCAACCCAGGCCATATCACAGATATTATAGAGAGTCCCCAGGAAGGAGGATGCCATGATTGGGATCGCCAGGGCCAGGATGGTCTTTACGATCGGTCCTTTTGTTAATTCCATAGATAAATTACTCCTTTATTAACAATTATATACTATTACCCACACATCGCAATCAATGCCAGAATCAGACAATGTGCTGGATAAAACGCATAATTAAAATACTGAAACCACTTCGCATGATATCCCTGTTTACCGTGATAGAGCCAAATAGGAATCAATGCAAGTAATGCTAATCCCTGTTGAATCAGTTCAACTTTCATACCCAAAATAGTCAGATCATAATAGAAACCGCCTAAAATACCCACATTGATATAGTAGAGACAAGCCAACTGTCCCGCAAAGCAAATCAAAGTCCAAATCTTTCTCTGGTGAGGACTATTCTGTAGCTTACGCAAAATCCAGTTATCTTCCCGATCTCTGTCAAAGAAATAATAGATAAATACTGTCACTATCCCACATCCATAAAAATCTACAAATAACACATATCCGAGAATGAATCCCAACAGACAAACAGACGAGCATATAAGTATGCTCTGCCAAAGTTTTTTCGTCTTTCTGGCATTTTCCATAATCTTCATTCCTGCAAGAGCCAGCAGAAATGTCCACATTACATTCTGATGAACCGGATATAATATTTGTCCCGCATACATCAGGTCATATGGAATTTCTGCAATCAGTGCAAAAATCAACATACGCTTCATGTATTTTTTCAAGTCACTAGTATGCTTGAACCCTTCAACAATCATAAAAGCAAAAATCGGGAAGGCAAGTCTTCCAACGCAGCTCATCCAGGGATAGGCAAGCACTGTTGCCCACATATGATCCACCAGCATGAATGCCATAGCCATGACATGAAGTGCTGCGGAGCTTAATTCAAAATCACGAATTCTTCTTTTTTTCATATGAATCTCCATTCCGCGGGCAAGCCGCGACACTATTTTTTCTCTTTTCATCACGTTCTCTACTCGTTATCATGGCATATATTTTTCAAAATAGCAAGATGAGATGGATTGTCTAAAAAATTTGAAGAATATGAATGATTCAAAAATTAGGCCTCACATTTTTGATGTCTTTGTTCAAAAAGTGTCCAAGGAGTGTTCAATAACTCTTCAGGGTTGTTCAATAACTGTTCTGGGGGTGTTCATCAACTGTTCAAAATTTGAGAATCACTAATACAAGATTCTATTTCAAAAGGCGATATCATCCCCAGAATTCCCCAGTTTATTAATCTTTTTCCCAATTTCCACAAAACCATTTTCCCAAATTTTCAAAAATAATTTCTCAATTTCCTAATTTCCTAAAATTCACACCCCCATCCAATCCTCACTCCGAAGAGATGTAGGGGCCGGTTGCTATGACTCCCTTCTTGCTGAAATCCGAAAAAACAGTCTAGTACTTCTAAATGAACGTTTTGTCTGATCAAGCGTGTATTTCAAGCAGTGAACAGCGAAGAAAAAAGTACAGGAGAGCCGAACATGTTATGTACGGCAATCCTGTACTTTTTTCTAGATGTACAATGCTTTGAAATACACGATGAATAGTGTAAGACAAAACGTTCATTTATAGAAGTACTTACTGTTTTTGAGTTGAAGCAAGAAGGGAGTCATAGAACCTAACATGCCCCTTACATCTCTTCGCAGATCACCTTTGCAATTCTCTTCGCCAACGCCATAATCGTCAGAATCGGTGGATTCCCCATAGACTTTGGCAACAATGTCGCATCTGCCACATAGAGATTCTCTGGCAGCTTTGAATTATGGAGAGTTTTTGCTTCCGCTTTAGTCAGTGCCAGCATACCTCCTGGATGGCCGGCATTTAAAGTTCCCAAAAACTGCTTTTCCCTAGGCACGCCAAGGCGTTCCAGGATTTCACGGCTCTGCTCCACTGCTCTTTCCATATTCACATCGTCCAGCGGAGACATTGTCTTATCTATACGATGCTTACCGATAGAACCTCTCTGTTCGTCGGCAAGCTTGATCATAATGGTTGCAATATTCTTCATTGGATGTCTCCAGCGCTTGTCAAAGAAGAAGCTTAAGTAATCCATATAAGGAGACAGGATATATCCATCCTGCTGGCTGATAAATGGCATGAGAATCTGATGATCCTGTCCAATACCAGGAAGCTCTCCTGCCACACAGAGCACTGGATCAACGAATAAGGATTTCTCGCATGCAATGCCGGAGTTTTCTAAAATTGCTGGTGTGCCAAGGCCGCCTGCTGCAAGAACAACAAGATCCGCACGGACAATGACCGGCTTTAAGCCCATCTTTCCATGGACTTCTGTTACTCTGCCAGCTTCCATGACAAGCTTTGTCACCTTAAATCCGGTAATTAATCTGGCGCCCTGTTCCACTGCTTCATCCACCCATGCTCTGGTATCCCATTTGGCACCCGTTGGACAACCGATGGCACAGTGACCACAGCCGATACATCGGTCCGGATCGCAGAGCAGCTTTGGAGTCACTACCGGTTCAAGTCCCATCTCTTCAAATAACTCATACATTTCCTGGGTTGTCTTAGTCCAACGCTTCTGATGCTCTGTGGTAATTGGAAGTTCAGCATAGAGTTCTTCAAATTCCTGATTAAGGTCAATTCCCAGATTGCGAAGATCCTGGTCATAACGCACAGCGTTGCCTGTCGCTAAGGTTGTGGTTCCGCCCTTGCCATATCCACGAACCAGCACCATATCTTTGGTCTTGTCAATGACCATATTCGGAAGCAGTAAGCGAATAAGGCGTTCATCAAAGAACAATCCTGTCTTACGAAGCTTTGCGAACAAGTCGATGGGATAGCCGAATGGCTTGAATTCCTTGCCTACCTCTAATATTGTCACCTGATATTTGCCCTGTAACTCCTTTGCAATTGCAGCGCCGCCGGCACCGGTGCCGATGACGATGGCTTTTTTCTTTCTATCTTTCATCTATTTTCCCTCTATATTCACTCTATCCAATCTTGTATCCTTCACACAGACATTGGCCACGCACTGTTCGCACCCTTCGGTCATCCGCTGAACAAATGTCATTGTCCCATCTCCACAGATTCCGGCTACAATGCCAGCATCCATGGCCGATATGTATCTGCATTCCATGCCGCTGTAAATCCGGGCAAAAAAACATTCAGAAACCACGATTTCTCCCGGAATTTCTCCTGTCATGGTGATGCCGATATTCTTATATAGAAGGAATACCAGTCGCTTCAAATCCTCTGGATTTGTCAGTCCCAGGACTGTTCGAACCCTTCTTCCAAGCCGCAGGGATACCTGGTAAAGCCTTCTTTGCTCAGCACCTGATGCCATACAGGTTTTTGTGAACATTCCATATTCCTGCAACGGATCCTTCGCAAAGAGGATACATTGGCCTCTCTGGTCAAATGCCCTTGCCGTGGCACCAAGCAGAATCTGAAGCTGCAGGCGTGCAAAAACTTCAGACGGATGTAGCTCTAAAATATCAAGAAGCGCTTTGCTGATTCGCTCCCTGATCATTGCTTTTTTCACTGATACATCGCCTCGATTTCCTTCTCATAGTGTGCTTCCACATTGGCACGCTTCACTTTCAGGTTCGGGGTCAGTTCCCCTTTTTGTATGCTTAGCGGTGTTTCGATAATAGTGAACTTTCTCACCTGTTCCGGATGGGACAGATCCCCATTCATCACCTTGATTTCATGGTCGATATCGATGCCTTCTCCCTCAAGCCAGATGAGAGCGGTGCAGTACGGTCTGTTCTCTCCGATGAGCACGGCCTCAGATACAGTCGGAATGTTCTTTAATCGTTCTTCAATCTTTGGTGTGCTGATATTTTTGCCATAGGCAGTGATGATCATCTCTTTTTTTCGTCCAAAGAGGGTAATATTGCCTTCTTTGTCGATGCTTCCAAGGTCACCTGTTTTTAATGTGCCATCTTTTACGGTATCTGTCTCCAGGCCATAGTAGCCAAGGCATACCTGTGGACCGGTTACTAAAAGCTCGCCATCTTCGGCAACTTCAACCACGGTTTCAGGAAGAGGTGTTCCGATGGTTGGAATCACATTGTTTCCCATGCGATTGATGGTAATTAATGGCGCTTCTGTCTGTCCGTAGGCATTGTGGATCTCGATGCCCAAAGCACGGAAATTCAGAAGCAATGCTTCGCTGATTGGGGCAGATCCCACGATCAGCTGTTCACAGGCATCTAATCCTGCTTTTTTTAATATCACTTTCTTTAAAAGGGCAGCTGTCGCCTGTTTGGCAGGTCCTTCTTCCATAGTCAGATATTTCTGGCCAATCTTATTGGCGGTCAGCTGATCCCAGAGCTTTTCATAAAATCTGGGAACGGAGAAGAATACCGTTGGCCGAACCTTAGGAAGAGTCTCTACCAATGCTCCAAAATCATTGAGAAAGTAGAAATCCACCTTGGCCAGCATATAGTACGGTGCATAGGAAGCCAAAATACCTTCCACCACATGGCTTTCCGGCAGGAAGGAGAGATAACGCATCTCTTTGTTTCGTCCCGTCCAGGGAAGTAAGTTGGTCAGTACTTCTCCCATCCAGCCAAGCTGGTAATAATTGAACATGACACCTTTTGGTTCTCCGGTCGTTCCAGAGGTATAGCGAATAGTTGCCAGATCTTCAGGATCCGGTGCACCTAATGGAGCTGCTCTTCTACCCTTCTTCAGGAATTCTTTCCATTCCATTACACCCGGCTTTTCCATCCCCTGTGCAACAGAGAATGCCACAACAGGGATATCCGCTTCTAATTCTTCAATGTGTTCCATGATTCTTAAATCTCCCACAAAGAACCATGTGGCGCCGCTTCGATTTAAGAGTAAGGACGCCTCATCCATCGGTGTTGTATAGTAAATCGGCACACTGACTGCTCCAATCAGCCCGATTGCCTGATCTAACATCATATATTCCACGCAGTTGATACCAGTAAGGGCTACCTTATCTCCTTTTCGAATGCCCCATGCCCAAAGTGCTGCCTGAATCTTTCTGATGCGGCGATTCACCTTCTCGCCAGAGAAGCGTTGCATGCCTTCTGCACTCACATCATAGTAGTGGATTGGATAACGCTTGCTGGCTCTACGTACATTTGCCTGCTCAAAGACGGTACGCTCGGTCTGCTGCATGAAATTCTTACGGCAGGCAAAAGCAAGCACTGCCTCAATATAGCTCCACCACTCTATGGTGTATGGGCCGATGATGGCATCGGTATTGCTGCGGTCAAAGTCCTGATCCCCAAAGAAATATGGGAGCAGGGTCAATAGATTGGTAAGCTGATTTTTCTTCTTACCCTCTGCCTTTTTATTATAGGAAAGTCCCGCCTTCTTAAGGGCAGGTACCGGCGCATACACCGGCTTTTTTACGTCTATGCCAAGATGCTGCTTTGCCCAGTTTCTCACGCAGAGCGTCAGCTCGCCTGCTGTTGGCTGCATCTCCTTCGGACAGGTCAGATGGAAGATCTTCCCCTTCGCTTCCTCACAAAATCCGATGGTCACGGCAGATTGTGCCACATAATCCACAGGAACTAAATTCATGCCCATGGTTTCCTTCACAGGAAGCATCGGCAGGTTCTTCGTCAGCATCAGCTTCAGCACATAATAGATGGTATTGAAGTTTTTCACCCTTCCGGTCACGGAATGACCCACGATCATGCCCGGACGGCAGATGGACCATGGCAGGTCGGATTCTCTTACCAGGCTTTCCGCTTCCGCTTTGCTTTTTTCATACAAACTGGAAAAATGCAGTCCTTCCGGTGCTTCTTCTAAGATTATCCCTTCCTGCTGGCCAGCCACATAGGCCGTTGAGATGTATACAAAGCGCTCCAGTCCGTGGATCTCTTCGGCAAATGCTACCATCTGCTTTGTTCCTTCCCGGTTAATCCGGTCAAGTTCCTCGCCACTTTTTTGCAGTCCAACCTCTGCGCCAGAGTGGAAGATGAGGGATACATTGGCCAAAAGCAGCTTCTTTGTCTCGTCATCCAGTCCCAGATTTGGGACAGTAAAATCACCGGTCACAGGTAGTACCTGCTGACCGATCTTCTCATACAGGTTCTTGTCATGATACCAGGCTGCTTTTAAGCGATGCATCGCTGCCATCTGATCATCGGCCCGAACCAGCACATAGATTGTTTGATCTGTAGTCTGAACCAGCTGGCTTACAATTTCTGTCCCCAGAAATCCAGTGCCGCCGGTTACAAAAATAGCCTTTCTCATACTAATCTCCTATCCATATATGATTTCAGGAAGCTGCCCATCTCGGCAAGCTTCTCTTGATAGTTTCGTCTCGCTTCCAATATGTGTGCAGAGATTTCCTCCCGGTTGCGCTCTGCATTGATCATCGAATGATATAAATCCACTGCCAGATCATTGTCTGCCACATGGTGCAGATAGCGATCCGCAAAGGAAAGTTCCCGCATGATGGCGTCGATGCGCTCATCCATGGATATGGCCACGATCGGAATGCCGCTTTCCATGCTCAGCACTGCCGCATGGTATCTGGAGGTCACCAGCATGGACAGTCTCTGTAAGATTCCTGCCATGATGTCCGCCGAATTGTCGCCGGAACAGAACATGGCGCATGGCTGATTCAGCTTCTTTCGAAGGGCTCTGCATGCCCGCACATCCATCTTCTCCATTCCAATGAGCACTGGGAATACATCCTGCTCCTCCTGATAGCGAAGCACTGCCTCTGCGATGGAGCCGATATATCTGGCAAATGCTGCCCTGCGATCTCTGGATTCACTGTAAAAATACCAGCGGTCATAGCGGCCTTCCATATTCCCTGTCAGAATACCTTTAATCCATTTTTTTAATGAGGCCCGCACAGGCCAGCAGAATGGATCAATCACGGCGATGCCAAGAAGTGGCATTTTGCCATCCCATCCCGCCTGCTGTAACATTTGACCAGCTGACTCTTTACTAATTGCGTCGTCATAAAACCAGGCTGTATCGGTGCCGATGTGTCCCTGAAGCCCAAGCGCTTCCAATGCCTGCTGGGATTCCTCGGTTCTTGTAATGAAGTAGGTGTCCCTGCAAAGCTTGGCGGAGAGTCGCTCCACCAGTGGTTCCATGGCACCAACCTCCGAACCATAGGCGATGCATGGTTTGCCCTGTCTTGCCATAATGCCCGATGCCTCGCAGAAAAACATGGTGAGGGCGTTGGCAAATGTACTTTTCAGCGTGGAACCTTCACAGATAATTGCCGCATGGTGGATGCAGCAGGCCTGATACAGGTCCAGTAAAAAGATGGAACTAAACTCTAACAGACTCACATCCTTGGCAAAGTATCCATCTAGTAATTTCCTATTTAATGTCATGACCGTAATCTGGATGTTCTCTTCTCCAAACAGGTCTTTCATCTGTTTTACAATGGCCGAAACACGGGCGTCTGCGCCGGTATTTCTGGCTCCATTATATCCAACCAGAAGCAGTCTGAGCTTCTCTCCTTCCTTCCATTCCTCATAGGAACCAATGCCCAGTTTCGCAAGAGGCTTGGAAAAGCGGGAGAAGAAGACGATGATTCTGATCAGGATGCTTAAAATAATATCCATTGAATCTTGTTTATGCCTTTCTTTTAATTGCTTACAATTTAATTGTATGCAATGAATTGAGAAAAGTCAATTTATTATTTTAAGGTCAAATTAATTCCAGATATGAACAAAAAACCCAGGCAGCGTTTTACTGTCTGGGTTTGATATTCTAACGTTTTTATCTGGTTATATTTCTCAGCCACACATATTTTCGATGGTGCATAAGCATGAATGGCAGTTTACAGATTTCATCTAAGTTGGTACACAGGTAGACAACCCACACCGGACATTTAAAAACAAATGCTGACAAAAAGCTAAGCGGCACACCATATAGCCACATGGCACAGATATTGCCCTTCATGTCAAATGCCGCATCACCGCCTGCACAGGTGATTCCATTCAATACCACCGTGTTGACCGTGGTGGCCATCAGATTGAAGACGGATATGATCAGCATGATTTTCAGATAATGTGCTGCTGTCGATGTAATATTGGCATAGGCAACAATGACTGGTGTCACAAGCAGAAGGCCACCGCCGAGAATGGCTCCCACCACCACAGAAAGTCTGATTGCCCGATTCGCCCAGGACTTCGCTCTTACAAGGTCTCCAGCACCGAGTAGATTACCGATCATGATGGCCGTACCGGCACTCATCCCACGAGCCACACAGGACAGCATGTTTTTTGTAATAGATGTGAGGGAATTGGCAACTACTGCATCCTCACCCAGATGGCCAAGAACAATGGTATAGCAGCTGAATGCCCCGCCCCATACTAAGATTGCCCAAAGCATCGGGGAGGAATATCGCATAAAGTCTTTGTTCAGAGCTTTTCCTGCCGAAGAGAAGAATCTGCTCCAGTGAACATGAACCCTGTTTTCTTTGGTGCTCTCAACTACCGCATAGACCAGCTCGAATACTCTGGCACAGATGGTCGCATAAGCAGCACCCTTTACACCCATGGCCGGAACCGGTCCCAGGCCAAAAATAAAGATTCCATTCAGGATAATGTTCATGATTACTGCCATGGAGCTGATTTTGGAACTGATCTGGGTATATCCGGTATTTTTAAGTATCGTCAGATAAATCTGTGAAATCGCACAGACACAATAGGAAAGGGACACTGCAACCAGATACACACTTCCCGTTTTGATGATCCCTACATCATTGGTCAGGATTGTCATAAGCTTTGTTGGAATGACCAAAGCTGCCACTGTAAAAATCATGCCGACGGCCATATTCAGTCTCAGGGCGATGGGAATGATCTTTTCGATGGTATCTTCATCTTTTTTGCCCCAGTACTGGGCGATCATAACACCCATACCCGTTGAGATGCCAATGACGAAAAGGTTTAATATAAACTGTACCTGACCAGCCATGGACACAGACGCCATAGAATTCTGATCCAATGCCCCAAGCATGACAGCATCTGTCGCTGACACAAGGGCCAGCATAAAATTCTGTATGGTAATTGGAACGACCAGTTTCTTTAGTGTCGTATAAAAATCGTCGTGAAAATTTATGTTCATTATTTTTTTACCTTTCAATTAATTACTGCAGAATTAATTGTATGCAACGAATTTTTATTTGTCAAACACTTTAACGAATCCACATTGCGAGACCTAATATAAGAAAACTCCACCCATGAATCCGGAAGGACTGCCATTATAATTTGTGCTGAATGGCAGCAGACGCTTCACGGTGGGTGGAGAAGTCTGACTAATTATTCATTCTTTTTTTCACTCATATTCCAAAACACAAGATTCATAATCACAACGATCAATGCCACGATCGCCATGGATACCCAGAATCCCATATTCAGGCCAAGTAATTCCTGTCTATGAAATAATGACAGCCACAGTTGCGTCCAGTTCATCGTATATACCTCCTATTTAATACAATGCTACAATAGTTCACCATAATGTCGCACATATGCTTTTTTCAGGCTTGTTGCCAAAATCATATATAAGAAAATACATGGCAGCAAATATGCGAAATAGCTCATTGGTAAGGCTACAAAACCAAGCATTCTGCCAAATCCGGTAAATGGAATGATCGTAAGCAGCGCAATTCCGGAACAGGTCAATACAGTTACCGGGAAGGATGCACGGCTCTGGATAAATGGAAGCTTCGGTGTTCGTATCATATGGATAACTAAAGTCTGACTCCACATGGATTCCACAAACCATCCTGCCTGGAACATGGCAATATAAGCCATCTGCATCTGTGCCAATGCCGGACCGCTGTAATGGGCTGCCAGGTCATTGAATAATACCCCGTGGGATACAAAGAGTGGACAGAATACAAAGTACATAAAGATGTATGTTGTAAAATCGAAGATGGAGCTGGTTGGCCCAATCCAGATCATAAAATTCCCAACACTGGATGCATCCCATTTACGTGGCAGTTTGATGAATTCCTCGTCCACGTTATCCCATGGAATCGCAGTACAGGAAAGATCATAAATCAGATTTAAGAAAATCAGATGGACACTCATCATTGGTAAAAATGGCAGGAGCGCAGATGCAGCAAGAACAGAGAACATGTTACCGAAATTGGAGCTTGCAGTCATCTTGATATATTTGATCATATTGGCATAAGTCTTACGTCCTTCGATGATGCCTTCCTCTAACACCATCAGGTCTTTTTCTAACAGAATGATGTCAGCAGATTCCTTGGCAACATCAACTGCAGTATCAACGGAGATACCAATGTCTGCTGCCTTCATGGCTGCTGCATCGTTGATTCCATCACCCATATACCCAACGGTATGTCCCTGTTCCCGAAGGACGGCTACAATACGGGATTTCTGATCTGGTGTCAGCTTGGCAAATACATCCGTCGACTCGGCAACATCGGCCAATTCTTCGTCTGTCATATGCTCCACATCAGCACCAAGAAGCATATTGCGAACCTCAAGTCCTACCTGTTTACAGATGGTGCGGGTTACTTTGTCATTGTCTCCTGTGAGAATTTTGGTTGTCACGCCATACTCAGCGAGGGCTTTGATAGCTTCTGCGGTGGATTCCTTTGGTGGATCAAGGAATGCCAGATATCCCATGAGCACCATGTCGCACTCGTCCTTTACGCCGAATGCACCTACCGGAGATGGGTTGCTCTTCTGGGCAAGGGCCAGGACACGGAATCCTTTGTCATTTAAATCATCAACGGTATCTAACACACGTTTTTTTAAGGCTTCGGAAATTGGCTGCACCTTCCCATCGATCTCCACGAAGGTACAGACGGAAAGCATCTCTTCCACCGCACCTTTGGTTACCATCTGGGTCTTTCCAGTTTTGTTCTGAACCACAGTGGTCAGTCTTCTTCTGGTAAAGTCGAATGGAATTTCGTCCACCTTTACATAAGTCTCGGATAAATCCACCAGACTAGAGTCTGCAGCCTCCTGTTCTTCTGTTTTTCGAATAATGGCAATATCCATTAGATTTTTATATCCAGTCTGAAAATAACTATTCAGATATGCATGTCTTAATACACGGGTATCCTCTTCCCCATTCACATTCAGATGATATTCCAGCACAACCTGATCCTGGGTCAGGGTACCAGTTTTGTCGGTGCAGAGGATGTCGATGGCACCAAAATTCTGGATGGAATTTAAGTTTTTCACGATGGTCTGCTTCTTGCTCATGGACACGGCGCCTTTGGCAAGGCAGGTTGTAACGATCATAGGAAGCATCTCCGGTGTTAATCCAACGGCAATGGAGATACCGAATAAGAAGGCAGCTACCCAGTCACCTTTTGTAATCCCGTTAATGACAAATACAAGGGGCACCATAACCATCATAAAACGGATTAAAACCCAGGATACCGCATTCACACCTTTGCTGAAGCTGGTTTCCACTGCCTCTCCTGCAACAGCAGAAGCCATGGAACCGAATAAGGTCGAATCACCCACATCAATAACCACAGCGGATGCACTTCCTGAGATCACATTGCTTCCCATAAAAGCAATATTGTTATAATCAGTTACTGTTTCTACTGCTTCACTGACAGAAGCATACTTTTCAATTGGTTCACTTTCGCCAGTTAAGCTGGCCTGACTGACGAACAAATCCTTTGCATCTAAGATTCTTACATCTGCAGGAAGCATATCTCCTGCTGATAAATGGACAATATCCCCTACCACCACATCTTCTAAAGGAATTTCAATCTTTTCCTGGTCTATTCTGGTTACCGTACAGGTTGTTGTAATCATGGCAAGCAGCTTTTCTGCCGCATTCCCACTTCTGCTCTCCTGCACAAAACGAAGGGTGCCGGATAAGAATACCATGGTAAGAATAATCGTCACAGTCAGTGGATCAAAATCCTCTGGTGTACTGCCAAACAGTCCAAACTTCGGAAAGATCATATCGGTCACGGTAGAAACTAAAGCCAGGCAGAACAAAATCGCCGTAAATGGATTGACGAATGCACCAGCTAATCTCTGTGGAAGGGTTTTCTTCTTCTCTTTGGTTACTTTATTGATTCCATACTTTGCTCTTCTTTCTGCAACCTGATCCGGATCAATGCCACGAAGGGTGGAATTCACATATTGTAAAATCTCTTTGATCGGATGAGTTGCAGCATAATGAATATGTTTGTTCATAATTTCACCTCCATACTTATCTCTTGGATGATCATCGCAAGGTAAGTATAAAAAAATCGCAAGGACAATCCCATGGCCAAAGCCTTGCGATTTCCTTGCGAAGAAACAAGAATTCATTATTCTAATGTATCATTAAACTTATATCCAATGCCCCAAATAGTCAGGATATATACCGGCGCATCCGGATTTGGTTCGATCTTTTTTCGTATTTTTCGGATAAAAGCCATGATATTGCTGTCATCCATAATATACTCATTCTTCCAGACTGCCTGATAGATCTGTTCCTTGGTAAATACCTCCCCGCGGTTTTTGGCAAGGAAGAGCAGAATGTCGAATTCCTTTGGAGTTAAGGAAATTTCTTCCCCAGACCGTGTGATCCTTCTTGCCCGCTCATCAATGACCAGTTCCCCGCATACAATCTGAAAACTGTAATCAATGAGATGTCCTTTGGGTTCGTATTCAACCATCAGAGTGGAACAATCTTCATTCAGCAGGTGTTCTATCCCATCACGAAACTCTCCTCCAGGAAGATGCTTCAGCAGCCATGCTGCCATGGAGGGATCCAGACTGATATATTCAATGTTCTTTTTCATATTCTGGTTCCTCCTTTCCTAGATGAGTTTGTTGTTTTTCTTAACATATAATCCCTTGGCGAATGTTACCACCAGCAGATACAGCATAACGACACTTACCAAGAACATGTAATAGAATACTGGCAGGCCGCATAAGCCTAACATTTGCCCAAGTCCAGTCATTGGAAGCAGCGTAAATAGAATGATACCCATAATGGTTACAGTAACAACCATTCTTCCCGGTCTGCTCTGGACAAATGGGATTTTCTCCGTTCGAAGAAGCTGCAGAATCAATACCTGTGACCACATGGATTCCAGGAACCATCCTGTCTGGAAGATGGCAATAAATACTGCCTGTCTGCTCAGATCAAGCTGTGCAAAGGATGCGCCACACACCTTTGGACACAAAACAAAAAATAGGAAGGCAAAGGTGACCAGATCGAAGATGGAACTGATCGGCCCGAAAAATGTCATAAATCCGCTCAATTTTCTTCCGGACCATTCCAGAGGCTTCGTGATCAGGTCCTCATCCACATGATCCCATGGCAGTACCAGACACAGGATGTCGTATAAGAGATTTAACAGCAGCAGCTGAATGGAAGTCATTGGGAAGAAGGGGAGCAGTACGCTTGCCACAACGATGGCACAGATATTCCCGAAGTTTGAGGATGCTGTGATTTTAATATATTTGGACATATTGGCAAAAGCCTTTCGTCCTTCTAAAACACCTTCTCGTAATACATTCAGATCCTTTTTCAGCAAGATCACATCTGCGCATTCCTTCACGGCTTCGGTAGCATTTTCCACGGAGATACCTACATCGGCTTTCATTACGGCCGGCAAGTCATTCATGCCGTCACCTAAGAATCCAACGGTATGGCCATTATTCTGAAGTGTCTCCACAATATATGCCTTCTGTTTTGGAGAAAGCTCCGCAAATACATTGCTCTTCTCTATGATGACTGGCAGATCATTCTCCGGTACCCGCTCTAATTCTTTTCCTGTAATGCACCGCTCGGTCGGAATCCCTAATCTTCTGCAAACCGACTGTGTCACCAGGAGATGATCGCCGGTTGCCACCTTAACTTCCAGATTCATCTCATGGAGCGCTTCCACAATGCCTGCTGCACTCTGTTTTGGTGCATCAAAAAATGCCAGGAATCCAAGGAGGATGTAGTCATTTTCTTCTTTATATACAAGATCCGGACGAACTTTCTTGTAGGCGACTGCAATGACTTTCATGCCTTCTTCGAGCATCTCATCCACAACGGCATGGACCTGGGTGGATGGATCTTCTTCGATTGCAAATGTCTCGCCGTCGTATTCCACATAACCACATCGACCCGCAACTTCATCGATGCTTCCCTTGATGATCATCAGATTCTCATCTGCATGTTCCACCAGCACGCTGGCATATCTTCTTGTATAGTCAAATGGATGCTCATCCATCTTCGGATGGCTTTCCACAAGGTTTTGGTAATAGTCTTCCCGGCCAGGCATATACTGGACTTTGCGAATGGCTTCATCCAGATGATTGCTGACACCGGTATGATAAATGCTTGCCAGATAGCCATAATCCAATGTTTTCTGACATTCTCTTCCCAGAATGTTCATATAATATTCCAGAATGACCTGATCGCCAGTTAAGGTTCCAGTTTTGTCCACACATAGAATGTCCATGCTGCCAAATCCCTGCATGGCATTGATATTCTTTACAATGGTCTGCTTTTTACCCATGGAATGACTGCCCTTGGCAAGGCAGGCAGAAACTACCATCGGAAGCAGCTCTGGAGTCAGCCCAACAGCAACGGAAAGGGCAAATAAAAAGGCTTCCAGCCAGTCTCCTTTTGTAAGACCACTGGTAATAAAAACAATCGGTACAAGAATCATCATAAAACGAATAAGAACCCGCGCAATTTCATTTGCCCCATGGTCAAAGCCGTGCTTACGGTCGGATTCTCTGATATTAAATCCACCGTAAATGGTTTCCGAACCGACTGCAATGACTATCCCTTCTGCTGTTCCACCGGTCAAAGTAGATCCACAGAATAGAATGTTGGAATAATCGGTCAATGTACCGGCGGATTCAACCAAAGTGTCCTCTGTCTTTTCACAGACACCACTTTCCCCTGTGATAATGGACTGGGATACAAAAAGCTCCATGGCAGACGTAATACGAAGATCTGCCGGCACACGATCTCCAGCTTCTAAAGAAACTTCATCCCCCACAACCAGTTCAGAGGAAGGAAGTTCCTGCCAGATGCCTTTTCTAAGAACACGAACGGTCGTATGCACCATCTTGGTAAGCTCATGGACAACCTTTCTGGAGCGAATTTCCTGAATAAATCTCACGACACCACTTAAGATCAGCATGGAAAAAATAATCACAACAGTGGTCAGACTTTTGTGGTAGGCATTTGGCAACAGCACATCTGTCACAAATGAAATAATGCCAAGAATAAAGAGGATCGTAGAAAAAGGATTTACAAATGCTCTTTGTATACAGTATAAAATTGTGTCCTGGCGCTGAAACAGATGGGCATTGTCCCCATAACGCTTGCGCTGTTTGATGACTTCTTCACTTTCATAACCATCTAAATTTATATGTAATTCTTCAACAATTTCACCAATGGAAAGATGAGAATATCGTTCAATCGTCTGATTGGCGAACTCATTCTGACTCATGCTAATGATGCCCCCTTTAAAGGTTTTCTTTTAATTATACTACATATAAGGAATCACAAATCTTGCTTTTTTCTTGTCTTACTACATCTTCTCTATTTCACATCATGATCAATGGAATCATCTGGTTTCTTACTCTCCTCTGCAAATCTGTCTTGCTACATGCACACCACTGGCAGATGCATGGGAAAGAGAATGGGTAATTCCACTTCCATCTCCAATAATATAGAGATCTTTATGACAGGTCATCAGATTCTCATCTACTTCTACTTCCATGTTATAGAATTTTACTTCCACACCATAGAGAAGAGTATCATCATTGGCAGTTCCCGGTGCAACCTTATCAAGGGCGTAAATCATTTCGATGATGCCATCTAAAATTCGTTTTGGAAGCACAAGACTTAAGTCACCTGCTGCTGCATTCAAGGTAGGCACGGTGAAGGATTCCTGGATTCTCTTTTCTGTGCTTCGCTTGCCACGAATCAGATCACCAAAACGCTGCACGATGACGCCTCCACCAAGCATGTTGCTAAGACGAGCGATACTTTCACCATATCCGTTGGAATCCTTAAATGGCTCTGAAAAATGTTTTGCTACCAAAAGAGCAAAGTTGGTATTCTTTGTCTGCTTTGCCGGATCTTCATAGCTGTGTCCATTTACCGTCACGATGCCATTGGTATTCTCATTTACCACAGCACCCTTTGGATTCATACAGAAGGTACGCACTTTATCTTCGTATTTTTCTGTTCGATATACAATCTTGCTTTCATAGAGCTCATCTGTCAGGTGAGAAAATACTTCTGCTGGCAATTCTACTCGTACACCGATATCCACACGGTTTGATTTTGTATTGATGTGAAGCTCTTCACATACCTGTTCCATCCATTTGCTGCCACTTCTGCCCGCGGAAATGATACATTTGCGGCCCTCAAAGGACTTGTCAGCATTAGATACTCGATATCCCTTTTCGATTTTTTCAACCGTCTCGATCGGACAGTCAAAATAAAACTCAACTTTATTCTTTAAATGATTGTAAAGATTTTCAAGTACGATATAGTTAATATCCGTACCCAAATGTCGCACAGACGCATCCAGCAAATGTAACCCATTCTGCATACATGTTTTTCGAATGCTTGTACCAGCAGTTGAATAAAGCTTGGTTCCTTCCCCACCATAGCGAAGATTGATCTCATCCACATATTCCATCAATTCTGTCGCTGTTTTCTTACCAATATACTCATAGAGCGTTCCACCAAAATCATTGGTAATGTTGTATTTGCCGTCAGAGAATGCACCCGCGCCACCAAAACCACTCATAATAGAGCAGGATTTGCAGTGGATACAGGACTTGATTTTATTACCATCGATTGGACATTTACGTCGATGAAGCTCATGACCTGCTTCAATCACTACAACCTTTAATTCAGGATTTCTTTCTGTTAATTCATAGGCACTGAAGATTCCTCCAGGGCCGGCTCCAATAATTAATACATCATACATATTCGTTTTCCTCCAATAATTTTTTCCAAAAAAAAATTGACTACCGTCTTACTGGTAGTCAACCCTATTGGTGGTTGGTAGAAACGCCTGCCCATATCGCAAGCTTATACCAAAGATAATTATACTAAAGAAAACTAATTATCGCAAGCATTAAAATAATCAAGATACCCTGGATTTTTGCCCAAAAAAGGGGAATGATTTCTCATTCCCACTTCTGTTTTTATACTTCTTTCATCTTTGTGATCATTGCATGAATCACAAATGGAATAAATACTGTGATCAAAGATGCATAGCCAAGGTATGCATAGCCCTTCTTAACTACTGCCATAAGACCAAACTGTGCAATACCCCATGCGATTGCTACAAAGATAATAGTTACAACTGCCATTCTCATCATATGACCATTTGCTTTTGCTTCTTCTGTCGCTATTCGACGTTCCATCGCATTTACACAACGTGCTACGATACCAGCGATCATGTTAACGCCTGTAGAGATTGCTCCAAGAATAATCAATGCGGAAATGATTGGTGTAAGTGCCATAGAGCCAACTCCGTTCTGAACAAGTACAAGCATTGGAACAGTTGCTTCTGCCATGGTAGGAACGAACATAACTGCCAGCATACCAACAATTGCAAGTTCCATGGAGACAAAGTTTACTACAAACATTCCTATTGCAGCTCTGTTGATCTGCTTTACATCTGTAACAGGTTCCATATGCTGATACATAACAGATACAGAAGATAACTGGAACAGAAAATATAGGAATGCACTCCAGAGTGCCGGACCAAATGCTCCCGTTTCCATGGAACCGGCTACCATCTGTCCTGCCTTCATGTTACTGATTGCTGCAGTAATCGCAGGTGCCTGAGCAATCAGATTTGGAATCAATACGACCAGAAGGCCAACGATGATTAATACGGACAAAGTAGCTGCCGCCTTACGAACCACATTGGTTCCATACATTGCAATCAAAAAAATGAATACGGCGATGATCAACGTACAGAGCCAGTAAGGAATGCTTGTCAATGTATTTAAGGTGGATCCACCCGTTGCAAATGCTGCTGCAGCTGCTGTACCAATCATGATTAGATAGCAGATTTCAAAGGCATTGGACATAACTACGCGGGTTGGGCCGTAAAGACTATCGGAAAAAGAACGATAATCATAGGTCTGATGCTTGTATGCATAGCGCATTCCATACCAGAAAAAGATAGAATAAAGTCCCTGGCTTAATACTGGAAGAAATAAACACCAAATACCAAAGTTAATAAAATACTGTTTAATCTGTGCGCCGGAAGCGAATCCACCACCGAACTGTGTGGTAAATGCAACAAATGCAATTCCCATGGCCAGTGGCATCTTATTCTTATCCACAAGCAGTGATTTCTTATTATTCATAATTTTTTATCCCCTTTATATTATTATTTGTTAAATTCAATCATTTTGCCTGGATTCAGAATCAGTTTATCATCAAAGGCAAGCTTGATTGCTTTATAAAGCTGAATCATTCTTGGACCAACAAATTCTTCTAAAAATTCGATACGTCCATTTCCGATTCCATGTTCTCCTGAGAGCTGTCCACCTAATTCTTTGGAAAGTGCATAAAGTTCTTTTAAGCTGGCATGGGTTGCACTCTTCCATTCTTCATCGCTCATATCAGCACCACGGAGCATCTCGGTATGAATGTTACCATCGCCACAGTGTCCACAAGGCTCAACACGAATTCCATGGGAAAGGGCAATCTTCTTCGCTGCCTTAACATACTCAGCAATTCTTGCTCTTGGAACGACTACGTCACATTCTTCCTGTGATACAGAATCTGCTTTCATTCCTTCAAGGATACCTCCACGTACTGCCCATACAGATGCAGCACGTTCTGGTGTATCTGCAATACAACAGTCAAATGCTCCATTGGCAAGAGCTGCTTCTGCTGCAGCTTCTACAGCACTGTCAAGTTCAGCCTGGCTAGATGCATCATACATAACAATAAGGACTGCCTCACCCTGCTTAACAGGGAGCATCTTCTTCAGATTTTTCTCTACAATGTCAATGAGCTCTCTTTCCAGGAACTCAATTGCGGTTGGTACGAATGGAAGCTCCAGTACTTTTGGTACCATATCTGCACATTCCTCCAAGCTTCCAAATGGCATTACCAGTGTACAAGTACAGGTAGGTGCCGGAAGAAGCTTTAAGGTTGCCTGTGTCAGAATACAAAGAGTCCCTTCAGAACCAATTACAAGGTCTTTGATATCATAACCTGTGGTGTTCTTTACAACATTTGAAGAAAAATTCATAATAGAACCGTCAGGCATAACCGCTTCAATACAGCGAACAAAATCACGGGTTAATCCATATCGTACAGCCTTCATTCCACCTGCGTTTGTGATAATATTTCCACCGATGGATGCTGTCTTTTCGCCTGGATCTGGTGGATAAAACATGCCTTCTGCGGTTGCTGCTGCCTGTACATCGATCAGCAGTGCACCTGGTTCAACGGTAATCGTCTGATTTTTATGATCAATTGGGAATATTTTGTTCATTCTCATGATAGAGAGCATAATCCCACCATATTTACAGGTAGCACCACCGGCAAGACCTGTTCCAGCACCGCGGCACACTACAGGTATATTTTCCTGACATGCGTACTTCATGATGGCAGAAATCTCTTCTTTATTTTCAACTTCTACATAGAGCTCTGGTTCATAGATACCATATTCCGGCATCTCATCTTTAAAATATTCATTTGCAATCTCTTCACCAACCCAGACACGATCTGGGGCTGTTACGGATTTAATATATTCACAATCTTCCTGTGTCATCTTTTTATAAGGAAAAGCCATGACTTAGTCCTCCTTTCTGTTGCTGATGAGTTCTATCAATTTAGGAACTACAGTATTCAGGTCATCAACAATACAATAATGAGCTACGCCAAAGATCTGAGCCTTTGGATCACTATTAATCGCTACGATACATTCAGAGGAATTCATACAGGATGTGAACTGAATTGCACCAGAAACACCACAGGTAATGATCAGCTTCGGACGAACGGTACGTCCGGAAAGACCAATCTGTCTGGACTGATCTCCATATCCATTTTCCACCATTGGTCTTGTAAATGCCAGCTGACCGCCAAGTGCCTCTGCAAGTTCCTTGCACATCTGTACACTGCTGTCATTCTTACAGCCACGACCTGCTACTACAATGACATCCTCTTCTTCTAAACTTTTCTTTTTCTCAATCACAGTAGATGAAATGATACGTATATCACTTTCATACATCTCTTCTGTCACTTCACGGATGATGATTTCTCCTGATGGATTTTCCACCTTTTTCGCAGTGTCCATGACACGATATCTCACAGTGGCAAACTGTGGACGAGTTTTTGTAATCGCGATCTGCGCCATGATATTGCCACCAAAAGCAGGTCTGATCTGAATCATATCTGTATTTGGCTTGATATCAAGTGTGGTACAGTCTGCAGTTAATCCTGTAAGAAATCTAGTGGAAAGTCTTGGAGCTAAAGAACGTCCAAGAGCGGTTGCACCAATCAGTACGGAGCTTGGCTTGATCTCTTCAATACAGTCCGCTACGACACGTGCATATACCGCTGCGCGAAATCCTTCCAGTTCTTCATGCTCATAAACATATACCTGATCAACTCCATAATCTAACAGCTTTCTTGCATTTTCTGCAGTGCCTTCTCCGCCAAGGATGACACATTTCACTTTGAAGTCCACCTTAGTTGCCATCTTTCTTGCTTCTCCAATCAATTCATAAGCAACCGGATGGATGTCTCCTCTTTCCTGCTCTACGAAAATCAGGAAATCGTTCCATTGCTCTTTATCAATTTCGTTCTTCTTCTGTTCAAATGTAATTGCTTTTTCCGGACAGTTTCTTAAGCAGAGACCACACATACGACATGTGTCTCCAACCTCGATTCTATCCGCATTCATCTTTAATGCTCCGAAGGGGCACTTGTCGATACATGTTCCACAAAAAGTACATTTTTTTGTGTCAAAATTAATCATTGCCATGCTATGTCCCTCCTATATAATCTTCTTTCCTGTCAATATTCCAAATAGTTTCTCAGCCTTTTCTTCTGCTGCACCTTCTAAGTAAACCTGTTTTTCTTTTTCAGGTGGTGCAAACATTCTCTCTACCGCTGTCGGTGATCCATTGAGACCATAACGGTCCAGATTCTGATCTGGCATATCTTCAAATGTTAGTATTTTTGCCTTTTTATCTACAGTCATTTTCTTTAAAATATAAGATGGTAATCTTGGTACATTAATATCTTTATCTACTGTAATCAGGCAAGGATAAGGAATCTCTGAAATCTGACATACACTTGCCAAATCCTGTTTCACCTGAATACATTCTTCATTCACATCTGTTACTTCAGATACCCATGCAGCATGTGGAATGTGCATATGCTCCGCAATAGCCGGTCCAACCTGCGCAGTATCACCATCTGTTGTCTGGCGTCCACAGATAATTAAGTCAGCACCACCAAGTAACTGGACGCCCTGTGTCAGAACATAAGAGGTTGCAAGGACATCTGCTCCTGCAAATTTTCTATCTGAAAGAATTACAGCCTCATCAACGCCCATAGAAAAAGCGTCTTTCATCATTACTTCTGCCTGTACAGGCCCCATTGTGATAGCCGTAACAGTTCCCCCTACTCTTTCACGAATCTGAAGCGCTGTTTCCAAAGCAAACAAATCATATGGATTGGTTCTGGTGTCACCAGACATACGCTTAAGTGCACCTGTTTCCGGATCAATATCTACCTTGGTTCCGGCAGGCACCTGCTTCATACATACTATAATCTTCATCTTTCTTATATTCTCCTCATTAATATCATTCACATAAATATCATTCACATTAATAGTAGCCACACTTTCTTACTTTCTGATTTTAGTGTGATAAAGTAAGAAAGCACTTTTTTATTTTATAGCAATAACGTGTCTTCAGTCAACACTTTATCTTGTCTTGTTTACATTATTTTAATAATAAGAATATTGGGAATATTATTAAGGACACGACACACGTCAATGGTCGCGAAAGAAGTGAGGATTAGCTGGACTGGGTGGATTGACTGGATTGGGTGGATCGGCTGGTTTTGGTGGATTGGCTGGATTGGTGGATTGGCTGGATTGGGCAAACTTGGCACTTAAGATGTGTGTTGTGCCCACAAATGGGCTACAGCATGCTTTAAAATATCGATTTTACCCATGATTTTGAGGGTTTTGGGCTACAACAGACGAATTATCGAGTTTTATCGCCAAGAATTCCGATTTTTGTGGATACAAAGTTCTGCCAAAAGCAAGTTTGTGTCCAAAGCGGTAGAAAACAACTTGTTTTTCAGGCCGTTCGACTGTGAAAACGTGGATTGTTGGGTGCAAGCACGTCGGAAGACGCTTGTTGCACCCAATAGGCGCATTCATCTGGCCTCCGCTTCTCTTCGTCTCGCTGTGTTTTGTCGCCAGATGCCCCTTGTAAAATATAAAAACCACCACTGTTACAACGTAAACGGTAAATAATAAGAAGTGTACACCATTTTGATGTACACTTCATTCCTACTTTTCAAAACAATCTGTCAGATAGCCCCAATCATACTTTGTTTCGCCTTCAAAATAATACTCGTCTGTATGTTTGACAAATGCTTCTTTATCATAATCTTTGTAATCATCACCATTGGAATATAAGTAAGTATCTTTTTTCGTCAGCACATGATCTTTAATTTCATAGGTTTCATAGATAGTATGTCCACCATTAATAAAATGATCTTTTAAGACTTTACCTGTCTTTGGAAAATAAAGAAATCCCCCAAAGTCACTTGAGCATTCGCTGAAATCTACGCATGTACCATTCACATAACTATAAACGAATGGATAATCATGATGAGAATCAAACAACATAGGATCATTCTTCTTTTATTCATCATCTTTAATATTGATACCCCCACAGATTTTTCACTTGAGAAAGAATGCGGTCAACATCCCATCGCTTTCTACTCTGCTGCAAACTATTTGGGTCATGGACAATGATTTTGCCATCCTTTGTCACACCAGTCAGCACAATAAAATGCCCCTGCTTCGTGAAGTCTCCTGGTCCAACCACACAGATGATCGGAATGCCTTTAGATAGTGCATCCTTAACATCAGAAGCAGTAAATTCCACATTCACGACATGAAGTCCCATCTTTCTCGCCATTGAATCCATCATATCCCAGGAGGAACCTTGTCCCCACACATAATAGCCGTTCTTCTCTGCCTTCTTAGCCACTTCATAGGGATTCATGGTTTCATCACCAGTCAATCCTACATAGACCATAGAAAGACATGTCGGTCCACAGCCAGTTTTTCTCATCTCACCAGACCCATATATTTCATCGCCCCAAGGCTTGTCACTTTGTAAGTACAAAGGAATATCGTTGGTTTTCGATCTGCCAATAAATCTGCTCGCACCAGGTAAGACCTTCATAACCAGAACGAGAATGATCACGATTGCAATCAGATTGCGAATTCTATGTTTTCTTCTACTACTTTTTTTCATAGCACATCGGTCTCCTTCCATATAAGTATTATCTCAAAGAATAGAAACAGATGACTTACTTTTTTCTAAAATGTTTCTTAAGATTTCCCTTATGCAGGATGCAGAATATAACCATACTTCTCCTGCAAAAAGTTTTTTCAAGTAAAAACAAGTAACTAACTCCCTGGTAGTAATTGCAAATACCATCTGAAACAATAAACATTGATATTCATGGTCACTGTATTATTCAGAAGATCAAGGGCACTCTGTGCTGCAGACAGCATAGCATATTCCTTGTCATAATCTGCTGCGACCTTTTCAATATCATAATTCACATATCGGTAATCAATCGTAGCATTCACACCAGAACCATAGGTTCTTTCACGGACTTTTGGAAGCTCTGATCTCATGGAATTCAACGTTCTGACTCTCTCAGAAATCATCGGAAGAGCAACAAGTATCTCGTCAATGGTCATGTCAAAACCTTCTACTTCTGTTGTAGAGTTGAATACGTTAATGGCATGCTTCACGGTTCTGATCTTTTTGTAGTTTCATCACTCTCGGTCTATTATATCTTTGCATAATCACAAATATGAAGTCCATGAAACAGACAAAAATTTTTCTAGAAAACGCTTTCTCCCTTTGATAAAGTAGATATTGCATACAATGGAATATTAATCATCCATCCTTGGTCACAATAATTTAATAATGAAAAACGAATCGATTTTTCCGGATGATATTTCCCATAAAATGCTTTTAAACTCTGTGACCTAATGTTTTTCTCAGCCTTAACTTCAATTGGTATAATAGTCTTTTTCATTTGAATAAGAAAATCTTGTTCAAATGTAGCCTTTTCTGTACCAAAATAGTAAGGGATATACGATGTGTCAGCAATCAATTGTTGAAGTACATATTGCTCTGTCAATGCACCTTTAAACTCAACAAAAATCTCATTACCCTCCAAGATAGATTCAGGATCAAGACCACTAAGTGCTCCTAACAATCCAACATCCAATAGAAAAAGCTTATATGCACTAAAGTCTTTATATGCAGCTAGTGGTACATGTGGTTCATTCACTTTATGAACTTTATGAACTAACCCACTATCTTCAAGCCATTGAATAGCAATCTCAAACTCACTACTTCTTGCCCCTTTTTTCATTTTACCAAAGAAGAATTTGCGGTTTTCTTTGGCAAGTTGCATCGGAACAGACTCCCAAACCATATTGATTCTCGGCAATTCTCTTGGCCCAGCATGTTTTCCAAAATCTCCTTTATATTGGGTTATAATGGCATTTTGAATTTCGCGTACCTCATTATAGTCTCTATTTTGAGCAAAACAATTCACTACTTCTGGCATTCCTCCAATATAATAATAATTTTTCAACCACATAATATATCTATCAGCAAATGTATCAATAAGATTGAACGTCTTAGTATCTAATGCATCAACCAAGGCCTGTTCCCCCATAGCACAAAGGAATTCTCTATAACTCATTGGATGAAGATTCAGTATATCTACTTTTCCTACCGGATATGATATACCTTCATGTAATGCTACCCCCAATAAAGAACCGGCTGCAATCACATGATATTCAGAAGCTTCCTCGCAAAAATATTTTAATGATTCTAATGCTTTTGGTGCGTTTTGAATTTCATCTAAAATGATTAATGTATTATCCGGAGTAATTGTCGTTCCACTTTCAATATTAAAAGCCATCAAAATACGATTAATGTCATAATCCATATCAAATACAGCAGCCATTCTTTTGTTATTATAGAAGGAGATGTAAGCGACTTTTTCATAAGACTCTTTTCCAAATTCTTTCATAAGCCAAGTTTTCCCAACCTGTCTGGCACCCATGATGATTAATGGTTTTCGATTTTTCTTTTCTTTCCATTTTTTCAGTTCTTCCATTGCAAAACGTTTCAAAGTATCACCTCCACTTATATGATACACATTTTTTCTGGCCTGTTCAATCTGAAAATCTACATTTTTTCGAGTCTAATTCATTATATATAACACATTTTTTCGTCTCTCATGCAATCTTAGCAGATTTTCATCTGATTTTCATTACTCTTCTTATAATTTTTTTAAACATCATTTAATTGTCCTCCTACATTTAGAAATAACAAAAGCCACACCCGAATTGATGTGGCCATGTACAGTTCTAAATATATCTTTGCTTGGCATTAAGGACCTCAATTAGTGCGTCATCAACTGCGTCAGTATAGTGGCCCTCTCTGAGCAGGCGGTTCTTCATCTGAATCATGCTGTAGACAATAAATTATCACCCACTTTATTACAACTACAGGTGGGGAATAAAGCGGGTGATAAAAGTGCATATTATACTATCAAGGACATCTGATTTATTGTTTTCATATATAACAAATTCCATTATTACGGAAAATGTCATCACTCATGATTTTGATGGCATTCGGCGGATAGGAAATATCATCATATGGAATAGAAAACACTTCTTTGCCATCACAGTAAAAACACAGTAAAAATGCCTGTTCATTTTTAAAGATAGCATTGTCTATCATAGTACTTTTCCTGATAAATCGATCTGTTTTTTTGCTGCGCAGTAATGTCCATTTTTTATCTGCCCATTTAACTACAAGCAAATCATATTCCTTAGGAAATTTCGGTATGAAGGCATCTTTTTTTTGAATGGAAAAATAATATTGTCCATACATTTTAAACATACAGCCAGATTCCACTAACACATCACATAATTCCTGAATAACATTATAATTATAATAATCAGATAAGGGATGATTATTATTTCGTAGTGTTAAAGCTAATTTCCAGGGATGTATTCCGCAAAATCGACTTCTATACCCAAAGTCCCATTCCAAAAATGTTTTATCTCCTTGCGCGCGACAACCTAAACCATGAAAGAAATAATCAATGCCATTCAAATGAATTTCTCGTGTATGAATATAATTAAGAAATGAAAGAAGTTGTTCTTTCGTTTTAATATTTTGACCATACTTATCATTTAAATCATCCATTAATATCCTGCATTGTGTTTGCACATTCTGAAAATACCACTGCATGATAGATATAATCTCATTTTTATTGTTTTTCATAAATACATACCCAACAACCAGCAACTTATAAGTTATAACCATTCTTGAAGGATTTATTCCACCCAAGAAATCAATGCTGTTCCATCACCATCGTCTGATAATATGAAAACATTATAAAACTCACCCGAAATATTACTCCCATAATCGTAGTTTATAATTGGCAACAAGTCTTTCATCAAATTACGAGAAGTCTTCATTTTTAAAGTGTGGTCCTATATTATACTCGGGATGGCCAAAATGTTCACGAATAATAGTCCCATTCTTAAAGAAGTGTCCGCTTGGGTCCACATACTTAATCGGATTATTGGCACAGTAGGTGTAAAGGTTCCATGTGCCAGGGTCCGTATCCGTGCCTCGGAACGTATCCTAAGAAAGGAATCTTCCATCCTTCGGATCATAGTAACGGGCATTCATATAATAAAGGCCTGTGGATTGTGGTGATGCCAAAATCACTGTATTCATAGGATACCACACTGTTTCCACTGTCGTCCACCAGGTTAGACACACTTCCTTTGATATCCTTATTATAGGTGTAATACTGGAGTCCTTCAGTATAACGGATCGTTGCCGTATAATTATCAGAGCCTCCGGCCACATTGAAGGCATTAATATTTCCACTACCATCCTCTGTATAGAGGACTTCCTCCCCGTCATAGAAGTAGTTGGTCTCAACACCATTTTCTGTCTTGCGGATTCTCTGACCGCTGTACACTTTTTCCGTCTTTTCCATGGAGATGCAAATTTCGTCCCCGTCGCCCAACTTCTTTTTCCGACCAGCCATCTGACCACTCTGAGAAACAATCGGCACTCGTCCCAGGGCATCCCCCATCTCAAAAAACGGCTTATTTTCAAGGTTTTCCGACTCTATGCAAAAGAAAAAGACCTCCTAGGATTGCTCCTACAAGGTCTCTGTTATCTCTTTATATATGTCCTTTTCTTCTCGTCCTCATGGAAATTATTTTTTCATCTTCGTGGGGATTTCAGAAAAGTGTACATCGCAATTATTCGAACTCGACAATGCAATTTCAATCTTAACTCCATCAAGTTAAGTTTTCTTTGAGAATCAATAGCTTTTTCTCTGATTTCTACCCATTCTACCATTTCCCCAAAATTATTAGTATCAAAGTAGTATCACGATGCTACTGGTTTGCAGTTTGATTATATCAGAATACAGCGAATAATCCAAGCAAAAGCTTACTCAATCACTTTCCAGTAACCGCTCTTGTTGGAACCAATACGCTCAATCACACCATTCTTTCTTAAGTATGAAATGCCATTATCAATCGTAGTTTTTCCCACACCTATCGCCAGTGCTAACTGTGGTTTTGTAATATTAGGATTATTTCTTATCTCAGCAAGTATTTTTCTGTGTGTCGCTGATAGTTTTAAATCTCTTGTTGTATCACAAACTTCGGTATCAGCCTTAATACTTCCTGCCGGTCCCATTACATTGATCCAGTTAAATGGAATTTTTACTACAATAGAGTTTTCCCTGAATTCAAATGCATCACGTCCATAAAGCTTTGTAATCTTCGGAACGCCTCGTCCGGTTTTCTCACTGATATGGAGCTGTAAAAATATCTCCGACAACTTTCTATTAACAGGAACAGATTCTCCTGCAAAAAAG
>JAZLGR010000003.1:0-262285 GCA_045616445.1 Candidatus Fimousia sp. | reverse complement strand
TAATTAATACCTCCATAAAATATGACATTAGTATAAACGAAAAAAGCTACTATAAAAATGTATGAATTCCTACATTTTCATTTCGGAATTTTCGTACATTTCCATAGTAGCATTTACAGTTATAGCATTATTCGAAAATATAATCCAATATCAATTGGAGAAATTAAAAAAAGAGCAATTTCAAAGCTACCAATATTGGGAAATCAATCAGGTGACCGCAGCGAGTGGCCATCATGGGGACAAAAAACACCCTGTTTATAACAGGGTGCCTATTCATATTAGTATTAGTTTCGCAAGCGAAACTCTTTTTTCAAACACGTTCTTAAAACGACACTAATCATTTAATTATTCTTCACAGTAATTTTCTTTTTGACTCCATTTGCTTTCGCATCCAGCTGATAGGTCTTGCCTTTTTTCATGGTAATCTTGGTTGACTTAATGGAAATCGAGCAGTACACTGCCGTTTTCGCAAGAACATTTGCCTCCTTTGTGGTAAAAGCAGTGTTCAGGAATTCATCAGAAAGCCAGGAACGAATTGAACTGTTTTGCCATCATTATTTTCCAAAACTCTCCATTTGATCGGATCATAACGAAAATAATGGTAGGTAACAAGAGATCACCAAGTCTGATTCTTCGATTCATATTATCTTTTCGCTTCCTTTCTCATAAAATATCAGTCCGCTAAACATTATTATAATATATATAATATCAGAAAAAGAACGATTGTTACAATCCTTTGAAGGTGTAGGTTTCTGTATCAATGACCAAAAATTTCTGACTTCCAATCGGTGTGCCGTCTCGATAAGTGGAAAACACATCACAGGAAATCAGATTGCCTGTTTGGTCAATTTCTTTCATTGGTGTATGACCGACTACCTGTATCAACTGATCTTGTTTATATAAAGTCACGTTGTCCAGCTGTGGTCGAAGCCAGATTGGGGACTGATCGCCCCACATTTCCTGCCAGCCCAGGGAATTAATCTGATTGATCGCCTGATCAACATTTTCCTGCTGCTGCTCATCCACATAATATTTGACAAATGCATCCATGACTCCAGCGTGAGAGAACAGCACGTTGTCAATTCTATGGATATAAGCCAGCTGGTTCTCATTTGGAAATGCATCTCTCAAATCCAGGAGTTTTTTCTGAACAGTATAAGATGCCATGGAGGTATAGCCTGATTGTGGCAAATACCATTTGTAAGATAAATCATGGTTGCCATAACAAAACAACGTGTCAGGGAAACATTTGACAAAGTCAATGGCTGCGTCAAATGTCTCTTCATACAGCCAGACATCGAATTCATGTCCCCAGTCATCCGTCAGATCACCCAGACACACCGCACGGTCTGCGACCTGCTGCCGCATCAATTCTTCTGCTTTTTGAAACATCCATGGTTTTAAATGGACGTCTGGAATTACTAAAACTTTCATTTTTTCCTCCTTTGATATAAGAAAAAACAGACGTAACATTACGTCTGTCTTTTGACATTATACATACTCAATTGAAAGCGTTTCATTATCCTTGCAAATTTGTCGCAACATTCCGTCTTTGATCATGTATGCTTCGCCGTGAAGCGTAACATTTGACTCATCGATCATGATGAAACTGCCGTCACATAGAGCGATAAACTGGCGTCCCATGCTGTCGGCAAATGTTATGTCCTCGATCAGTCTTTTCCCGGCTAAAACGGTGTGTTTCAGATTTTGAAAATGCGGGAGAATATTGATATTGGTAAGTCCAAGGCCTGGTAGCCACCGCTCGTAGGTCGGATCAATGACCTCATCATCATACTCAGGAGCTGCATAAACAAAATCAGCACAGTTCATAGAACCCGCACTCCACGCAACAACAAGACCATCATAATCAACTAGCTTTTCTCTTAACTCAATCTGTTGATAAAAGCGGTTTTGTGTCGGTACATGACCGCCAATCAACACAATCACTTGAAATACTGACAGATTAACCACTACATTTTTGTTTCTGTTATCGCAAAATGTAATGTTATTGACGGATAGGTTGCTTAAATTGAAAGATTCTTTAAAACTCCTGATTCTTTTGTCATTATTCTCATAGCTATCCGGGTCAAAACCAAGAAGCAAAACATTCGCGTTATCCGGCCAGATTGCTTGTAAATGTTCCAGCAAACCATTTCTTTCTATGAATTTAGATGAAAGTTTCTTCCCGTTGACTCTCTTCGTTGCACCAAGAGAACTTGTAAGCATTAATTTCATAAGTTGAACCTCTTTTGATGATTGTGATTATAGTTATATTTTAGCATACCTTTACTTCGACCAGTGCAGAGATAGAGCAGATGCCCATTCTCCCTTGCCAAGCGAATTGCTTTTTGAGCTGATTTTGGAGGAACATTCTCCCCCGGTTCGGTCAAAGTGCCATCTATGTCTAAAAAAATGATTTTTCGTTTCATTGTTTTTTCTCGTTAATATAGAAAAAAGTCATCAATATTTGACGACTTTTCTATCACTTTGTTTTCCACCTTATAATACCATTTTTATGCAAAATATTCAACGAGTAACGACTTAGGAGAATCGGATGCATTTTTTACTCCTCATATCCGTATTCTTTGATTTTTGCGTACACGTCTTCTGCCACAGCTGTATTCATACCAGCCAGCTCTTCTAAACGTTTTCCTGTTTCCAGATAATCAATCATCTGACCGAGTGTGTTGATCTCATTGGATGCGAGAACGGAACATGCTCTTGCTGTTAATTCCAGTTCATCTAATGGACAGGACATAATTTCTCCGGGCAGTCCCATACGGGTATCCATAGACATGCCTCGAAGAGCAAGCTGTGCCATCTGTTCACTCTTACCTATGTTATTTGTCTTTCCAGTGATATCTTCAGCTTTTAAAAGCGTTAGCATTTCTGGTTTGACATCTGATACCATAATGATGCGGTTTGCCTGACGCATCATTGCATGCTCAAAGAGATTTCTTACTTCACGTGCATTTGCAAAATCATCCGGTTTTTCTTCACATCTATTTTCAAAATATTCTTTCACGCATTTCAAAGCATCCAGAGACGCTCTGTAACCAGCCTGTTTACAGAATAATTTGAATACTTCAACCAGCTCAGTTGGATTGTAATCCTCAAAGCTGATGAATTTGTTGAATCGGGATTTGAAACCTGGGTTTGATTTGATGAAGTTTTCCATCTGCTCTGGATATCCTGCAACAATTACAATTAAGTCATCTCGGTGATCTTCCATTGCTTTTACAAGGGTATCTACCGCTTCAATTCCATAGTCGTTGGTGGAGGTTGTATTGGTAAGTGAATATGCTTCATCAATGAACAGGATTCCTCCGATGGCTTCTTTTATGACATCCTGCACTTTAAGAGCTGTTTGTCCTACATATCCACCAACTAATCCGGAACGATCTACTTCTACCAGATGGCCTTGGGAAAGGACACCGATTTTCTGATAAATTCTTGATAAGAGACGAGCTACTGTTGTCTTTCCGGTCCCTGGGTTTCCTGAAAATACAAGATGCAAAGATAATGGTGGAAACGCCAGACCATGTTGTTCTCGAATCTGCTTTACGCGACATAAATTGATCAGAGAAGTGACCTCGTATTTTACTTCATGAAGTCCAACAAGATCATTTAACTGGTCCATGAGTTCTTCTAATGTTGTATCATCTTCTTCATGATTATTGGAAACGGATTTTTTCTCCCCGGTTGTCTTCTGACGTTTTACGGCTGCTAACTGTTCATTGGTTACATTCAGCATGTTTAATGTTTTGCTAACGATGGTTACCGGTGGAAGAATTTCCTTAAGATCCTTATCTAAGTCAGATTTAATCTTATCGTACATGGTTTGCATGAATTTGAGGAAACGTTGATATTCGCTGTGGGTAAGTTCTTCATCACAAACGATGATAAATGCACCAATCATGGCATACAAATCGTAAATAGCGGCTGTCATGTTACCGATTTCCTCGGCTGCACCTTTCTTCACTTTGTTTTGAAATCCATTATCAAAGTCAATGGCACAGTTGAGAATCAAAGGAACCTGCTCACAGAAATCTTCTTCCATAACCCCTGCTTTTTCTGCTAATTCTTTTAGTTTCTTTACAGATTCTTTTTTTCCTGTGATTTCACCAATCACATCAATCTCCACGTCTTCTAATCGTTGGTCTGCAAATGCCAGATATAAGCAGAATAATTTTAATGCCAAAAGACTGATATCTCTTGTTGAACTATCTGGAATATATGTGGACGTTCCATAACCGATATCATCCAATGTATCACAAAATGATAAAACATGATCCACTGTTACTTTTAACTTTTTTGCGTATTCTTTAATCATTCTACTTCTCCTCCTGCATCTTCTTGCGAACCATATCCGATATCTTCCATATATACGGAATAAGGCAGCATAAAATCCTCTGTTGGTGCTTTTACCCCTTTCATATCCCGTACATCTCTTGCAAACTCCACGGGCTTATCGACAATGGCATGGAACGTCTTCCCATAATCCATTAATCGTGCAATTGTCTCATTCTTATAACGTGACATATAACCAATCATTTCTTTATCCGGAGCAGGAGTATAGATTGCAATCGCCCACTGATCATATTCATTGCTATAGTCGCGTTCCATAATCAGTTCCGTTCCCGGGACAAGCTCACGTAATACTTTTGCTCCATGCTCTGATTCTTTCTTCAGATGAAAATGCAGTCCTGCAATCCCTGTCTTTAGTACAAGGAGCCAGTGAACAGGGATCAAATCCCGTTTAGTCTGTGTCAAAACTGCCACGTCTGTTTTGTTTTTTTTAATGGAAGACAATTGTTTTAATAATTCCATATCACCCATAGATTTGTACCTCTAATTCTCTATCAAAACAGTTCCAAACAATCGTAATAATTCTTTACTGCGTTTTGGAATAACCATTGATTTCTCTCATCATAATCTATATTATTCGAAAAATTCTGTAAAATCAATGCCATATCGATCACCCAGCCAGATAGTTGTAGAACATTCTCTGTCCACTCATGGATATCGTCTGGCGCAATCGGAATATCTGTAAGACGATTGTACAATTCATATATTTCCTTCATCCATGGAAGGTACTCTCTTTGTGCCTCTTCGATGGTTTTCGTTCGATTGTACACTTCTCTGATACAAGTAATATATGTTTCTGCATACTCGATGATTCGGTAGAACAAATATCTCACATCAGCCTCATATTCTTGCAAATTGATGCTGTCGTCTCGCATAGAGCGTAACATCTGATAGCTGCTGTTTTTATAAATGTAGATACCATCTTTAACATATGCGTCGGAGTGCGGACGAAAATACTTTTCTTTTTTATTTTTATCACAAGCCCAGATACTGTATGTAAAAAATGTGCTATTTATAATATCACTTTCATCTATTCCAAAATAACACCAGATCACATGCGCCTTTTTCTTCGCCAAAACTTTATGAATATGCTTTGTGATTTTCGGAATATCTTTCTCAAAATCTGCTTCTTTTGGAATAACAAATATGCATAATCTATTTTCCCGTTTATTATGCATCGGCTTTACTGAACATACTTTGTATTTTGAAGTTTCATATGCAATCTTTTGTGGTTCATATGGATGATATTCCTCTATATCAAAGTAAATGGTTCCTCCAATATCGGTTCGAATGATTGGCTGCTGAGACTTCTCCGGATGTTCTTTATTCCAGATGTTCATCAGAAATCTCACATATTCGATGATCGATAACAGGGATTTTTTCCCTTTTCGAATCAATTGTTTTGATTCAAATGCATTGCATACCATTCCGGTAAATAAGCTATGATTTCCACCTGGTCCAAGCCGCGACAGTTCGTCAGCCGAGGAAGAGGCTAATACCGCTGTGCCATTTCCAACAAAGGATTGAATACTGTCTTCTAATTTTAATGATTTGGGCTGCATTTCAGAAAAGCTTCCAGCATAACAACAATCTAAAATGATGATTTTATTTTTAGCCGGTAGTTTCTCGATGTAATTGATTACGCTTTGTAATCCGATTCTCTGATCGCTAAACATTAATTCTCCATTGCTTCCATGCCCAGAGAAATAAAATAGGAAAGTATCTTCTTTTTTTAACATACGAGAGAAATCTTTCATGGCATGGGCCATATTATTGACAGTGGCACTTCCGTCTTCTCCAATCTGACGAATATTCTCCTTTGATATCTTCAATCCATCAGCCAATGCATCTCGCATCATCCTTAAGTCCATAAAACTGGATTTCAGATTACATATATCTGGATTCTCATAATTTCCAACTGAGATTAAAAGAGCGTACGTATTCTTACCATATAACATCCTCATAAAAATCACGCTCCTCTGGTTTTGGGATCTGCCAGCAGGGGCTGATTATATTCATATAAACAATAATTGATTGTATCAAAATCATAGATTCCCTTTTCGATAAAGAACTGAATGATAATATCCCTTTTGTTGTTTGAAGAAAATGCATATTCTGCAGTAGCTAAAAGATCCTTCGTTTCCTTCATACTCAATCGAAGGGATATGGCAAGCTGCAAGACAATAACCTTACTTGGATGATATGCAGGATTGCTACGGATTTTAGAAGAGAGCCGGCGATCAATACCGGCTCTTTTATAAACTTCAAGATAGGTCATGCTTCGTTCATCGATCTTTCGAAATAACATTTCCTGAAAGCTTTCACCTATGGATTCTAACATTTCCTCTAAGCTTAGACTATGATCAGAAGTCTCATCGGTTCCTTTTGTGGTATCAGAGTGATCTTGCTCTTGGATATTATTCTTTTCATTTTCTTTTTTGGAATCTGAATATTCTTCTACATAATGGTTTAATAAATATTCTTCCAAATCTTTTAGAATCTGATTCATATTTTTTAACATATTGCTATCACTCCTCAGCAACAATTACTGAATATCTATATATGCTGCATTAACAATCAAAGCTTCTTTGGATCCACCATTGGCTGTTTCATAGATGTATGTTTTCTGAAATTCTCCATATACACGAATGATATCATCTTCGATAATACGTTTTCCACCCTTAATTTCTTTGGTAAATGAGTTTGTGTCAACATTTATGAAAACCATATTCCCAGAATAACTAGTGCCAAGATCACATAAATAAAGCGTTCCATCTTCTACTGTCTGAAGTACCTTCATGGTGTATGAGAATTTTTCTCCACCTGTTGCATTTCTCATATACCAGTTATAGTCATGATCCGTTTTGTAATCTCCACGCTTCTTTCCTTTTTTCTTGGTTTCTTTTTTCTTGGTTTCCTTCTTCTCCGTTGTAGCTTCGGTCGTCGCAGGTGCTTCAGTTGTTGCTTCTGTTGTAGTTGCTACTTCGGTTGTCACCTCAACAATATTCTTCTTTGCACCGCAATCCTCACATTCTTCCCATCTTTCACTGTCGTTTTCCATTTGGGTCCATGTATGAGTATGTTGTGTACTCTCAGTTTTTTCTGCTCCACAGCCACATCCCAAAATTGCGATACAGCAAGCTACCATTGCTACGTTAATAAATTTTCTCATAATGATTCCTCCTTAGTTTACCTATTATTTATTCGACATCTCGATTATAGGTAAATAATCAGGAGAAATGGTCGCTAAGCTAGCGACATAACAATCCTTCTCTTAATAGTTTCGTATCTACTGTAATAATTATGCGATAAATTCAGCTTTCTGCTCTCTCCTGTGCCCAAATGATCATGGCAAGAATTAACTTCATTGCTGCTGCGATAAATAAACCAACGGCAATTGGTAATCTCTTGTCTCTTTTAATGTTAAGTGCAAGTATCAAGCACATTGATGTGATGTCTAATAATGTTAAATAATTCTTATTCATGTTAGTTCGTCTCCTTTTAGTAGAAATATTCAGTAGTAATTATGATACTATTGTAAATCAATCTATGTACGCAAAAAGGGACAGCCCGAATTTGTTTTATTATGAATAAAAAACACTAGAAATCGTAAAATTTTTATTTATCATTTCTAGTGTTTTTTTATTTATTAATATTACATATTAAGACAGATAGTTCATCTATATTTTTTCTATTTAACCGCAAAAAGTAGCATAAAAATACAAAAAACCCTTGGAAACACGAGATTTCCAAGGGTTTATGGGCTTTTTATGAGAAAGACTGTTATCTTTCAGATTATTTCATCTGAGCTGCAACTTCTGCTGCAAAGTCTTCCTGTTTCTTTTCGATACCTTCGCCACATTCGTAACGAACGAATCCTTTGATAGCAACTTTAGCGCCAGCAGCTTTAGCTACTTCTGCAACGTATTTGCTTACTGCCTGTTTGCCATCTTCAGCTTTAACGTATACCTGATCCATTAAGCAGATTTCTTTAAGCTGTTTGTTGATACGACCTTTGATCATACCCATCTTAACTTTGTCTGGTTTAGCTGCTTCTTTAGGATCATTTTCGATCTGAGCTTTTAATACTGCTTCTTCGTTAGCGATGTATTCAGCGGAAACTTCGCTTCTGTCACAGTATTTAGGGTTAAGAGCTGCAACCTGCATTGCTACGTTCTTAGCCATTTCTTTGATGTCATCGTTAACTACGTCTGTAGCAACTTTAACTAAAACACCAATTTTACCACCCATGTGGATGTAAGAAGCGATGTAATCAGCTTCTGCTTTGTCGAAACGACGGATTTTAAGGTTTTCACCGATGATAGCGATTTTACCAGCTAATGCTTCAGCTACTGTTTTGCCTTCTTCTGCTGCAGATGCTTCTGCTAAGAAAGCGTCGATGTCAGCTGCTTCTGTTGTTAAAGCCTGAGCTACAACTTCTGCAACGTATGCCTGGAATGTTTCATTCTTAGCAACGAAGTCTGTTTCAGAGTTAACTTCAACCATAGCTGCTTTTGTTCCATCTTCGGAAACGATTGTTTTAACGATACCTTCTGCTGCGATACGGGAAGCTTTTTTAGCTGCTTTAGCTAAACCATTTTCTCTTAAGTATTCTACAGCTGCATCCATGTCGCCGTCTGTGTTTGTAAGAGCTTTCTTACAATCCATCATACCAGCGCCTGTCATTTCACGTAATTCTTTTACCTGTTTTGCACTAATTTTAGCCATTGTCATTTATCCTCCGTGTGTTTAAATATCTATGTGTACTGATTATTCAGCGTCTTCTGCTACTTCTTCTGTAGCTTCGTCTGCACCCTGATTAGCTTCGATAACTGCGTCTGCCATCTTGGAAACAATAAGTTTTACTGCACGGATAGCATCATCGTTACCTGGGATAACGTAATCTAATTCTTCTGGGTCACAGTTTGTATCACAGATACCTACAAGAGGGATACCTAAAACGTGTGCTTCATGAATTGCTAAACGTTCTTTACGAGGATCTACTACGAAGATCATATCTGGTGTATCTTTCATGTCTTTGATACCACCTAAGTTAGCTTCTAATTTAGCCTGAAGTTTCTTTAACTGGATAACTTCTTTTTTAGGTAATACTTCGAAAGTTCCATCAGCTTCCATTTTTTCGATTTTCTTTAACTGAGCAATTCTGCTTTCGATAGTTTTGAAGTTTGTAAGCATACCGCCTAACCAACGGTTGTTTACATAGTACATTCCACAACGTTCAGCTTCTGCTTTGATTGTATCCTGAGCCTGTTTTTTAGTACCAACAAATAAGATTTTTCCACCTTCAGCTACGCAGTCTTTGATTGCGTTGTAAGCATCGTCAACCATTCCTACAGATTTCTGTAAGTCGATGATGTAGATACCGTTTCTTTCTGTGAAGATGTAAGGAGCCATTTTAGGGTTCCATCTTCTTGTCTGATGTCCGAAATGTACACCTGCTTCTAATAACTGTTTCATGCTAATTACTGACATATTCTTGTCCTCCATTTTGTTAAGTCTTCCTCCGCTTGAATTCTTCTACCACCATGATCATCAATCCATTGCAAATGTTTCTGCCAATGTTTTACGATTGATAATTCCGGCACCGGCGAAGCTGCATGGGCGGAGTGTTTATTTTTTGCCTTGCAAATTATATCACATCATTTCTTACAATGCAATATAAATATAAAAAAGTCTAAAGAAAAAATCAATGAAAAAAGAGCTCTGCAATATATGCAGAGCCCTATCTTATGCTATTATTTTTTTAATTTTTTTAATTCATCAAATACCACATCATTAAGTACCTTGATGTAAGTCCCCTTCATACCAGAGGATCTGGATTCGATGACGCCGGCACTTTCAAACTTTCTAAGTGCATTGACGATTACAGATCTTGTGATTCCCACACGGTCTGCAATCTTGCTTGCAACTAAGATTCCCTCTGTGCCACTTAATTCTTCAAAAATGTGAGTGATTGCTTCTAACTCAGAGAAGGATAATGTACTGATCGCAGACTTCACGATTGCCACTTTTCTTGTTTCTTCTGCATTCTCTTCATTCACGGAACGCATCATCTCAAGACCGACAACGGTTGTTCCATATTCTCCAAGGATAATATCGTCAATTTCGAACTCTCTGTCATTGCGGTATACAAATAATGTGCCAAGACGTTCTCCTGCGATATCAATTGGAGATACCAAAGCCTTGCATCCTTTGGATTCTGGAGATTCAAAACCTAATGTTGCAAGATTCACATTCTCTTTTGTAGATAAGATTCCATTGAGACGTTCATTCAGCATAGAATCCACCAGCTTTCCAACCTTGTTAAATAATAATTCTTCGATGATCGGAACATCTTTGCAGGCATAAAAACCTAACACTTTGCCTTTGCGACTGATTACTAAGGCATTGCACTCTAAAACTTCTGTTAAAATCTGACAAATGTCAGTAAATACTACTTTTTCCGAATTATTATTATGAAGTAATTGATTAATCTTTCTGGTTTTGTCTAAAAGCTGAACACTCATTTCTTTCTCCCCGTCACAATATCATTGATTTGCTACAAATTTTCTATAAAAACACCAATACATATGAAATTTTATCACAATTTTTCAGAAAATTCAATTAATCTTCGGATTTTTTAGGTTTATTACAGACATATCCACAATTTGGATCAGAGCAAGCCAGCTTACGTCCCTTGACAACCATATATTTGCCACATTCTGGACATGGTTCACTGTAAGGCTTCTGCCAGGACATAAAATCGCAGTCAGGATTGCTCTCACAACCAAAGTACTTACGTCCCTTCTTAGTCTTCTTCATAACCACTTCCTTACCACACACTGGACATGGAACTCCAATCTTTTCAAGGTGTGGTTTTGTATTGCGACATTCTGGGAATCCAGGACATGCAAGGAACTTACCATATGGCCCATACTTAATTACCATGTTACGTCCGCACTGATCACAGACAACGTCGGAGACTTCGTCCTGAATCTCAACCTTCTCAAGGTTTTCTTCTGCTTCTACTACAGCTTCATGGAAATCAGGATAGAAGTTTTCGATTACGATCTTCCAGTCGATATCCCCGTCTTCCACGATATCTAATAACATCTCAAGGTTAACAGTAAAACTGATATCCACGATTGCCGGGAAGGATTGCTTCATCATCTGGTTAACAGCTTCTCCAAGCTCTGTCACATAGAGATTCTTCTTCTCCTTAATGACATAGCGTCTTGCAATGATCGTTGCAATAGTAGGTGCATAAGTACTTGGACGGCCAATTCCCAGTTCTTCCATGGTACGAACCAGCATTGCTTCTGTAAAGTGTGCCGGTGGCTGTGTAAAATGTTGTGTTTCTTCAAAATCAACAAAGTCAAGCTTACTGTCTTTGTCAATGGATTTTAATAATGTGTTATTCTCTGCCTTTTCCTTATCAAGATCATATACTGCTAAGAAACCATCAAATACCTTCTTAGACGCTGATGCGCCAAAACGATATCCATTTGCCTCGATCTTAACTGAGGTGGTTTCATACTTGGCAGGATTCATACGGCTCGCTAAAAAGCGGTTCCAGATCAGCTGATAGAGACGGAACTGTTCTCTTGTAAGCTGCTCCTTGATCTTAACCGGTGTCAGGCTCATATCGGTTGGACGAATCGCTTCGTGGGCATCCTGAATACGTCTGTTGCCGTCGTTGGCAGTGATTGCCATATTCACATACTCGCTACCGTAGGTGTTGGCAATATAATTCTTCGCATTCTTGTCAGCTTCTTCAGAGATTCGAACCGAATCGGTACGAAGATATGTAATTAAACCAATAGATCCACGTCCCTTGATCTCTACCCCTTCATACAGCTGCTGTGCAACACGCATCGTCTTCTGTGTCGCAAAATTCAGCTTTGCAGATGCATCCTGCTGCATGGTACTAGTAGTAAAAGGCAGTGGCTGTTTCTTGGTTCTTTCGCCTTTTTTGATGTCTGAAATCTGATATTCTGCACCATCTAATGCTTTTAAGATTTCATCGAGCTGCGCACGGGAGGAAATCTCGATCTTGCCATTCGAATCGCCGCTGAACTTGGCAGCAAGTGGCTTCTTGCTTCCGTCCACCTTAAGATTCGCATTCAATGTCCAGTATTCCTTTGGAATGAATGCATTAATCTCTTCTTCACGGTCGCAAATGATTCGAAGCGCAACAGACTGTACACGGCCAGCGCTTAAGCCCCGCTTGATCTTCGCCCAGAGAATCGGAGAAATCTGATAGCCAACAATTCGGTCCAGCACACGTCTTGCCTGCTGTGCATCAACTAAGTTCATGTCAATGTCACGTGCCTGCTTTATAGATGCCTTCACCGCATTCTTGGTGATTTCGTTAAATGTGATTCTGGCGCACTTTTTATTTTCTAACTTGAGAGCATGATATAAGTGCCAGGAAATCGCTTCCCCTTCACGGTCCGGGTCAGTTGCCAGATAAACTTTATCTGCCTTCTTCACTTCCTTACGAAGTGCTGCAAGAACTTCCCCTTTCCCACGAATGGTAATATACTTTGGCTCAAAATTGTTCTCAATGTCAATTCCTAATGTACTTTTTGGTAAGTCACGCACATGTCCATTCGATGCGATGACTTCATATTTCTTACCCAAAAACTTCTTGATGGTCTTCGCCTTTGCAGGTGATTCCACAATTACAAGATATCTTGGCATGCCAAATGCACTCCTTTCTTAAACATGCAAAATCATACAACAAGTTTTTGGATTAATCAAGTACTAATTTTTGCGAATAGTCAATTTTTATACAAATTTTATAACTGTAAATGCCGTTTTTTCATGATTTTTTCTTTGATTTTTCATGGTTTTCCCCGATTTTTCGATATTTTTCGTCAATTTACGAAATTTTCGTAATTTTCTTAAGTTCTGCGCATATAGTGGATGCCATCTCTGGTATATACTATGCGCTCCATTTCTAACATGGTCAGAGCTGTCAGCACATCCGTCGCACCCAGCCCCGTCTGTTTGATCAGCCACTCCGCAGTCCTTGGCTCTTTCGACATCACCTTCAGAATCTTCGCCTCCGGCGAGTTGGGATTTCCGGAAGAGATTGCTTTGGCACTGCTTCCACCCATACGCGCTAAAGACAGGCAAAGCTGCTCCCCGCCATGGATCTCATCAAAAATCTGCTTCGCCGTATAGACAAGCTTCGCCCCATGACCAATCAGATCCATGCAGCCAAAGCTTAGCCCATCATAATATCTGCCCGGAAGACAGAATACGTCCCTTCCCTGCTCCCCGGCCTGATCTGCTGTAATCATGGTTCCGCTCTTCTTCCGCGCCTCGATAATGAACACCCCATCGGAAAGCCCACTGATGATACGGTTACGGAGAGGAAAATTCAGACTCAGCGGCTGCGTCCCCGGAAGGAATTCGCTGATGACTCCGCCACGCTCTGCCATACGGTCATATAAATACCTGTTGCTCTTCGGATAGACCACGTCAATACCGCTTCCAAGCACTGCATATGTGGTTCCAATCTGACTTTTTAATGCTGCAAGGTGGCTCTGGGCATCAATCCCCCTGGCCATCCCCGATATAATCTGTACTCCGCAGTCTGCTAACTCCTTTGCAAAATGTTCCGCTGCCTCAAGCCCATACGGTGACGCATCTCTTGCTCCAACCATGGCAATAGCCGGCAGATCGTCATCCGGAAGCTCTCCCTTCACATAAAGTCCAAAGGGCGGATCCGGAATATCCCGAAGTCTTCGCGGATAGTCTTTATCAAAATAATAGACAGTTCTGATATCCTGCAGCTGTCCATTACGGTCCACCCAGTCAAGATCTTTCTTCGTCTCCTCTAAACTTCTGCTATTTAAGAATGCTTCCACACGGTCTTCCTTGATATATTCGTTCGCTTCCACTTCACTAAAGTCAAAAATCTCCTTTGGTGTAAACCCCATCTGAAGAATCAGCTGATTCTTGGTCGCTTTCGTAAGCGCTGCTCGAAAGGCAAACCAATGATTATACAGTCTGTCTTCTTCCACTTTCTCTGAATTTTGTATACTGTGTGTATGATATACATCTCCCATCTTACTCCCCCTAACCGATCATTGTTGTATTATAGAGTCTTGTCGCCTCTAAAACATGGGCCACTTCCACCCGCTCTTTTCCATCTAAATCAGCAATCGTTCTTGCAACCTTCAGCATATGGTGGTACTCCCGCATGGACTTCTCATATCGCATCATCATCTGCAGGGCAAATGTTCTTGTCTCCTCGTCCATCTGACAACAAGCCTCCACATCTTCCGGCGAAATTTGGCTGTTAAAGGGCGCACTACGCCCGTCAAACCGTTCTTTTTGTCTGTTTCTTCCATATATAATACGTTTACGAATCACTGCGGATTCTTCACCCTGATCATGAAAATCCTTCTCCTCCACTTTCACCATGGGAATGATCAGATCAAAGCGTTCTAACAGTGGTCTGGTCAATCGATTCATATAGCGGCTGCGCATAACCTGAGTACAGGTACAGCGATTCATGTCAGGATAATTCCCGCACGGACAGGGATTGGCTGTTGCAATAATCATGGCATCCGCCGGAAATTCAAAGTTACCACTGGTTCTGCTAATGCTGATCATGCGATTCTCCAAGGGTTCCCGCAGTCCCTCCAGACAGTTTCTGCGAAATTCCGGCATCTCATCCATCAGAAGTACTCCATTATGAGCCATCGTAATCTCTCCAGGCGTCAAATTGCTGCCTCCTCCAAGAAATGCAGAATAGGAAATCGTGTGATGCAGTGCTCGAAACGGTGCATAACATGGATTCTCTAATTTCTCCCCGCGGGCGCTGTAAATCGCTGCCACTTCCTGACTTTCTTACTCAGAAAGTGGTGGCAGAATACTCTTAATGCAGTTTGCCAGCATGGATTTCCCACATCCTGCCTGGCCGATTAACAGGATATTGTGTCTTCCTGCCGCTGCAATCTCCAATGCCCTCTTGGCAATACTCTGCCCACGTACATGGACAAAATCAGGATACTCTGGTCTTGGACCCGGATCATACTCCTGATGATTGAGCCGTTCCAGAACACCAGAGCCTTTTAAATAATCGACCATGTCCATCAAACTCTCAACCAGGTAGATATCCATACCTGTGACCGTACGAAGCTCCGCTTCATTCTCCTTCGGTACAAAACAGGTCCTGATTCCACATCTTTTTGCTTCTAAGAGCATAGGTAATAAGCCTTTTGCTTCATGAACAGATCCTTCGAGACCCAGTTCACCTGCAAAAAAGGCATCGTCTAACTGTTTGGTTTCAATAAACTGAAAGCTTCCCAGAACTGCCATAGCAATTGGGAAATCAAATGATGCTCCTGCCTTCTTCAAATCGGCAGGGCTTAAGCTGACGGTGATTCTCTTCGGCGGTAACGTAAAGCCAACGGTGCGCAGTGCTGCAATCACGCGCTCCTTCGCTTCCCGTACCTCATGCGAAAGATAACCGACCATAGAAAAATACGGCATTCCATTACTGGCATCCACCTCCACGTGCACAATTGCACCCTTCATGCCGCCAATGGTACCGCTTGTCACGGAATAATACATATGTGCTCCTTCCCTCTCCAAGGAAGTTATGGTGATATTATAGCATATATGGTAGATATTTACAATACAGAAATATGTTTTACAGAAAAAAAAGAACCAGCAGCAAAACATTTGCACTGGTTCTCTGGGATTCAACTTCTTATTTCTTCAGCATGCGTTCAAGTTCTGTGATAAAGTCGTTCACGTCACGGAATTCGCGGTAGATGCAGGCAAATCGAACATAAGCAACTTCGTCAATCTCGCGCATCTTGTCCATAACAATCTCACCGATGGTGGAGCTTGGCACTTCTCTCATTCCAAGGGCATAAACTTTTGCTTCAATCTCATCAACAGCACGCTCAATCTGAGACATGGAAACCGGCAGCTTGTGGCATGACTGAATAATACCGTGCTCGATCTTGCTGCGATCAAAGAGCTGGCGGGTCTTGTCCTTCTTGATTACGGTCACAGCCTCTGTATCTATCTTCTCATAAGTGGTAAAACGCTTCCCGCAAGCCACGCACTGGCGGCGGCGACGGATGGAATTGTTATCTTCCACCGGTCTGGAATCGATTACCTTTAAATTTTCATCTCCACAATATGGACATTTCATGCTATCTGTTCCTCCAATCAAAATCTCCTAATTGATATTATATCATAGATTGTACCGTTGGTGAGGAATTTATTTGCCTGACGGAATTAATTCAACTGTTGGAATTGTTATTTTCATATTGACTTGTCAGATATTTCCATTTATACTAGCGATATACATTAAAAGAGGGGATGTATGATTAAGGAGGGAGCATCTACGAAAGAATTTACTACATATCTTCAGCATCTGGCGAATGTATACGCGACCATGATCCATACATTGGAACGACCAATGAACGCACCAAAAGGCACTTTGGAGATTTGTTGCACGAAACAAAAAACGAAATACTATCACATAGTGGATGGCCAAAAACATTACATTCCGAAAAATGAACACAAAAAAGCAGCATTGATCGCACAAAACTCATACAACCGCAAAGTACTGATTTTTTGCCAGAATCAGCTAAAGCTGATCAGGACATTTCTTGAAAAATTTCAGCCATATGGTCTTTTATCGATCTATGACAATCTTCATCCTGCCAGACAGGCACTCATCACACCACACGTCACACCTACAAAGGACTATATTGAGCGCTGGCTAAGTGAGCCTTATCCGTCCACCATTGACATTCCTATCCCTGACATCAATGAAACAGAGAATGGAGAATTCGTGCGCGTAAAATCTGAGTGTTTTATTGCCAACAAGCTTTATTATTCGAATATCCCATATAAGTACGAATATCCCATCACATTAATGGGAAAGACATATTATCCGGATTTCACGATTATGCATCCGCGCACCCGTAAGATCATCATCTGGGAGCACTTTGGACGGATGGAAGATCCAGAATATGCCAGAAGAACTGTGGAAAAGCTCAACTTATACAACCGCAATGGCTGGATTCCAGGGAAGAATATGATCGTAACCTTCGAATCTTTGGGGGCACAGCTTGACACGAAGACTGTGAATAACTGGATTAGTGAGATGTTCGTGAAGGTTTGATGTATTTTGGGTTATGCTTTTATGCATGCTTGCAATTGAATAATTAAAGAACTAAAGGAAGGAAAATCATGTCTACTATGATTTTCTTTTCTTTTTTGCGTCTTCCAAGGAGTGAAATGCGTGTCTACTACTTCCATTCTTCATAATGCTTGCTTTTTCATAGAGTGGAATGCGTGTCTACTCTTTCGTGTCAGCGATAGCAGGGAATGGATATTCATATATTCTTGCTTTCCCATCCCCTTAAAATCGCTGAAAACGGAAATTGGGGATGGGATTCTTCAATATTTTCCATTTCCATTCCCTTGTTCACCACGTAACATCCGTGAGAGGGGAATGGTTTTCTCAAATTTTCAATTTTCCTCCCATCAAATCGCCACGTAACAGCTTTGTAAGGGGAATGGTTTTCTTAAATTTTCAATTTCCCTCCCACCAAATCGCCACGTAACAGCTTTGTAAGGGGAATGGTTTTCTTATAATCCCAGTTTTCCCATCCCTCGCCGCGCCACAACACGCTAAAAGAACAATTTCCGCGCCACAACACGCTAAAAGAGCAACTTCTTCGCGCCACTACACGCAAAAGAACAACTTCCTCGCCACATTACACGCCAAATCGTCTTCCAACAACGCCTCAAGTCCACAAAAAAGGGCCGCCACAACGTGACGGCCCACCTTTTACAAAAAACTATTTTTCAGCTGCTTTCTTTGGAGCTGGTTTTTCATATTTTACGCCTGCTGGCTTTTTAGGTGTCTGGATAATACCTGTTGGACACTTCATAGCACATGCAGTACAGTTTTTACACTTGCTGTAGTCAATGTGAGCTAAGAAACGATCGATTTCGATTGCTTCGAACTTACATGTCTTCTTACATAACTGGCAGCCGATACAACCTGCATCACATACAGCTTTTACGTTTTTACCCATGTCGTGGGAGTTACACTGTACTAATACTTTTGCATCGTATGGTACCATCTCAATCATGCCCTTTGGACACATGGAAGCACACTTACCACAAGCTACACACTTTTCTTTGTCAACAACTGCAACACCATCAACAACGTGGATTGCGTCGAACTGACAAGCTTTTACACAAGTACCAAGACCTGTACAACCGAAAGAACATGCTTTTGCACCGCCACCTGGGATTGTAGCTGCTGCTACACAGTCAGGAGTACCAACATATTCATATTTGTCTTTTGCTTTGTCGCATGTACCTGCACATTTAACGAAAGCTACCATCTTCACAGATTCGCCTGCTTCTACACCCATGATAGAAGAGATTTCTGCTGCAGCTGCTGCACCACCAACTGGACAAGCGTTAACTGGAGCTTCTCCCTTAGCGATTGCTGCTGCTAAACCATCACAACCAGCGTAACCACAACCACCACAGTTGTTACCTGGAAGTGCTTCTCTTACTGCTACTGCCTTTTCATCTACTGGAACCTTGAATGCTTCGGAAGCAACACCAAGAAGAACGGCAATGAGTAAACCTACGACACCAACTACGGCGCCGGCTAAGATAATTGCTGTAATATTCATCTTCTCATTCCCTCCTTAAATTACACCAGAGAATCCGAAGAATGCGATTGCCATAAGACCTGCAGAAACAAGTACAATTGGCATTCCCTGGAAAGATTCTGGGATGTCGTTGAATTCAAGGTTTTCACGGATACCAGCAAGGATTACGATGGAGATTGTAAAACCAACTGCTGTAGCGAAACCATTGACAACGGATTCAATGATACCATATCCATACTGTACGTTATTTAAAGCAACACCTAATACTGCACAGTTTGTTGTGATCAGTGGAAGGAAAACTCCAAGAGATTCATATAATGCAGGCATAGATTTCTTTAAGAACATTTCTACGAACTGTACTAAAGCTGCGATAACTAAGATGAATACGATTGTCTGTAAGTAAGCTAAGTCAAGTGGACTTAACACGAATTTGTAAATTAAACTTGCAACTAAAGATGCAATTGTGATAACGAAGATTACGGCAGCGCCCATACCTGCAGCAGTTTCAACCTTCTTAGATACACCAAGGAATGGACATAAACCTAAGAACTGGGATAAAACTACGTTACTAACCAGGGCGGAGCTAATCATAATTACTATTAAATTTCCAATCATTTTAAATTCCTCCTAATTAGTCTTATTTGCGGTTTTTGATCTTGTTCTGAATTGCTACTAAGCAGGAAAGAACGAAGAAGGCACCTGGTGCTAAGATGAAGATGGAGATTGGCTGGAATGCTGCTGGCATTACAGTCATACCAAATAATGTTCCTGCACCGAGTAATTCACGGAAACCACCTAAAATTGTTAAAGCTACTGTAAATCCGAGACCCATACCAACACCATCGAAGAAGGAGATGATTGGACCATTCTTGGAAGCGAAGGATTCTGCACGACCTAAGATGATACAGTTAACTACGATTAATGGGATGTATAAACCTAACGCATCATTTAACGCTGGTAAGTAAGCCTGTAAGGAGAACTGTACTAATGTTACTAAGGATGCGATAACTACGATGTAACCTGGGATACGAACGCGGTCTGGAATGAAGTTTCTAAGAATAGAAATAATCATGTTAGAGAACATTAAAACCGCTGTTGTTGTAAGACCCATACCTGCTCCGTTGGTAGCTGATGTTGTTACGGCAAGTGTTGGACACATACCAAGCATCAGAACGAAGGTAGGATTTTCTTTTAAAATACCGTTAACCAAACGTTCAACTGGATTTGTCTTCATCCTATTTACCTCCTTCTACTGTATAAGCTAAACAAGTGTTAACACAGCTTGTTACTGCACGGGATGTGATAGTTGCACCGGAGATTGCGTCGATCTTGTTGTCATCGCCTGCGCCGGAACCATCTTTTACAACTGCTAACTGGCCTTCTGGTTTGATGCCTTTGTAGTTGTTTTTGAAATCATCCTTTGTAGCGTTCATACCTAAACCAGCTGTTTCAGAAATGGATAATGTGTCATAACCATTCACTGTGCCATCTGCCTGGATACCAACTGCTAATTCTACATCTCCGCCGTAACCTTTGGAGGATGTTACGTCAAATACAAAACCGAGATCTGCACCGGAGGCATCTTTTGCAGCCATGATTTCGTTGATTGTAACACCTTCGATACCATTGTCAGCTGTTAATTTTGCGATTTCGTCTTCTGTGAAGTCAACATTCTCAAAAGATTCTGCACCTTCAAATACTACCTGATAAGCAGCCTGTTTTGCGAGTAACTTCTGCTGTTCGATTGGTTCTTTTGTAATGTTATATACAAAACCTAATGCTAAACCAGCAACTAAAGTAATTGCTAATAACTTAAGAGCGTCAATAACTAAGCTTTTATCCATAATTATTTACCTCCTTTTTTTGCCATACCAAAAGCTGTTGGCATTGTGTATTTTTCAATAAGAGGTACTAATAAGTTACTGATGATGATTGCATAGGAAACACCTTCTGCTCCGGAACCGAAGAGACGGAAGATTGCTGTTAATAAACCAGCACAGCAACCAAATACTAATTTACCATTATCAGTAATTGGGGATGTAACATAGTCTGTAGCCATGAAGATGGAACCTAACATTAAACCACCACCGAATAAGTGCATAGCTAAAAAGTTCACATCAAGACCATGTCCACCGAATAAGATGATGCATACTGCAAATGTGATGATATAAGCAGCTGGGATACGGATAGAAATAACTTTCTTCCATACTAAGTAAGCACCACCGAGGATTAATGCGATTGCGGAAACTTCACCGATTGTTCCTGGAATTGTACCAATGAATAATTCTTTTACTGTGAAAGCCTGTGTTAAAGCTTCGTAACCGCCTTCTTTTAATACTCCAAGAGGAGTAGCCATTGTCATGGCATCTGCAGTTCTTTTTGCAGCTGGTGCAAGGAATGTTGTCATCTTGCCTGTGAAGGAAAGAAGTAAGAAACAACGAGCACCGAGAGCTGGGTTCATGAAGTTCTGACCTAAACCACCAAATACCTGTTTAACAACGATGATTGCGAATAAACCACCAAGTACTGGAATATACCAGGAACATCCAGCTGGTAAGTTTAAAGCAAGTAATAAACCAGTCAGTAATGCGGAGAAGTCATTAATTGTTACTGGTTTGCCCATGAAGTGCTGCCAAGCATATTCAGCAATCACACATGTAGCGATAGATAAAACTGTTGTGATAACAGCAGGTAATCCAAATACAACGAAACCAACTAATGTAGCCGGAATGAGTGCAAGGATTACATCGAGCATAATGCTGTGTGTCGTAACTTTGTCCCTAACATGAGGGTTTGAAGACACTTTAAATAACTGTTCCATATTTACACCTCACTATTATTTTGCAGCTCTTGCACGTCTGTTTGCGAGCACCTGTCTTCTACCAGTTGCCATAGACTGAGCTAAAGGACGTTTTGCAGGACACACGTAAGAGCAGGATCCGCACTGAACGCATTCTGCACCGTTTAATTCTTCAAAACGATCGATTTCATGGTTATCTGCTAACTGAGCAAGCTTTGTAGGCATTAAGAATTCTGGACAAGCGGATACACAACGTCCACAACGGATACATGCGCTAACTGGAGAAGCTGCTACAGGGTCTTTTGTCATTGTTAATAAAGAAGAGAATGCTTTCTGAGCTGGTACGTTGAGAGAGCTCATAGCCATACCCATCATAGGACCACCGGAAATGATCTTTTCTGGCTGAGTCTTGAATCCGCCTGCTGCGTCAACTAATTCAGCAACACATGTACCGGATTTTACTAAGAAGTTGCCAGGCTGGTTCACTGCATCACCAGATACAGTTACTACTCTTTCATATAATGGTTTTCCAAGTTTTACTGCATCAGAGATTGCCATACATGTAGCAACGTTGTCTACGATACAGCCTGCATCTGCTGGAAGCATTGCAGAGTTGATGGATCTTCCTGTTGTAGCAAAGATTAAAGAACGTTCAGCACCCTGTGGGTATTTTGTCTTTAATGGAGCAACGGAGATACGATCCTTGCCTGCTACTAATCCTTCTAATTTTTTGATTGCGTCTGGTTTGTTATCTTCCACACCGATGATACCCTTTGCTTTAGGGAATAAGTCGAGGATGATTTCTAAACCGTCAATCATCTTTTCTGGGCATTCTAACATACATCTGTAGTCAGCTGTGATATAAGGTTCACATTCAGCTGCATTCACAATGATGCTGTCGATTGCATCTGGATCTTTTGGAGATAATTTTACGTGTGTAGGGAAACCTGCACCACCAAGACCGATGATACCAGCCTGTTTGATTGCACCAATGACTTCCTCTCTTGTCATTTCTGCGTAAGGTTTTGCTGTAAATTCTACGGTTTCAAATTTACCGTCGTTGTCGATTACGATAGAATTTACCATTGCACCAGCGACTGTTAAGCGTGGTTCAACTTTTGTTACGGTACCGGATACGGAGGAAAAGATATTGGCAGAAACAAATCCACCTGCTTCTGCGATTAACTGTCCTGCTAATACGCGGTCACCTTTTTTTACAATAGGCTTTGCTGGAGCACCGATATGCTGGCTCACTGGATACACACATTCGCCTTTTGGTAAGTATTCTTTGATTGGCTGATCTTTTGCAAGTTCTTTACCATCAGCTGGATGAATACCACCTTTAAATGTAAACAATGCCATTCGTAATAACCTTCCTTTCTGTTATTAAGTTATAATTTTAAGCTACAACACTTATACTTAGCTTTAGTTAGTTATAACTAATTCTTTGCAAACGAATAAAAGCTAAAAAAATCACACGATTTTTTTAGCCCCTTTGCCTGCTGACAATTAATTATATACTTAAAAAATATTATAATACCAAAGGCAATTATAATACAAGCAAAAATAGGATTGTATTGATTTTCATACAATCCTATTCTACCATAGACATATTCTATGATTCAGCCTTAATTCATGCTAATTCTTATTGCGAAATGCTGTTGCTGCATTCTTTCGCTGATTCATGAGACGCTTTTTCTTTAGTGGAACGATTCTTCCATCTGCTTCCTGAATATCTGCATTGTCAAGCTGCGCTCTGATATTGTTTCTGACTGCTGCGATATATTCCCCACGAAGCTTCTGCTGTTCTGCTTTTTCTGCTTCTGTTAAGCCTTCCGCTTTGGATTTATGATAAAGCTCGTTGATTCTTGCGATTTTCTTTTCATCCATCTTCCAAATACTCCTATCTATTTCCAAACTACGATTCCCTGTATGAATCTATCTTAAATAAGTCTTCGTTTCCAAATATTCCATGAGCTTAAAGTTGGTTCTCTTATGTGCTAAGAATAAAGTACCTACTTCTTCCCCACGTAACACACGGCTGATGTTATCAAGATCTGCTGCATTGGTGATGACCATGTCAGCACCTGCATCCGTTACGATATTCGCTGCTGCAATCTTGGTTGCCATACCGCCGGTTCCTACGAGCGAATTAGAACCCTTGCCCATGGTTTCTATCTTTTCGTCGATGACTTCGATGACCGGGATCAGCTCAGCATCCGGATTCTTCCCTGGATCGTCTGTATACATGCCGTCGATATCGGAAAGCAGGATTAGTAAGTCTGCCCCAACTACCGCTGCAACCACAGCTGATAAGGTATCGTTATCACCAAATTCGATTTCTTCTGTGGATACGGTATCATTCTCGTTTACGATCGGAATGATATCTAAGTCGAATAAGTTGTCAAATGTATTCTTGGCGTTTCGTCTTCTCACATCACTTAACATGGTTTCTTTCGTAAGAAGCACCTGTGCTGCGCCCTGATTGTATTCAGAAAAAAGCTTCTGATAAACTGCAATCAGTCGACCCTGCCCAACGGCTGCACAAGCCTGTTTCATGGTAATACTTCTAGGTTTTCTGGTAAGGCCAAGTGCCTTCATTCCTACTCCTACCGCACCGGAGGTTACCAATACCACATCCTTGCCACTGTTATGAATGTCAGTTAAGATGCGCACCAGCTTTTCTAATCGGCCAAAATTCAACTGACCAGTTGCTTCATGAATGATGGATGAAGAACCGATCTTAATGACCACGCGGCTTTTATTTTTAATTCTTTCTCTTAAATTATCCAATTTCATTATCCTCTCACATTGGTTTATATCGTCTGATCACAGCCTCGGCTACCTTCATGCCGTCCATGGCTGCGGAAGTGATTCCTCCAGCATATCCAGCACCTTCCCCACATGGATAGAGATTTGTGATCTCACTGGTATAATCATCCCCACGAAGGATGCGAACCGGCGATGAAGTTCTCGTCTCAACCCCACTTAAGATGGTATCTGGTCTTGCATAGCCCTTGATCTTCTTCTCAAACTGATACAGCCCATCTATTATAGCATCCACACAGTATTTAGGCAAACAGTTATTCAGGTTGCCAAAGGCGTGTCCGCCCTTCTGACAAGGCTTAAAATCACCGTAAGATGTGGATGTAACATCGGCCTCAAAATCTTTAAAAAGCTGGACTGGAATCTGCCCTTTTCCTTCACGGTAAGCGCTTTCTTCCCATCTACGCTGGAATTCCACGCCGGCCAGCACATCTTCAGACCCAAAATCCTCTGGGGTGACATTGACAATGATGGCGGAGTTTGAATTGGCCGCCATTCGGTCGTGGTTACTCATGCCATTTACCACCAGACGCTGCTCCTCCGAGGAGGCATTCACCACATATCCGCCTGGACACATGCAGAAGGAATAGACGCTTCGGCCATTTGCGGCCTTGGCGGTCAGCTTGTAGGCTGCTGTCGGAAGTAACTTCTCCGGATAGCCTGCTCCGTACTGGGATTCGTTAATCATGGTTCTTGGATGCTCTACACGAACCCCGATGGCGAATGGTTTTGGTTCCATGACCACTTTTTTCTCGTGGAGCATGGCAAATGTATCCCTGGCGCTGTGCCCAATGGCCAAAATCACCGGCCCACAGTCCATCCAGTCGCTGTCATTGATCTGAATTTTGCTAATCTCGCCATCCTTTACCTCAAAATCGGTCAGCTTGGTGTTAAAATGCACCTGACCGCCCATCTCTATAATGGCTTCCCGCATGTTTCGCACCACACCGCGAAGCTCATCGGTGCCGATGTGTGGCTTGTTTGTATACAAAATATCTTCTGGTGCCCCATGCTTTACAAAAGTGTCCAGCACATAAGTATTCCTTGCGAATTTATCTTTGACTAAGGTGTTCAACTTTCCATCGGAGAAGGTTCCTGCACCGCCTTCCCCAAACTGAACGTTGGATTCGGTGTTGAGTTCCCCAGTTTTCCAAAAATGTTCCACCGTCGCTGCACGGTCATCCACTGCTTCTCCTCGTTCTATGACAATTGGTGCATACTCTGCCTTGGCAAGCTGATATGCACAGAAGAGACCACCTGGCCCCATGCCAACAATGACCGGAGGATGCGGTAACATTTGCCCGCCGGATGGGGGAAGCTGATACTCCTTTTTTGCCACGATGGCTGCCTGTTTACAGCGTTTCGCCACCTTGGCTTCATTCGGCAGGGACAGTTCCACAGTGTAGATTACCTGAATGTCATTCTTTTTTCTTGCGTCGATGGACTGTTTTACCATTTTATAAGCTGGAACTTTCTTCAGTCCCAGCTTTTTCATGATTACTCTGTCAATATCTGATTTTTTATGGTTCACAGGAAGCTTTATCTGTGAAAGACGAATCATAATATGCTCCTTCCTGCAAGATATCCGGAAGTCCATGCCCACTGTAGGTTGTAACCGCCACAGGTTCCGTCCACATCCATCACTTCACCGGCAAAATATAAGCCTTCCACCAGCTCGGATTCCATGGTGTATGGGGAAATCTGTTTTAAGGATACGCCACCTGCGGTAGCCTGGGCCTGGTCAAAGTCGTTGTACCCGTCGATGGTGAGGGGCAGCTTCTTTAGATTATTCCAGATTCTTCTATATTCATCCTGATTGAGTTCAGTTGTTTTTTTCGTTGGTTTCACACCGGAAAGTTTCACGATTTCCGCTGCTAGTTTTGCTGGGAGATAGCCTTCAAGCCACTGTCCCACGGTTTTGTAATCACAAAGAGTGATCATCTTGTCATGACAAGCCTCCATGTCATCCTCCATAGGGAGTAGATCCAAAGTCACCCTTGGTTTGCCGCCACGAAGTAACTCTTCGATGACATAACGGCTTAACTGAAATACCATAACGCCGGAGATACCATACTTGGTAATCTGCAATTCTCCCTGCTCCTGATATTTTCTTCCCCTGCCGGTGACCGTCATTCTGCACTGGCAACGAACGCCGGAGGCATTCTTTAAGTGATGTTCCTTCACCTTAAGGGCCGTTAATGTTGGGAATGGTCTCACAATTTTATGACCAAATGCCTTGGCAAAGGCATACCCTGCACCGTCGCTGCCAAGCTTCTCCTGGGCCTTGCCACCTGTGGTTACAAGTACATTCCTACCGTGGACACTACCCTTGTCGGTATTCACCACAAAATGCTTGTCCTTTTTAATGGATCTGACGATGGTCCCGGTTTCCACCTTGATCGGAAGACTGGAAATCTTATAGATCAGGCCGTCGGCAATGGTTGCCGCCTGATTGGATGCTGGATAATAATAGCCATCCTTTTCTACGCAGGCAATCCCCAATCCTTCAAAGAATTCCACGGTCTGCTCGTAAGTGAACTGATCCAGCGCCGTGAAGATGAAATCCTTCTTCCCACCGCGGTAGCAGTCGTCATCTAAATAGGAATTGGTGAAATTGCATCTGCCGTTTCCTGTGGCCAGCAGCTTCTTGCCAAGCCTTGGCATCTTCTCTATGATGATTGATTTTTGTCCTTGTTCGGCAGCTGTGATGGCGGCCATCATGCCGGCAGCCCCACCACCTACGATGATCAGGTCATAAATCATGTCAATTACTCCTTGAAATTTTACCTATTTTTTACGTTTCTTCTATATTAATATGTGTTTTTGTTTCTTTTGCGATTTCTGCGATTTAGCCATGCTTCTCCCGAATGAGCCCGAGACTTACAGTAAATGTACTTTTTTGCAAAGTCTGACTAAGCTTCTTCCCTTCGGCATGCTGTAAAGCTCTTCTTCTGTCACAGCATTGGTCTTGATGACACCCACTGCGTACACGGCTACTGCCACGCCGATGGCAATTACGCAGGAGATGGCATTACCAACATAATTTCCTGCCTTCACAGTGACTAAGTGGCTTGCATAATATGTGGCAAATGTAGCCACGCCCATCACAATCGCTGCAAGGAATGGTTTAATGAATGTCTTCGCATATTCCTGCTGATAGCCTGCATACTTTGTGATTGCTCTGGAGTTTAAGATACACATGACGAAGGAGAATACGATCATAACAATAACCAGAGCGTATGCTTCTAAATTTGTAAAATATAATAATGGCACTAAAACGATTGCCTGAATGATGACTGCGATTCCAGCATTTTTTACTGGTACGTTCATCTTACCAAGTCCCTGTAAGATACCATTACTTAAGGTGGATAAGCCGTAGAATACAACGGTGATGGATCCCATCATTAATAATTTCCCACCAAGTGCGGTAGCAGTTGGGAATAATAAGTGGATGATTGGATCAGCCAGAACAGTTAAGCCCACTGCACAAGGAATCATGACAAGCATATTTAACTTAATCGCGCTGGTGATGGATTTGTTCAGTTCTTCCATGTTCCCCACTGCGTAGTTACCAGAGATATTCGGTACGATAGCAGAGGATAAAGCGGATGCCATGGAAACTGGTACGTTGATCAGCACGTTAAACTGGGTACCGAAAATACCATATAATGTTGCCATGGTCAGTTCTTTATAGTGTTTGTGTCCCAAAATAAACTGGAAGATGGACTGGTCAATACTTGCAGAACAGTTGTAGATCGCTGTTGCAAAAATAACCGGTGTAATGGTCAAAATCAAAATTTTGAAAATGCTTCCGTAGGATTCCACATGTTTTGTCTTATCACGGCTGACGTAGCGCTTCATTCTAGGTCTGTATACAGCGTACACAAACATACAGAATAAAAGACCGATCAAAACACCTGCACCTGTACCCATGGCAGAACCCTTGGCACCTAAGGATGCACGGTAAAGCTGTTCGGATTCAGTGGTTGCCTTTAAGTGGCGAACCATAAGATAGGCTGCCCCAACGGATACGAAGGCATTGAGAATCTGTTCGATAATCTGTGAAATAGATGTTGGCACCATGGTAGAGTGTCCCTGGAAATATCCTCGTAATACACCTAAAATTCCAGAGAAGAAGATTACTGGTGCTAACATACGAAGGGCCGGCACTGCGCCATCGGTTACCAGATATGGTGCGCCAAAATAGCAGATTACAAATCCCAGTCCACCAACCACAAAGGCATAGGCCAGTGCGCCGTGGAAGATTCGCTGCGCATTCTTATATTCTCCCTTTGCCAGTCTTGCAGAAATTGCTTTGGATACTGCAAGCGGGATGGAAAAGGATGCAATTAACAGGATAATTGTGTAAATATTATATGCAATTGAGTAAAATCCGTTCCCATCATCGCCGATGATTTCACGTAATGGACTTCGATATAAGAGTCCGATGATTCGACAAAAGATGGATGCGGCTGCAAGGATGGCACCCTGCATCAAGGCATTGCCTGCGCTGTTTTTATTTTTACTGCTCATAATAAACTCCTCGTTGTTGATCTAGTCGCGTGTGTAGCCCTTGGACTGAAGAATCTCTTCCTGCTTCTGTTCCATAACCACACGTTCATCGTCTTCCATGTGGTCATAGCCCATGAGATGTAACATGCTGTGGGCAATCAGGAATGCAAACTCACGCTTTTGGCTATGGTCGAATTCTTCTGCCTGTTCTTCTACTTTATCCATGGAGATCATGATGTCGCCGAGGACGATCTCTCCGGATTCCGGATCGCAGAATTCAACACCTGCTTCGTCTAACCATTCAAAATCTCCACCGAAATCATATTCCAATGCCGGGAAGCTTAATACGTCAGTTGGTCTGTCGATTTCTCGATATTCCCTGTTGATCTGGTGAATGGTTTCATTATCCACCAATGTCACGCTGACCTGACATTCGTATGGAAACTTCTCATAATCAAGGGCTGCTTCCACAATTTCTTCAATAATGGCTTCATAACCTTCTAAAGTTTTTGCTTCGTATTCATTCTCAATGATGATACTCATCTTCTTTTCTCCTATAAATAATCAAAAGTGTCCGTCACTTACTGTTTGGGGCGGCGGTTATTTGAGGTTCTTTCTCGTTTGATGGCTTCGGAACGCTTTTTCTTCTTCGCCTGTTTATTCTCATAATCGTCATATGCGGTGACAATCTTCTGTACCAGTGGATGTCTTACAACATCTCGGTTGGTCAGCTCGCAGATGCCGATGTCGTCAATCTTGCCAAGTACCTGAATGGCTTCTTCTAATCCGGATTTTGCATCAAATGGAAGATCCTTCTGGGTCAAATCGCCGGTAATGATAGCTTTTGAGCCAAAGCCGATACGTGTCAGGAACATTTTCATCTGGGCTGGAGTGGTGTTCTGGGCTTCGTCGAGGACGATGAATGCGTTGTCTAACGTACGACCTCGCATGTAAGCAAGCGGTGCCACTTCGATCAGGCCTTTCTCCATGTTCTTTAAGAAGGTATCTGCGCCCATAATCTCATAAAGTGCATCGTAAAGTGGTCGCAGGTATGGATCCACCTTGCTCTGTAAGTCACCTGGTAAGAATCCCAGCTTTTCGCCTGCTTCGATGGCAGGTCTTGTCATGATGATTCGGTTTACTTCATTGTTCTTAAATGCAGTAATGGCTGCTGCCATGGCAAGATAGGTCTTTCCAGTTCCGGCAGGGCCCACGCCGAATACGATCATCTTCTTATTGATGGCATCGATGTAGTCCTTCTGGCCGTGAGTCTTTGGTTTGACAGGCTTGCCCTGGATGGTGTGGCAGATGACTTCCTTGTCGAGTCCCACGATGTCGCTTGCTTTATCCTCCATGGAAAGAGCCAGCGCATAGTTGACATTCTGCTCTGTCACCTGGTTGCCTCTCTTTGCAAGCTCAGTTAAGCTGTCGATGACCTCTTTTGCCTTTTTGACATCTCGTTCTTTTCCAATGAGCTTGACGCTGTCGCCCCTTAAGACGATGGAAATGTGGAGTGTCTTTTCAATTTTCTTCATGAAGCTGTCGAACTGGCCGAACACATTGGCTGCATACTCGCCCGGCAGCTGAAAATCTATCTCAATTAAATTCATGTAGGTATTGTTCTCCTTGGTTGTTTGGTTAATCTATGGTTACGTGCGCAAGCAGACTTTCAAGCTGTGCTTCGTCGTAGAAATCCAGTCTGTCTTTTGCATGTTTTAACATCTCTTTCTGTGTGTCATTCATGTTTTCTGATGCTTGCTTCTGTAACTGCTTCATCCAGCTGTTCCATGAAAACTTATCCTGCAGCATCATACCGTTATAACGCACCTTACCCTGCGCATAGTAGATAGCAAATTTACGTTTCATGTTGTCTGTCAGAGAATGATTGATTACCTGATAGATACTTCCTTCATCCTGTGGATCACTCATACCCACCATCAGCAATGTGATATTCTTCTCTGCTATCATATAATATCTTGCTTTGATCGTATTGATCCCTGCCAGTCCGCCGTTGTAGATTGGAAGGCAAAGCACGACATTCTCATATTCTCCAATACGATGAAATTCCTTGAGCTGTTCAACTAAAATTGCTTCTGTATCGAGCTCTCTGGCAATCTTTTTCGCATAAGCCTGGGTGGTTCCATATTTCGATTTATAAATAACAATAGTTGGTCTCATAGGATTTCCCCTCCATTTTACTGACATAGTATATGCATGTTATCAAATTGCATACTTATATAGATAGTAGCACAAAGTATGCATTTTGGCAATGGATGGAAGATTGCTATCATAGTTATAGATCTTGCGGACTGCTTTGGTTTTTACTTATAATTTTTCTTATATTATTTAAAAAAATTAGAGAAAATCACTTGACGAATCTTGTATTTTCGATATAATTATAAGAGTGCATTAGTGCATAAAATAAACCCAAACAGTTGTATAGTACACGTGCACAATCTACAACTGGAGGGAGGTTAGGTGTGAGTCTATGTCAAATGTAATCGTTAAAGAAAACGAAACTTTAGATAGCGCTTTACGCAGATTCAAGAGAAGCTGTGCAAAAGCAGGTATTCAGCAGGAAATTCGTAAACGTGAACATTACGAAAAACCAAGCGTAAAACGTAAAAAGAAATCTGAAGCAGCACGTAAAAGAAAATATAAATAGTCTTAAGACTATGAATCAAGAGGACATCCTTTGGATGTCCTTTTTTAGTTGCCTGGGGAGGGCATTGCGTTGTTGAGGGTAGCGGCGCGTTTGAATTGTTGTGAGTAGCGGCGCGTTTGAATTACATTTTGGCGGGTAGTGGCGTATTTGCGGTGCATTTTGGCGCCTAATGGCGCGTGGAGGGATGCGGATCCTTGAATTCTTAGTTTTCCCATCCCTTGATTTTGCTGGCACGATTTAATTGTTGATGGGGAATAACGAAAATCTAGAAATCCCATCACTGTGGACACGCGTTCCATCCCTTTTTGGGGAATGGAAATAGCAAAAATCTACTTTTCCCATCACTCACAACAGTGAAATCAAGCTAGAGTAGGGATGGGTTTTCGCGATTCTAACGATTTCCATTCCCTAATTCACGTATTTTGCGATTTTTCAGGGATGGGCTTTCACAATTTTGACGATTTCCCATCCCTGATCAACGTTTTATAGAATTTTTCGGGGATGGGAAAGCAAGCAAACTCACTTATCCATTCCCTGCACCAGCTATTATGCTTCCCTTCAGCATCCAATCCACTTCTTCTTGTCAAAAAACTTCCTGCCTGCATATTCTACTTGCTTTCTCACTCGCTACCGTCTTCGTAAACTGTAATTTTCGCCAAACAAGTCCGATCGCGTAATTCGACTTGCTTTTCTGCTCCTCAAAAGGCTGGCAAGTAGTAGGAATCTGCACAGATGCCCTGGACAGAACCATCGGAAGGCGTTGGCACTTAATGAAAAAAGCCCACCACAAGAGGATTAGAAGAGTTCACTCTTCCCATCCTCTTGTGGTGGGCTTTTGAATTTAGTACCACTACGTCTTCCGCTGAGCGAAAGTGCGTTCTGTCAGGGCATCTATGCAGTTTCTAACTACTTTCCACCCCTACTATTTGATCTGTCCAGCTAATACATTCTCTGCTTCAGCAAGTGCATCTGGGATACCAGCTGCATTCTTACCACCAGCCTGAGCCATGTTTGGACGGCCGCCGCCGCCACCGCCTACTAATTTTGCGATGCCTTTGATTAAGTTGCCTGCGTGTGCGCCTGCTTTCATAGCTTCTGGAGTTACCATAGCGATTAAGTTTACTTTACCGCCATTGTCGGAAGCGATGATGACAACACCTTCACCGATCTGTTCTTTTAACTGGTCGCCGAGGTCACGTAAGCCGTTCATATCAACGTCTTTTACGGAAGTAGCAAGTAATTTCACACCTTTTACTTCTTTCACCTGGCTTGCAACATCACCTAAAGAGCCCTGAGCTAACTTGCTCTTTAAGGATTCATTCTCAGACTGAAGTGCTTTCATTTCAGCCATTAATTTTTCTAATCTTTCTACTAAATCAGCTGGTTTTGCTTTTACCACTGCTGCTGCTTTTTCTAAGGAAGCTTCCACTTCATCATAGTAAGCAAATACTGCGTCAGCTGTGATTGCTTCGATACGACGAACACCTGCAGCTACACCTGTTTCGGAAAGGATCTTGAATGCGGAAATCACGCCTGTGTTAGCTACGTGTGTACCACCACATAATTCTGTGGAGAAGTCACCCATCTTAACAACGCGTACTTCATCACCGTATTTTTCACCGAATAATGCCATAGCGCCTGTCTTCTTCGCATCATCCATGCTCATAACCTGAGTTACAACTGGAAGATTTTCAGCGATCTTAGCATTAACAATAGCTTCAACTTCTTTGATTTCTTCATCAGTCATAGCCTGGAAGTGAGAGAAGTCGAAACGAAGTCTATCCTGGTTGTTGGAAGAACCAGCCTGTTCTACGTGAGTACCAAGTACGGTACGTAATGCTTTCTGTAATAAGTGGGTAGCACTGTGGTTCTTAGCTGTTTTACCACGCTGGTCAGCGTTAACGCTTAATGTAACAACGTCGTCAACCTTGATCATGCCGGAAACCATCATACCGATATGACCGATCTTGCCACCAACTAATTTCTGTGTATCTTCTACTTTAAACTGTGCATCGCCAATAGTGATGAAACCTGTATCACCCTGCTGACCACCGCTTGTAGCATAAAGTGGAGTTACGTCTGTAATGATTGTACCTTTGTCTCCAGCTACTAAAGCTTCTACAACATCTTCTGCTGTAGTAAGAGCAAGTACTTTACCTTCTGTTTCTAATTTATCATAACCAACGAATTCGGAAGTAATTGCTGCATCGATTTCTTCGTATACAGTAGCTTCTGCACCCATGTAATTTGTTACTTTACGAGCTGCACGAGCTGTTTCACGCTGTTTCTGCATGCAAGCGTTGAAGCCTTCTTCGTCGATTGCGAATCCCTTCTCTTCTAAGATTTCTTTTGTCAGATCAAGAGGGAATCCGTATGTATCATATAATTTGAATGCGTCTTCTCCAGTTAATGTCTTTTCGCCTTTTGCTTCTAAATCAGCTTCTAAATCAGCTAAGATAGAAAGACCCTGGTCGATTGTCTTGTTGAACTTGTCTTCTTCCTGAGTAAGAACCTTAGTGATGAAATCTTTCTTTTCATCTAATTCTGGGTAACCATCGCAGGAAGTGGAGATTACTGTCTTGGATAATTCTGCTAAGAATTTACCTTCGATACCAAGTAAACGTCCATGACGAGCTGCACGACGGATTAATCTACGAAGAACGTATCCACGACCTTCGTTGGATGGCATGATACCATCGGAAATCATAAATGTTGAGGAACGGATGTGGTCTGTGATCAGACGGATGGAGATATCCTTGATTTCATCTGTTTTGTATTCTGTCTTAGCGAATTCACATACTTTATCACGAAGTTCCTGGATTGTATCAACGTCGAAGATGGAATCTACATCCTGAACTACTACTGCAAGACGTTCAAGACCCATACCTGTATCGATGTTTTTATTCTCTAATTCTACGTAGTTGCCATGACCATCGTTATCAAACTGTGTAAATACATCGTTCCAAACTTCCATGTAACGGTCACAGTCACAGCCTACTGTACATCCAGGCTGTCCACAACCATACTTTTCACCACGGTCATAGTAAACTTCGGAACAAGGACCACATGGGCCTGCGCCGTGTTCCCAGAAGTTGTCTTCTTTACCAAAACGGAAGATTCTTTCTGGCGCGATACCGATTTTCTTTTCCCAGATTTCAAATGCTTCGTCGTCATTCTCAAATACAGATGGATATAAACGGTCCTTATCTAATCCTACCACATCTGTTAAGAATTCCCATGTCCATTCGATTGCTTCTTCTTTGAAGTAATCGCCAAAGGAGAAGTTACCTAACATTTCGAAGAATGTACCGTGACGGGCTGTCTTACCAACATTCTCAATATCACCTGTACGGATACACTTCTGACATGTTGTCACTCTCTTGCGAGGTGGAATCTCCTGCCCTGTAAAGTAAGGCTTTAATGGAGCCATACCTGCATTAATTAATAATAAACTGTTATCATTCTGTGGAACTAAGGAGAAGCTCTTCATTGCTAAATGATCTTTGCTTTCAAAGAACTCAAGATACATCTTTCTCAGTTCGTTCACACCATATTTTTTCACTTTATCTTGTCCTCCATGTTTCTATATGCGTGCGTCTTCCTTTAAAACGCACTAAAGAAAGCCATCAAAAGGATGACTTTCCTTATTATTCTTAGTTCATATTTTTGAATAAAAAACAATGAAAATTGCTTAATCTTCAGAGCTGTTGTTCTTCTTTAACTTAATGCCAAGTAATACACCTGCAACTGCAAATGCTACTGTCATCACGTATACAATTGAATAGCTCACAAATTCAGATAATAATGCTGTCACTTGTTCGGCCTCCATTTCGTCAAACCAGTTTGTTTGTATGATAATCTTCAGAATATTATATCATACTATTTTACATTTGCCAATTCTCTATAGAAACAAGTTCTATTTCCTGTATGGCAGGCTGCACCAGTCTGGTCAACCAATGCTAAAATTGTATCATTATCACAGTCGATTTTCAATTCTTTTACGTGCTGTACATGACCGGATGTAAGTCCTTTGGTCCATAATTCGTTGCGGCTTCTACTCCAGTAGGTCATAAGTCCTGTTTCGATGGTTTTTTCATAGGATTCCTTATTCATGTATGCAACCATAAGCACGTCTTTGTTCTCATAATCCTGCACAACCACCGGAATCATACCATCACTATTTAACTTAAACTCTTCAAATTCAAATTTCTTCTCTAACATCGCGAAAACTCCTATCAAATTCCAATACTCTGTCAGTCACAAACATCAATTATAAGGAACCCTTCGTAGATAACACATCTGTGATGCGGTCATCGTACTTGGTTGCCTGATCAAGGGCTTTGGCAAATGATTTGTAAGCGCCTTCAATGATGTGGTGGGCATTGCCGCCTTCGGATAACTGTTTGATATGAAGGTTCATGCCTGCGCTGTAGGAAATGGCATAGAAGAATTCTTTGCACATTTCTGTGTCATAACCGCCTACGCTGTCCACATTAAATGTAAGATCAGTCACAAAGTATGGACGTCCGGATAAATCAAGGGCAGAAAGAATCAAGGATTCATCCATCGGAAGGATGCAGGAACCGTAGCGAACGATACCTTTCTTGTCGCCAATGGCCTTCTTGATACATTCTCCAAGAACGATTCCGGTATCTTCGATGGTATGATGACAGTCAACATGAAGATCACCCACAACCTTCACCTTTAAATCGAAAAATCCATGCTTGGCAAAGCTGTTCAACATATGATCAAAAAAACCAATTCCGGTATCCACTTCTGCTTTTCCGCTACCGTCGATATTTAAGAACATCTCAATCTTGGTTTCACTTGTAATTCTTGCAATGGATGCTGTTCTTTCCATAATCATAGCTCCTTTTATCAAAATCTATTGTTCATCCTCAAATCTCACACGGATGGAATTCGCATGTGCTGTTAACTGTTCTGCTTCGGCAAATGCTATGATATCCTTGTGGATTGGTTCTAATGCTTCTCTGGAATAGTAAATAATACTGGATTTCTTGATGAAATCGTCCACGGAAAGTGGTGAGAAGAATTTGGCTGTTCCATTCGTAGGAAGTACGTGGTTTGGACCTGCGAAGTAATCGCCTAAAGGTTCAGAGCTGTACTCTCCAATAAAGATGGCGCCGGCATTCTTAATCTTTGTCATCACGTCAAATGGATTGGCTGTTACAACTTCTAAATGTTCTGATGCAATGGCATTGGCTGTGGCAATTGCCTGATCCATGGTTTCTGCCACCAGTAAATATCCAAAGTTTTCGATGGATTTGCTCATAATATCAGCACGTGGAAGTACACTTAAGAAGCCTTCGATTTCTTTTTCCACGTTTTTGGCAAGTTCTTCGCTTGTTGTCACTAAAATGGCACTTGCAAGCTCATCATGTTCTGCCTGTGAAAGTAAATCTGCTGCCACGTAGCGTGGATTTGCAGTTTCATCTGCAAGGACTAAGATTTCGGATGGACCTGCGATGGAATCGATGGCAACATTACCATATACCTGTTTTTTGGCAAGGGCAACAAAGATGTTACCAGGTCCTACAATCTTATCTACTTTAGGAATGGTTTCTGTGCCGTATGCAAGGGCTGCTACTGCCTGGGAACCACCCACTTTATATACTTCGTCAGCGCCTGCTTCCTTGGCAGCCACTAAAGTATTCGGATTGACTTTTCCGTCCTTTCCAGGAGGAGTTGTCATAACAATCTTTTCAACACCTGCTACTTTGGCAGGTACGATATTCATTAATACAGAAGATGGATATGCTGCTTTGCCACCTGGTACGTATACACCAACGGATTCAAGGGGTGTTACCTTCTGGCCAAGCATGGTTCCATTCGGTTTGGAATCGAACCAGCTGTACTGACGCTGTTTTTCGTGATAATCACGGATATTCACCAGGGCTTTGCGGATGATCGCGATTAATTCATCATCAACTGCTTCGTAAGCTTCAGCAACCTCTTCTTCTGTTACTAACATCTGTTCTGGTGTGAAATCACAGCCATCAAACTTTTTGGTATATGAAAGAACAGCTGCGTCTCCATTCACCTTAACGTCATTGACAACATCGGCAACGATAGCTTCGTATTTGCCATAGTTGTTTGGGCTTCTCTGTAATAAATCAGTCAGGATATTCTGAATTGATTCGTCATTCACTTTTACAAGTCTCATGATTTATTCCCCTTTAGCTGTTAATTCTTTTAAGTCGTTGATGAGTTTCTGGATACGTTCCTGTTCCATCTTGTAGCTTACCTGGTTTACTACCATACGAGCAGATAATGGGCAGATCTCTTCTAATACGCCTAACCCATTCTCTTTTAAGGTAGTACCGGTTTCTACGATATCGACAATTACTTCAGATAAGCCAACGATTGGTGCAAGCTCTACAGAACCATTGAGCTTGATGATCTCTACTGTCTGAAGCTTCTTATTATAGAAATAATCCTTCGCAATGTTCGGATACTTGGATGCTACACGGATTAATTCCTTGTGTTCTAAATATTCTCTGGCAGATTCTGGTCCGCAGACACACATCTTACATTTACCAAAGCCTAAATCAAGTACTTCGTATAATGGTCTGCCTTCTTCTAAGATGGTATCCTTGCCTACAACCCCGATGTCTGCTGCGCCGTATTCTACGTATGTTGGCACGTCAGAAGCCTTGGATAAGAAGAATTTTACCTTTAATTCTTCGTTGACAAAGATTAACTTTCTTGTCTTTGGGTCTTTCATCTCTTCGCAGGTAATGCCAATCTGTTCAAGCAGCTTCATGGTCTGTTTCGCAAGACGGCCCTTCGCCAGTGCAAATGTTAAATATCTCATATCTTATCAATTCCTTCCTAATCTCTATCCTAAACAATCTGGTCAATGCGGTCTGCCAATGCATAGAAATCTGTGAATTTTTCGTAATCGCCAGTTTCTGTGTTGATGATCCACGCAATTTCTCTTGTTTCGAAATAGCAGATGCCGCCATAACCGTGCTTCTTTGCTTTTTCTACATAATCTTCGATGGATTTGCCCTGTAACAGTCTGACTGCCTCACAGACAATGCCATTCTTTCTATAGTAATTGGCTGTCTTAATTGCTGGTTTATATCCTGGTCCATGATATACAAGGAGACGCTTGTTACGGTCTGTCTTAATCTTGATCTTCTGGCTTGTCATCGCAAGGAGCAGCTCATCCACATTAATAGAGAAACCAACGGATGGTGCTTTCTTACCAAACTGTGCAAGAAGATTATCGTAACGGCCGCCCTTCACAACAGCATCACCAGTTCCATAAGTATAACCTTTGAAAATGATTCCTGTATAATAATCAAAGTTGTGAAGCATCGCAAGGTCAAAGCTGATGTACTTTTCATATCCATATACAGAGAGGATACGGTATACATTATCCAAATGTTCCACTGCCTTACGTGCTTTGCTGTTAAATGTCAGATTCTTCGCTGTTTCTAAGATTTCTCTTCCACCATATAACTGTGTAAATGTACTGATTGCCTTCTTACCTTCTTCAGAAATGCTGTCCACATCGCGAAGGAATTCTTCTACGCCAAAGAAGTTCTTATTCTTTACTAATTCACGAAGACGGATTTCAATATCACCTTTGATACCAAATTCTTCACAGATGCCCTGGTAAAAATCAACCTGTCCAACATCTACGGTAAAGTCCTTGATGCCAAGTGCAAGGAAGGAGTTGATGGCAAGTGCGATCACCTCTGCATCACCAGAGGAGCTGTTATCATTGATCAGCTCAGCACCGATGGTAGTTGTTTCTTTTAATTTACCCTGATGGCTTGCGTTATTTACAAAGGTATTGCCTTTGTAGCAGAGACGAATTGGTAATTTTTCGTCATCAAAATATTTGGCAACGCAGCGTGCGATGGATGGTGTCATATCCGGACGAAGTACTAAAGTATTACCTTCGCGGTCGAAGAACTTGTACATCTCACGAGAGCTTACACTACCTGTTTCACGGTTGAAAATGTCGAAAAATTCGAACATTGGTGTCTGAATGCCTTTATAACCATATAAATGAAGAACTTCTAAAATGTCCTGTTCAATCTTAACTTTTTTGCTATATTCTACATTGTAGATATCTCTAACACCTTCCGGTGTATGTAATAATTTAATGTTCATGTTATCTCCTTTTTCACATAGTTTCGTATTTTATTATATTAGCATACTAAAGTATTCTTGACAAATGAATTCGGTTATTCATTTGCCTAAGTGTGTCTGACATGCTATAATTCTTTCGAAAATGCCGATTCATTCTCTGCATATTCAATCAGAGAAACTATCAGGAAGGAGGTGCCAGTCATGGCACTTGACGGACTTGTCATTGCAAATTTAAGATCCGACTGTGAGAACCTGCTGACAGGCGGACGAATCTATAAGATATATCAGCCGGAAGCCGACGAACTGACCTTAGTCATCAAAAACAACCGCAGCACTTACCGTCTACTTCTCTCTGCAAGTGCATCTCTGCCACTTGTATACATCACAACAGAAACCAAGAATAACCCAAGCCAGGCGCCAAACTTCTGTATGCTGCTTCGCAAGCATATCAACAATGGACGAATCATCTCCATCACCCAGCCTGGATTTGAGCGAATCTTAGAATTTACCATCGAGCACCTGAACGAACTAGGTGATCTCTGCCGCAAAAAACTGATCGTTGAAATCATGGGCAAGCACAGCAACATCATCTTCACCGATGAATCCGGCAAGATCATCGATTCCATCAAGCATATCTCGGCACAGATTTCCTCTGTCCGCGAGGTACTCCCGGGACGCATCTACTGTGCACCGCCGTCCCAGGGCAAATGTTCCCCGCTTGAGGTAGATCTTGGCTTCTTTCTTTCCAATATTGTAACAAAGCCAGTGTCCATTTGTCGGGGCATCTACACTTCCATTACTGGAATCAGCCCACTGATTGCCAACGAACTGTGCTACCGTGCAGGCCTTGATGGCAATGATGCCATGGCATCCCTTGATGAAGGAGCTGCGGCCAGACTCTATGGTGAATTGGTAAAGTTAGGAGAGTTGGTTCTGACAGGTGCATTTGCACCGAATATCGTGTTAGAAGGCGGCGTACCGAAGGAATTTTCCTCCATTGAACTGACTTCCTTTGCGGGATCTGAGGCAAGAGGATACGACTCCATCTCCGAAGTGCTGCAAAACTACTATTCCATGAAGGAAAAGCTGACAAGAATCAAGCAGAAATCCACAGATCTTCGAAAAATCGTGGACACTTCTCTGGCCAGGGCATCCAAAAAGTATGATTTACAGATCAAACAGCTGAAAGATACCGAAAAACGTGAGAAGTATCGCATCTATGGGGAGCTGCTCAATGTCTATGGCTACTCCTGTGAGGAGGGTGCGAAGAATCTGGTGTGCTTAAACTATTATACCAACGAAGAGATTACGATTCCGCTGGATCCACAGAAGAGTGCCCTTGAGAATTCACAGAAGTATTACGCCAAATATAATAAGCTGAAACGAACATTTGAGGCCCTTTCTGAACTGACTTTGGAGACAAAGGCGGACGTGGAACATCTCGAATCCATCAGCAATGCGCTGAACATCGCGCTGGATGAAGATGATCTGGTACAGATTCGTGAAGAGATGATGGACTGTGGCTACATCAGACGACGTGGCGGCAATATGAAGAAGAAGAAATTTAAGTCGAAACCGATGCATTATATAAGCTCCGACGGCTATCATATGTATGTGGGCAAGAATAATTATCAGAACGAGGATCTGTCCTTTAAGTTTGCCACGGGCAATGACTGGTGGTTCCACGCAAAACAGATGGCTGGTTCCCACGTCATTGTGAAGAATCCGGATGGCGGCATCATGCCGGACCAGACCTACGAAGAAGCGTGCCGTCTGGCGGCTTACTATAGCAAGGGTCAGGGAACGAATAAGGTGGAGATTGATTATATTCAGAAAAAACATTTGAAAAAAACACCCGGCGGGAAACCAGGGTTTGTAATCTATCATACCAATTACAGTATGGTGAGTGAGCCGGTGATCGACGGGATTGAACGGGTGGAGTAGGAGAGAATTCTTTAGTATTAATTTTTAATGTAGTTTTAGGAATATCGCTACACTTCTCCTAAAAAAGGGCGGGAGTTCTAACTCCCGCCCAAATCAATCAAATTTGATTACAGCATAGATTCATATAAATCAGCATAAACTAAAGCGGATGTGTTCCAGCTATAGTCCATGTTCATGCCACGTTCAACAATTGCATTCCAGCTGTCTTTGTCATTGTAGAATACATCTGCAGCAGATTCGATCTGGAATAATAATTCGTGTGCATTATAGTTAGCGAAGCTGAATCCGTTACCTGTCTGTTCATACTTGTTGTAAGCCTGAACTGTATCTTTTAAGCCACCTGTTTCACGTACGATTGGAACTGTACCGTAACGTAAAGACATGAGCTGTGTTAATCCACAAGGTTCGAATAAGGATGGTACTAATAATGCATCCACACCTGCATAGATCTTCTTGGATAATGGATCAGAATAGAAGATGTTAGCAGAAACTTTGTCTGGATACTGTCCAGCGTAGTACTGGAACATATTCTCGTACTGTTCTTCGCCTGTACCTAAGATGACGAACTGAAGATCGATGTTGCAGATTTCGTTCATAACAGCATTCACAAGGTCTAAACCTTTCTGGTCTGTTAAACGGGAGATGATACCAATAACGAATTTATTCGCGTCAACTGGTAAACCAACTTCTGCCTGTAATGCTTCTTTGTTCACTTTCTTGCCTTCTACGAAACTGTTCACATCGTAGCCCTGAGCGATTGCTGTATCTGTTAATGGATTGTAGGAATCGTAATCGATACCATTCACAATACCGGAAAGGTCAGCGCTTCTGTAACGAAGAAGTCCATCTAATCTTTCGCCGAAGAATGCTGTCTGAATTTCTTCTGCGTATGTTTCGGATACTGTGTTGATCTTGTCAGAGAATGTTAAACCGCCTTTTAACATGTTACCACAGTTGTTTCCGCCCATTAATGTATCTGTGAAGAGATCAGAATGAAGACCTGTGATGTCCATCATACGAGCTGCATCTGTGATACCCTGGAATTTAAGGTTGTGAATAGTAAATACTGTTTTGATATTGCGGTAGAAATTCTGTCCTGCAAATACTGTTTTTAAATATACTGGCACTAAACCTGCCTGCCAGTCGTGACAATGGATGATGTCTGGCTGGAAGTCGATTACTGGAAGGATTGCTAAAGCTGCTTTGGAGAAGAAAGCAAATTTTTCAATGTCTTCGCTCATATCGCCATATGGTTTTTCGCCTGTGAAATAATAAAGGTTGTCAATGAAATAGAATGTGATGCCGTCTAATACTAATTCTTTTACACCAACATACTGTGTTCTCCAGGAAAGATCCATCTGGAAATGTGTTACTTCTGTCATTGCATCACGGAACTTGTCTGGAATACAAGTATATCCAGGTAAGACAACTCTTACATCATATTTTTCTTTGTCAAATGTTTTTGGTAAAGTCCCCACAACGTCTGCTAAACCACCAGTTTTGATAAATGGTACACTTTCAGACGCAACGTATAAAATTTTTCTCATGTTACCCGTAATTCCTCCTAATAAATTATTATGTTTATTATATCATTGAACAAATGATAATTCAATTTTATAATATCCATTTTGACCGATTTATATTATAATATACATAGTTTAAAACACAGGAGGATATATATTTATGAAATCCAGAACATTATCATTACATTCTAAGACTTCCAGCATCAACTTAGAAGTTATTCCGGGACATTTTGCAACCAGAAACTCACACATCAACTATTATCTCGACATCACCAAGATCCGTGTTCGTCAGAATGAAGCCAAGGCTGCTGCTGCACGAATCGTACAGGATTATAAATCTGATAAAGCCATCGACACCATCGTTTGCTTAGATGGTACTGAAATCATTGGTGCGTTCCTTGCAGAGCGTCTCTCTGAAACTGGCTTCGTATCCCGTCATTATAATGATGCAGCATGTATCATCACACCTGAGATGGACCAGATGGGCCAGTTCTTCTTCAGAAGCAACATCGTTCCTATGATCAAGGGCAAGAATATCATCATTTTAATGGCATCTGTAACAACAGGTATTACTATCAAGCAGGCACTTGACTGTATCGGTTTCTATGGCGGTAATGTATCCGGCGTATCCGCTGTCTTCTCCATGCTCGATGAATTCGACGGACTGCCAATCTATTCCATTTTCCACAAGAAGGACATTCCGGATTACTGCACCTACAACCGTCATGACTGTCCTTACTGCAGACACAAAATTCCTGTAGACGCTTTGGTCAATGGTAACGGATACTCCGAAATCAAACACGGGTAGCGATACATTTGACTGATAAGTGTTTTTCATGGGTGGACATTTGATTTTTTCTATAACATCGTTTATAATTAAACTTAAATTTGTTTCCGAACAAAATATTATGGAAAGGACAATCGAATATGAAAAACATCATCACAACATGGAATAGCATGAGTCTTGTTCTGCGTATCGTCATCGGTCTCGTGATCGGTGCAGTCTTAGGTATTGCTGTACCTGGCGCATCTGCAATCGCTATTCTCGGAACAATCTTCGTTGGCGCGCTTCGTGCCATCGCCCCAATCCTTGTATTTTTACTTGTTATGGGCTCCCTTGCCAATGCAAAGGGCGGCGCTGGTAAAAATATGGGTATCGTAGTTGTACTTTACATGTTCACCACATTAGTTGGTGCGATTGTAGCTGTAATCGGAAGCTTCGTATTCCCACAGACCATCGCATTAACAGAAGCTGCTACTGACGTGGCTCCTCCAAGTGGTATCGCTGAAGTACTTACCAACCTGTTAACAAACATCGTTTCCAACCCAATCGGATCCCTTGTAAATGCAAACTACATCGGTATCTTATTCTGGGCAGTTATTTTTGGTATGGCTATGAAACATGCAACACCATCTACAAAGGATTTCTTAGGCGACCTTAGTAAAGCTGCTACTCAGGCTGTACACTGGATCATCAACGGTGCTCCATTCGGTATCTTAGGTCTCGTATTTGAAACCGTTTCCACAAATGGATTAAGCATCTTCAAAACCTACGGATCCTTACTTGCTTTATTAGTTGGATGTATGTTATTTACTGCATTAATTACAAACCCACTGGTAATCTTCTTCTGCTCCAGAAGAAATCCATATCCACTGGTATTTACATGCTTAAGAGAATCTGGTATCACAGCATTCTTTACACGTAGTTCTGCAGCGAACATCCCTATGAACATGAACTTATGTGAACGTCTTGGCTTAAACAAAGACAACTACTCCGTATCCATCCCTCTTGGTTCTACCATCAACATGGACGGTGCTGCCATCACAATCACAGTTATGACACTTGCTACTGCACATACACTTGGAATTTCTGTTGACCTTCCAACTGCAATCATCTTAAGTTTCTTATCTGCCATTGCAGCTTGTGGTGCTTCCGGTGTCGCTGGTGGTTCCTTATTATTAATCCCACTTGCATGTTCCTTATTCGGTATTCCGAACGAAATTGCGATGCAGACTGTAGCAGTAGGATTCATCATCGGGGTTGTTCAGGACTCTGTTGAAACAGCACTCAACTCCTCTTCCGATGTTGGTATGACAGCAGCTGCTGAATACTTACAGAGAAGACAGAACGGCGAGAAATTCGGTTCTTTGGTTCCTGCAGATTTCAAATCCCGTAAGGCATAGTTTAATTAACAGCAAAATTAATAACAAAATTAAAAGGTACCTGATTATTCAGGTACCTTTATTTTTCCATTATTATCAATCTTTTAATACAACATCTTTTTTTCCAAACTGTCGATATCGGATCCAAGGACCACTGCCAGTTCGCCCAGCAGCACCTTCTTCGTATTGCGGAAGATGCGATCATCCATCTCTGTCTGTCTCTTCCCCTGCTTCACTCTGGTCTGCTTCTTCTGGTACAGTCCCACTAAAATATTCATCATCTGGTCATAGTCACCGGCATTGATTGCCTTCTTATACATGGTTTCGCGTTCACGATCATCAACATGCCAGTTCCCTTCCACTTCATGAATTTTATCAAGCATTTCATTGGCTCTGTCTTTTGACATCAGATCACGCATCTTTTTACTGCCCTTGTCTATGCTTACAAATATTTCACCTTTCTTATCCGCTTCAGGAACAAGCTTGTAGTATAATTTGCCTTTTTCCGCGAAGTCCACTTCTGTAATTTCTTCCACACGGCAAGCCCCCTGCATGCCATAAACTACATAGTCGCCAACTTTATACAACACGCCTTCCTCCTTTATTCTTCTAATTCTATTCTAACATTGTAGGAAGAGTGATGTCAGTTGAAAAATAAATTTCGGCACATTTTACAATGAAGCCAAAAATTAACACTTTGTTTTCGGTTATTTTTCCCTTGCAAATGTGCCCGAAACCCTTATAAAATAAGGCTTTGCGACGTTTTGAGTCTCTGCTCAAACTGCAGATAAAAATCCATACTGTAATCGTATGGTTTCACGAAAAACATCATGAGCACATAGAGGTTGGTATTCTTCTTCTCTTCCTCATCAGAAACGGAGAGAATGTAGCGCTCCACGTCCTTTAAAAAGTAGTGCCAGGACTTCACAAATGCCTCATGTTTTTTGAAATTACTCACTCCGATCCACTTGCGTACCTTCACCTTGGTGCGCTTTTTCGGACATTCCTTCACCTGAAGAAAATAGGAGAACTCTCCATCCTCATAGTAACGGCCCAATGGGAAAAGTCGGCAAAATCCCGGTCGCACCGGATGGATGCGGCAGCGTCCCTCCTCATTCAGGAAACGGCAGCCCTCGCTCTTTTCATCCATGAGAATGTGAGGCAGCGTCACAGAATCCACCACCCCCAGCTCAATATACTGATGGAGCAGCTGTTCAAATGTTACCTTCAGCCCTCCACAAAGCTGGTAAATATCATAGGGATCGAGGACGATGGAATCGCCCATGCCATGACAGCACTTGGAACAGCCCTTGCAGCCTAAACTGTCTGCACGAACCTGATCCTCCCCGCGGTAGAGACGACCGTCTGAAATATCGGCCAGATCAACATTTCTAATCATATTCTATCACCCTGTCTATTTGCCCTGACGCTGTTTTGCAGCCTTTTCATCCTTCTTTTCCTTGTCGAATTCCACGCAGTCCACACCGATCATAGTTGCAAGAACAAGAACTGGGTCAACGGATTCATCTTCAATATCGATTACGTAAGAATCCCCGATGGAAACCCACTTCTGATGGACTTTTGCAATGACATTCTTCCCGTGTTTGATGCTGTAGTTGTGCTCTAAGATACCGCCATCGATGATCCAGTCAAGGGGTTCCAACTTAAACTTCTCGTTGATCATAGTAATCTTCTTGGTCAGCCAGTATTCCTTATTATTCGCTGTGGTAATACGGTATTTTGGCATGATCTTCACTAATTTTTCACGGATGGTTGCCACTTCTTTGCCTTTTCTATCGTAAATGTGCAGCTTGTGGCCAACTGCAACCAATTCACCCTTTACTTTATATACCGGTTTTTTTCGTTCATCATAAATATCGAACGTATCTCTCCAGGTAATGACTCTCTGTTTAATATAAAATTTCATATCATTCACCTCCAATTATCTACTATTATAATAAAATAGCGTCCTGCTCGCAAGACGCATAAAAGCATATAAAAAACCGGAGGGTGTATATACATCCTCCGGTTCTGATTGCAATATGAATGACCTTGATCGAATGAATCAGATTATTCGCTGATTACTTTGATCCATCCTTCTGGAGCTTCGATACGGCCCATCTGGATACCTGTTAATGTGTCATATAATTTCTTTGTGATAGGTCCCATTTCTTCCATTCCGGATGGGAATGCGATTACGTCGTCGCCGTTGACAATCTTTCCTACTGGAGAGATAACAGCTGCTGTACCACAAAGACCACATTCTGCAAAGTCTTTTAATTCGTCAAGATATACTTCTCTGTGTTCTACTTCCATACCTAAGTACTTTTCAGCAACGACCATAAGAGATCTTCTTGTGATGGAAGGTAAGATAGAGCTGGATTTTGGTGTAACCATCTTGCCATCTTTTGTGATGAAGATGAAGTTTGCTCCACCTGTTTCTTCTACTTTTGTTCTTGTAGCTGCATCTAAGTACATATTTTCATCGAAACCTTTTTCGTGTGCATCAACGATTGCGTATAAGGACATAGCGTAGTTAAGACCAGCTTTGATGTGTCCTGTTCCGTTAGGAGCTGCACGGTCGAAGTCTGTTGTTCTGATTGTGATTGGTTTTGCGCCACCTTTGAAGTATGGACCTACTGGTGTACAGAATACACGGAATTCATAGTCATCTGCAGGTTTAACGCCGATTACAGGGTTTTTACCATACATATATGGACGAAGGTATAATGTTGCACCGGAACCATATGGTGGTACCCAGTCAAGATTTGCTTTTACTGTTTCCACACAAGCTTCGATAAATCTTTCTTCTGGGAATACTGGCATCTTAAGTCTTTCAGCAGATTCTGCCATACGGGATGCGTTGAGGTCTGGACGGAAACAAACTACCTTGCCGTCTTCTGTTCTGTATGCTTTTAAGCCTTCAAATACTGTCTGAGCATACTGAAGTACACCTGCACATTCGCTCATAGTAATTGTAGCATCTTCTGTTAATTTTCCTTCATCCCAGGAGCCATCCTTGAATTCAGATACATATCTCATATCTGTCTGAACATAGCCAAATCCTAATGTTGACCAATCGATATTTTTGCTCATTGTAATCATCTTCCTTTCTATACCTAAGGGCTTTAGTTTAATATTTTACTAATGCCTATTTTTCACATGAATCTAGTTTACCACTCTGACCCTTTTAGTGCAAGTGGACTTTCTAATTTTTGAAAGATTCAAAGTAAAATTCTTCATAACTTATTTTATTAAGTCAAGCCCACCTCTATTATTAAAAATACTTCAAAAATAAACATTTGACTTTCATTTCTTAATATATGACAATGTCTTCAGAGAACAAAAAAGGAGCAATTGTTATGATTGATTTATTCAGTATTTTCGATATATTGGGAACCGTTGTATTTGCCATCTCCGGGGCTACCACAGCCATTCGAAAAGAGATGGATATCTTAGGCGTCGTTGTTCTTGGCGTGGTCACTGCCTGCGGTGGCGGCTGTCTCCGGGATATCATGACCAACAACACCCCGTCCATCTTATATAACCAGGATACCATCAAACTGGCATTGATTTTCTCTCTTGTCACCTTCTGTTTTGTCATGTGCAATATCAAAATGGCAGATACTAAACTGTTCAACTGGGTATTTACCATCTCCGATGCTCTTGGACTTTCCATCTTCACCATTGCAGGCTGTGACAAGGTTGCCGGCATGTATAATGTGGGTTATGTGGTATTTTTCGGCGTATTAACAGGCGTTGGCGGAGGTATCATCCGCGACATTTTAGCCGGTGAAACCCCATATGTGTTAACGAAACATTTTTATGCTTCTTCCTGCATTATCGGTGGAATCGTCTATATGATCCTGCGTCCTTACACAAAGGATATTGCAGCATACTTCGGCGTTACCATCGTTTTTGTAACAAGAATGCTTGCCTACCGCTACCAATGGAACCTGCCGAAGATCAGACTTCACAAGAATGACCAGACTAAACCTGACGGGGAATCTGAGGCCAATGAATCTGCCAATCCATAAGTCACTGGCAAGGAATATAACTTACAGCTTTGTCTTTTTCTTCGTCTTGAACGTGAATTTATTGAAGTTTTGCGTAGTAGATTGTGCCAATCTTCTTCGCTTTTGTGGAAACCTTTACAGAATACATTGTGGAATTCAGAATGCCGATTCTATAATTTCCTTGTTCAAGGCATTTTTCTATTTCACTAACTATTCTATCTACCACGTATATATAGCCATCATTTATATTCTTTTGGCATTGTCTGAGCGCATCATGTTGCCCTCTTTTCGGTCTGAATCCAAAGCTGTTCTCTGAGAATTGCTCCTCATATATTGGTGAAAGTTCCTGCACGATTGCCTTATCCTTTCGCAATATCAATTCCATTAGCTTGTATCTCCTAAAGTTCATTCCTTCCCACTACTAGGGCGGATTGGGGACTTTCACCCATTAGCGACGTGCGCAGCAAGGCGCACGCAGAAAAGCGCCCCGCTAACTACGTCAGCAGGGCACTCACTCTTAGCTTTCCATATTATACAGTTTTATTCTTCATTTCCCTAGCAGCTCTTAAAATATCTGCAAGATTATCCCCGTTCAGGACTCCCGGATAATCATCTTGAAATTCAACAAGGATATCCTTATTCTCCAGTTCCATTTCACGACACTGTTTGTAGAATTCTTTTAAATCTTCTTTTTCATATATCGCTTCTATGAATCTTCGAGAATTCTCCGGAACAGCTTTATAACTTTCATACAAATCCTCAATTGCCTTCTTGATAATCTCAAAGGTTAAAGGCTCTCCCCTGTCTTCCTGTTCAATTAAGATCCCAACAACATCTGATAGATCGTTTTTATACTGCCTTCCCGCCATCAGTTTCATAGCCACAAGATATTCCGCTGATATTGTTCTAATCTGAAGAATATTGGAGAAAGTTTTATAGTACTTCGAATATCTTGCTAGCTTTGGCGTATAAGAAGCTGTTTTCATAAAATCTGTATTGAGCCAGCCATACGGAAGCCCCAGCTTATCTCCAACAAAAGTAATCGCGTCCCTCATAGCACTGGATGACTGGATAATAGCATCCATATCATATGTCATCTCTCGAAATCCATAATTTATAAGGACAGACGCTCCACCAATCAGTATGATCTCTGCAGGCATTTTATTTCCATTACGTTTTCTGAACTCTTTTGCAAGTTCTTTGAGACACGTATCCAGATTCTCCTTTGTAAACTCTTTATCAGCAGACATTACGCACCTCACCCTCTACAATGTTGAACCTTAAGAATTCAGGGATTGCATTAGCTATAGCTTCTTTCTTAACGTTGTCATCGCCTGTGGCAGCACTGGACACAATAACACCAGCAGAAAAAAGAGGTTGTTCCAGTTTTTGCTTGCGAATGTCATTATAGTTCGTGCAGATTGGCAATCCATTAATTCTGGACAAATAATCCACCATTGCCAACAAATATAAGGCTTCTCTATACCATTGTCTCTGATAAAGTTTTCTGATTTCATCTGCTTCAAGTGTCTCGATGATAAAATCCAGATCACCCTTATCCTTTACATAATGGCAGGTGTTACTCTTAAATGTCTCAAAAGAGCATCTATAGTCCACAGATACTTTATGGGATTCTTCAAGTATAGAATCCACTGTAATGCCAAGCACCTTTGCAATTTTAAACAACGTACCAGCTGCACACTTGTCAAGATCTGCTTTTCCACTGCATATATCTGTAATCGTAGTCATAGGAACACCGCTCTCTTTGCTCAAACGATATCTGGACATATTTTCTGTTTCTAATAATTCGTTTATGATCATATCGCATTCCTCCTTTTTTATACTATATCGGTTAACCGAAGTATTGTCAATAAAATAAATCCCGCCTGCGATTGCAAGCGGGACAATTAACTCTTTATTCATTTACCATAGCTCTTTCAAAAAATAATGCCCCTATGATAATCTAAATCGATTACTGAATGGATACGTATTCGAAATCTTTATCTTCGATTGCTGCTTTGATCACTGCTTCTTCCACATCTTTGCTGCAAGTGATGATTGCATTGTTAGCTTCGTGGCTAACTACTGCTGTTTCGATGCCATCGATTGCTTCTAATGCTTTTTTTACAGTTGCTTCACAGTGTGGGCACATCATGCCATTGATATTGATTGTTTTTTCCATTTTCATTTCCTCCATAAGTTCCTCTGCCACAGTTTTTTCTGTGTCAGTAATGTTAATATTATTTTGTTTTTTATCTTTTTTCGTGCTGTATACATCCACGAAATTAAGTCTCAATGCATTGGATACAACGCAGAAGCTGGATAAGCTCATGGCTGCTGCTCCAAACATCGGATTCAACTTCCAGCCAAAGAGCGGATAGTAAAGTCCTGCTGCAAGCGGAATGCCGATGACATTGTAGAAGAATGCCCAAAACAGGTTCTCCTTGATATTTTTTAATACCTGGCGGCTCAGTCTGATGGCTGCTGGCACATCTAAGAGATTGCTCTTCATCAGTACCACGTCTGCTGCATCAATAGCAACATCGGTTCCTGCCCCAATGGCAATACCCATATCAGCTCTCGTAAGGGCTGGTGCGTCGTTGATACCGTCTCCAACCATGGCAGTCTTGCCATAGCGTTCCATCAGTTTTCGAATGACTGCCTCCTTGCCGTCTGGAAGGACGCCTGCGATTACTTCGTCAACACCAACCTGTTTTCCGATGGCATTGGCTGTTTTTTCGTTGTCTCCTGTTAACATGACAACTCGGATACCCTGATTCTTTAACTGTCTGATGGCTTCCGGTGAATCCTCCTTAATGACATCTGCCACCACGATGATTCCTAACAATTTGCCACCTTTTGCAAAGTAGAGTGGTGTCTTGCCTTCTTCCGCAAGGGCTTCTGCCTGACTAACCACATCGTCAGAAAGATTGATCTTCTTTCTTATGAATCGTTCATTGCCGGCAAATGTCTCTGCGCCGTCAACGATGGCACTGAGGCCATTGCCTGCCACTGCCATAAAGTTTGCAGCTTCCGGAGGGGTAATCCCCTGTTTTTCGCCGTAAGCGACAATGGCTTTGGCCAATGGATGCTCGCTCTTAAGCTCCACTGCGTAGGCAGTTTCTAAAAGTTCTTCTGCTGTTCCTCCGATTGGAAGGATATCTGTCACATCCGGCTCCCCTTTTGTGATGGTGCCTGTCTTATCAAGAGCCACCACCTGCATCTTGCCGGTTTCTTCTAAAGATACTGCTGTCTTAAATAATACACCACTTTTGGCACCTCGTCCATTCCCAACCATGATGGCAACCGGGGTTGCAAGACCTAAGGCACATGGACAGCTGATTACCAGAACAGAGATTCCTCTTGCAAGGGCAAATCCGATTGGCTGACCAAGAATCAGCCAGATGATGGTGGTTACAACGGCAATGGTAATAACTGCTGGCACGAAAATGCCGGAAACCTGATCTGCAATCTTGGCAATCGGTGCCTTCGTTGCTGCCGCGTCGCTTACCATCTGAATAATCTTTGAAAGAGTGGTATCTTCCCCTACTCTGGTCGCTTCACATGTTAAATGGCCGGACTGGTTGATGGTTGCCGCAGAGACTAAATTGCCTGGTTCCTTGTCAACCGGGATACTCTCTCCGGTAAGGGCAGATTCATTCACTGCACTATGACCTTCGATGATCTTACCATCCACGGGGATGCTTTCTCCTGGTTTTACTACGAAGATATCACCTTTGGCCACTTCTTCAATGGCTACCGTTTTTTCAGTACCATTTGACAAAATGGTGGCTGTCTTAGGGGCTAACTTCATCAGACTCTTTAAGGCATCGGTTGTCTTGCCCTTGGATCTGGCTTCTAACATCTTGCCCACAGTAATCAGAGTTAAAATCATGGCTGCAGATTCAAAATAGAACTCATCCATAAAAGTCATCACGCCTGCCATATCGCCATCTCTCATAGCTACAGACATGGCAAAAAGGGCATATACACTATATCCAAAGGATGCTGCAGAGCCAAGTGCCACTAAAGTATCCATATTCGGTGCACGGTTTAGCAGTCCTTTAAAGCCGTTGATAAAGAATTTCTGGTTGATCACCATGATCATACCGGAAAGTAATAACTGGTAGATTCCCATTGCGATGTGGTTGCCCTGCATGAATGGCGGCACTGGCCAGCCCCACATCATCTCTCCCATTGATACATACATCAGTGGAAGCAATAAGACGAGAGATGCAATCAGTCGCTTCTTCATCTTCGGTGTTTCGGTATCTTTTAAAGCGTCTTCATCGAAGCCTGACTGGGATTTACTGCCAGCATCTGCGCCCTTGGCTCCTTTGGGACTGGCACCATATCCGGCACCTTCCACGGCTTTGATAATTTCTGCTTCACTGCCGCCCTCCACCACCATGGAATTGGTCAACAGGCTTACGGAAACCTCACTGACGCCCTCCACTGCGGAGACAACCTTCTCAACTCTGGCAGAGCAGGCCGCACAGCTCATGCCGGTTACATTATATTGTTTCATATTTGTTACTCCTTATTCAGATGTTAATTATCTAATATTATAATCGACGATTCCCGGTTAGTTACTTCATCAGCTTCTGAATCGTTCCTACTAATTCGTCTACCACTTCTTCATCACCGCTTCTGATATCTCTTACCACACAGTTACGGATATGTTCTGCCAACAGTTCTTTGTTGAAGCTGTTAAGTGCTGCATTGATGGCTGCCACCTGGGTTAAGATATCCACGCAGTAGGCATCGCTTTCTAACATCTTCTTCACGCCGCGAACCTGGCCTTCCACACGACTCAAGCGGTTCATCAGTTTTTTATATTGTGCATCATCACGCTGGGTTGTCTTCTCATGACAGCAGCATGGTTTCTCATTGTGTTCCATATGATTCTCCTTTCAGATGAGTTTTGGTATGCTTATATACCCCCATAGGGTATCTTATAGGTTGATTATATACCCCCTAAGGGTATATTGCAAGAAGAAACTTTCCACTTTGGGACAAAAAATCCCTCTGTAACGATTTATTCCCGCTACAGAGGGTTGAACATCTTATCTCTATTTACTTTTCCTGAATCTCTTTTCCGGTCATATGCTCGATTGTAATTTCCTGCATCTGCACACCTAAAATCTCTATTCAAATGGATACTTCACGCCCCAGTCGGCCCTCAGCTCATCCATCATCTGCATCATATGAAGTGTCATACTGTGAGACATCTCCTCACATGCAAGCTTTCCTTCCTCCATAGCCTTCTTACAGGCAAGCACTTCATATTCGTACCCATTAATCTGTGGTTCGACCGGGTAATCCTGAACCAAATTCCCTGCCAGATCATGAACCTGAATCTTCGTATAATTGTTCAGGGTTTCCACAAAGATACTTCCCTTTGTGCCGACGATGCTGCCTTCATTCTTTGTATTCGAGATAAAGGAGCTTCTGATATGCGCTTTTCTGCCATCCCTATAATTGTAGGTCACTTCATCTGTACCGTCTACGCCAGTCTCATACTTGACACACTCTGACACTCTTCCCACAATATCCGTTCCAAAATACATTACTGCAAAGGTCAGGGGATAGATGCCAAGATCAAGCAATGCGCCTCCCGCAAGCTCCGGTTTTACCAGCCTTGGAATGTGGGTTAGTGGAATGGAAAACTCTGCCTCAAGCTCAACCACATCACCGATGATACCATTTGCCAATAACTCCTCGATGGTATGTCTGGCCGGAAGATACCGTGTCCACATGGCTTCTGCCAAGAACACCTGCTTTTCTTCTGACAGTTTGATAAGTGCCTCTGCCTGGGAGGCATTCACCGTGAATGCTTTCTCCACAAGGACAGCCTTTCCATGCTCCATGCACAGCTTCGCGTGTGCGAAGTGATGGGAGTGGGGCGTCGCCACATAGATCAGATCCACTTCCGGGTCCGAAACCAGATCCTCATAGCTTCCATAGGCCTTCTCAATGCCGTACTCCTTGGCAAATGCTTCTGCCTTCTTAAGCTCTCTGGACGCAACAGCATATGCTGTCACATCTTTTCCGATTCCATGTAATGCTTTTGCCATGGAAATGGCAATATTGCCTGCTCCTAAAATACCAACTTTCATTTGATCAACCTTTTCCTGCTATCTTTACCAGTCCACATACAAATCGATGGTTCCATAGGCACAGCCTGTGTCATATACCTTGCCTGGTCCTAAAGTTGTCAGCACAACCGAATATCGTGGACAGTATCGAAGATCGGATGCCACGCAGATAAATCCATCTTTATCACGCACTGTACCATCCTCTGCCACATGTCGTCCAGGAATATTGAGTGCTCCGCCTGCAAATCCAGGTTTGCGCTGAGAATAATAGGTTTCTCTGTGATTATTAAAATATCGAACACCAATCCAGGAATTCAGCCTTGATGCGCCTGGAACTAGATATTTCTTTGTAGAAAGCAACTGGAAGGTTCCATATTTACCAAAGTCAACCTTCACGCCGGTCTCATCCGGCTCATAGCCCTTGACTTTCACCACATACTCTTCGTTGTTGTAGGTACATTTTAATAAGTTGGTTCCGATTTTTGGTTCCTTGATGGTCTCGGACTTCACCAGCTTGTTGTCAAGCTTTGCTTTGGTTCCGTCATTAAAGCATGCCACCAGCTCAAGATTCTTGCTTTTCAGTGGTTTTCTAATAGAAGCCTTGGTCTTCGTAATAATGGATTCAATGGTTGTCATCGGGAAGGAATCATTATAGTGATCGAATGTACCATTGACTTCTAAGTCGATCCGCTCTTTTTTCATATTCACAACGAATTCCACATCTGCATCTTCTATTTTGACCTTTTTGCCCGTTCCATCTTCAAATCGAACCTGCTCAACGATCTCTGGCTCATAATTCTGAACTTCATCCTTACGGCAATTATCATTGTAGACAATCTTTGCTGACACCACTGGAACCGACTTTAAGTCAACGATCGTTGCCAGCTTCGGTTTCTTCGATGTAACTGCCATCAATCCACTGCTGCTTACAATATTGGAATTTAATCGAAAATCTTCTACTGCAACCTTCCTGCCCAGACGTGACACTGTGTAAACCGTAAAATCTTCTGCATACACAACATCGCCTTCATAGATGGTTCCGGTTTTGTTCGGCGTATATTCTGCACGAAGCTCATATGGTTTCATGTAGAGCCATCCAAGCACTGTTACCAAAATCACCAACAGCAGGAGAACTGCTTTATTCTTTAATCGTTCTAACATCTTGTTCTATTCAAAAGCGTGTGCTACTCTCCTTTTTTATTATGATACGATTCTATTATATCACAAAATCCTTCCAACTTAATCTTTTTAAAATTACTTTTGAAAAAAGTATCTTGCTTTTTGAATCAATTAGTGCTACTATATTCTAGCATGCAGATGTGGCGGAATGGCAGACGCGCTAGATTCAGGTTCTAGTGAGGTCACACTCGTGTGGGTTCGACTCCCATCATCTGCATTAGAATAGGTGGCTTAAGTAAGCCACCTTTTTTATTTTCTGTTCTTTTGTGTCATGATTTGGTTAAAAATCTCTGCTTTACGGAACCGGAACATAGCCTTCTTCCACCATCAATGCCTTGCCCTCTTCACTTAAGAGCCAGTCGCGGAGTGTTCTTGCAGGGCTGTCCTTCTTTTCTTTGCCGCGGATTGCCACATAGAAATCGTTCACCAGTGGATAAGCACCATCTCCAATGGATTCATTGGATGGGGCAACGTCGTTGACCTTGATCATCTTCAGGTTTGGATCGCCCTTCATCTTGTCCGCATAATAATATACAGAAAATCCGATGGCATTGCCCTTCCCGTCAAATGCAGCCACGCGCTCGATCAGCTCTCCCATGGTTCCAATGAGGAATTCCTTGCCAGGTTCCATTGTTTTCTCACCGTTCATAACTAAGTTATTAAGGAGAGTCTGGCTTCCAGAGGTAGAATTGCGCTGGAATGGAGCGATTGCTTCGTCATTGCCGCCCACTTCCTTCCAGTTGGTAATCTTACCTGTGTAGATGTCTCGAATCTGATCCACAGTCAGGCTTTCAACCGGATTGTCCACATTGACGATAAACACCAGTCCGTCACGTCCGAGAGGAGTGATTTCTAACTTTTTCAGTGCATCCCCCAGATCTTCCTTCACTTCGTCAGGTGCTTCGTAGGAGACGATCAGATCCATCTCTTTATTTAAGAGTCTGTCCCAGCTTGTGGAAGTACCGCCATTGACAAAACTTTCTGAAAGATAGGTTTCTGCCATCTCTTCGTCAGTTCCAGTCAGTTCTGCCATCAGGCGCAGGAGGAGAGGTTCATTGGCAAGGGATCCATCTAAGTGTGGAGGATTCTCTGCACTATATCCATCAATTGTGACATGGACCTTTTTTTCCTTTGCCTCTGTGGTGCTCTCTGTTGTAGCCTCTGTTTTGCTTTCTGTTGTTGCAGGATCATCTGTTTTTTTGGTGCATCCTGTCAGCACCATTGCTGCCACTAAGGTAAGCAGCATGATTATTCTCCATTTTCTCATCTTTTCCTCCTTCCAACAGGATTAATCCATGTGATCGAGATCATATTTTTTCATGGTTTTGATCCAGTTTCCTTTGGTATCCATCAAACCTATGGTCTGTCCACGCCACATGGCAAATCTGCCGTGTAACGCACGGTTGATGCTGGTTGCTGCTTTGACAAGAACACCACCATCACCCTTTACAAGGTCTGCTCTTGGGGAGTCTTCTCCCATATAATAGCTTCCTGACCAGAGGTTTTTGGACGCATCCTCCGGATCAATATTAACCATTTCGATATCATGATAGGTACCGTAAGGAATGATCACGTTCAAATCCTGATCATAAAGGGCTGCATCGGTCCAGTCATCATTAACGCACACAATGCCCGTTCCATAATTGTACATATAATTGACTTTCTCGCGAGGCACTTTGGCATCCACTTCACCGGTACGGTCTAATTTATGGATTTCATCGCCGTTCACACCAATAAAGTAGGCTGCTTTTTCTTTTGTATTGTCTTCCCCGTCACAGTTGGCAAATGTCATCTTCTCGTAGGTTTCACTGATGGCAATACGCTCTTTATTATCGTATAAACAATAGCCTGTTTCTGTCTCGTCGCCAACGACAATGACAGATACCTCTTCATCATAGTAGGCCACTTCGATACATTCCATCACTGGTTTGATCTTGCCATTCTTTGCAAGGGACGGATTATAGACTTTACCTTCATTGAAGATAAACTCACCCACCATATTTTCGTTGCTAAAGTAAGCATCCGGGCAGTTCTTCATCTTACCAAGGAAGGTTAAGCTGCTGTCATATACCCACACATCCGTTCCGGACGAGTTCTCTTTAGAAGTTAAAATATAGGAACCAACCACTTCCGGATCTGACCCTTTCTCAAGCTTTAATGGGAATCCTGCTACCGGTTTTCCCTCGTCATCCAAGATACCGCGCAAACCGATATTAAATCCACTGACTGCTGCGTGGGAGGAATCAATCTTTTCCACATCCCAGATATCTTCTTTAACTTCTCCTGTATTGACATTGACAAGTGATCCGCTAAGATCCATCTCGCCCGGATCCATGTTGATGTCAAAATAGTCCCTGCTGACGATCCAGCTGCCAATTGCCTGACCGTAGACTGTATTCTTCCAGTCAATCAGGATCTCTCCGTCGGTGTTATAGAGACGGCTGTAGATGACTTTATCGTAATAATTATCTTTTTCCACAAATTTATAATAAGAAGCAACGTAGTAAGCCACTTTCTCAGTCAGTACGTCTTTGACTGCATCGTAGCGGATGTCGGAAGCATTTATCACATCGCCAAGACCATTCAGGGATACTGCCTCACTTCCATGAAGATACAGACTGTAATTGTCAGAAAGAACCTTTAGCTGCTCTCCAGTCATGTGATCCGGATCAGCCTTCACTTCTTTCTCTTCTGTTGTTGTTTCCGTCGCTTCGGTTGTTGTCTGGTTTGTCTGATTTTCTTTGGTGCATCCGGTCAGCCCCATGGTTGTGCAAAGGGTCAGGACCAGCAGCCAGGAAAATGCTTTTCTCATACTCTCACCTTCTTTTACAAAAGGGCCGACCACAAAGATGCAGTCAGCCCTGATTATCATTCCTCAATGTATCTACTTCAGCATTACGCCAAGCACATCTTCTACTTTCTTCACTGGAATAATCTTAAGCTGTGCCTTTACTTCTTCTGACACATCTTCTAAGTCCTCCACATTGTCCTTTGGAATGAAGACGGTCTTAATACCTGCCCGTCCGGCTGCCATCAGTTTCTCAGGAAGGCCGCCAATCGGCATCACAGTTCCACGAAGGGATACTTCCCCTGTCATGGCAAATTCCGGAGACGGTGTCTTGCCTGTGATGAGCGAGCTTAATGCAGTGACTAAGGTAATACCTGCGGAAGGGCCATCCTTTGGTGTAGCACCTGCAGGAACGTGGATATGAAGGTCATGATCATCGAAGACTTTGGCTTCTTCCGGATACAGACGCTTCACAATGGTCAGTGCAATGCGTGCAGATTCCTTCATAACATCGCCTAACTGGCCGGTAATCTGCATTTTTCCATTGCCTTTTGTGAGAGATGTCTCAATAAATAAGATTTCTCCACCTGCCTGGGTCCATGCAAGACCGGTTACAACCCCTGGCTGAGGGTCTTCTAATATATGATCATGCTTGATCGGCTTCTTGCCAAGGATCTCCTTTAATCGTTTCTCACTGATGGTGATGCTCTTTTGTTTGCCCTTAACAAGCATCACTGCCACATAACGACAAAGGTTATCCATCTGTTTTTTCAGGCCACGCACGCCTGCTTCCACAGTATATTCTGAAATAATATGCTTTAATGCATCGTCAGTTAATTTTAAGTTGCGGGATTTGATTCCCATCTTTTCCATTGCCTTTGGCAGGAGATGCTTTCTGGCAATCTGGAATTTCTCCACTTCTGTATAACCGGAGAACTGAATCAGTTCCATACGGTTAAAGAGGGGTTCCGGAATGGTCTCTAAAGAGTTGGCCGTACAGATGAAGAGTACATTGGACAAATCGTAAGGGACATTCATATAGTGATCCGTGAAGGAGAAATTCTGTTCCGGATCAAGGACCTCTAATAATGCACTGGCTGGATCTCCAGAATAGTGGTGGGAAAGCTTGTCGATTTCATCTAAAACGATGACTGGATTGCTTGTTCCGGCACGCTTCATGCCTTCCATAATTCTTCCCGGCATGGCTCCCACATAGGTTCTTCTATGTCCACGGATCTCTGCTTCATCCTTCACACCGCCCAAACTGATACGCACATACTCTCTTCCAAGGGCCTTGGCGATACTCTGTCCGATGCTGGTCTTACCGGTTCCTGGAGGGCCGGCAAAGAGAAGGATGGATCCTGCCTGTTCTTTGTTAAGCGCCATAACAGCAAGCTGTTCAATGATACGCTCTTTTACTTTCTTCAGACCATAATGGTCTTCCTCTAAGATATTCTCTGCTTTATTCAGATCAATGTCTTCCATGACCTCTGGTTTTTCCCAGCAGAGAGAGGTAATAAAGTCAAGATAATCGTAGAGGAGGCCATATTCATGGCTGTCCTTGCCTTCCTGCTTCATACGATTTAAGACTTTTTCTGTTTCCCTTCTGGCTTCGTCATTGAGTGGAAGCTCAGCAAGTTTTTTCTCAAACTTGCGCACATCGGATACATTTTCTGGATGCATCTCATCGAGCTGATTCTGAAGGAAATCAATCTGCTTCTTCAATGCTGCTTCACGGTAAGCATGCTCATTGGTTTCCTTCTGGGCAGTCTCCGCTTCCTGAGAAATCTTGGTAATTTCGATAAATTCATACACCGCATCCTCAATGCGCTGGCAGCGTTCGGATTTGGTTGGGGATGCCAGGATTGCATACTTTTCTTCCCAACTTAAGGAAAGATAGCCTGCAAGGCCGCACACCATCTCATTCATGGATTTCCAGTGAAGGACGAAGCTTCTTGCCCAGATGCCCCACTGGAACTGCTTGATAAAGTTGAGCATCTTGGATTTGATCTTCTCAAATCGAATGGTCAGGCTTGCATCATCCACATCATTAAATTCAGGTGCACTGCTTGCTTCGGTAACTAAATTGCCATCGTCGTCAAAATCAACGTCTGTCACTTCCACACGCTGGTTGGCGCGAATACGGATATTGCCGTCATCGCCAAAGTGCTCCACAGTACCAACCACACCATATTCATAGAAATCATCCAATGTGATATTCTCTCTGGATCTGGACTGCTTTAACATAAGGAATAACAGCGTCTCACCCACCTTTAAATTTTGAGCATCCTCTGGATCGAACATGTCCGCCTTGAAGTAGAAGGTTACTCCAGGAAGGATCATCAGATCATAGATTGGAATTGAAATCATGGTCTAATCCTCCATCTTCAGGAATTTCTTCAGCTCTACAAGCTGTGCTTTTGCATCATTCACGCCAATTTCATAGATTCTCTGAAGCTCATCCGGGTCTTTTTCCATTCTGCCAATATCTAGTGGCTGACTAGGATAAATGCAGAAAATCTTGCCTTCTTCTTCCCACTTACGAATCATCTCTCTGTTCTTGTTGTATCTGATATGGCGTCTTTTTAATGCTTTTCTAAAGTTCGGGTACTTACGATAGAAAAGCTTGTTGACCATCTTGTTCATTGGCCCTTTTTCGTATTCGCGGTCCTGTGTCAATACGACAACGGGACGGTTGAATCCCATCTTGGCAAATGCACCCACCGGAATGCTGTCTGTACAGCCCCCGTCTAATAACACTTTCCCATCAAAATGTACCGGTTTGGTACAAAATGGCATGGATGCAGATGCACGTAAAATATCAATTTCTTTTCTGGAGTCGGTCATACGAAGATATTCCGGCTCTCCTGTCTCTAAATTGGTTACGGTACAGTAGAATTCCGTCTTTGAATTATCCAATGTATCATAGTCAAATGGATCTAAAACATCCGGGAGTTCATGATAGGAGAACTTCTCATTGACCAGATCTCCGGTTAAGAGCATGCTCTTAAAACTCATAAATCTCCAGTCTTTGGAATACTTCTTATAATATCGAATATTTCTCCCTGGCTGCTTTGCCACATAACTTGCTCCGTGGATTGCTCCAGCGGATACACCAATTACTCCATCGAAGGTAATTCCTTCCTTCATAAAAACATCCAGTACGCCTGCGGTATAGATGCCTCGCATGGCACCGCCTTCTAATACTAATCCTGTTTTCATCTTATTATCATCTCCATACTTATTATTTTCTTTCAATGATTTTTTCTTTCTTCACACTTTTCCAATTATTGATTTGTATATTGTTTTGCCGCAAAGGCAAGTTCTTTCATCTCTTTTGCAGAATGTTCCACTGCCTGTGTCACTTCTACGCCGCCAAGCATACGGGAAAGCTCTTTTACAGATGCTTCCTCATCTAACTCATCGATCATGGTTCTTGTGATGCTTCCTTCCACCCGCTTTTCAATCAGATAATGATTATCTGCCATGGCCGCAATCTGTGGCAAATGGGTAATGGCAATCACCTGATGGTTCCCGGCGATGACACACATCTTCTCGGATACCTTCTGGGCGGTACGACCGCTGATTCCACTGTCAATTTCATCGAAAATCAGGGTATTGACCTGATCCACGTCTGCCAGCACGGATTTGATTGCCAGCATGATTCGGGATAATTCTCCGCCGGAGGCCACTTCGTGAAGGGGTCTTGCAGGCAGTCCCGGGTTGGTGGATATGAGGAACATGGCTTCGTCGGTACCATTGGCCGTATAATGCTTTGTCTTCTGAAAATCCATGGCAAATGTAACGTCTAAGAAATTCAGATCCTTCAGTGCTTCCACCATCTGGCTACACAATACGTCTGCATACTGTCTTCTAATCTTACTCAGTGTTCCACACTTGGCTGCCAGTTTCTTCTCACAATCCACAAGTTGCTTCTGCAATGCTTTTTTATTCTCTTCAAAATGAAGGATATGCTCTTTTTTGCCCTCTAATTCTTCGAGATACTCAAAAATCGCCGGAATGGTCTGGCCATATTTGTTCTTCAGGCCGTTGATCTGATCCAGTCTCTGGTCCACTTCATTGAATTCTTCTTCATCAAATTCCATGGAAGACATATAGGCTGATAAATCTCTGTTAAAATCATTGAGCACAGCATCCACGGTCTCAAGCTGTTCACAAAGAGGCGCAAGGTCCTCATCAAACCGTTCCACAGAGCAAAGCTCCTGGAGTGCCTGTCCTAACTGGCTGCCGGCAGAGCTTCTGTCGTCATATCCGGTCACCCCGTAGATACCATAGATGGACTCCATGATCTGACGGGCATTCACCATCTTCTTGTACTGACGTTCTAACTGCTCATCTTCTCCTTCAACAAGATGGGCATTCATAATTTCTTCTATCTCATAGGTAATAAAATCAAGCTCCCGCTTATTCATTCCCTGATTGTTATATCGCTCTTCTAATTCTTTCTGATACCCGGTGTACTGCTGATAGAGGGTTCGTACCTCCTCTAATAATGGGCCATTCTCCTTCTTGGCATATTCATCTAAGATGCGCAGATGATTATTCTTATGAAGAAGGGACTGATGTTCATTCTGGGAATGAATATCGATCAGCATACCGGCAACTTCCTTTAATTTGGAAACTGTGGCCGTGGATCCATTGATCTTGCAGATGTTTCTGCGGTTCATAATCTTTCTTGAGAGGAGAACCTCTCCTTCCACAACCGGAATATCCATCTCGTTAAGCTTCTCTAAGATGGATTCCTGTTCCACATGAAATAAAAGCTCCACGAGGGCATAGTCTGCCCCCGGTCGGATCATGTCCTTTGAGATCTTATTGCCCAGTGCCGCATTCATGGATCCTAAAAGGATTGATTTCCCCGCACCGGTTTCCCCTGTTAAAATGTTTAAGTGGTCCCCAAATTCCACTTCAATCTCGTCGATCAACGCGAGATTCTTTACATGTAGGTTAAGTAACATGAACTCCCTTTCTACCTGATCTATGTTTTTGTATTAAATGTTCTGAATCATTGCTTTTACAACTGGCGCTTCTTCTTTGCTTCTTGCCACGCACATGATGGTATCATCACCGGCAATACAGCCTAAAATCTGTTCAAAATTCAGATGATCTAAAGCGGCACCACATGCCATTGCCATACCTGCCACGGTACGAATGACCAAAATGTTCTCTGAAATTGCGATGGAAGTAATGGTATCTTTGAGCATACGTTTGTACTTCTCCGTAGATGCAGTTTCTCTGTTATCTAAGGCAATATATTTTTGTTTTCCATCTGGAAATGATAATTTAGTGAGCTTCATCTCACGTATATCACGAGAAATAGTTGCCTGTGTGGTATGAAAACCGGCTTCCTTCAGTTTTTCAGCCAGTTCATCCTGGGTTTCAATGTCATATTGTCCAATAATTTCAATAATCTTCTCCTGACGTTTTGCTTTCACAGCGATGCCTCCTTTCCTAGTAGCGCTCAATCTTACGTTTTAAAATATTATAAAATCCCTGATCATCTAATCTGATCAGCTTCACCTGTTCTTCTGCTGCTTCGATATGCACCACATCGGAGGAGGAAAGTCTGATTCCCTTCTGTCCGTCGAAAGTTGCATATGCTTCTTCCAGCTGAGATTTTCTTACTCGTTTCATCTCAATGGAAATCTTATCATCCTTTGCCAGGATAATGCTTCTTGACTGCATGGCATGCGGACATACCGGCGTCACTTCAATAAGCTGTGCAACCGGATTGATGATTGGTCCGCCGGCTGACAGACTGTATGCAGTAGATCCTGTCGGTGTTGCAACGATGATACCGTCTGCTTCATAGTTTTCAATGAGCTGTCCGTTGACATATAAGTTGTAGGAAATAACACGGGAGAAACCGCTTCGTGCAACAACGATATCGTTGAGTGCGTAGCTTTCTTCCACCACCTGTTCCTCATGGACAACCTGGCCACGGATCATCATACGTTTTTCTACATAATAATTGTCCTCGAGCAGACAGTCTAAGGTATAATCAATCTCTGAAACTTCGATTTCTGCAAGGAAACCAAGGTGTCCCAGATTCACCCCCATTACCGGAATGTGTAATCCGTGAAGTGCTCTTGAGAGCTGTAAAATGGTACCATCACCGCCTAATGCAATGGCACACTCTATATTATCCGGAAGCGCAGACTGATCAATTCCTGTACGATAAATATCTGGAATGATGGTTACATCTGCTCCTGCTGCCATCAGATAGCTCTTGATATGCCTGCTGTTCTTCAGGCCCGGATCTTTGTCTTTGTTTGTCGCGATTAAAAAATGTTTCATATACTGCTCCGATTTCTATAATGATTTATGGGAATTTTCTACAATCTCATGAATATCAAAATCATAGTCGAAATCTGTCTCTGTTTCTTCTAATTTCTTCATGTGAAGCAGGTACTCGATATTGCCTTCCGGTCCTTTGATCGGGGAGTAATCTAGATGAAGGAGAGAAAAATGATTCTCCATGGCCCAGGCTGTGATCATATCGATTACTTCCTCATGGACCTTCTTGTCTCTGACAACACCCTTCTTACCAACCTTTTCCCTTCCTGCTTCAAACTGTGGTTTGATCAGTGCCACCACTTCTCCTCCGGTCACTAAGATTCTTCGAACTGCCGGAAGGATCTTCTTCAGGGAAATAAAGGATACGTCAATAGATACAAACTCGCAAAGCTCCTGAATATCTTCTTCGGTCACATAGCGCATATTTGTCTTTTCCATGCATACCACACGATCATCGTTTCGAAGCTTCCATGCCAGCTGTCCATGTCCTACATCCACAGAATATACCTTCACTGCTCCATTCTGAAGCATGCAGTCAGTGAATCCACCTGTAGATGCACCACAATCCATGCACACCTTGCCAGCAAGCTCCACGCCAAAACAGTCCATAGCTTTTTCAAGCTTTAATCCGCCACGGCTGACGTATTTTAATGTTTTACCGCGCACTTCTAATTTGGCAGTTTCCGGAAAGGTGGATCCTGCCTTATCTTCCTTCTGTCCATCCACATATACAATGCCGGACATAATAATTGCTTTTGCTTTTTCTCGGGACTGTGCCAGGCCCTGTTCCACGAGCATGACATCCAAACGTTTTTTCATAGGTTCCTCTTTCTATTACAAAGGAATGGACATGCTGCCATGCCCATTCCCTGCGTATGAATATTAATAATCTCTGTCAATTAAGAAATCAACCAGATCAAGTAAGAAGTTATCTTCTCCGATGAACAAGTTAAGCTGTGCTTTTGCATCATCGCAAAGCTTCTTCACTTCTTCTTTCGCCTGTTCTAAACCAACTAAGGAAACATATGTTGTTTTTTCGTTCTTTTCATCGCTTCCAACTGGTTTTCCAAGAACTTCTTCATTGCCAATCACATCTAAGATATCATCCTGAATCTGGAATGCGATGCCAATCTTACGGCCGATACGCTTCATCATCTGCACTTCTCCATTACCAGCGCCTGCAAGTGCAGCACCGATCATCATGGATGCTTCAATGAGTGCGGATGTTTTCTTCTGGTGAATAAAGGTAAGGGTTTCAAGATCAATTGGTTTTCCTTCCATCTCAACATCTACTACCTGACCGCCAATCATGCCATAAACGCCAGCTTTCTGTCCAAGATAGCGGAGTGCTCTTGCTGCATCTGCCATATGATCCACATAGGTGAATGCACTCGCTGCTGTTTCATAGGCAAAGTTTAATAATGCATCGCCAGCAAGAAGTGCCATCGCTTCTCCATATACCACATGTGCTGTTTTCTTACCTCTTCTATAGTCATCATCATCCATACATGGAAGATCGTCATGAATCAAAGAGTATGTATGAATCATCTCAATGGCAGCCATAAATGGTTCAATCACCTTGGATGTTCCACCAAACATTTTGTAAGTTTCTAACATGAGCATCGGACGGATTCTCTTACCTCCAGCAGTCATAGAATATTCCATCACTTCGTAGATTGTTTTCTGTGGACCTACAATATCTGGCATCATAGGCATAATAATTTCGTTAATCTGTTTTGCTCTTTCTGCTACATCTGCTTTTGTAATCATCGTTCTTCCCCCTTTTCCAGGATAATGAGTTCTTTCTCTACTGCATCCAAAGATTCCTGACATTTGGATACTAAAGATACCCCTTTTGTGTATAAAGAAAGGGCATCTCCCAATGTGGTTTCTTCTTTTTCAAGCTCTGCTACAATGGCATCGAGCTGCTCAAAGGCTTTTTCCACTGTGAATGTTTCATTCTCCATTGTTCTGGCTCCTTTCTTTCACAATTTTTGTTACATTCCCGTGGATGATTCCATCGGAAATTTGGATTCGAATGGCATCTCCCGGTGATACCTGATTCACATGGGTAACCGGTTGATCCTTCTCATCCGATATATATCCAAAACCACCAATCAACTTGGCTGAAGGAGAAAGTCCATTCAACCGTTCTAAGTACATCATCAGCTGGTGGTCTAATCTGGTCTTTTTCATATGCATAGCATGATACATTCGCTCTTCAATCTGAGAAAGCCGCATCTGCTGCTGTCTGTGCTGATTCTTTGGGCTTAAGGCTGAGAGTCTTCCCTGCATCTGCTCTAATTTATAGCGATACAGCCTAAGTTTCTGATCCATACGGTAGGAAAGCTGCTCCTCATAGCTTAAGATTTGTCCCATCAGCTCCCGCACATCCGGAATGGCAAGCTCGCAGGCCTCACTTGGGGTTGCCGCCAACTTATCTGCCACATAATCCGATATGGAAGTATCTGTTCCATGGCCTACACCGGAAATAATAGGTGTCTTCGCTGCGAAGATCGCTCTGGCAACGATTTCCTCGTTAAATGCCCATAAATCTTCAATGGATCCACCGCCTCGCCCAATGATAATGGTGTCCATATCCATGGAATCTAACACCTGAATCCCTTCCACAATGGACTGGGCTGCCCCATCTCCCTGCACCTTGGCCGGATAGAGATACAGCTGCACATAAGGATTGCGGCGCTTTGCGATGGTCATGATATCCCTAATCACTGCTCCGGTTCTTGCAGTAACGATTCCAACCTTTCGCGGATTCTTCGGAATCGGCTTCTTGATCTCATGATCAAAAAGTCCTTCTTCATATAATGCCTGTTTCAGTCTCTCATATTCCTCATACAGTGCGCCAATACCATCCAAAATGATATCTGCCGCATACAGCTGGTAGGTTCCGTCACGCTCGTAGACATTGATACTGCCACCTACAACCACGTTCTGTCCATTCTCCATCTTAAATTTCAGGCCATCTCTACGATTCCCTGCAAACATGACACAGGCAATATGGCTCTTCCCATCCTTTAATGAGAAGTAGATGTGTCCCGAGGAATGATATTTGCAATTGGATACCTCGCCCTTAATATAGATGCGGGATAACATATAATCTGACAAAAACATCCTTCTAATATAGGAATTAATCTGAGAAACGGAATATATTCTTTGATTTTGTCTCATCGTATGTTGTAATTATGCTAATTTTGCAAGTACTCCATTGACAAACTTCGGAGAATTGTCATTACCATAGGTTTTTGCAAGTTCTACTGCTTCGTTGATGGCAACCTTCACTGGGATATCTTCATCAAATTTCATCTCGTAAACTGCAAGGCGGATAATTGCAAGTTCTGCCTTACCCATTCGGGAGATGCTCCATCCTGTGGATGCTTCAGATATCATGCCATCGATTTCTTCCATCTTGTCGAACACGTTCTGTGCTTTCTGATACATATAATCGCGTTCCTTATCAGAAACTCCCTTTAATGGTTCTAAGTAAGCTTCTACCTGTTCTAATCGATCTTCTGCAGATTCAACAAATTCCACCTGGAAGATCATGCGGAAGATGTGTTCTCTGATTTCACTTCTTTTCATAACTTCTATTCCTTCTATAATCTCAAAACAAATGAAAAGCGGGGCTGTTCATCAGTCCCGCCGTAAATTTGAATTATTCTTCCATTGTAACGCCAGCAATGCGGATGTTAACTTCTGTCACTTCGAGTCCTGTCATGTTCTCAATTGCGCTCTTAACTTTTTCCTGAACTCTTTCACAAACTGCTTTGATGCTTACGCCGTAATCTAATTCTAATACGAGATCAACTGCTACTACTCCATCAACAACTTTTGTACGAACTCCCTTAGATAACTTCTGGAAGCCAAGCTTGGATACTAAGTCATTGGTGATATTGCCGTATAATTTTGCAACTCCCTTTGTATCTGTTGCTGCAATTGCTGCGATTACTGTAATCACATCATCTGCAATTTTAACTTCACCGATTGTTGAGTCTTTATTTACATTTATTCCATTGTTATAGTCCATTTATAATTTGCCTCCTATAATGAATCAATATACATAGATATATTATATCAAACATATTATCGTTTGAAAAGTGTTTTCAATTTCCCGTTGTTGTATAAAAAGTTCAGCACAGACATACTGATAATAACCACATATCCGATCACACTGAACACATCCGGAAAGTCCCCGAAAATGAATATGCTATACAACGCACTGAATAAAATCTGGGAATAATCAAAGATTGAAATCTCCTTGGCCGGTGCATATCGGTACGCTGCTGTTACTCCAAACTGTCCACAGGCTGCTGCCACACCTGCACATAATAATAGAACGAACTGCTTTGGTGACATCGGAACAAATCCGGTGATCATAAATGGCAGACAGCAGATGGTGGAAAATCCGGAGAAGAACATAACGATGACCGGTCCCTTCACGCCCTTTGAACCAAGATGGCGCACCGCTGTATAGGCGGCCCCCGCTGTAATTCCCCCGAGCAGTCCAATGGCTGATGGGAACAGAGATGCAGATGCAAATGTCGGCTTAATAATCAGCAGACTTCCCAGGAATGCAACCGCTACTGCTCCTGCCTGGAATGGCGCCACCTTCTCCTTCAAAAACAGATAGGAGAAAATGATGACAAAGAACGGGGATAACTTATTGAGCATATTGGCATCGGATAATACCAGATGATCTACTGCATAAAAGTTACAGAAAATGCCGATGGTTCCAAGGGTGGAACGAAGCAGTAATACCGGCAGATTCTTCTTCTCAAAACGGAATGCATTGCCGCTTTGCTTTAACAAAAACCAGGCACAGAAGAATGCCACGATATTCCTGAAAAAGCTCTTCTCTATAGAAGGAAGATCTCCGGCCAGCTTGACGAACATACTCATGGTCGCAAAGCCAAGTGCTGAGATCAGAATGCATCCGATTGCTTTATTCTTATTGGAATTCATATGATTCAAACTCCTCTCAACTATTCCTTATATAATAATAACAGTAAAAAGCCCCCGTAGAAATACGGGGACTTTGTTAAATTCAATATGAAATGAATGTCACCTGATTATGCTCTGGATGCATATTCTCCTGTACGAGTATCGATCTTAAGCATATCACCTGTGTTAACGAATAATGGAACCATAACCATAGCGCCAGTTTCAACAGTACATGGTTTTTTCGCACCCTGGGCTGTGTTACCTTTTTCGCCTGGTTCTGTTTCGATTACTTCTAAGATAACCTGAATTGGTGGTGTAACTTCAAATGCATTACCTTCGTGGAAGGAAATTGTTACTGTTTCATTCTCTTTTACGAATTTCATAGCTTCTGCTGCTAAAGAATGTTCAACACCAACCTGTTCGAATGTTTCGTTGTCCATGAAGTTATACATATCGCCATCATCGTATAAGTACATCATGTCTTTTCTTTCGATCATAGCTTTTCTTAATTTATCATCTGGAGAGAAAGAATCTTCTACAACCCCACCTGTCTTGATATTTTTTAATTTAGCACGAACGAATGGGCTACCCTTTCCTGGTTTTACATGCTGGAAGTCAATAACCTGACAAAGATTATCTTTGTACATTACTGTTAATCCATTCTTAAAATCTCCTGCTCTAACCATCTATAGAACCTCCTTGAATTTAAAATCTAATCATATTATCTAATATATTTTATAATAAATCAGAGAGTATTACAACCACTTATTTTACATTTCAGATTTTTCCTAGTATAAATATTTAACCTTGGATGTACCGGATGCTGTGTTGTCATGGATATCGCTCTTATGGTAGTCGCTGTATGTTTTCTTATAATGTTTGCTTCTGCCACACTTAGCAATGTAGATTGGTTTTGTGCTCTTAGCACTAGTGAACTTATTCTCATGAATTTCAGGATCTACAACACCTGCGCCGTATACTGTGTAGGACTTGCAGGAATCGAATGTGTTATCGTGGATGTCTGCATCTTTCCAGTTTAACATACGGATTGCCATACCAAACTGCTTGGAAGATTTTGTACCGCAGTTGTCGAAATCACAGTTTTCAATTGTGATATCCTTGTGATATTTCTGCTTGCCATCTTTTACGGAGTAATTATGTGTACCAACGCCGCCTCTGGAGTTTTTGAACTTACAGTCTTTGATTAAAACGCCGTCTACACATGTCTTATCATGGCTGGACCACTTTACATTAAAGCCGTGTGTCTTGGAATCTGCAGAATCGATATTGATACATTCTTTGATTCCGGACTTGCCGCTTGTACCTGCATTGAATTTACAATCAGTTACTTCTACATCTTTGGAGCTGTTTAATTCGATGAAGTGTCCTGTCTTGGACATATCTTTGAAATCGATGCCGGAGATTTTCACGCCATTGGCATGACCCATTACGATACCGATACTGTCTTTGTATCCACCCATGTCAAATGTTACGTCGCCCTCTCCTCGTAATTCAACATCATGGGAACCGTTATATCCTCTTAACTTTTTGTGTTTGTCAGCTACTGTTGGTGGCACAATCTGGAACATACCAGCTGCTGGTTTGAACTTACCACAACCCTTTTTACCTTTTTTCATGGTAACGCCATCTTTGAATACGATGGTTACGTTGGATGGTACTTTCACTGCATTGGAGATTGTATATGTACCTTTGTGCAAGATCAGCTTGCCACCGCCTGTTCTTTCTAAATGCTGCATATAGGAAATTAATAAGAAATAACCTTTTGTATTGCCATTATAGTTTTTGCTCTTTACGTATTTATGTTTATAAGGTTTGGAATCTGGATAAATGTCATAAACATGATTATCCTCTTCTGCTTTTACTGTATTTACCTGAACTGTTCCGATCATTAAGATTGCGATTAATAAGATTGTTACTAATTTTTTCATAATTATTACTCCTGTTAATTTCTGTTCATAAGTATCTTAACACATCAAAGTTCATTTGTAAACAATTTGTAACAAATTCGTAACATTTGTTTTTTCATGTCTTTTTTTCGATTATTTTTTGCATTTTCATTCATTTCATTATATAATATTTATGATTGTCCATATTGTATGTGTACAATCATGAATATATGCGCAGAAATGAGGTGACATTAATGACAGGCAAATTCAAATCTTTGTTCCTTATTGCAATCCTTGCAGTTGTAATCTTAGGTGGTGGTGTTGGAGCAAAACATTTCATTAAGAATGGCAAAACTCCTGACAGCACTGGGACAGCTACTACTGAATCCACTTCTACCAAGAAAGATACTGATGAATCTACAACCGAAGAATCTACAAAGGAAGAAATTTCCACAGAAGAAGGAGGACAGATTAGTACTGAAAATCAGGCTGAGATCAAGCACGAAGGTACAACAAAAGAAGATCCAGAAGACGAAATTGATAACTCTCGTTATTCCAACGCTGAAGACGAATTATTCAACGTTACACTCAGATTTTTTGATGAGTACAACATGGATTCCGATTTCTTCAAAGTAAACAAAGCATTGGCTGCTCAGGATAATACACACGATTATCTCTACTTCCAGTATACTTATAAGGATAAAACAGCTTTCACATGCTACGATTACGATGGTAAGTATTTCCGTGAAGAATCTCAGGAAACATTTGAAAAGGAATTTAACACCGACTTAAAGATCAGCAAAAAGAAAAACAAAGATAATGTAGACGGCATGAACATCTACTACAATTTTACAAAGGCAAACATCAAACATGTGAATGCCATGTATTAATTTCCCGCGAAGAGAGCATATAATAAAATAAAGATGAAAAACCCCATTACTTATCCACGAAAGGAGAACGAATGAGAAAATCATTAAAGTTAATATTGTTTTTTCTGGTACTGTGCGGATGTTTCACATTTGGCAGTTTAACTGATGCCCAGGCAGCCACTGCAAAAAAGGTATATATGAGTAAAACCTACTTTACTTTAAACTGCGGTGAATCTTATACCTTAAAGGTTAAGAATACTTCTGCCAAACCAAAATGGAGCTCCACCAATACCAGCATTGCTACCGTAAGCAGCAGTGGTAAAGTAACCGCAAAAAAAGTTGAAGGTTCCACAACGATCAAAGCAAAAGTTGGCAGCACGACTTACACCTGTAAGGTCTTTGTTTATCCTAATAAACTTCGTTTTTCCGAATTACAGATGGCAAAGAATGATGTAAAGAAAATCCGTGTTTCCATCTACAGCGAACCAACATGGAAATCTTCCAATAATGAAATTGCAACCGTTACTTCCGTAGGACAGGTAGAAGCACATAAACCAGGTGAATGTACAATCACTGCTACCATCAAAGGCAAAGACTACAAGTGTAAGGTAACTGTATTATCCTCCAGTTCTTCTACAGTTGTAACGATCACACCAGATACACAGCCTTATAATGGTAAGTACATGCTTGATACAGTAGAAGATAACTTCTACTATGGAAAACTGACACGTAATACATACTGTATGAGATCCTACATGACTTACTTCGAAAAGACTGGCGGCGGTACACTCGTATTAAGTCCAGGTACTTATACTCTTGTAAAATCCGTTAACGTTCCTTCGAATGTAACCATTCACCTTTCCACTGGAACTGTGGTAAACAAGAGCTGGGAAACAGGAAGCAAGAACTTAGCATATCAGAATGCGATGTTCTTCGTTGTACCACCTTCTGTTGTCGATGCTGTATTCCAGCAGCAGCAGTCTGCATCCATGTTCAAAAAATATGAATCAACATGGACATACCCTGCCGCTGTTAAAAAATACAACGGTTCCCAGAACGTATTATTTGAAGGAGAAGGCGTAACCAATTCCATCATTGACTTAAGCAAGTTATTCTTCACATTAGGCATTTCCGTAGGTCATGCCAACGGACTTACAGTAAGAGACATTGGTTTTAGAAACATGGATGGTAACCATTTCATCGAGATCAACTCCTCCAAGAACGTATTAGTAGAAAACTGTACATTTACAGACGACTATACAACAACCAAGTACAACAAGGGTGCATACTGGAACGATTGGACACATAAGGTTAACGACAAAGAATGTATCAACATCGACGCATGCGACCCTAACTATGCTGGTTTCTCCAACCCATGGGCTTATCACGACTACACACCATGTAACGGAATCGAAATCAGAAACTGTGTATTCAAGAACTTCATCCGTGGTGTAGGTTCCCACAAATATACATATAATAAGAAGTATACCGGTAACCCAACTTATGCACCAAAAGGACAGCAGGTATATAATACAAAGATCAATATTCATGACAACTATTTTGAAAAAGCTGGCGCCAACGCAATCGAAGCGGCTAACTGGTCCAACTCTGAAATTCACGACAACATTTTCAAAAACTGTCATAACAGCAATATGGATAACAAGAATCACATTGGTGAAGTAAATCCAGGCGAAAAGAAAAAGATCAAGAAAAAAGAAGCACCTAAGTTAGATGCTATGATTTCTCTCTTCGGTGGCAAGAATATCAACATCCATGACAATGATATCTCTGATTGTCGAGTTGGTATTGCTGTATGGAATGGTATCAACACCGGTGGTGGTGCTGAATATCCAGTTACAAAATATAGCCTGACTTCTGAAAACATCAAAAACATCAAAACAAAGAACAATATCACAGATGTTGATTCCGGATGTAAATGGTTCTTCGCTGATGACTTAAGCGAAAAACAGTTAAAGAAATATGGTTATAACATTAAGAAATATAAGAAAAAATCTGTAAAACCAAGCGATTCCAAGGTTAGACTTGCAGTTGCTCCTAACAAGACATACCATGAAGTAGAATACAAATTACCATGGTCAACAATCTTAAAGGATTATCGCAAGAAGTACTTCAATGCTGATTCTGCAGTAATGAGTCTCGACCCAACAGAAGCTACAACAGCAATCGAAGAATTATTAGAACCAGAAACAACAACAGAAGTAACAACAGAGATGCCAGATTCCACTGAAGCAATCGAAGCTACAACAGAAGCTTCCACAGAAGAATCCGAAATTGAATAATCAGATCAAATAAAAAACCTGACTGCTTATGCAGTCAGGTTTTTTTATGTTATGAAAATGAATGACTCAAAAATCAGCTTATCTGTTCTTTTCGTCTTCGATGAATACCTTCTCAACGATTCTCTGAGATGCATGGCCATCATCATATGTACAGAAACGATCATAGAAGATATCGTACTTTTCTTTGTAGTCTTCTACCACCTGATCGATATTTCTGATTGCATCAACCACATCATCATTGGTTAATAATAATGGACCAGGAACATCATCTTCGATGCTGATATAGAAACCTCTTAACTGGTCACGATATTTTTCAAGGTCATATGTAAAGAAGAGAATTGGTCTTCTAAGGTTTGCATAATCGAAGAATACGCTGGAGTAGTCAGTGATACAGATATCAGAAATTAAGTATAATTCAGCGATATCGTTGTAATCACTTAAGTTGTATACGAAGCCTTCTAAGCCAGTTACATCAATCTTATCTGCAATGAAGTAATGAGTTCTTAAAAGTACAACATACTCATCGCCAAATTCTTTCTGTAAACGTTCAAGATCTAATGCAAGCTTGAATGTGTACTGACCAGCCTTGATGGCATCATCATCACGCCATGTTGGAGCGTAAAGGATTGTCTTCTTATCTTTTGGAATACCGATCTTTTCTCTAACGCTTGCAGCGATTTCATCGATATGTTCATCATATAAGATATCGTTACGAGGGTAACCCATATCTAACATCTCTCCATCATACATGAAGCAGGATTTGAATACTTCTGTGGAGAACTTGTTCGCAGATACAAGGTAATCCCACTGGCTCTTCTGTTTGTATACATTGATCTTATATCTTGGAGAAGCGGATAATACTTCTTCCATATCAAATACAAGTCTCTTCAATGGTGTTCCATGCCATGTTTCAAGGAATACCTGTTCTTCACGCTTTCTCATCCATAATGGCTGACGTCCGTTGAATACAAGATACTTCGCTGTAGCAAGATACTTCGCATATTCAGCAGAGAATCTCTTAACCTTCTTACCGCCATATGGTAATTCTGTATCGTTATTTAAGGACCATACGAATTCGTACTGACCCGGATAATTCTTAGCGATGTATTCATAGATGAACTTAGGGCTGTCAGAATAGCTCTTACCAAAGAAGGATTCGAACATGATTACATTCTTCTTCACTGGCATCTTCAGGTACTTACGCATGTATAATGCTTTATATAAGTCGTTTAAGGTTCTTTCGCGGAAGAGCTTCTTGATTCTCTTCTTCGCCATCTTCTTACCTACGTGTCTGATGAGTTCATCTTTCTTGTTCTGAGCAAGCAGTTCCATACACTTACGTTTGTATTTGGAAAGTGCAGAGTAGGAATTTGGATCCATATCAGCTACCATTGGCTGTAAACGATCATAGTATTCCTGCCACTTTGGTTTCTGGGAACGACGAAGTTTTACAACGAACTTGGAAACAATGAACTTACACATTAAGAGTTCAATACACTGTCTGATTGCTTCGTTGCTCTTGGCAACTGCGATTGCTTCATCGTAAGCATCAAAACGAATATCTAACTTATCTTCCATAGTTTCCTGGCTGATTGCAGGATAGTTATATGGATCGTTATGACGTCTCTTAATATAGTAAGCATCCTTTACTTCACATACAGTAGGATCAAGTACTAATACTTTAGTAATGAAAGCCTGATCAATGTAATTACGTCTTTCTTCGTCAAATGCGATATTATTCTGAACAATGAGATCTTTTCTGAATGCGTTCTTTAATACGGATACAGAGAAGAAGTTCTTTGCTTCTAATGCAAGGTTAATCATTGCAACTTTCTGGTTGTCATCCATGCCAAAGTCGCTGAAGTGACCTTCGAATGCGGTTTCATGCCATGCGTTGTACTTTCTTTCTCTACGGCTGACACCCTTGGAATGGTCACGTTCTAAGTAATTGAGTCTCTTATACCAGGAAGAGAACTTGGTTCCGGAGTATACATCTCTGTTTGGTTTTGCATCCATTGCTGCAGCGATGTCGCCTAATGTATTATCTAATACGTAGTCATCACTGTCGAGGAAGTAGATATAGTCACCACTTGCTGCTTTCACACCTGCATTACGAGCTGCACCACATCCATGCTTATCATCTGCAAGTTCTACAACCTTAAGATTTAACACTCCTGTATAATATTCAATCAGGTCACTGATGTCTTCTTCAATATGATCTAAAACAAGTACTGTTTCAAAATCCTTATATTCAGAAACCTCTAAACTCTTTAAACAGTCTTCAAGATAAAACTTATATTTCCAAAATGGAATAATAACACTTAATTTCATAATTACATAAGCCCTTTCTATATTTGTATGCAATATTACGAAATTATTATATCAATATTTCGTAAAAAACTCAATAAAAAATGGGTATCGAATAAACATCGATACCCATATTTTTCATCTTATAATAATTCTTATAAATCAATATCGTGATTTAATTCATCTTCATTGAAATGAGTCAGTTTGTATACGATTTCTTCACAGATTTCATGGACCGGACGATTGTTAACATCAATGAATATATCTGCTGCTGCTTCGTATTTTGGAGCACGGAAATCCATCAATTCCTTGATTGCTGGCACGTTCTTCTTACCACGAAGTAATGGTCTGGAATCATCATCCTTAACACGTTCTAAGATTGTTTCAGGATCTGCCTGAAGAAAGATAACCTTACCATTCTTCTTCATCTCTTCTACGTTGACTGGTCTCATAGGAACACCGCCACCACAGGAAATAACCTTATTCTGATACTTCTTCATTCCGATGATTAAGTTGGTTTCTAAGTTTCTCCAGTATTCTTCACCGTATGTTGCAAAGATTTCATTAACAGACATGCCTTCCTTCTGTGTAAGGTGTGCATCCATCTCAATAACATCCATCGCTAAAATCTTACTTAAGTAACTGGATACAGTAGACTTACCAGCACCCATGAAACCAATAATATAGATGTTGTCACTGAATAATGTCTTAGCCTGAATCTTCTTGCTGTCTTCTACGATATACTTGTAAACATCTAAAATTTCTTCACGGAATTTGTTGTCGCCGATCTGAGCTTTAACGTTATTACGTACTTCTCGTTCTCGTTCTGGCTGAAGAATCGCTACCCCTCTCATCTTCTTGTATTCAATGATGTTCTGGATAATAGCATATCTCTGTTCTAATAATGATACGATCTGTGCATCGCATAAATCCATCTGTTTTCTGTACTGTTCTAAAATAATCATGGCGTTCGTTTATTCCTTTCTGTTATTCTCTATCCTTAACTTGTTTGTAAGTATAACAGAAATACTTTAACAATTCAACACTTTAGTTTGTGAAAGTGTTAATTTTTTTCATTTTTTTAGAACAATCAGATATTTCGGTTGGCAATGACGAACTTTACAAAATCCTGTGCCACTGGAGATAAGTACTTATTCTTCATCTTAGCAAGGTAGATATATCGCTTAATGGCCGGTTCACTAATTGGAATAGCCACCACATCCATCATGGAAAGAATTGGAATGTCAGGCATGACTGCAATGCCAAATCCGCTTTCTACCAGACCAGCCATGGCAGAATCCTCTTCCACCTCGTATCGAATCTTCGGTCTGACCCCAATGTCACGGAACTGCTCATCCATAAAGCTTCGAAAACCGCTGCCCTTTCGAAAATAAATCTGATCATAGTCAGCAGTTTCTTCCAAACGGACGGATTCCTTAGCTGCCAGAGGATGATCCTTTGGCACTACCACTTTGATTTCTTCCACGAAGATCGGTATAAAGTCAATGTTCTTCTGATTGGTTGACTGGGAACAAAAAGCCAGATCATACTTCTCCTCTTTTAATCCTTCCAGGACAGTCTCAGTAATCCCCTGATTCAAAGTAAAATCCACCTTCTTGCCTTCCTGGGATGACAGGAACTCCTTGATGATTTTGGGAACAAAATGGGATCCCAGTGTAAAGATATATCCAAGATCGATGATGCCGCTGGACTCACTGGTCATGGCTCTGGTTCTCTTAATCCCCACCTCCAGAATATCCAGAGACTGGGAAACATATTCTAAAAACACCTTGCCATACTTGGTAAGCACCACTCTTCGCCCCTGTTTTTCGAAGAGATAAGTACCAAGTTCATCCTCTAAACAGGAAATAGCATGGCTCAAAGAGGGCTGTGTAATAGACAATTCCTGTGCCGCCCTTGTATAATGTTCCACTCTTGCGAGGGTTTTGAAATAGTAAAGATGATTCAAATTCATAGCTCCCACTCCTTCTATATTTTTTGATAAAATCAAGACTATATTCTATAAATTTTTTAGGCATATTGCATCTATTCGATAAATTTTTATTATATTATATCATAATTAATAGAAGTTTTCTATTAAAAACCTCTCTTAAATCAATTAGATATTCACTTCTAAAAAGATTATAATATTGTTATACGAATAACAAGATGGGTTATTTATATCATTTTAAGTGAATGGAGGAATTTTATTATGTCAAAATACCCTAATTTATTTTCACCTATTACAATTATGAGAGGTGGACGCCCAACAGTAACTGTTCCTAACAGAATCGTTATGATGCCTATGGGTACAAACTTCGCATTACCATTTGGTGGAATTAGCAACGACCACATTAACTACTACGCTGAACGTGCAAAAGGTGGTACAGGCCTTATCGTTGTAGAAAATGTGTGTGTAACATTCCCTCAGGGATCCAACGGAACAAGCCAGTTAAGAATGGACCACGATATGTTCATTCCTGGACTTTATGAATTAACAGAAGCAGTTCATGAATACGGCACAAAGATCGCTGTTCAGATCAACCACGCTGGTGCATCTGCTAACCCTGCAAGAACAGGCGTACCTGCTGTTTCTTCTTCCACAAACCCATCCAAAACAGGTGGCGGAATCCCTACTCCTTTAACAGTAGAAGAAATCAAAAAAATCGCTAAAGATTACGGCGCAGCAGCTAAGAGAGCTCAGATGGCTGGTTTCGATATGGTAGAAGTTCATGCTGGACATTCTTACTTAATCTCCCAGTTCTTCTCCCCAGTATTCAACGACAGAACAGATGAATACGGCGGATCTCCTGAAAACCGCGCTCGTTTCTGTAAAGAAGTTTTAGCAGAAGTTCGTGCTCAGATCGGACCTGCAATGCCAATCATCCTTCGTATCTCCGTAGATGACTTTATCGAAGGTGGTAACACAGTAGAAGATACAATCGAAACATTAAAATACTGCATCGACGAAGCAGATATCATCTCCTGTTCCGCAGCTCAGAACGATACACTTCGTTACCAGATCGACGCTAACCACTATCCAGATGGATGGAGATCTTACATGGCAAAAGCTGTTAAAGATGCATACGGAAAACCAGTTATCTCCATGGGTAACTACCGTGATCCTGCAGTAGCTGAAGAAAAATTAGAATGTGGTGACGCTGACTTCATCGGTATCGGTCGTGGTCTGATCGCTGAACCAGAATGGGGTAACAAATCCAAAGAAGGTCGTGAATGCGAACTTAGAAAATGTATCTCCTGTAACATCGGTTGTGCTGGTAACCGTATTGGTTCCAACAGACCACTTCGTTGTACAGTTAACCCATCCCTTTGCGACAATGCTGGTTACAAAGACAACCAGGTTGCATTCAACACTAATGTTGTTGTAATCGGTGCTGGTACAGCTGGTTTAGAAGCTGCTTGTACAGCTGCAGAAGTTGGATGTACAACATTCTTATTAGAAAGCACATCTGAACTTGGTGGTTTAGCGAAAGAAATCTCTAAATTCCCAGATAAAAAACGTCTTGCAGATTTCCCTAACTACTTAATCAACAGAGCTAAGAGCTTACCAAACTTATATATCTTAACTAACGTTAACGCTACACCTGAATTCGTTGAACAGTTCAACCCAGATATCATCGTTAACGCTACAGGTTCCGTTCCTACATTACCACCAATCAAAGGCTTACATGAAAACCTTGGTGGCGGAACAGTATTCTCTATCATGGATCTCATCAAAGACATCGAAGCTAACAAGTACGATGGCGCAACAGAAGGCAAGAAAGTTGTTGTTATCGGCGGTGGCGCTGTAGGTCTTGACGTTGTTGAATTCTTCGCTCCTCGTGGATCCGAATGTTCTATCGTTGAAATGTTACCAGGCATCGGTCGTGACTTAGACCCAATCACAAAGAACGATACAACATTAATGATGGCTGAATACGATGTTAAACAGTACATCAACACAGCTCTTCAGGAAGTATGCGCTGATGGATTCATTGTTAAATTACCAGATGGCGAAATCACAAAATTACCATTCGACTATGGTTTCGTTTGCTTAGGTATGAGAAACAACAACCCAGTTCTTCCAGCATTAGAAGAACACTTTGGTGATTCCGTAATCTTCATGAACATCGGTGACTCCAACCCTCCACGTGCTCGTCGTATCATCGACGGTATCAAAGAAGGTCGTCAGATCGTAGATGTTCTTAAATACAACGGATTCTTCTAAGATATACCTGCTTAGATCCAGAGTATTGGCTCATATACCATAAAATATGTAAGGGACTTTCTCCGGAAAGTCCCTTTTTTCATCTTTATTTCACTTCAATTTTATTTCGATTCCAACGAAAAATCCATGAATATTTCTTTCATAATTATTGTGAATTAATTGACAGTCTCTTGATATCTGCCCATGATTTTGATATAATATACGTGGTATGTTATATTAAGATAAGTATAAAAATAGGAATTATGGAGGCGATCTTATGAGCGAATATAGAAACCTGTTCAAGCCTTTACGCGTTAAGAATATGACCATCAAAAACAGAGTCGTTATGACACCAGTTGCTACAAACTGCGCAAGCCGAACTGGTGATGTAACTGAATCTCAGATGAAATTCTATGAGCTTCGTGCAAAGGGTGGTACCGGACTGATCATCATCGAATGTGCAAGTGTTTACTCTCCTCAGGGTGCACTTCGTGCGAATCAGTTAAGAATTGACCATGACAGTTACGTATCTAAATTATTTAAATTATGCGAAACAATCCATAAACATGGAACCAAAGTTGCACTGACATTAAACCATGCAGGTGCTGCTTCTCCAATCGATTTAACAAACATCCAGCCAGTTTCCTCTTCTGACCTTCGAGTTAACCAGCATGGAGATGTTCCTCGTCCGTTAAAGAAGAGAGAAATCGAAAAGATTGCGAAGAAGTATGGTGAAGCTGCTCGCAGAGCAGTTATGGCAGGATTTGACGCAGTCGAAATCGAATGTGGACATGGATTCTTAATCAACCAGTTCCTTTCCCCATTATTTAACGACAGAACAGATGAATTTGGCGGCAATCCAGAAAACCGTGCTCGTTTTGCCAAGATGGTATTAGAAGAAGTTCGTAAGGCCGTTGGTCCTATGTTCCCAATTCTCGTTCGTATCAGTGCAGACGAATTAACTGAAGGCGGTAACACCTTAGAAGATACCTTAGAACAGTTACAATACTACATTGATGAAGCTGACTTAATCGATGTTTCTGCAGGCAGCAGCGTTGCTTTACAGTATGTCAGTGATGTTGATTACTTAAAGGATGGCTGGAGATCCTACATGGCGAAGGAAATCCGTGACAAGTACAACAAACCTGTTATCACAAGCGGTAACATCCGTGACCCTCAGGTTACTGAGAATATTCTTGCAGATGGATTTGCAGATGCTGTCGGTATGGGCCGAGGATTAATCGCTGACCCAGACTGGGTAACTAAGATTCAGTTAGACAAGGAAGACGAAATCAGAAAATGTATCTCCTGTAATATCGGCTGTGTTGTTCATCGTAATTTCAATGATCAGCCAATCCGCTGTACAATCAACCCTGCAATTCCAGGCGGTGATGAATATAAAGAACGCAAAGTAAAAGAACTTTGTAACGTTGTTGTAGTAGGTGCTGGTGTAGCTGGTTTAGAAGCTGCATGTACTGCTGCTGAAGTTGGATGTAATGTCATCCTCGTTGAAAAAGAAAAAGAACTTGGTGGTATCGCAAAGAGAATCTCCACCATGTCCAATAAAAAACGTATGACTGAATTCCCAGAATATATGATCAGACGTGCCATGAAATTAAAGAACCTTTACATCTGTAAGGGCATGGAAGCCAATGCTGAATTCATTAAGGGCTTCAAACCAGATATCATTGTTAACGCAACAGGATCCAATCCAAAATTACCTACAGGTATCCCAGGACTTTCCGAAATCATGGAAAAACCAATCGAAGAACGCTATGTATTTGATATCTTTGATTTAGTAGATACCATCCCTGGCTATCCATCTGATATGTCCGGATATAAGATTGTTGTAATCGGTGGTGGTAACGTAGGTCTTGACGTTGTGGAATTCTTCACAGAACGTGGTGCTGATATCTCCATCTGTGAAAAACAGGAACACTTCGGTATCGATTTAGATCCTGCTACACAGGCTGCAGCATACGAATTGATGGAATCCTACGGTGTTCATCGTTATACTTCTGCTGACCTTGTTAAAGTAGAAGATAACTGCTTCACAATCCACAAGGATTACAAAGACATTCGCTTAGAATTCGATTATGGTTATCTGTGTTTAGGTATGCAGGAAACTTCTCCTCATTTAGATGAATTATATGATGCATTTGGTTACCAGACAGAAATCATCAACATCGGCGACAGCGCTCGTACTCGTCGAATGATCGATGGTGTTCGTGAAGGACGTAATATCCTCAACGTATTAGAACGTCGCGGATTCTTATCCACATTAACAAAATAAAAGCAATTTAAAGCAATATAATAAGGGGATATCCGAAAGGATATCCCCTGTTTTTTGTTTGTATAATATTATTCAAAAAAGATATATTCTCTTACTCTTCTCTTCTTCGAAGGACAAGTCCTGGTTCAACCTTCTGTCCAAGATCCACCCATACCATCTGTTTTGGATGTGGTGCGCTTTCCTGGGCATTGCCCTCTTCATCATAGATTGCAAGTACTGGAAGTTCTACATTCTCACCACTTGGAATCATCACTTCAATGGTTTCTCCCACGGAGAATTTATTCTTCTGTTCTAAGAGAATCTGGCCCTTGTCATTGACTGCCTGCACGATTCCGATATAAGTATATTCCTTTTCATAGGTATTACTTGTATAGATCTGGGAATCTTCGTTGGTCTTTCCAAAGTAGAAACCGGTTGTGAACTGGCGGTAGGTGCATTTGGAAATCTCACTGTGGTAGTAGTTCATGTTGGCAAGGTAGGTTTCCTTTGAAATCTTATAATCGTCGATCGCTCTTCTGTAGGTTCTGGCAACGGTTGCCACATAGAGAGCTGTCTTCATGCGGCCTTCGATCTTTAAGCTGTCGATACCGGCTTCAATGATTTCAGGAATGTATTCTACCATATTAAGGTCCTTGGAGTTAAAGATATAAGTGCCTCGTTCATTCTCATAAACCGGAAGATATTCTCCAGGACGGCTTTCTTCCATGACCGCGTATTTCCATCTGCAAGGATGGGTACATGCGCCCTTATTAGCGTTGCGGCCAGTAAAATAGTTGCTAAGTAAGCATCTGCCGGAATGGGAAATACACATAGCACCGTGAACGAAGCATTCGATTTCCATCTCATCCGGAATATTCTTACGAATCTCTGCGATTTCTGCCAGGGATAATTCACGGGCAGCCACCACGCGGGTTGCACCCTGATCCCACCAGAATTTGTAGGTCATATAGTTTGTGCTGTTGGCCTGAGTGGAGATATGAAGATCGATCTCAGGACATTCCTCTCTGGCGATCATGAACATGCCAGGATCGGAAATAATGAGGGCATCCGGCTTCATCTTCGCCAATTCACGAAAATACTCCCTTGCGCCCTTTAAATCTCCATTGTGAGCCACGATATTGGCCGTTATAAAGACTTTCTTGCCATGGGCGTGGGCAAACTCGATTCCTTCCTTCATATCCTCTTTGGAGAAGTTTTTGGCCTTTGCACGCAGACCGTACATCTCTCCGCCGATATATACAGCATCTGCACCGTAGCGCACTGCTGTCTTTAATACTTCCAGACTGCTTGCTGGAATCAGTAATTCTGTTTCTCTCATGTGTTCTCCTTTATCTATGATACACGGACGCTGACGGTCACGCCGTCACCGACTGGTAATACAACTGTTTCAAATTCCTTCATATGGGTAATCTGGAACAGATATTCTCTCATTCGTTTGTGGATGGTACGGTCACGTCGTTCAATTGCAAAACGGGATTTGGCTACATCTCCGTCCTGCAGGACGTTATCGGATACCAATACTCCCCCAACAGGAAGAAGTCTTAAAATCTCATCCATAAAATGGATGTACTGACCCTTGGCTGCATCGACAAAAATCATGTCATAGGCGCCTTCAATCTCCTTTAAGATTTCCATTGCATCGCCTTCTAACAAGGTGATATCGCCGTCCGGATCTAGCTTGGCAAAGTTCTCCCTTGCCTTATTGATTCTCTTCTCATTGCGCTCAATGGTCACGATTCGGCCGCCTTCCGGCTGATACTGATGCATATAGAGGGCAGAATATCCCACAGCGGTACCAACTTCTAAAATGGTTTTTGGCTGATGCATCAACACAAGGATCTTCAATAATTCTTTTGTTTCTTTTCTTACAATGGGTACATAATGTTCCCTGGCATCTTTTTCAATCTCCATAATCTCAGGCTTGTCGTCGCTCTGAAGAGAATGAATATAAGATACGATTCTTTCATCTACAATCATTACTGTTTACCTGTAATCTTATCTAAAATATCGTCGACACCCATGGATGGGCTGACCTCATACACTCCCTGTATAATCTGATCATCCTTATAGGAGGAGCAATAATAACGGATTGTGAGATATCTGCTGTCGCGAATCACATCCCGTTTTTCTAATTCTTTGGCGACATCCCTGACCTTCTGATCTCTGGTCACGTCAATCTGTACCACATCTGTGGTATCCTTCTCATATGGCTCATTGGAAAAGCTGTAGAATGCTACCTGCTTCATCCACAAAAAAATCAGGATGAGTAGCACAACACCAAGAGCTTCCAGAAAAACAGGTAAAAACGTCATCCAAAATTTCTTATTAATTTGTTGTTTTATCATCCTGATCACCTTTTCATAGTTATAAGTCTGTTACAAGTCGATGAAATCCATATCAAGGTCTAACTTTTCAGCAATGGCACTGTAGACCTCCTTCAGATTCAGACAAAACTTATCTTCTGCACCCATAAATCCATAAACCTTCGGATTGTTGAGTACTCTACGGTAACGCTGGGAAAGCTCTTCCACCTTTTCAAAATTATCTTCCCCGGACTGAATCAGCTTATAGTATTCACTTCTAAATTCTGTATAAGAGTGATAAAGCGGTTCGTCAGCCTTCAGAACCTCAAGGCTGTTCTGATAATTGAGATAAAGGTCGGAACGCTTGATCGCGTCAATAAAATTTCTGGCTGCATTGGCAATATTCTGCATAAACAACCTCCTGTTTCATAATTTCTATCATATTCTAACAAATCCTGTACATGATATAAACAATATTATATCACTACACTTCCATGATAATTGGAAGAATCATAGGATTTCTTCTTGTCTTTTTCCATAAATAGTCGCTTAATGCGTCCTTTACGGTTACCTTGATCTTGCTCCAGTCAGAGATATTGCGGTCTAAGCAGGAGTCTAATGCATCGGAGACAATTAATTTGGCTTCATCCATCAGTGATTCTGATTCTCGTACGTATACAAAGCCACGGGATACAATATCCGGGCCAGCAAGAAGCTGGTTGGTATACTTTTCAAGGGTCAGAACGATGATGATCAGGCCGTGCTTGGATAACTGCTGACGGTCACGAAGAACGATATTCCCTACGTCACCAACGCCAAGTCCGTCTACTAAGATGCCCTGTGTCGGTACATGACCAGCAACTGCACCCTCATTCTGGTTTAATTCCAGCACATCACCGGATTCTAATACAAAGATATTCTCTTTGTCAATACCCATGGATTCTGCAATCTCTGCATTGGCGATGAGATGTCTGTATTCTCCATGCACAGGGATCGCATACTTCGGTCTTGTCAGGGCATGGATTAAGCGTAATTCTTCACGGCAGGCATGTCCGGATACGTGGGTATCGTGGAACACAATCTCTGCTCCCTTTCTGGTGAGGGCATCCATGATCTTGGAAACTGCCTTCTCATTACCAGGAATTGGGGATGAACTGAAGATAATCACGTCATTCGGTCTGATGGTTACCTTCTTATGGCTGGAATTTGCCATACGGGAAAGGGCAGCCATGGTTTCGCCCTGACTTCCAGTAGTGATTAATACCAGCTGGTCGTCGGTATAATTACCCATCTGTTCAATCTCAATAATGGTATTGTCCGGCACTTCGATACTGCCGATTTCGATGGCTGTCTTGATGACATTGACCATACTGCGGCCTTCTACTACTACTTTTCGTCCGTATCTGTGTGCGGTATTGATGATCAACTGTACTCGGTCAACATTCGATGCAAATGTTGCGATGATCAGTCGCTTGTCTTTGTATTGATTGAAGGCTACCTCAAGGGTTTTTGCTACCTTCTGTTCAGAAGGAGTATATCCTTCTCTCATGGCATTGGTACTGTCTGCCATCAATGCCAGAACACCCTTTTTGCCAAGTTCTGCAAAACGGGCAAGGTCGATCGCTTCTCCAAACAGCGGTGTGTGATCGATCTTAAAGTCTCCTGTATGGATGATCAATCCGGCAGGAGAATAGATTGCAAGTGCTGCTGCATCTGCAATACTGTGATTTGTCTTAATAAATTCTATGCGAAAACATCCCAAATTGATGGATTGTCCGTATTTTACTACTTTCTTCTTCACAGAGCGGGATAATCCATGCTCTTTTAATTTATTATCGATTAACCCCATTGTCAGCTTGGTTGCATAAATAGGGATATTCAACTCTTTTAATGTATACGGGATCGCCCCAATATGATCCTCGTGTCCATGAGTAATGACAAGTCCTTTGACTTTGTCTGCATTGTCGCGCAGATAAGATACATCAGGAATGACAAGGTCAATTCCTAACATCTCCTCTGTTGGAAATGCCAGACCACAGTCAACGACAATAATCGAATCTTCATATTCGAAAGCAGTAATATTCATACCAATCTGTTCCAATCCGCCCAATGGAATGATCTTTACTGACTTACTGTCATCTTTAAATAATTTCAATTCCGTTCCTCCATATTCATTTGTAAACAGCGTACTTATTCGCCTTCCATCTGCTTCTGGCATTCGCGGCAGTATCCGTACATCTTAACACGATGGTTTGTAATCACAAAACCGGTACGATTCTTAATTCTTTCCTCTAACGTTTCAAGGAGATCTTCCTGAAATTCAAACACTTTTCCACAATGATTACAAATCAGATGATGATGGTGGTGTCCCTCCTCATCTTCCGCCATAAATTCATAGCGAAGTTGTCCATCTTCCAAGTCAAGTGTATCAATAAGCTCTAACTGAGCCAATAGTGCCAATGTACGATAAACGGTCGCGATTCCAATCTCAGGGTAACGAACACGTACTAATTCATATATCTCTTCTGCTGTATAATGACTGCCCGGCTGTTCGGATAATACTTCTAAGATTACCCCTCTCTGTTTCGTCATCTTCAGCCCTTTTTTCTTAAGTAATTGTCCTAAATAATTAACATCCACTCGATCTTACCACTCTAAATCAATTTCTTCGACTAATTCATTGAATACTTTCATAATGCTGTCTAATTCCTGATCATCTTCCACGATATCATAGGAAACAAAGTCTCCTTCTTCCGGAATTTCCTTCAGCAGAAGTACTTCTTCCACTTCTTCATCCATAACAAGAAGATAATTCTGACCAGCAATAGTCGTCTGTTCTAATACTTCGAGTTCGATTTCGAATCCTTCTTCATCATAAAAAACAATTGGTTCTGGTTTTTTCGCCATCTCTATACCTGTCCTTTCGAATCCATATAGCTCTGTAAAATCAGGGTAGCCGCCATCTGATCGATGACCGACTTGCGGTTTTCACGGCGCACTCCTCCCGCCATCAGGATTCGTTCTGATTCCATTGTTGTCAGACGTTCATCCCAAAGAATTACAGGCAGTCCTGTTCTTCGTTCAATCTGTTCCTTGAATGCAACGGTTTCCTGGGCACGGTCGCCTTCTGTATTGTTCATGTTCTTAGGATATCCAAGAATGATGCGCTCCACCTCATATTCCTTAGAGAGAGCTTCAATACGTGCCAGCGTCTGACGCAGTTTATTGGGTGATTTTCTCGTAATGGTTTCCACCGGCTGGGCAGTAATGCCAAGCAGATCGCTTACTGCAACGCCAACCGTCTTAGTACCATAATCCAAACCTAATAATCTCATGGCAGACCTACTTTAATTTTGTGTCAATATAGTGGTTAAATAATGCTTCAATGATTTCATCACGTTCCACTCTGCGGATCAATGCTCTCGCATTCTTATGGCTGGTAATATAAGTTGGATCTCCAGACATAATATAGCCCACCATCTGATTCACTGGATTATAGCCCTTTTCTCCTAATGCTTCATAGACTTTTGCAAGAATGGTATGTACATCATATTCCTCTTTTACAAGAGAAAATAACTGTGTATTGTTATTATTCATATCGTTCACGTCCTTTTCCTTAATACTTCTATTTTAATATAGTTACAATGAAAAGTAAAGATTTCCCTTTAATCGGTAGTTTTACCCACCATGAAATCTCCTTCTGAAAAACCGCAAAGCTTTGCCTGGACCATCATATTGTCCCCAAGATTCTCGCCAAAGACGCCAACCTTCACATAGTTTTTCGTATGTCCGGTATAGCAAATGCCTCCGTCAGCTTCCACTGCTTCCTCAAGAAGCACCTCTTCTACAGTTCCTACCATAGCCTGTTCAAATGCTTTCTTCTGTGCTTTCGTCATCTCAAGAAGAATGCTGCTTCTGACACCCTTGGTCTGTTCTGGCACCTGATCTGGCATTTTGTCTGCCACGGTTCCTTTCCTGCGGGAATATTTGAATACATGGATCTCGTAGAGGTTCAATGTTTCCAGGTTTTCCTTCGTTACTGCAAAATCTTCATCGGTTTCACCAGGGAATCCCACAATGACGTCTGTGGTAATGGCCGGGTGAGAATAATACTTCCGGAGAAGGGTGCATTTGTCCAGGTATTCCTCGATGGTATACTTGCGGTTCATGCGCTTTAAGGTGTTGTTGCAGGCACTCTGAAGGGAGAGATGGAAATGTGGGCAGAGTTCAGGAATTCCTGCAATTGCTGACACAAATTCCTCTGTGATGATGCCCGGCTCAAGGGAACCCAAACGAATTCTCTTCACACCTTCAATTGCTGCGATATTCTGGATCAGTGTGAGAAGGTCAATGCCTTCTATGCCTGCCCCATAGGAGCTTAGATGAATACCTGTCAGGACAAATTCCTTCACACCCTGATGAACCAACTGATCAATCTCTTTTAACACTTCACCCATATCCCTGCTTCTGATTCTTCCGCGGGCATATGGAATGATGCAGTAGGTACAGAACTGATTACAGCCATCCTGCACTTTGATGTAGGCTCTTGTGTGGCCTTCGATATGGGAGACGCCCATCTCTTCAAATTCATCGGTATGATTGATATCAATGATATCCACCAGCTTTTTGTGTTCCTTCAGATAGGCATCGACAATGGATACAATATCCTTTTTTTTGTTATTCCCAATGATGATATCCACCAGTTCGTCTGCTTCAAGCTCCGCTGCGGCAGACTGCACGTAGCAGCCGGCAGCCACAATGATTGCATCGGGATTCTTTCTCTTGGCACGGTGAAGCATCTGTCTGGATTTTTTATCCGCAACATTGGTTACAGAGCAGGTATTGATGACAATGATATCTGCAGGATCGCGAAATTCCACCACATTGGCGCCTGCTTTCTCCATATTCTCTTTCATTGCGTCTGTTTCATACTGATTGACCTTGCAGCCAAGGGTAAGAAAAGAGACGCGTAGGCCTGAAAATGTATTCTTCTGTTCCATTCCTAACTCCTGTTATGTGTTCGGGTTGACTTTTATCTTTTTAAAGTTTATGATTTAAGAGCAAGAGGATATACCAACAACGTCGACGAAGAGGGGTGAAAGAATGAAAACGGTACGAATCGCCATCGATTCATATAGAGGGATCCAGGAATTTACGAAGATCATCGGGCTTTACACCAACGAATTTGATCTTGTCCAGGGAAGATATATCGTCAATGCCAAATCTACCATGGGCATTTTAAGTCTGGATATTTCCAAGCCTCTGTATCTGAATATCCGAGATGCCGGTGCATCCCTTGATCAGATTATTGAATCACTCGCTCCATTCATCGTCGAAGATGATGATACTTTCCAGGAAGCATAAGCTTCCTGGTTTTTTTATTTCTAATTTTTAATTTCTAATTTCTCTGGTAATTACTCTGGTTTTACGTACATAATTTCTGTGGATGCGATTGCCTGTTCCATTAATTCATCGATCACATCGTCTAATGCACGTTCAGATTTCTTGATACGGGAAAGATCTCCTTTTGTAACTGGATGTTTTGCCACAAAGATGGTACAGCAGTCTTCAAAAGGAAGGATAGATGTTTCATATGTATCAATTTCTTCTGCAATATCTACAATTTCCTGTTTGTCCATACCAATACATGGTCTGAATACTGGTAATTCACATACTTCATTGGTGATTGCAAGATTGTGAATGGTCTGGGAAGCTACCTGGCCAATGCTTTCTCCAGTGATCAGTGCCAGACAATCCTGCTGTTTTGCAAAATGCTCTGCAATCTTCATCATGTAACGTCTCATGATGATGGTTAATTCGTCATGTGGACATTTTTCATAGATGGCAAGCTGAATGTCTGTGAAATTCACAATATGTAAATTGATCGGACCTGCATATCTTGCCACTTTCTTCGCAAGGTCTACAACTTTCTGTTTTGCACGTTCGCTTGTGTAAGGTGGTGCATGGAAGTATGTTGCGTCAATACGTACCCCACGTTTTGCAATCATCCAGCCAGCAACCGGACTGTCAATTCCGCCAGATAAGCAAAGCATGGCTTTGCCGTTGGTACCGATTGGCATACCGCCAGGACCTGGAATTACCTTGGAATAGATATATACCTTATCACGTACTTCCACAGTTAATTTTACTTCCGGATTGTGTACATCAACTTTGATTCCTGGGAGGGCATCTAATACATAGCCACCCATCTCAGCTGCAAGTTCCATGGAATTAAGAGGAATTCTCTTGTCGGCACGCTTTGCAAATACCTTGAATGTCTTTGCGTCCGGATGCTCTTCCTTCATATATTCTCCACAAATCTTTCCTAAATGTTCGATGTCTTTATCTTCATCGATGAGTACCGGGCAGATGCCTGTGATACCAAATACTGTCTTTAATGCTGCCACTGCTTCATCAAAGTCAAATGGTCCCTGCGCCTCTGCAAATACTCGTCCGGACTGTTTACGTACTGTAAACTTGCCTACGCCTTTGAACGCAAATTTCATCTGCTTTACAAGGGCATTCTCAAACATATAACGGTTATTTCCCTTGATTCCGATTTCTGCGTATTTAATCAAAAATGCTTTGTATTCCATCATATTCTCTCTTTCTATATTGTAAATGTTCTTATCTTCTTGTAAATCTGCGAAGCATTGGGAGCAGTTCCTTCAATACTCCGATGGTATAATCCACCTCTTCCTGTGTGTTGTATACACAGAAGGAAAAACGGAGGGTGGAATCTAAATATTCCTTGCCAAGACCGATGGCCTTTAAGGTTCCACTGATGGCCGGATGGTTGGAGGAGCAGGCAGAACCGCTGGATACGTAGATGCCGCGCTCTTCTAAGGCGTGAAGCAGTACTTCACTTCGCACCCCCTTAAAGCTGATGCTTGCAATATGTGGTGCCTCGCCGGAATTGTTCACGGTATCCTCGATCGTGCAGACTTGTTCCACAAAGGAATCCTTCAGTCCCTTAATGTAAGCCATCTTTTTCTCATGATCCTGATAAATCAGCTCTGCAGCCTTGCCAAGCCCTGCAATCCCTGGAACATTCTCTGTACCGGATCGCATATTCTTCTGCTGGCCGCCGCCTAAGATCAGTGGATTGATCTTTGTCTTGTTTTTGATATATAAAAATCCGATACCCTTTGGTCCGTGGATCTTATGTCCACTGACGGATAACAGATCAATATTGCTTCTTCTTGGTACAATATGGTACTTTCCATACCCCTGAATGGCATCCACATGGAATAAAATCTGTGGGTTATATGCCTTGACGATTTTGCCGATCTCATCGATTGGCTGGAGTGCACCAATTTCGTTGTTCACATACATGATGGATACTAAGATGGTATCTTCACGAAGGGCTTCGCGAAGGGCATCTAAGGATACCACACCATGTTCATCCACTGGCAGATAAGTCACTTCAAAGCCCTGATCTTCCAGATAAAACAGTGGATTGTACACAGATGCATGTTCAATTCTTGAGGAAATGATATGCTTTCCTCTACGTTTGTTGGCCATGGCACTGCCGATGAGCGCCATATTGTTGGATTCTGTGCCACCGGAGGTGAATACGATCTCCTTCGGATCTGCTTTTAAGGATTTTGCGATGATATTGGTCGCTTCCTTCACATATTTTTCTGCGTAGAATCCTTTCATGTGCATGGAAGATGGATTGCCATATTCCACTTCCATCACTTCCACCATGATATCCTTCACTTCAGGAAATACCTTGGTGGTTGCCCCATTATCAAAATAACATTCCAAGTTATGTGCCTTCTTTCTAATGTTTAGTTCTAATGCTCTATTACTAATCTATCTCAAATTAATCTTCTTCCAACGCAAACATCAGGATGGATAATACTGTCATTCCAGCGGTCTCTGTGCGCAGAATGCGCTTTCCAAGGGTAACCGGCGCAATGCCAAGCTCCATGGCAGCTTCCACTTCTCCCTCATCGAATCCGCCTTCCGGTCCGATGAAAATACCGATATGTCCCTTGCCCTTTAATCCTGCAAGCACCTCTCTGGAATGAGAGATTCCCCTGGCATCCTCATATGGGATAATATTCGCGTCAAATGTTTTTGCGTAGGCAAAGCTTTCCTTTAAGGTCATCACCGGTTTTACCTCCGGAATGATGCCTCGTTTGGCCTGCTTGGCAGCACTTAACGCAATGCCATTCCAGCGATCTACCTTCTTCTTTGCCTTTTTTTCATCTAGTCTTACAATGGTTCTCTTCGTTTTTACCGGAACAATCTCGTATGCCCCAAGCTCTACGGCTTTCTGCACGATCAGTTCCATCTTATCGCCCTTTGGCAGTCCCTGAAAGAGCGTAATCTTCGTTGGCAATTCACAGGAGGAGCCAAATACATCCAGAATCTTTGCCTCGATGCAGTCATCTTTAAGATCCACCAGTTCACACTCATATTCCCTGTCCACGCCGTCGCTTAAGAGAACGTGCTCGCCTTTTTTCATGCGAAGTACATTTTTCATATGGTTTACATCACTTCCGGTGATGAAGATGCTCTCTCCTCCGGCCTGTGATGGCTGAATAAAAAATCGATACATACGAATTCCCTATCTGATTGGTTTTGCTGTGATGGATACCCAGTCCTTCATATAGTTGGTTTCTAAGATTTCCATATTGTTTGCACGCATTGCTTCCTTCACCGCATCTTCCATGGTATTGATGATACCGGATGTGATGAATAATCCATCTTCCTTTAAGAATGGTGTTACGATGGAACAAAGTGGGATGATTACATCTGCTAAGATATTCGCAACGACAATGTCATACTTGCCATAGCCGATCATCTCTTTCACTGGCTCTGCGTCATCGGCAAGAACATTTGCCTGATATGCAGTCATCTGATCTTCGGCAAGGCCGTTGATCTCGCAGTTTTCCTTCGTTGCACGGATCGCATTCGGATCGATGTCAGTGCCCACAGCAGATTTCACGCCAAGCTTCACACCGATGATGGATAAGATACCGCTTCCGCAGCCAAGATCAAGCAGGGTTGTGTCTGCCTTGATGTGCTTTTTCAACTGATGGATACAGAGTCTGGTTGTTTCGTGGGAGCCGGTACCAAAGGCTGTACCAGGATCGATCTCAATGACAATGTCGTCTTCCTTCTGGTCGTCTAACACTTCCCAGGTTGGCTTGATGATGATATTGTCGTCAAGACGGAATGGCTTGAAGTACTTCTTCCAGTTGTTCACCCAGTCTTCATCCTTTGTTTCCCCTAAAGAAATGGTTCCCTCGCCGATATTTAAGAACTGGCCCACCTCCTGAAGGGTCAGACCGATCTTAGCGATCAGATCTTCGATATCTGTATCTTCGTGGACATAACAGATGACCTTTGCAGTGCCATCATTTGGCGCAATATCGTCTGGAAGAAGGTCCACATACATCTCTTCCATCTCTGCTTTTGTCAGAGGAATGTGGTCAATGACTTCAATTCCGCCTAACACGCCCAGCTCGCCTAACTGGTATGCAATGGCATCCACTGCATCAGTTGTTGTATCAATTGTGATTTTATTCCATTTCACCATAATTATTTCAAACCTTTCCCTAACAGTTTTCTGATAATCATCTCAGTTTTGCTCATCTTTATGTTAACAATCGCCTTCTTTACCACAACATTGTCCTGCTGACTGATGTCCCAGGTAAAGTCAGGCTCTGTCATTCGTTCAAATTTGAAACTGGAATAACAGTTTAGGTATCCAATTTCCAATCGTTCCCTGCTGACCCAGCAGCCGTATGGAGAGGTGCCTCTCTTTGGCAGTGGGTGGGGATCCAGTACCAGATATTTGTCCTTTTTTTCGTTGTAGGCTGCGATGGCTACATAATGTCCTGGAACATGGGCCACACATACACCACCTTTTTCCAGACATTTCTTCACAGAACCTACCCCTGGCGCCTTGCCGGTATACTTTATGCCATATTCTGAGCCCAAAGTTTTGACAAATGCCTTGGCGTAGTCCTCATCGGTACCATTATCCGGCACGCGGTAGTGGTTGACAACGGCAAAATCTGCCGCTTCCATCACATCACTGAACTGGCCGGAGAGGGCATACATCATATTGACCAGTGCCAGAACACCACATCCGCCGCTGCAGATCGGAGAGCTGTCACCGTACTTCTTGCCGCCCCATCTTCCATCATACTGAAGGAAATCACGATATGGACTTAAATTACTTTCGGAGCGGATCAGGCTCCATGTATTCTTACATGCCTCAGATTTGGTTCCCAATGCCAGAAGATTGCCAGAACGGACAAGGTACTCCTTCGTTCCTTTATTCTGGATAATCAGGTGATGATCCTTACGTCCCATCTTCCAGATCTGGGCTTTGTTATCTTTTTTCTCTTTTTTGTTCTTCTCCTGCAGAAGGAGCACGCCATTACCGCCGGCAGTAAAATACTTGCCGTCCTTTGCAAGGCTGATCTTGCAATAGTTGCCACCTAAGTTTTCAATCTGGATGTCCTGGCCACCTAAATTGTAGGTACCGTCTGCCACAAAGTTGATCTCACTTCCATCATATTTTAAACAGAGATCCCTGAAATCCTCCTTGGCAATCCATCCGGTTCTCGTCTTTCCTTTTTTCTTAAAACGTACCAGACAGTAGGATCCACTCTTATCCAATACTTTCATGCCCTTATGTCTTGGCACCACGCCACAGGTGGAAGAACCATATTCATCGGTATAGAGGGTCAGAGTCTCTCTTGTAAAGGCATGTAATTCACCTTCAGAACCGTATATCTTCTGTGCCTGAGCACTTACGGGACTTAGCAACAGTAAAATGACTGCCATCAAAATTGCGATTATATTCTTTTTCATATTCTCACTCCGTCAAACGACAATAGTCCATAGTATCATCGACATTTTACTATAAAAGAAGAGCTTTTTCAATGATTCCTTTGAAAAAGCTCTCTAATCTCTATCATATGCTATTTTTTATGTTTGCCGAAGAAGCCTCTTTTTTCGGTGGAAACTTCACCCATTGCTTCCTGGAACTTGCGAAGGGCATCCTTCTGTTCTGAATTGAGCACTTCTGGTACCTGTACCACGAGGGTTACAAAATGATCCCCACGTACATTCTTATTACGTACGGATGGCACACCCTTGCCTCTTAAGCGTACTCTGGTATCTGTCTGTGTACCAGGACGAATGGTATGTTCGTAAGGTCCGTCCACAGTCTGGATGGTGATGGTTGCACCAAGGGCTGCCTGTGCAAAGCTGATTCCCTCTGTAGAGAAGATATCTCTGTCACGTCTCTGGAATTTAGGATGACGTCCAACGGTTACCATAACAAGTAAGTCACCGCGTGGACCGCCATTGATGCCAGGTTCACCCTTGCCACGGATACGAATGCTCTGTCCGTCATTGATTCCTGCAGGGATGGTAACTTCGATTTTCTTACGTTTTGTTTCGTAACCAGTTCCGTTACAGGAAGTACATTTCTGACGAATGATCTTTCCTTTTCCCTGACAATCCGGACATGCTGCTACATTCTGTACCGTACCGAACATGGACTGCTGGGTATATACCACCTGTCCACGGCCGCCACACTTGGAACATGTTTCCGGGCTGGTACCAGGTTTTGCACCGGTACCTCCACAGGTCTGACATTCTTCTTTGATATTGACATCAATTTCCTTTGTACATCCAAAAACTGCTTCTTCAAAGGAGATTCTTACGTTCACACGAACATTATCTCCCTGCATTGGTCCGTTCTGACGGGCAGATCTTGATCCGCCACCGAACATGCTGCCGAAAATGTCGCCGAAAATATCTCCCATATCGCCACCGCCAAAACCAAAGCCGTCGAATCCGCCGCCATAACCGCCGCCAGCGGTCTGATCAAATGCAGCATGGCCAAACTGGTCATAACGGGAACGCTTGTCAGAGTCACTTAATACTTCATATGCCTCTGTTGCTTCCTTAAATTTTGCTTCTGCTTCTGCATCCCCAGGGTTCATATCCGGATGATACTTCTTCGCAACCTTACGATATGCACGCTTGATTTCGGCATCCGTTGCGCCCTTTCCTACCCCAAGGACTTCATAATAATCTCTTTTATCTGCCATCTTGATTCATCCTCACAATGTAATATATCCTGCCGGGACAAAACCCGGCAGGATCTGTAATGATCGTAATTTCGGTTACTGTTGATTAAACTTCTTTGTAATCTCCATCTACAACATCATCATTGTAAGCTGCACCGCCCATATCAGGACCTGCACCGCCAGCTGCCTGCTGAGCCTGTTCATACATCTTCTGGAATAAGCTCTGTGCGGAATTCATTAATTTTTCTCTTCCTGCTTTGATCTGTTCAACCTGATCATCTGTCATGTTGTTGATGTCTGTGGAAGCGATTAAGTCTTTTAATTCCTGAAGATCAGCTTCAACTGTTGCTTTGTCTGTTGGGTCAACATTTGCACCAGCTTCTTCTAATGCTTTTTCTGTCTGGAATACCATAGCGTCTGCATCGTTACGAGCATCTACTGCTTCTTTACGTTTCTTATCTGCTGCTTCGAATTCAGCTGCTTCTTTTACAGCTTTTTCGATGTCATCATCAGACATGTTGGAACCAGCTGTAATTGTGATGTGCTGTTCTGCGCCTGTACCTAAGTCTTTTGCAGATACATTAACGATACCGTTGGCATCGATATCGAATGTTACTTCGATCTGTGGGATACCACGTCTAGCTGGAGCAATACCATCTAAACGGAAACGTCCTAAGGATTTGTTATCTCTTGCGAACTGTCTTTCACCCTGAACTACGTTGATGTCTACTGCAGACTGATTATCTTCTGCTGTGGAGAAGATCTGGCTCTTCTTTGTAGGAATTGTTGTATTTCTTTCGATTAAGCGAGTTGCGATACCACCCATTGTTTCGATGGATAAGGATAATGGAGTTACATCAAGTAATAAGATGTCGCCTGCACCTGCATCGCCTGCTAATTTACCACCCTGGATGGAAGCACCGATTGCTACACATTCATCTGGGTTGATACCTTTGAAAGGATCTTTGCCTGTTAACTGTTTTACTTTATCCTGTACTGCTGGGATACGTGTGGAACCACCAACTAAAAGTACTTTGGATAATTCGGAAGCGTTAAGACCTGCATCTCTTAATGCTGTCTGAACTGGAGTTGCTGTTCTTTCTACTAAAGATCTTGTTAATTCATCAAATTTTGCTCTTGTAAGGTTCATATCAAAGTGTTTTGGACCTTCTACAGTTGCTGTGATGAATGGTAAGTTGATGTTAGTTGTTGTTGCAGAAGAAAGTTCTTTCTTTGCTTTTTCAGCTGCTTCTTTTAATCTCTGCATTGCCATCTTATCTGTGGATAAGTCAACACCTTCTGCTTTCTTGAATTCGTCTAACATGTACTGAGTAAGTACGTTATCGAAATCGTCACCACCTAATTTATTATCACCAGCTGTGGATAATACTTCGATGACACCATCGCCGATTTCGATGATGGAAACGTCGAATGTACCACCACCTAAGTCGTATACCATAACGATCTGTTCTTCTTCGTTGTCAAGGCCGTAAGATAAAGCTGCTGCTGTTGGTTCGTTGATGATACGTTTTACATCTAAACCAGCGATTTTACCAGCGTCTTTTGTAGCCTGTCTCTGAGCATCGTTGAAGTAAGCAGGTACTGTGATAACAGCTTCTGTTACTTTTTCTCCTAAATAGTTTTCAGCGTCGCTCTTTAATTTCTGAAGAACCATAGCAGAAATTTCCTGTGGAGAGTAGTTCTTACCTTCGATGTTTACTTTGTAAGCTGTACCCATATGTCTCTTAATGGAAGAGATTGTCTTTTCTGCATTTGTTACTGCCTGACGTTTTGCAGGTTCCCCTACCACACGTTCGCCTGTTTTTGTGAAAGCTACTACAGATGGTGTTGTTCTCATACCTTCTGCGTTGTTGATTACAACTGGTTTACCACCTTCCATAACTGCTACACAGCTGTTTGTTGTTCCTAAGTCGATACCAATAATTTTACCCATGATTATTTCCTCCGTAAAATGTTTCTTTATATACTCAATGTTACTAATTTGCTACCTTAACCATGCTGTAGCGAAGAACTGATTCCTTATACATATATCCTTTCTGGAATTCTTCTGCTACCACATTCTCGCCAAGCTCTTCATCTTCCACATGCATTACTGCATTGTGAAGATTTGGATCGAATTCCTTGCCTGCTGCATCCATCGGTGTTACACCAAGTCCTTCGAATACGGTCATCATCTGTTTATAGATGGCTTCCACACCCTGAACAAATGGTGTTTCTTTTTCTTCGTCAGTTGCTGTTGCAAGGCCTCTTTCAAAGTTATCGATCACTGGAAGAAGCTTTTCTAATACGTTCATGGCACCCATGTCATACTTCTGACTGGATTCCTTGGCCATACGTTTTCTGGCATTCTCAAATTCTGCCATCAGACGCTGATAACGGTCTGTTAAATCTTTTATCTTTTCATCTCTTGGATCTGGTTTTTCTTCTGTTTCAACAGCTTCTTCGATTACTTCAGCTTCTGCTGTTTCTTCCACTGCTGCTTCCACTTCCTGATCAAGAGTTTCTTCCACTTTTGTTTCTTCTGTGCTCACGAATGGGCTCCTTTCTCATCATCTATTTTTAAATATTTCATCCAACTCACCGGTCAGATTCTTTAATGTCTTCACTACTTTCTGGTAGTTCATACGCTTTGGACCAATGATGCCGATGGTTCCTGTACCGCCGCCCTCAAGCTCGTAGGTTGCGGTTACCATACTGCAGTCCTGCATGTTCTGGCTCTTCATCTCGTTACCGATGTAGACCTGAATGCCGGTATGCTCATTGTTGAATTCCTCCGCTTCATCCACTAACTTTGTCAATGCATGCTTCTCAACCAAGGTGTTTAGCAGGCCTGCCGCTGTCTCAGGGTTACCAAGCTCTGGATATCTGAAAATGTTGGTCGCACCGCTTGTATATACCTCTCTCTGATCTGCCTGCCTCATGGCATCTGCAATCTTGCGGATGATGATATCTAAAACCTCTGCATGGACACCAGCCTGTTCTCTCATCGTATCGAGAAGCTCTAAGTTGATATCTCGCAGGGACAGTCCCTGTAAGAAGCTGTTCATCAGAACATTCATCTTCAGTACTTCGTCATTCTTCAGCGGTGTCCCCACCTGAATCAGCTGATTCTTCACTGTATTATTATCGATGACGATGACTGCCAACAGGTTCGTCTCATCCACTTGGGAAAGCTGTACGAACTTCACTGCAGGATTCTTATACTGTGGTGCGGTTACCATGGTTGCATAATTGGTATTACTTGCAAGTACCGTTGCAACCTGTTCAAGCATGGCTTCCATTCGGTCCACCTTCTCAAGTAAGGCTTCCCTCTTCTCTTCCTCTGCTTCCTTCTCCTGCATCAGCTGATCCACATAAAATCGATATCCTAAATCAGAAGGAATTCTTCCTGCGGATGTATGAGGCTGGAGAATCAGTCCCATCTCTTCTAAATCTGACATCTCATTACGGATTGTCGCAGAAGAAAGCTTGATATCCGGACTCTTGGAAATGGTTCGTGACCCGACAGGTTCGCCGGTTTCCAAATAGTTCATGATAATCGAATGTAAGATTTTCTTTTTACGCTCGGTCAGTTCCAATGTGTTCTCCCTCCTCTTTTTATTATTAGCACTCGAGCTAAATGAGTGCTAACATCTTTTCTAAACCTATAATAGCACTTTAAAACCATTTGTCAACACCTGAAAATGAAAAAACGGCACTTCCTGTGCCGCTTTTTCTTCTATTTAATAAACTTTATAGAATTTTTATTATTGGTAACAATGATACCATCGGATTCCTTCTGATAAGTATAGCTGATGGTATTGCCCGTCTCCTGAAGTTCGATTCCCGGAGCAAACTCAAAGCTTAATCCGTTATAATAGATCTCTAATTTTTGATCGTCCACCTTCACGAAGTTGCCATTTACAATATTCTCGTCCCCACGATCAATGGTGAAGAAATAGCAACAATCCTCTTCCCATGGATCGATATGTACTTTATCCTTACCAACGATGGTGAGTGTCGCATCATATTCATCATTATGATACGTGCCGGTCAGTTGCGCTAATGCATCTTCATCGATCTCCACTAATTCATTGCTGATGATTTCTCCCTCTTCATCCTGAAGTTCTTTTATAAAGGTAATCTTCGTCGTTTCTTTTTCTTCAAAGGCCTCTGAAAGGATTACCTTCTGCTGGATAATATCGATACCGTCTTTGTTCCTGCCCTCTTTTTCTTCTATATTATAGGAAAGGATCAGTTCACCGTTCTTCTCTTTCCAGTCTCCTGCCGGCATGCCTTCATAATATTCCTGATCAATCTTGACTGTGATGGTGGACTCATCCATCTTCAGGATCTTCCCTTCCACACCAGGATTGCCACAGGTATCATAGATGGAAAAATGCGGTTTGCTTGTCTTATTATCTTCATAATTGATGACCATGGCCATACCCATATAGGCATCCTTTTCGGTGGAATCACACATCTCATAGGATCCAGCCAATCGGTCCATACATGCCTTGTCAACTTCTGATGCTTTGCAGCCGGTAAGCAGGCCAGATACAAATATCAATAGCACAAATATACAAAAAACAGACTTAATTTTATTCAAAATTATCAGCTCCTTTCCTTATATAAATAATTATAGCACAAATGCATCTATATTCCTTAAAATAAACAATGATTTTTGCTGAAAACGTTTGCAAATCACCTATGTTTGTTGTATTATCATATCGGTTTACACACAGCTTCCAATTATTTCAAATTGATAAAAATAATAAAAGCTGGTATTACAATGGAAATATGTTTATGCAATACTTCACATATATTTAGGAGGAAAGAAAGTATGATGAACACGAAAGAAATCACTGCGATTTCCAGAATTTCTTCTTTCGTAGACGAAGGCAGCTTCGTCGAAGTTGGAAAAAATCTTTCCGATGGAGTTGTGACTGGATACGGTCTTGTTGATGGCCGTCTGGTATATATCTACAGCCAGAATCCAGCTGCAGCAGGGGGATCTATCGGAACAATGCACAGTAAAAAAATCACCAATCTATATGATATGGCTCTGAAGATGGGCGCACCAGTCATCGGTATCCTTGACTGCGCAGGGGTTGTGCTCAATGAAGCTAATATGGCTTTAATGGGTCTTGGATCCATCTACCGCATGGCTTCCAAAGCATCCGGCATCATTCCACAGCTCACAGTTGTAATGGGTGGCTGCGGTGGCGGCGTATCCATTATTCCAGCCTTATCTGATTTTACATTTGTGGAAGAACAGAAAGGATCCTTATTCCTTCAGTCTCCTAATGCAATTCCAGCCAACACTCGCGAAAAATGCGACACATCAAAAGCAGACTGGAAAGCCACACACACACAGAATGTGGACTTCATCGGTACAGAAGCAGATTTATTCGAAACTGTTCGCCGTTTTGTTCAGATTCTTCCAGGCAATAACCGCTACTCCATCGAACAGGATCTCTGTAATGACGATTTAAACCGTATGTGTGAAAATCTTGCAGACGCATCCACAGATGCAGTTACTGTATTATCCATGTTAGCAGACGGTTATGAATTTATCGAAACCAAGAAACATATCGCTAAGGAACTGACAACCGGTTTCTTAAAATTAAATGGCATGACAATCGGCTGTATTGCCAACCGTCTTGCTGATACTGAGGCAGAGCTCACATTTGACGATGTGTTAACTGCTCAGGGTGTTGCCAAAGCATCCGCATTTATCAAATACTGTGATGCATTCCAGATTCCAGTATTGACCGTAGCCAATGTATCCGGCTTTGAAAGCTCTTTTGAAGCTGAAATCACATTCCCATCCGCTTGTGCTTCCTTTGTTGCAGCATATTCCTGTGCTACGATTCCAAAGGTAACAGTAATTACAGACAAAGCCATGGGTTCCGCCGGCATGATCATGGGCGGCAAATCCTTAGGCACAGATTTAGTGCTTGCCTGGGAAGATGCCAAGATCGGCGCGATGGAAGGTACATTTGCAGCAAAAATCCTTTACGCTGATGAAGGCGCAGCAAGCGTTCGCTTAAAAGCTGCAGAATATGATGAGAAGAATACTGCTGATGCAGCAGCAGACTGTGGTGCAGTGGATATGATCATCGATGCAGACAATACAAGAAAGTATCTCATCAGTGCATTTGACATGTTAGCAACAAAACAGGAAGTATCAGGTTACCGTAAATCCACAAGTATCTAATAGAGGAGGAGACATATGTTATTATCAATCGGAGATATTTTAACAAAAGCGCTTCTTAACACGGTACTTGGTATGGGAACTGTATTCGCTGTATTAATCTTAATCAGCTTACTGATTTCATTATTTGCATTCATTCCTAAGATTCAGGCGATTTTCGCAAAAAATGAAGAGAAAACACCTGTGGCAGCACCAGTTGCCAAGAAAGGACCTCAGCTTCCAGCAGAAGAACCTGAAGAAGATGAAATGGATGAATTGGAATTAATTGCAGTCATCACAGCAGCAATTGCTGCTTCAACCGGCATGTCAGAAGACGGATTTGTAGTCCGCTCCATTCGCCGTTCCCGTGCAAATGGTTGGACAAACAAAAGACATTAATTATGGAGGAAAAAAGAATGATTACAACATATACAATCACAGTAAATGGCGTTGCTTATGACGTTACCGTAGAAGAAACAACTGGCCAGGCACCTGTACAGGCTGCCACAAAGGCTGTACAGGCTCCTAAAGCTGCTCCTAAGAAAGCTGCAAAACCAGCAGGCGGTGCAGGCAGCATCGCTGTAAAATCCGGTGCAGCTGGTAAGGTATTCAGCATCCCAACAGCCGTAGGACAGGAAGTTAAGAAGGGTGACCCAGTCATCATTATCGAAGCTATGAAAATGGAAATTGGCGTAACTGCTCCAGAAGATGGCACAATCGCAAGCATCGACTGCACAGTTGGAGATATGGTAGAAGCCGGTGGAGTTCTCGCAACATTAAACTAAGCGGGAGGTTGTCACTATGAGTTATATCGCAGAAGTATTTGGAAACCTGATCCACCAGACTGCATTCTTTTCCTTAACTGTAGGAAACTATGCAATGATCGGTGTGGCATGTGTGTTCCTTTATCTGGCTATCAAAAAGGAATATGAACCTTTACTTTTGGTTCCAATTTCTTTTGGTATGCTGTTAGTTAATATTTATCCGGACATTATGGCAGAAGGCGGATTGCTTCACTACTTCTTCTTACTGGATGAGTGGAGTATCTTACCATCCCTCATTTTCTTAGGGGTTGGTGCCATGACAGACTTTGGTCCGCTGATCGCAAACCCTAAGAGTTTCTTACTGGGAGCATCAGCCCAGTTTGGTATCTTCGCCGCATATATCGGCGCCATGGCATTAGGCTTCAGTGATGCTGCAGCAGCAGCCATCTCCATCATCGGTGGTGCAGATGGTCCTACCTCCATCTTCCTTGCTGGTAAATTACACCAGACAGCAATCATGGGGCCAATCGCAGTAGCTGCTTATTCCTATATGTCCTTAGTACCGATCATTCAGCCTCCAATTATGAAGCTTCTTACCACAGAAGAAGAACGTAAGATCAAGATGGAACAGCTTCGTCCGGTATCCAAATTAGAGAGAATTCTCTTCCCGGTTATCGTTACCATCGTTGTTTGTACTCTTCTTCCAACAACAGCTCCATTGGTTGGTATGTTAATGCTTGGTAACTTATTCAAAGAATCCGGCGTTGTTCGTCAGTTAACAGATACTGCTTCCAACGCGTTAATGTATATCGTCGTTATCTTACTTGGTACATCCGTAGGTGCTACCACAAGTGCAGAAGCTTTCTTAAATCTTACAACCATCAAGATCGTTATCCTCGGTCTGATTGCTTTCGCATTCGGTACAGCTTCCGGTGTATTATTCGGTAAATTAATGTGTAAATTAACAGGCGGCAAGGTAAACCCATTGATCGGTTCTGCAGGGGTTTCCGCAGTACCTATGGCTGCCCGTGTATCTCAGAAGGTTGGTGCAGAGGCTGACCCTACTAACTTCCTTCTCATGCACGCTATGGGACCAAACGTTGCAGGTGTAATCGGTACTGCTGTTGCAGCCGGTGTATTCATGGCAATCTTTGGAGTATAACAGGAGGAGAATAAAATGGCAAAACCAGTAAAAATTACAGAAACCATTCTTCGTGACGCACAGCAGTCCTTAATTGCGACTCGTATGTCCACCGAAGAAATGCTTCCAATCATCGAAACTATGGATCAGGTTGGTTACCACGCAGTAGAATGCTGGGGTGGCGCAACATTTGACTCCTGTTTACGATTCTTAAAGGAAGATCCATGGGAACGTCTTCGCAAGTTCCGTGATGGATTCAAAAATACAAAATTACAGATGTTATTCCGTGGTCAGAATATCTTAGGATATCGTCCATATGCAGACGACGTGGTTGAATATTTCGTTCAGAAGTCCGTTGCAAATGGAATCGACATTATCCGAATCTTTGACTGCTTAAACGATTTACGTAACTTACAGACAGCAGTTTCTGCTGCAAATAAAGAAGGAGCACATTCCCAGATTGCTTTATCCTACACATTAGGAGATGCTTACACCCTTGATTACTGGACAGGCATCGCAAAGCAGATCGAAGACATGGGAGCTGATTCCATCTGTATCAAGGATATGGCTGGTTTACTTGTTCCTTATGAAGCATCCAAATTAGTCACAGCATTAAAGGAAACTGTTGATATTCCAATCGAATTACATACACATTACACTTCCGGTGTTGCTTCCATGACTTACTTAAAGGCAGTTGAAGCAGGTGTTGATATTATCGATACAGCCATCTCTCCATTTGCAATGGGTACATCCCAGCCAGCAACTGAAGTTATGGTGGAAACATTTAAGGGGACACCTTACGACACAGGACTGGATCAGACAAAGCTTGCTTTGATCGCTGATCACTTCCGACCAATCCGTGACAAGGCATTAGAAACAGGCTTATTAAATCCAAAGAACATGGGTGTTGACATCCAGACACTTCTTTATCAGGTGCCAGGTGGTATGTTAAGTAACTTAACAAGCCAGTTAAAGGAACAGGGCGCAGAAGACAAGTTCTACGATGTATTAAAAGAAGTTCCTCGTGTAAGAAAAGACCTTGGTGAACCACCACTCGTTACTCCTTCTTCCCAGATTGTAGGTACTCAGTCCGTATTTAACGTACTCATGGGTGAACGCTACAAGATGGCAACAAAGGAAACAAAGGACATCTTACTCGGCAAATACGGTGCAACTGTAAAACCAATGGATGCAGATGTAAAGAAAAAGGTAATCGGCGATCAGGAACCAATTACATGCCGTCCAGCTGACTTAATCGATCCAGAAATGGATACTCTTCGCGAAGAATGTGCGGTATACGCAAAGCAGGATGAAGACGTATTATCCTACGCATTATTCCCACAGGTTGCGACTGACTTCTTCAAATACAGAGATGCACAGGAAACAAAGGTGGATGCTGATTTAGGAAGCAAAGAAAACGGTAGCTATCCAGTATAAATCAGTATAAAAACTGTATAAAATATAATTTAGACATTATAAAAGGGTCCTCGCTGATGCGAGGAGCCTTTTTGATTGCAGAATCTGTTATTTGACTACCCATTTTGTACAGGTATCTGTATATTCTTTGGTACCCTTTGTACCAACTGCTTTTACTTCATTGTCCTTACCAGAACCATTCAGTTTGACGTTTTTCCATACGAATACGCCATCCTGCTGAAGCGTTCCTTTGCCGTAGGACTTGCCATTCACGGTTAATTTGACGGAATCACAGTTGGAGTATACCTTTACCTCAATGGTATCGTTTGGTCGTTTCTTATAACGGCTGGAAGTGATATGTACAAAGTAATCCTTTGTATTCCAGATTGCTTTATAGAGATAGAAGGAATCCTTCTTGGTCTTACGATCCTGGGTAATGAGACCCTTGGTATTGATCAAGGTTGTACCGCCTTCATGACGATAGCAGTGGAAATCATATAATACCCAGTTGAATGCGCCCCAGATGTACTTATTCTTGGCAATCTTATTGGTCTTATCACCATAAATACTCATTACCAGACCTTCCTGACAGAAGTTCATGAATTCTTCCGGATGGAAATCTCCCTTACTTCCATAAGCAGTCGCTGTTGGATCTTTACCATTCCATACAAATTTGCTATTGATCTCTGCATGCTGATCAATATTACCACCAGCACCATATTCGGTTAAAATGTAATTTGCAGTACCGCCACTTGCTTCATCAAACATGGTTTTGTAAGATTTTGTCTTGCTCTTTAACTTGCTTACGATCTTATCGATATAATCGTGACTTGCTTTGCCATAACCACTGTACCATCCACAGTATAAGTTCATACCCATAGTTGTAATTCCAGACTTCTTACCACTCCATGTAGAGGATTGTTTTTCTGCATAAGCTTTGGAATTATAGAGCGCCTGACCGACGAAACGTGTTCCGTCAATGGTATTGGCTGTATCGGCCAACTGCTTCATCAATTTTGCAGTTGTTTTAACAGAAGCAATATTGAAGGTATCTTCACGTTCTGTTGTGTAATATACTTCGTTCTGAATACCCCAGATGATAATAGAAGGATGGTTTTCGTACTGTTTTACCATTTCAGAAACATGCTGTACTGCATTCTTCTTGAAATAAGCACTGTCGATTGTCATTGTATAATATGGAATTTCACAGTAAACCAACAGACCCTTTTCATCACAGAGCTGATAGGTATATGGATCATGTGGATAATGGCTGGTACGAACAGCTGTTGCACCCATCTCTGTAAGGAAATCCATAGTTTCTTCGATATCCTTGTGAGTACTTACGTAGCCACCTCTGTTCTCCTGATGCATGCCAATTCCCTTTACCTCATACTTTTTGCCATTGAGGTAGAAGGTTCCATCTTTTACTTTGTAATCTCTGAACCCAATCTTCTGTGTATTGTGATCTACTACCTTACCGTTGGAGTATACGGAAACATCCACGGTATATAAATATGGATCATCCATACCCTGCCATAAATGTGCTTTATTGATGGTCATGGTATTCAGTTTGTAGGATACTTTGGATGAGCCTGCTTTTACCTTCTTCGCTTTGCAGGAGGATACGACTTCATTGCCTTTGGCATCCTTAACATTCACGCCTACAACCATTGTCTGGGTGTCCGCAGATTTGTTGGAAACCAATACTTCTGGTTTTAAGGTTGCGCTGCCTGCAGAAAGATCCACAGCGGATTTCAGATATACGCCTTCAGATCCTTCATCTTCCATTGCAACATAACCATCTTTGTCCACTGCTACCAGATTCACATCGCGATAAATACCGGAGATGTGCATGAATCCTGCAGATACTGGAATAGAATCATATGTAATATTGGTATTCTTCACTTTGATGGTAACAGAATCCTTGCCCTTACATTCCTTTGTAATATCAAATGCAAATGCAGTGAAACCGCCATCATGGGTTCCTACCAGTGCATCATCTATATACACCTTGGCAACTTTATTCACTGCTCCAAACTGAAGGAACAGTTCCTTGCCTTTATAATCAGCCACATCCACCTTCTTTGTGTAAGTTACAGTTTTAGAAGATTTCATCTGATTTTTATTGTCATATTCAACATAATATTTCCAATCATGAGGAACATCTACTGTTTTTGCATCCCCATCATAATCGGTAAATTTCCATTTCCCATTGAGGGAAACCACTTTACGGGCTGTTGTATTCTTATTTAACTGGGCAGAAAGATCGTCAAGGACCGTCACTTTCGCTTCCAAAGAGAAGGCTACTGCTGTTCTGCTTCCACTTTTTGCAATTTCAACCTTTGCGGTTACTGTTGTTTCGCCTTCTGCTACTGCAGTAATCTTACCTGCAGAACTGATTTTTGCAATGGTTTTATCCTTACTGCTGTAAGTAATGGTTGTTTTGGATAACCCTGCATTCTTCACAGTTAATTTCTCTGTATCGCCACCTTTCACCAATACAAGATCAGTAGAAGAAAGCTTTGGAGTTGCCACATTCACTGTTGTCTTTAAAGAATAGGTTTTTCCACTTTGTGTTACTTTACATGTAATTGTTGCTGTACCGTCTGCAACGCCGGTTACTACTCCTTTGCTGGACACTGTTGCTATGTTTTTAGCAGAAGAAGACCACTTTACAGTGGCCTTCTTTGCTTTATTATTAATTACTAATGTCTGCTTCATGCCGGATGTGATCGTAATACTTGCTTTACTCATGGCAGGCTTTGCTGCTGCATAAGTATTGGAAGTATATGCGAATCCAATCATAAACAGGAAACATAGAACAGATATCATGCAAAGAAGATTCTTACGTAATCTGCTGTGCATATTCTGTCTTCACCTTCTTAATAATTATTATTCTGCTTCAACTGTTTCTTCTACAACTTCTTCTGTAGTTTCTTCTACTGCAGCTGTTGTAGCTTCTTCTGTTGCAGCTTCTTCTACTGCTTCAGTTGTAGCTTCTGTTGTTACTTCTTCTGTAGCTGCTTTTGCTTCAGGAGCTGCTTTTTTAGGTGTGTAAACCCAGCCTTTTACTGTATCAGTATAAGTCTTGGATCCCTTTGTACCCTTAGCTACGATCTTGTTAGCTTCGCCTTCGCCAGCAAGTTTAACCTTTGTCCATACGAATACACCGTCCTGAACTTTCTTTCCTTTGCCGTAATCTTTCCCATTTACAGTAAGTTTTACGCTACTGCAGTTGGAGTAAACTTTAACAGTAGTAGTTTTGTTAGGTCTTTCTGTGAATCTGCTGGAGCAAATGTGTGTGAAGTAGCTCTTTGTATTCCAAAGTGCTTTGTATAAGTAGAACGCATCTTTCTTAGTCTTACGATCCTGAGTGATTAAACCTTTTGTATTTGTAAGGGATACACTACCTTCAGAACGATAGCAGGAGAAATCATATAAGGACCATGCAAATGCAGCCCAGATCTTGGAGTTGCGTTTTTCTTTGTTCACTTTATCGCCGTAGATCTGACGAACTACTGCTTCGTGACAATATGCCTGGTATTCTTCTGGATGGAAGCTGCCAGTTGTTAAATAACCTTCTTTTTCTTTGTCATTACCAGCCCAGATGAAGTTTTCACCTAATTCATCATGAGTATCCACGCAGCCGCCTGCGCCGTATTCTGTTAAGACATAGTTTGTTGTATTGTTAGAAGAATTGTTGAATAACTTATAGAACTTATTGATACGTCCTTTTAAGTTATTGCCAACCTTGGATTTGTTCGCTTCTGTCGCTCCATTGAGAGAGGAGTACCAGCCAGAGTAAACGTTAAATCCAACTGTATCAATCTTGGAATCTTTTGTTGTCCATGTAGCTGTCTGATCAGCATATTCGGAAGTATTGATTTCTGCTTCACCGATCATACGTGTTCCGTCGATCTTGTCAGCTAATGCAGCTAATTCTTTCATTAATTTGCCTGTTGTTTCAACATCTGCAAACTTCATACCGAACTGAGCATACATACCAGCCTGGCTTGCATTGTAATATACTTCGTTTTCAATACCCCAAACGATGATAGATGGGTGATTGATGTTCTGTTTGATCATTTCGGATAAGTTCAGTTTTACGTTATCTTTGAACTTATCAGAATCAAGAGTGATTAAGTAATATGGAATTTCAGCCCATACTACGATACCTTCTTCATCACATCTCTTGTATGTGTAGTCAGAGTGTGGGTAGTGACATGCACGAAGAGCGTTCGCACCCATTTCTTTGATATCAGCGATGGATTTGTCGATATCTTTCTTTGTGCTTACATAGCTCTTGTTGTTCTGCTGATGCATACCAACACCTTTGATCTTATATTCTTTATCATTTAAGTAGAACTTGCCGCTCTTAACTTTGAACTTTCTGAAACCAACTTTCTGAGTGTCGATATCAACAGTTTTGCCGTCTACTACTAAGGAAGTTACTACTGTGTAAAGATATGGATCTTTTGTACCATTCCATAAGTGTGCTTTGGAAACTTTCATGGAAGGAACTTTCACTGTTGCGCCAATTTTGCCTGCTGGGATTGTAGCTGTTGTCATTTCTGTCTTAACTACAGTACCTTTTTTATTCTTAATCTGTACAACTGCAAGAACTTCTTTTTCTGCATCTGTTGTGTTAGATACTTTGATTGCAGGTTTTACTGTTGCTGATGGGGATTTGCCTGGCTTAGCTGTGGATTTCAGAGTAACGCCTGTTGCTCCGTCATCTTCAAGTGCGATGTATCCGCCCTTTTCAACTGCTACAAGGCTGCAGTCACGGTAGATACCAGCATAGTGTGTGAAGTCTGTATTAACTGGCATTGTGTCAAATGTTGCGTTAGTGTTCATCACTGTGATCTTAACTTTGTCTTTGCCAGCAATTGCTTCTGTAATGTCCATTGCGAATGCAGAATAACCACCAGTATGTGTGCCGATTTCAACGTCGTCAACTAATACTTTTGCCACTTTGTTAACTGCTTCAAATTTGATGAATACTTCCTGTCCTTCGTTAAAAGCGGAAACATCAACTTCTTTTTCGTACTTGCATGTCTTCTGAACGTGCATTGGGTTGTAGTTTGTTGGATCAAAGTAATCCCAGTTATGAGGAACTGTTACAGTGCTTTCGTTACCGGAAACATCTGTAAATGACCAGTCGCCATTTAAGGATACAACCTGACGTTTGGATGTTTTTTCTACTTTAATAACATTAACAGTAGCTTTTAATTTGTAAGTTTTTGCTTTTGCTTTTTTTGTTTTTGGAACTTTAACAGTTACTTTGATTGTAGCTTTACCTTTTTTTACAGGTGTTAAAGTACCAGCTTTACTTACTTTTACAATTGCTTTATCGCTTGTTGTATAAGTAACCTTCTGCTTTTTGTTTACTTTTGTGACGCTGATCTTTTCTGTTCCGCCGCCAGCTACCATAGAATAAGATGTCTTGGAAAGCTTAGGTTTGGAAGCTGCTGCAACATCTGTAGTAGTGGCTGCTACAAATGTCATGCAAAGAACAAGCATCATCATAAGCAGTGTCTTGATACTAAATCTTTTCATATTCATTCTCCCTTCTTAAAAATTCACGTATCAATACGTTTACAGAGATATTATAGCATAAACTGTTCTATAATTATAAATATAAACAAAAATTAACAATAAAATGCAAAAACTGATCATCGATGACTCGATGATCAGTTTTCTATGAATATTCTGATTCAATTTTCAAATGCATATAAATTAGAAGATACGTCTTACTGTGATAATCTTCTTATAATGTACGCTGTTGTATGTGATACCCCACTTCTTACCTAAAGCGGATAATAACTGGCCACCACCAGCGTAGATTCCTACGTGACCACTGTAACATACGATGTCACCAGGTCTCATATCGGAAACACTAACTCTTCTACCTACACCACGCATTGCACTGGAGCTGTGTGGAAGAGATACACCGAAGTGTCTGTATACGGACATAACGAAACCGGAACAGTCTGTACCGCCTGTCAAACTGGAACCGCCCCATCTGTATGGATTACCAACGAACTGGGAAGCATATCCTAATACGCTGGAACCGCCTCTGCTGGAGCTGTCAGAGCTTCCAGAGCTACCGGAACTGGAGCCTCTGTTTTCTTCTGCATTGATCTGTGCGATTGTCTTTGCTGTACCAAAGAGGTAATCAATGGTTACATAGTCTGCGCTAACATAACCTACACCGTCTTTTGTCTTGATCTTTGTCCATTCGTCGTTCTTTAAGCTCTTAACCTTATAGGATTTTTCACCATCCACTAATGTGAGGATGGAAGAATCTTCAGATGCTTTGGAACGAACTCGTAAGGTTTCTGTCTGGATTGTAGCATACTTGGATAAGTTTTCTTCCGCATATTCTTTGATGTCGTTGTCATATACTAAGTAATCATTCTTTACATAGCCTTTTACAGCACCAGAACGAACCTTTGTCCATTCGTCACCTTTCTTAATGACCTTCATCATATTGCCCTTTTTCAGACGGCCCTTGATGGATGCATCTCCATCAGCGGCTCTACGGATGTTAAGCGCTTCTCCTTTTTTGATATTTGCTACTGCAAATCCTGTATAATCTTTTTCTTCTTCTTTATCGTCTTTGTCGGTTGCTTCTTCTTTTGCTGCTTCTTTGTCTTTTTCTTTCTCAGCTTCTGCTTTTGTTGTTTCTTTAGAACCTGTTAAGAAAGAGAAAGAGAATGCAGATACATCTGTTGTCTGTGTACCAGTTAATAACATTGCTGCCATTGCAACTGTTGCAATAGATACTTTTAATCTTTTAATCATCTAGACCTCCTTAAAAGACCTCTTCACTTTTCAACAATATGTACTATAACCGATATAAATCCGGATGTCAACATTTTATTTCACATTTTGTAACACTTTTGTAATATTTATAGCTTATCATATAGTTATCTATAGATTTCGAACCAAAGGAGAAAGAAGAATGAAAATCTATGTAATCCGACATGGAGAGACTGAATACAACAAAAAAGGGTGTGTTCAGGGATGGCTTGACATCCCATTGAACGAAAACGGTGAGAACACTGCCATTCTGACAGGAGAGGGATTATGCGACGTTACATTTGACTATGTGTTTACCAGCCCGTTAAAGAGAGCATATAGAACTGCTGAGTTGGTGATTGCCGGCGGCACTTCCAAACCGAAATATATCCTAGATGACCGCCTGAAGGAAATCTCCTGGGGCGACTGGGAAGGCCTTGGCTGTACCGACGACAATATGGAGGTGGATCCCGACATTTACTTTGATTTCTACCGCGACTGCTTCCATTATCCCGGTGCACCGGGCGGGGAAAGCATCGTCGAAGTCATCCATCGCATGGGAGAGTTCTACCAGGAGATCATCCACAGAGAAGACCTTGCAGGTAAGACCATTCTTGTATCCACCCACGGATGTGCCACCAGAGCCCTGCTGCACCACGTGTATGAGGACAAAACTGATTTCTGGCACGGTGTGGTGCCACCAAACTGCGTGGTCAATATCATCGAGGTAAAGGATGGCATCGGCACATTAGTTGGAGACGACGTGCTTTATTATGATGGGAGTCTGGCATTTAATCCATATACACTGCGATAGATATATATAGTAAAAAACCGCCGCACAATCACGTGCGACGGTATTTTTATGCATTCATTTCATTATCTGATTTCTGTCTGGCCTAAGAACCAAGGTAAGTAGTAACGGATCTCTACTCTCCACCATGGCCAGTCATGGTCTACATCATAGCCCCAGCGGTCGATCCAGATGTTGATATCCTTTTCGTTGCAGGATCTTTCTAACATTGCTGCTGTACGAAGACCTTCTTCTTCCCAACGGCCCTGTCCAACACAGATGACATATTTACGGTCTTTGTAAATGTCGATGTATGGGTGGTCAGCTGGTAAATATTCTAAGATCTGAACCGGGTTGTTGTTGAATACGCGTTCGTCAGAGTAGCCATGCCAGAAGAAATCTGCGTCATAGCATCCGGAACATCCAAGGAGACAGCCAAAAAGGTCTGGTCTACGGAATGCAACGATTGCTGCATGAGTTGCTCCAAGGGAGAATCCGATGGAGATTGGAAGCTTGTCTGTGCCGTTGATTTTGCGGATCAATGGAAGAGCTTCTTCGATGATGTAGTTGTAATACATCTCCTGAATCCAGGAACGATGACCTGGATCACCATTGTCATCAGACCAGCTTTCTGTATCTACTGTGTCAACAGAGAATAACTGAACATCACCATTCTCGATGAAATCACCGATGGTATCCTGCATGCCAAAGCTTTCCCAGTTATCGCACATACCATCCTGGCATGGGAATGCCACCATAGGTGTGCCGCCTGGTTCGCCATGAACTAAGATGTGCATGTCTCTGTTTAAATATTCGCTGTAATGTGTAATTAATTCTCTCTTCATATCTGTATTAAATCCCTTTTCAAAATTTATTCCGCCCTTGTCCGTCCCCTAAAGACAGAAAAAACACGGTCAACGTGACCTATTATATCACATTTCCCGTGTCTTTTCATGTTTCTCATATCGATTTTTGAAATTTTTTCTATGCTTCAAGCACTGCTGCTTTCATGCTCTTTACATAATCCACAATATATGGCGTTGCATCTGCGCCGTACTGCGCAATGATCTTCACAATGGCAGAGCCTACGATGGCACCGTCTGCAATGCCTGCCATCTTCTTCGCCTGTGCCGGTGTGGAGATACCAAATCCGATGGCAGCAGGATTGTCTGTCGCTTCACGGATGCTTGCTAACATGGATGCAAGGTCTGTCTTGATCTCAGAACGAACCCCGGTAACACCCATGGAGGAAACCACATAGACAAAGCCTGTGGAATCTCCAGCAATCTTCTTGATACGGTCTTCAGAAGTTGGTGCAATGAGGGAGATGATATCCATGTCATGGGCTGCTGCAATCGGTGCAAGTTCATTCTTCTCTTCATAAGGAAGATCCGGAATGATCAGGCCGTCTAAGCCCACTTCCTGGCCCTTGCTGCAGAATTTCTCATAGCCGTATTTGAATACGGAATTACAATATAATAAGAAGACAATCGGCACGTCTGTTTTGGAGCGGACACGTCGAACGAGTTCAAATAAATCATCGGTGGTGCATCCGTTGGACAGTGCACGTAAGTTGGCTTCCTGAATGACCACGCCCTCTGCAATCGGATCAGAGAATGGTACGCCGATTTCGATCAGGTCTGCCCCTGCTTTCACCATTTCTAAGATAAATTCTTCGCTTTTATCAAGTGTTGGATCACCGCCGGTTAAGAAGGCGATGAATGCTTTGCCATGCTCAAATGCGTTCTTAATTCTACTCATAGATCTGTACCCCCCTGTATCTTGCGATGGCCGCCACATCCTTATCACCACGTCCGGAAAGACAGATGATGATGGAATCCTCTGGTGTGTATTCCTTTGCAACCTTCAATGCGTGAGCCACTGCGTGTGCACTTTCAATGGCACAGATGATACCTTCTGTTCTTGCCAGGTATTCAAATGCTGCCACCGCTTCTTCATCCGTTACCGGCACATATTCTGCACGGCCGGTATCATGCCAGTTTGCATGCTCCGGTCCAATGCCCGGATAATCAAGCCCGGCAGAAATGGAATATACTGGAGCAATCTGACCATATTCATCCTGGCAGAAATAGGATTTCATGCCGTGGAAGATGCCAAGTGTTCCCTTTGCAATGGTTGCTGCATGTTTTTCAGTATGGATACCGTGTCCGGCAGCTTCGCAGCCGATGAGACGAACGTCTTCATCTTCAACAAAGTTGTAGAACATACCGGCAGCATTGGATCCGCCACCAACGCAGGCCATAACAGCCTTTGGAAGCTTGCCTTCTAAATCTAAAATCTGTTCTCTCGCTTCTCTGGAGATGACAGACTGGAAATCACGAACAATGGTTGGGAATGGATGAGGTCCCATTACGGAGCCTAACACATATAAAGTATCGTCCACGCGGTTTGTCCATTCACGCATTGCGTCATTAACCGCGTCCTTTAATGTCATGGTACCAGTTGTTACCGCATGCACTTTGGCACCAAGCAATTCCATACGATATACATTTAACGCCTGACGGTCTGTATCTTCCTTACCCATGAAGATTTCACATTCAAGACCCATCAATGCTGCTGCAGTTGCAGTTGCCACGCCGTGCTGTCCTGCACCGGTTTCTGCAATGACTCTGGTCTTGCCCATCTTTTTGGCCAGTAAGCACTGTCCAAGTACGTTGTTGATCTTGTGGGCACCTGTGTGGTTTAAGTCTTCTCGTTTTAAGTAAATCTTTGCTCCGCCAAGATCTTCACTCATATTTTTTGCATAATATAAGAGGGATGGGCGGCCGGCATATTCTTTTAAGAGCTGGTCAAGCTCAGCATTAAATGCCGGATCATTCTTATAAAATTCATATGCTTTTTCCAAATTGATGATTTCATTCATCAGTGTTTCCGGGATGTACTGTCCTCCATGGACACCAAATCTTCCTTTAGACATTTCGAATTCTCCTTACAATTTCTAATATTTTTTCTCTATCTTTTACGCCGTTGCTCTCCACAGAGGAGCTTAAATCCACGACATCTGGTTTTAATATTCTAATCGCATCTTCCACGTTATCAAGTCCAATGCCGCCTGCCAAAAACCATGGCTTTGGAGACGTTGGAATGGTACTCCAGTCAAATGTTTTGCCGCTGCCCTTTCCGCTATCGATCAAGACGTAATTGCATGGAAATGTGATCAGATCTTCTTCTGTCACCCTGCCACCCTGAAATGCCTTGATGATTGGGGCATCGGTCATCCGGCGAAGCTGATGGACGAATTGCTCATCTTCGGTTCCATGAAGCTGAATGAGATCGATGGTTCCTTCTTCGGCAAGCTTTGCAATGATTTCCGGGGATTCATCAACGAATACACCCACTGCTTTGATCTTAGGATCTAACATTGCCTTTAATTCCTTCGCTTTTGCCGGTGTGATATTGCGAATGCTTTTGGGGAAATTTATGATAAATCCGATGTAATCCGGCTTTACTTCATTGACATAGTCGATATCACAGGAACGGGAAAGGCCGCAGATCTTTACTTTGGTTCTGCCACTCATGCCACCGGACCTCCGTTTAATTCTTCGAGCATCTCTTTCTTATCAGCGGCACGCATCAGGGTTTCCCCAATTAGTACGGCATTGGTACCATTACCCTTTAACACGTTGATATCATCATTGGTTTTGATGCCACTTTCGGACACGAACAAGATGTGATCAGGAATCATCGCACGATATCTGGTGCTGTTGTTGACATCTACGGTGAAATCTCGAAGATCACGATTATTTACCCCGATTACTTCTGCGCCGGCCTTGATGGCAGCTTCGATTTCTGCTCCATCGTGGGCTTCCACCAGTGGGGTCAGCCCCAGACTTTTTGCGATGTCGATATATTCTTTTAAGGTGTCATCCTCTAGGATGGCGCAGATTAAAAGGACTGCGGACGCCCCAAGAATCTTTGCCTCGTAAATCATGTAGGCATCTACCACGAAGTCTTTGCGTAGAACCGGAATGGAAACATTTGCCGCGATTTCTTTTAAGTACATGTCACTGCCCATGAACCAGTATGGCTCAGTCAGGCAGGAGATGGCGGATGCGCCAGCCTTCTCATAGTCCTTTGCAATTTCAAGATATGGGAAATTCTCAGCGATGATGCCCTTGGATGGGGATGCCTTCTTCACTTCGCAGATGTAGGAAAGCTCTTTCTTAGCAAGGGCCTGATAGAATGGAAAGCCTGTGTTGGCATCCATGGCCTCAGCCTTCACCTTCACTTCTTCAAGTGAAACCCTCGCCTTCGCTTCCTCCACGCGAATTCTTGTTTTTGCTGCAATTGTATCTAAAATCATGATTATTTCCTCAATAAATACTATTTCGTTGATGCTTTAAAAGACTTATGCGTTGGTTGCATCTACGAATTTCTGAATCTGTGCATAAGCTTTGCCATTATCGATGACTTCTGCTGCTTCTTTGATGCCGTCTTCGAATGTGATACCGTCCTTTGCAAGGTAGATTGCTGCTCCTGCATTCAATAACACTGCTGTACGTTTTGGACCTTTGTCCTTGCCGGATAAGATATCTTTTGTGATCTGTGCATTCTCAACGCCTGTGCCGCCAAGTAAGTCTTCTTTTGTGCATCTTGTCAGACCAAATGTTTCCGGAGTGATCTCATAAGTTCTGAAATCACCGTCTTTTCTGATTTCACATACTAAGGTTGGTGCGGATGCAGAGATTTCATCCAGTCCATCTTCACCGTATACTACCATGGCGTCTGTTACACCTAAATTTGCAAGGATTTTTGCCATTGGTTCTACTAATTCTCTGCTGTATACACCTAAAACCTGACGGTTCGCATTGGCTGGGTTTGTTAAAGGTCCTAAGATGTTAAATACGGTACGGATACCAAGTGCCCCACGGATTGGGCCTACAAAACGCATTGCTGGGTGGTATTTCTGTGCGAATAAGAAGCACATACCAACTTCGTCCAATGCTTTTTTGCTGACAGCTTCATCTGCCATTAAGTTTACGCCCAATGCTTCTAAGCAGTCTGCTGCGCCGGATTTGGAGGAAGCTGCACGGTTGCCATGTTTTGCTACCTTCACGCCTGCTGCGGAGATGACAAATGCGGATGTTGTGGAGATATTAAAGGAGTTTGACTTGTCTCCGCCGGTTCCTACAATTTCAAGTACGTCCATTTCGTGGTTTAGATGCACCCCGTGGGCTCTCATGCCGTCAGCTGCAGCTGTAATTTCTTCGATGGTTTCCCCTTTCTGGGAAAGTGCGGTTAAGAATGCTGCTGCCTGAAGCTGATCTGCTTCGCCAGTCATGAGTTCATCCATGATGCCTCTCATTTCATCATATGTTAAGTCTTTGCCTTCTACTACTTTTGCTAATGCTTCTTTGATCATTGTATATGTCCTCCTAAATGGTTGTTTTTGTGCTTTTCTATGTAATTTGGTGATTCTGCTCTATTTTTTTACTGAGTGATTCTCAGGAAATTAGCTAACATCTTCTCGCCCTGTGGTGTTAATACGGATTCCGGGTGGAACTGTAAGCCGTAGGTTTCGTAATCTCTATGTTTGACTGCCATGATCTCGCCGTCATCGGCTTTGGCCAGTACTTCTAACTCTTCCGGCATGGTGTCCGCGTCGGCTGCTAAGGAATGATATCTTGCAACCTTCACTGGATTATCCAGGCCTTCAAATAGGATGTTGTTCTCTTCTAAGGTAAGAATTGACTGCTTTCCATGCATCAGTTCCTTCGCATAGGTGATGGTTGCACCATAGGCCTGACAGATAGATTGATGCCCTAAGCATACGCCTAAGATTGGAAGCTTGCCTTCGAAGTATTTCACTGCTTCTAAACAGATCCCTGCGTCATCAGGACGCTTCGGACCAGGCGATAAGATGAGGTGTGAGGGGTGCATTTGCCAGATCTCCTCGCAGGTCATCTCGTCGTTTCGAATGACTTTGATGTCAGGGTTAAGCTTTCCGATCATCTGGTACAGGTTGTAGGAAAAGCTGTCATAGTTGTCAATTAGTACGATCATGCGTCTATGCCTCCTTCCGCCTGTTTCACCGCTTCCACAACGGCCCTCGCTTTGTTTAGTGTTTCGATATATTCGGTCTCCGGTACGCTGTCAGCCACGATGCCGGCGCCGGATCTGATGAATACACGGCCATTCTTCTTGTAAGCGATTCGAATGGCGATGCATACATCTAAGTTACCGGTAAAATCAAGGTATCCGATGGCTCCACCGTAGATGCCTCGTTTGTTATCTTCCAATTCATTGATGATTTCGGCAGCTCTGATCTTCGGTGCGCCGGATAAGGTACCTGCCGGTAAGATGGCGCCCACCGCATCAAGTGCATTCTTGTCATCCCTGATAATGCCATTTACCGTGGATCCGATGTGCATCACGTGGGAATATCGCTCGACGGCCATGTATTTTTCCACATTGACGGTACCAAACTGACTGATCTTTCCGATGTCATTTCGACCAAGATCCACCAGCATGTTGTGCTCGGCAATTTCCTTAGGGTCTTTGAGCAGTTCTTCTTCTAATCGAAGGTCTTCCTCCGGGGTCTTGCCTCTCGGTCTGGTGCCCGCCAGCGGATAGGTGTATAAGCTGTCGTCGGTCAACTTCACCAATGTCTCTGGAGAAGCACCTGCGATTTCGATGTCGTCGCTGCTAAAGTAGAACATATATGGGGAAGGATTGATGACTCTTAACACCCGGTAAGTGTCAAGCAAGCTGCCACTGACCTTCGCTGCCATTCGGTTAGAGAGCACCACCTGGAAAATGTCTCCCTCATAGATATAATCTTTGGCTTTCTGCACCATGGAGCAAAACTCTTCTTTATTAAATAAAGCTTCAAAATCGCTTTCAATCTTTAGTGGCTTATCCTGCTTTTCTTTCCCTTCCTTGATGAGAGTTACCATGGTTTTCAGCTCAAGTTTTGCTTTTTCGTAATTGATTGTTAGATTGTCGGTCCGGATGTTGGCGATTAAGATGATTTCCTTCTTATAATTATCAAAGGCGATCACCTTATCAAACATCATCAGGTCAAAGTCGTTAAATCCTTCTTCATCCTTCGCATCGAGCACTAAAGAAGGTTCCATATATTTTAAATAATCGTAGGAGAAGTATCCTACCAGCCCGCCGGTAAAGCTTGGAAGTCCTTCAATCTTTGGACTTTTGTAGGAGTCAAGCACCTGTCTGATGTAGTCGGCTGGAGTCTTCGTCTCGAAGGAGAATGGAGTGCCATTGTTGATCGTCACCTTGCCATCCTTGCAGGTGATTTCAAGCTTTGGATCATAGCCAAGGAAGGTATATCTTCCCGCATATCTTGATTCCTCCACACTCTCAAGCATGTAGCAATGTCGGCTGACTGCCTTTAATTTCTTCATGATCTGCACCGGTGTGTAAAGGTCTGAGAAGATCTTGCAGCAAACCGGAACAGCTTTGTAATCTGATTCGTATTGTTTGAGTTGTTGTAATGTTGGGTAGTACATAATGATTCTCCTGTTTGTTTGGGATTCTGCTTGGTGGGGGGCGCATTACAATTGATATTGTGTACGCACAGCTTCGTGTTTCACACTTTTTATCATAAAAAAGTGTGCTTCGCACACTTCGCGCCCGAGCGGAATGCGAAGCATTAACTACCACTCCGCGAGGTGCGCATCCAACCCGGAGGGTTTTTTAATATACAGAAAACGAAGTTTCCTGTATATTAAAAAAACGTCCTTGACATAGTGATACTATGTCAAGGACGGTAAATATCTTTTCCGCGGTGCCACCTTGATTCAGGAGTCTATACTTCCCCTGCTCTTTGCAGAATACTAACATATTCCTGGCAACTAACGTGTGCCTGACGTCGCAGAATACTAGGTCTTTGGCTGAATTTGTGCTATTTTGCCGTTTGAATATGCCTCAAACTCAAAAGACTGTTGACTGCGCCCTCCGTGGTCCATTTGACAAGCTGCGTTCCGCCGGTTCTCAGCTACCCCGGTTCTCTGTAAGTGCACTTCATTGCCGTTATCTCCACTTCAACGGTTTATTATTTTAGGTATTACATTAATTAGTTTAATTTTAAACTTAACTTCTTTATTTAGAATAGCACTTTGTTGCGATGAAGTCAAGATGTTGGCAAAGAAAACTTGAATTAATTGGTGGGAGCTGCTTGGAAGAGCTGTGAGGGATGGGAAATCGCAAAAAATGTGAATTCCCATCACAGTGGACACTCGTTTCACCCCTCGCTGGGGAATGGAAATCACAAAAATCTACTTTTCCCACCACTCACAACAGTGAAATCAAGCTTGAGTAGGGAGGGGCTTTATCGATTTTTACAATTTCCATTCCCACTTTCACGTAATCTGCGATTTTTTAGGGAAGGGCTTTATCGATTTCAACAAAATCCCATCCCTGTTTTACGATTTCAGCGATTTTTCAGGGATGGGAAAACAAGAATAATAGCATATCCACTCCCTACGCCAGCGATTTTGCAAAAAAATGGGGATGGGAATTCATCAAATTCATGAATTCCCATCCCTATTACTCATCTAAGCTTGTGTCTCTCAGCCTCTACGCCCTCTAAAGCCTGCATCACCAGCCCAAAACTTCAGTCTTCCATCTAATACTCCTGCTGAATCTCTCTCAGTTCTTCCAAATCCCCTTCTTCCACGCCAGTCACATGAAAGTACTCCGTCATGCTTCCAAAAGTAATCTTCCATTCTCCCGGAATAGAATCATCCAGATTAAGAAATCTCGGGCGGATCTTATGATCTTCAAAAAAGGTGATCAGCGTATCGTAAATATCCTCCACATAACGGGATTGGATCAGGATTCGCTCCTGTCTGCTGTCATTTCTAAAATACAAAACCATCGTTCTACCTCTGTCGATTCGAATAACTAACCAATCCGAATTTCAAAATATTACCAACATCGAAAAAAATACAAATATCAAAACAAATATCTAAATCATCCAATATACAACCTACTATCCTCAAGCATCTGCTTCATGCGCATATTCTCCTGCAAAATCATATCGCGTCCTTTCGCAGAAATCACATACCACTTCTTTCGGCTTTCCTGCTTGGTCTTCAAGATGATATCATTCTCTTCAAATTTAGAGAGGGCTGCATAAAGCGTCCCAGGTCCCACTTTCACACGGCCGTGGGAGAGTTCAAGGATACGAGCCATGATATCCACTCCACAACACTCTTCCATCAAAGCAAGCAGGATATAATACATCGGCTCCGTGAGGGTTTGAAATTGTTCTCTAGCCATCTACCTAACCCCCAGTTTCGCGCGGACGATTCCGATTTCCTCATCCGTATAGTTTAAGTTGGACACTTCCACATAGGCATCATCATACAACATGCAGATGGTTCCGTCTCCGGCAAATGCTTTCCTAGCCCCCCACTGTTCATGGACATCCACAGGAGGAACCGCCTTCTCTATGGTTCCATCTTCAAATTCCACATCCTCATCATCAAAGAGCAACTCTACATTCTCCTTCCAGATTTTCTTTAAGAAATAAGGATACTTGCTCTTTACCACCTGACAATAAAAATGATCATCCTCAGAATAGTGAATGCTATAAGAAAGCATAGAGCCAAATACGGAAGAACTATCCTGCCAGATGGAACACTCTTCCACCGGAATCTGCCAATCTCTGACATCAGAAATCTGTAGTGGTACATGATTTACTGAAGTATTCTCCTGAAAGCCGCCTAGATCCACCATCATCCAGATACATACAAGAAGTAATAACACCAAAACAGCATTCGCGGCATTCTTCTTGATTCTCTGAAAGATCGTTCCTGGATAGGCGACCCCGAAAAACAGCGGTGTGTCACGATCTAACTCTGCCTGTTTCTTCTTTTTATCAAGGGCATAATAAGCAAAACGAATCAGATGAACCAATAAAGCAAGCCCTACCACCATCGGCATCACATAGATATCTTTGCTAAAAATCGTCTCAGCGTCGTCAAGGAGATTGTAAAGGAACAAACCTGTAATGAACAAAGCCGAGATAAATCCCGGCACGATCTGTCTTTTCTCTTCCGTGAAAATGTTCTCGTAGCGTTCTTCATCCGTGAATAACGGCACGGTATCTTCTCTCACCGCTTTAAAAATAATGATAGAACCCTTCGCATCCACGATCTCCCAGCCTGCTGCCAGGGCATATTCCTGGAATTCTTCACGGTCACTGCTATATTCAAATTCCTGTACCTTTCCAGGGAAGAACACTTCCACTCTGTAGTTGCTGTTCATCGGTGTTCCCTTCTCAAAGGTCATGCCAATGAAATCTTTGGATACAAAATGCCATCCATCTCTGGCCATACGATTCAGATACTGGGCAAATGCATCACATTCCTCAATCGGAAAACGATAGAATACTTTTTTCTTTTCTTTCATTTTCTGCGCTGCCATATCCTTCACCTCCGGTTAATTCAGACCAATTTTTTCTTTGATCGTCTCAATCTGTTCCGGTGTCAGCTCACCGCCATCATATAAAACAAAAATTGCATGATCAGAATAAATCATATGTTTTTCTCCAAAACGATTGGTTTTGGTATCCGGCATACTCTCATCTACGAGATAATAGGCCTCATAAGCTTCCTTTACCTTCCACTGCTTGTTTACATTATTCTTGCGAAGTATCCCAAGATATTTTTGTTCGCTCTTTGTTTCAGACAGTTCCTCGCGCCATTTCATAGCTAACAGCCAAGGCTGATTTGACTGATACACACGATAATTCAACTCATATTTTTTGAAACTGATATTGTATTCTCTCATTGTTCCCAGCAAAGAGCTGGTCGCATCATAATCAATAATCTGACTGATCTGATCCTTTTCTCCGAATAGATCTTCTACTGTAAGCGGCATATCTTCTTCTACAAAGACCGGTCTGCCACTATCGATCATCCTGGCGATTTTTTCTGCAGTTTTTTCATTCATGATCATATACATCTGCATGGTCATTAATACGACAAATGCTACGAATCCTGCTGCCAGCCCGAAGGCAAATGAATTACTCCCCGAAAGTTTAAACCGTGCAGCGATCAGTCTTGGAAGAAAGATGACGATTATATAAATAGCCATGATGATAATCGCAAAGTAATAGTGCTTGACCATGCACCAGTAAACGCCGGTTAATACAATTAGAAGCACAAACAGCTTCTCAACCAGCGGATAAATCCCCTTTGCGCTCGCATTCTTGTGCTGGTTTCTTCCATAATAAGCCTTCCCATCTGCCTTCTTATAGCATCGGCCAACATAGAAATAATCAACCACACGCTTGCCGGTAAAGATGATCATCCCAAGCCAGATGCTTGCATTAAAATACAGATATGGGCCATCTAACATCTCATCCACGCCCATACCAAAGAGATGGATGCCAAGTAATGGCAAAATCGGAGTATTCACCAGAGCAATCAGCACAGCGGCTGCCATGGTCATCAGCATAGTCGTTCTTGCCGAGGATCTGACATTGTAAAATCGCTCCTCTTCTGTAAAACAATCTACCGGCTCCTCTCCCTGATAGCGAAATACACACATCTTGCCACGGCTGTCCACAAATTCATAGCCGGTAGCATCACAATACTGGGCATAATCTCTGACTGCCTCAGAAGGTCCCCAGTCTCGTTCTCTGCCATCGGATAATATCTCTACAACATAATGCCATCTGCCAGGGTCATGTTCAAAGGAAAGTCCGACGGTACCAAAGGAAGCAAACTGCCATCCTTGTTCGGACATATAATCAAGATAACGTGCCATATCATCGCATTGTACATATTCAAATCTGCGAAAAACAGTTTTATGAGTTTTCAAGTCCTCTACTCCTTTCTCAAATACAAAATATCGAGTATCGATATTACTACTTTTATTATAATATCGACACTCGATATTGTAAAGGATATCTTATCCCAATATCTCCATAAAATCTTCTTTGGTAAGCTTTGCCGCAGAGATTCCTTCTCCACTCAATACTTCATCGGCAAGCTCCGCCTTCTGCTCCTGCAGCTTGACGATCTTTTCTTCGATGGTGTCACTGGCAATCAACTTGAATACTGTTACCACTTCCTCCTGGCCGATTCGATGGGCACGGTCTGTTGCCTGATTCTGGGCTGCCACATTCCACCATGGATCCATGTGGATGACAATATTGGCACCGGTCAGATTCAGTCCTGTACCGCCGGCCTTTAAAGAAATTAAGAATACCGGCGTATCATCTGCATTGAAGCTTTCTGCCATGTCAAGTCTCTGTCGTTTTGGCGTTTCGCCAGTGAGTTTGTAATAGGACACACCCATTTTCTTAAGTCTCTCCTCCAATACCACAAATAAGCTGGTAAACTGGGAGAAGATCAGCACCTTATTCTCTGCTTCGATGGCATCACGGATTAGCTCCTCGCACACATCCACCTTACAGGATTCCCCTTTGTAATCCTCAAAGAGCATTCTTGGCTCACAACAGATCTGACGAAGCTTGGTAAGCTCTGCCAAAATCTCGATTTTTCCATTCTTTACGTCCTGTTCGGACTGTCCGTTCAGGCTCTCCATGAGACGCAGGGCGTGTCCGGTATAGAGTTTCTTCTGTTCCCCATCCATCTTGGCATAGACGAACTGTTCCACTTTATCCGGAAGTTCTTTTAATACTTCCTTCTTGGTGCGTCGCAGGATAAATGGAGCAACCATCTTCTTAAGCCTTGCCATCACTTCCTCGTCCTGATCCACAACGATGGACAGCTCAAAAGTATTTCTAAAGGATGGATAGGTTCCCAAGATGCCTGGCATAAGGAAATCAAAGATGCTCCACAGCTCGCTCAAGCGATTCTCGATCGGTGTTCCAGTCAGGGCAAATCTGACCTGACCACACAACTCCTTCACAGATTTGGCTGCCAATGTCTTCGGATTTTTGATATTCTGAGCTTCATCAATGATCACCGTGTCAAATGTGATGTCGTCATAATGCTCGATATCACGCTTTACCATATCATAGGAAGTAATCCACACATCTGCCTCATAGCCTGCTACTGTCTCATCGGTGATGAGTGCTTTTCTTACTGGCGCAGATCCAAGAATCATCTTGGTGGTAAGGGTTGGCGCAAAATTGGTAAACTCACGCTCCCAGTTGTATACAAGAGAAGCCGGGCACACAATGAGAAACGGCAGTTTGCTCTGTCTGCGCCCTAAAATATAGGCAATGGTCTGAATTGTCTTGCCAAGACCCATGTCATCGGCTAAGATGCCGCCGAATCCAAGGTCCGCTAAGGTTCTCATCCAGCGATAGCCCCTCTTTTGATATTTTCTAAGACTGCCATTTAGTTCCTCTGGAACCACATAGTCGGAGTCTTCTACATTCTTCATATTTCGGATGACGGATTTGTAGTCACTGCTTCGATTGACTTCAAGCATGCCTCCATCTTCTGCAAGGACCTGATCGATAAATCCAGCTCTGAATTTCGGAACCTGGATCTCTTCACCGCGAAGATCCTTCTTATGTAACATTAATCCATCCAAAAGCTCTGCGATGGAGGAGATCGCATTGTTCTCCAGGCTTAAGAAATCGCCGCTTTTGAGACGATAAAACTTCTTTTTCTTGCGGTAGCTGTCCACAATGTCTACCAGTTCCTGACGGGAAAAGTCGGAAGAATCCACAGTCAGGTTCAGCAAGCCGCTATCGATGGACACACCCATGGTTGCACGCGGTGTACGCACCAGTTTTTTGCGACGGAACCGTTCAGAGGCAAATACCTTGCCCATGGTTTCTAACTGCCTCAGCCCCGTGTCAAAGAGCTGAAATTGGCGGTCATCATCTGTCGCCTGAAAATAATAAAATCCTTCCTTGAAATCTTCATAAGGAAAATAGCTCTGTGCCATCTTAAGGGCTGCCTCTTCCTTGCGGACATCCCTGTAATGGAGAGTATCCTCATCCTCCAGTAAATTGATGGTATCTTCCCCATAGCTTCCCTTCACCTTTACCATCACATGATGATCATTCTCATCCAGATAGTAGGCGATGGATAGTGGGACAGGTTTATATTCAGACAGATCCAGGTCGCCTGTATCCATGGCACCGGCTTCCTCCAAATCTGTCACAATGTCATTGACAAACTGATGCATGTCCTTATTGGCAATCTGAAATTCCTGTGGCCCCTGCAGATGCCCAATACGGAGCACTGGGCCCATCTTATTCACATATGCTTCACTTAAACGATAGCAGCAATTACCCATAATCAGGAATCTGTCTTCCCTACCTTCCACCAAAAGGAGGGGCGGAATGGTCATGGAGTAGGAATCTTCGCCAGTCTGGTTGAGGCTGATGGTAACATTTGGCTCCTGGTCAAGGACATAGAGATCCTCTACAACCTTCGGCTGAAATTCACAGGATATCACCTTCCCAAGATTCATCTTCAAAATGTATGCCAGATCCATCTGATTCACCGGCAAGGTTCTGCTGATGGTATCGTAGGAATAACGATCGCAGATTTCCTGCATGAGCTTCACGTACTCCCAGCCATCTTTGGTAAATGCACTTCTCACATGGACGAAGGACAGCTTCTTCCCGTAGGACACTTTCTCCTGTGCGTCAATCGCCCTGAGGAAATTCTTGATGTGCTTCAACACGTAGGTCTGGGCATCCCCAATGCGGAAGGTAATCTCATAGTGATGCTTGGAATAGAAGGAGCTGTTGTGGAACAAAATCTTCGGATACAGCCCCACATTGCCCTGATGATCCTGAAAATGTGCCTGCTTCTGCTTCCCAACACTGTCTAAAAGCTGAAGGATTCTGTAATCGGTGTAGGTATGCATCTGTTTGGGTGAATACTTCACCTTTTTCTTCAGATATCCCTTCTCCATACTCTCAAAGGCCAGTGCCACACAGTGCTTGCACATGCCAAAATAGTTCTGTGCTGCCTGACATTCACAAGAATAATTGATGATATGATCCTTCTCAAAGTCATACTGAATCCAGGCATCATATTCATTGCCACCACTACCTTCGATGGTCCCATCAATATAGTAGGAGGTGACTTCTTTCTGATCTGACACCTCATCCTCCACATAATCGGTATGTAATTCCAGTACATACGCGCCATAATACATCTGCAGGCCCCTGTGATATACCTTATTTGTAGATGCAAGCAGACGAATATCCTGATCTGTCATCTAGCATTCACCCCCGATTTCTTTCAAATAGTCATCTAAAATCTGAGCCGCACAGCCGCACAGCTCTTTGCAAGGTCTCTTTTTGTAATACTCCTTCGTTCTTGCCTCCGGTGTCGGCGCCTGACGCTTCTTTCTAAGTCCCAGGAGCTCCCTGCAGACGATGGAGCCATTCATCTGTTCAAATCGTCTGGCCAGTTCCTGGATGTGGGCATAATGTTCTGCCTTTGATGCCCCTGTTTCCGGTCCGGCATAACCATAAAGAGCTCCAAATATGAGAAACATCCCACTTACACTGCCACAAACCTCTCGGAGTCTCCCCATACCGCCTCCAAAGGAGGAGCTCATTCTGCTAAGCAGTTCACGGTCCATCGGTTCAAGCAGATCAGAGAATGCCAGTGCCACAGACTGGGCACAGTTATATCCCTTCATAAAGTTTTCCATTGCCATTTCTTTTCGAGTCATCATCACACATCCTTTCTATATTAAAAAGTCTAAAAAATAAAAATCTAAAAATCGAGAAATAATCCTTTTATTTCATCTGATTCGCAAAAACATATAATAGGTCTTCTCTTCATCATGACACAATGAAAACCCATTTTCAAGAAATCACAAGAAATATTTGCAACTTTTTTCGGTGTGTGCTATAATCCCAAAGTATAAAGAAAAGCGATGAAGGAAACCAGTAATCTTAGCAGGATTTTTCAGAGAGTATCCGGTTGGTGTGAGGATATAGATTGGCTTTGACGAATACATTCCAGAGCTGCTTGCCTGAACGAAACATTTGCCGTTTTTATTAGGGGAAGACGGGTGCGCCCGATATCGCGCAGGATGTGTAATGGCACATCATGAGGGATGTCCTGTGAGGGATATCTAAACCAGAGGTGGTACCGCGATTTTAGAAGATTCGCCCTCTGTTCCTAATAATAGGGACAGAGGGTTTTTTTATGATTTCGGAAACTTCGTTTCCATACCATAAGTACGCACCGCAAGACTGCGGACTGATCGCATTAATATAGATAAAATCGCCCTCTTGGAAAACATTTACTAACAGGTGTATCTAAAGGAGGAACAAACACATGGGAATTTATGAAGAATTACAGGAACGTGGCCTGATTGCTCAGGTTACAGATGAAGAATTAGTAAGAGACCTTGTAAACAATGGCAAGGCAACCTTCTACATTGGTTTTGACCCAACAGCTGACTCTCTTCACGTAGGTCATTTTATGGCACTTTGCTTAATGAAGAGATTACAGGAAGCTGGCAACAAACCAATCGCATTAATCGGTGGTGGTACTGCAATGATCGGTGACCCATCCGGTAAATCCGATATGCGTCAGATGATGACAAAAGAAATCATCGACCACAACTGTGAATGCTTCAAAAAACAGATGAGCCGTTTCATCGACTTCTCTGAAGGCAAAGCATTAATGGTAAACAATGGAGACTGGCTCCTTGACCTTAACTACGTAGAAGTACTTCGTGAAGTTGGCGCATGTTTCTCCGTTAACAACATGTTACGTGCAGAATGCTACAAACAGCGTATGGCGAAGGGCTTAAGCTTCTTAGAATTCAACTACATGATTATGCAGAGCTACGACTTCTACAAATTATTCCAGGATTACGGCTGTAACTTACAGTTCGGTGGTAATGACCAGTGGTCTAATATGCTCGGTGGTACTGAATTAATCCGTCGTAAGCTCGGTAAAGACGCAAGTGCTATGACAATCACACTTCTTCTTAACTCCGAAGGCAAGAAGATGGGTAAAACAGTCAGCGGTGCTGTATGGCTTGATCCTGAAAAGACATCTCCATATGACTTCTTCCAGTACTGGAGAAATGTTGAAGATGCAGACGTTATGAAGTGCTTAAAGATGCTCACATTCTTACCAATGTCTGAAATCAATGCAATGGCAGAATGGCCAGATAACCGCATCAACGAAAAGAAAGAAATCTTAGCTTACGAATTAACCGCTCTTGTTCACGGTAAAGAAGAAGCTGACAAAGCAATTAAGACAGCTCGTTCCTTATTCGGTGGCGGCGGTAATGATGCAGATATGCCATCCACAACCATTTCCGCTGATGATTTAACAGACGGCGAAATCAACATGATGGATCTTATGGTAATCTGTGGTCTTGTAAAATCAAAATCCGAAGCAAGACGATTAATCACTCAGAACGGTGTTGCTGTTGATAATGTGAAGATTAATATGAATACTGTTATGATCGGGGAAGATAGATTAAAGGATGGAATTGTGATTAAGAAGGGTAAGAAGGTTTACCATAAGGCAATTCTTGGATAAGCTTATATTATGAATCTGCTCATTATGGCCTTGCTTTGCTGCAGGCTGTGAAATCAGACAGGCGAAAAATAACGAAAAAGAAGCCTCCTTTGCTTATTAGGATTGTGTTTTCAATGCCGGACACTACGTGTCCGTCGGAGAAAACACAATCCGCAGCAGGAGACTTCTTTTTCTATTTTTCTTATGTCTTCTATCACAGCCTGCAGCAAGACAGGGCCATAAGGAAACCCATCCAGGCATTGCCTAATCGCCCGCGAGATTTTGGAAAAAATGCTGAGCGGGCTCGAAAAGTAGAATTTATGCTTGCTTTGCTTTATAGGAATTTGAGAAAAAACATAGAAAAGCAGAAACTCCAATTTCCTGATGCGAAGTGTCTTTTTCTCACATGAACAGGGTCACATGTTCATGATGAAAAAGACACTTTGAATAAGCAAAGGAAATTGGAGTTTCGTTTCTTTTCATGTTTTTTCGATTGACTATAAAGCAATGCAAGCATAATAATCTACTTATTTTTAGCCCGCTCAGCCTTCTTCTTTTCCAGGTTTGATACTATGACTGTACAACTTGCATCCCCAGTAATATTCACCACAGTTCTACCCATATCAAAGATTCGATCTACACCTGCCACCAGTGCGATACCATCAACCGGAAGGCCAACAGAAGTCAGTACCATGGCAAGCATAACCATGCCGGCGCCTGGAACACCTGCGGTTCCGATGGAAGCTAAGGTTGCAGTCAGGACAATGGTAATCATCTGGGCAAATGTCAGATGAATGCCATAGCAGGATGCGATGAAGATGGCACAGACGCCCTGATAGATGGCAGTTCCATCCATGTTAATGGTTGCGCCAAGGGGAAGAACGAAGGATGCCACTTCTTTGGAAGCGCCCATCTTCTCTGTACATTCCAAGTTGATTGGAAGGGTTCCAACGGAGGACGCGGAAGAGAATGCGAACATCATAGCTGGAAGCATACCCTTGAAGAACTTGATTGGACTAAGCCCACCCAGGGTTTTTACCGCCAGGGAATAGGTGAATAATCCATGGACAATGTAGCAGATATAGGCTGCCAACAATACCATAGCCAGTGAACCGATGATCTGAGTACCATTTGCCGCAACAACAGGGCAGAGGAGACAGAATACACCGACTGGAGACAGCTTTAAGATCATCTCCATACATTTCATGAAGACTGCGTTTAACGCGTTGACGCCATTTACCACCATCTCTGCTTCTTCTCCGACTAAGATGATGCCAAATCCGATGATCAACGCCATGACAATGACCTGAAGCATATTGGCTTCTACCATTGGATTGATGAAGTTGGATGGGAAAATGTTAACTAAAGTGTCCATGAATGGCACCTTTTCTGCTGCTTCATAGGCTAAGTCCGTCGTTGCGATGACTGGGAACATGCCTTTGAAGAGATTACCGCCGATCAAACCGATGGTGATGGCAAATGCAGTTGTGCAAAGATAGTACAGCACTGTCTTTAACCCGATGGAACCAACCTTTTTGATGTCCTTCATGGAGATAATTCCACTCATGATGGAAAAAAGTACGATTGGAACAACAATAAACTTAATCAGGTTCAGGAAAATCGTTCCGAAGGGCTGAATATATGCAGCCGCAAAATCTGCATGCTTGCCCATAAGAAGCCCTGCGATAATCGCCAATACAAGGGCGATGAAAATCTGCATGGCCAGTGACATTTGTTTCTTTTCTTTTTTCATAGATGAAACCTCTCATTTCTACATAATAATCACGTTTTTTTATTACTATATATATAAGTGTAAATGGGAAGCTTTCGTTGTGCAATCGACTTATCCTGTAGGTTTATGTCGGACGGGTGCATTTGACAAAGGGACTTTTTTTGTATTACTATTAAGATAGAAAGAATTGAGGAAAGGATGTAAATAATGAGAAATCACGTGAGAAAACTTCTCTGTTTCCTGATACTTCTTGTGTTTCTTCTGAATACGACCACGGCCTGTACGAAAGCTGCCACACCAAAGCTTAGCAAGACCAGTGGGAAGATGGAGATTCAGAAAAGCGTCACCATTACCTTAAATGGGGTGAGCAAGAAAGCTGTCATTTTGAAGGATGCAGATCTGCTGAAGAAAAAATCAACCACCAAATATATCTACTGGTCCACCAAGGATCCGGTGACTGCTTCCATTAAGGCAAGCAAGAATAAAGTGACCATCACCGGCCGAAAAGCCGGCAAGACGACAGTAAGAGCCAGATACAAGGGCAAGAATTATAACATTGCCGTTACGGTAACTGCTCCGAAGGAGAATCTTTCCGTGGAAGATGTGTCTGTCACCCTTGCTAAGGATATTCCAAAGTACTGGGCCGGAGAGCTTTCTGACTCCATCAATAAGGCCAATGCAAGAACCGGCAGCGGCGTTGCGACAACCCTCTATTTTACAGATACCCACTGGGAAGCCAACGCACAGCATTCTCCACAGATCATCAACTTTTTGAATAAAATGCTCCACACTCCAATTGCAATCTTCGGTGGTGACGTCATCACCGGCACCCATGCAACAGCCAAGGAAGCCAAGGCAGAAGTAAACAGCTTCTACAAGTCATTTAGTGATGTCAATCTCTTTTCCACCGTTGGCAATCATGACCGCAATAACCATGATACCAAGCTTTCTTCCAAGGTACATCTGTCTACCAATGAGATTTATGACATGATGATCAAGCCGGAGGAAGCATTTGCCAAGACAACGGGCAACTTAAATAACGCATATACGGACGACAAAGCCAACAAGGTGCGCTATGTCATGTTCTACTATGACGTGAAGCATCCGGAATACTACACAAATTCCGTGCAGAGCTGGGTGGACAAGCGTGTCAAAGAGCTGGATGCATCCTGGACCGTCATTTTAGTATCCCATGCATACTGGGATTATGCAAAACCAGATCAGACCTGTGCCATTCCTGCAAAATCCAAGGAAATTGCCAGCCATCTGCTGACACTGGAGAAGGAATCCGATGCGACTATCGCAGCCTGGTTAGTAGGGCACACACACCGCGACCTGAATAAAACCATTACAGATAAGAGTGGAACAACAAGACTGAATATCACTTCCTTTAACTGTGATGCGTACCAGAAGAGTCTGTACACCGGTGCCAACACCATGAAGAAGGGCACTGACACAGAACAGTCCATGAACATTATGCAGATTGACACCAATAAAAAGCGTATCTATCTGACCCGCGTTGGTGCCGGCAAGGATAATGTGATTTACTATTAATGATCCTTTGATCACAATAATTGATTATAAAAAAGAACCAGACCTCATCGGCCTGGTTCTTTCTTATTCTCTAATTATCTATTTCACATCATACTGTGTCAGATCATATCGTTCGATGATGCTGATGATGCTATTTACATAGCTGCTGCTTGTTGCATATCCACCATCTTTGATGATCTTGATTGCTTTCTTGTAATCCTTTTCCCCTTTTAATCCCTGATAACGAAGCTTTGTTCCATTCTTTGCGCCAAGTAAATATGCGCTGTGGTCAGCGATGGAATCTTCGATACATGGATACTTACGGAAATCTGCAGTAATTGTGATCTTCTTTCCGCTCTTTGTTTCTTCGCCAGTCTTCTTGGTATAGATGGAAATACCGTCCCATGTGGAACCAGCCCATGTATTACCGGAAAGACTTGTCTTCATACCGAAACAGTTATTGGCATTCTGTGCCAGCTCACTCTTACCATATCCGGATTCGAGACAGAACTGAGCGAGAGAGATGGATGCCAGCACGCCGGACTTCTTCTGATCTTCTGTAAAGGAAGGACCAATCTTTGCGATGATATCCTTCGCCTGCATATCCTTGAATGTGGTTGCCTGTGTTGTAACCACTGCAGGTTTTTTCACAGTCACCTTACATTTTACTGCTTTTTTACCGATTGTTGCGGTGATGGTTGCAGTTCCAGCCTTCTTCGCTGTTACCTTGCCAGCTGCACTTACCTTGGCAACAGATTTCTTGCTGGATTTCCAGACAATGACAGTTGTTGCTTTGGTTCCGGCAACCTTCAGTTTCAGTGTTTTCCCAACTTTGATGGTCGCTTTCGTCTTACTGATGGTATATGTAGCAGCCTTCACCTCTTCCCCCTGAGTTGGCATGCATATGATACCAAAAGCCATGATAAGCACCATCATCATGCTTACCAGTTTTTTCATATAAAGTTTCTCCTTCTCATTAATCTATCTATATATTACAAAATTATTACATACTCGTCAATATTTATGTAATAGATTACATCTTTTATTAATATTAATTCGAAGAAATTTCCTATACATCAAAAAACCCCGCGCAAGATTACTTACGCGGGGTCATATATTCTATTCTGATTTAGTTCTTGAAGCTGTGAATTGGAGCTGGGATTCTTCCGCCACGGTTTACGAAGGCTTCACAGGAGAATTCATTGACTGGCATGATTGGTGCATAACCAAGTAAGCCACCGAATTCAACAGTATCTCCAACATCCTTGCCGATTGCTGGAATTAATCGAACTGCTGTTGTCTTCTGGTTGATCATACCAAGTGCCATTTCGTCGGCGATGATACCGGAAATGGTAGCTGCACTTGTTTTTCCTGGAATTGCGATCATATCAAGACCTACGGAACATACACAGGTCATTGCTTCTAATTTTTCTAAAGTTAACGCACCAGCGTTCACTGCATCGATCATTCTCTGGTCTTCAGAGACAGGGATAAATGCACCACTCAAACCACCAACATAGGAGGAAGCCATAACGCCGCCCTTTTTCACCTGGTCATTGAGTAATGCCAATGCTGCAGTTGTTCCAGGTGCACCTGCATATTCCAAACCGATTTCTTCTAAGATTTCACCTACGGAATCACCAACTGCTGGAGTTGGAGCTAAGGATAAGTCTACAATACCAAATGGAATACCAAGTCTGGAAGAAGCTTCTCTTGCAACCAACTGGCCAACTCGGGTAACCTTGAATGCGGTCTTCTTGATTGTTTCACAGAGAATCTCGAAGTTTTCGCCGCGAACCTGTTCTAATGCACGTTTTACTACCCCCGGACCGGATACACCGACATTGATAATCTTGTCAGCTTCTGTTACACCATGGAATGCACCTGCCATGAATGGGTTATCATCTGGCGCATTGGTGAATACTACTAATTTTGCACAGCCAAGGGAGTCATTATCCTTTGTATATTCTGCAGTTTCCTTGATGATTTCTCCAAGTAATTTCACTGCATCCATGTTGATACCTGTTTTAGTGGAACCAACGTTGATGGAAGAACATACACGGTCTGTCACTGCCAAAGCTTCTGGAATGGAGCGGATTAAGAGCTCATCTGCCGGAGTCATACCCTTATTCACCAGTGCAGAATAACCACCGATAAAGTTAACGCCTACTTCCTTCGCTGCTTTATCAAGCACCTTTGCGATTTCCACGAAATCAGATGTGGATTTGCATACAGGACCGCCAACCAATGCGATTGGAGTGATGGAGATTCGTTTGTTAACGATTGGAATACCATATTCCTTTTCGATGTCCTTACCTGTTTTTACAAGGTCTTTGGCTGTTGTTGTGATCTTATTATAAATATTGTCTTTTACTTCTTCTAATGTAGATGCTCCGCAGTCAAGTAAGCTGATACCAAGAGTAATGGTTCTTACATCAAGGTTCATCTCAGAGATCATCTTATTAGTTTCAATTACTTCATTAATATTAATCATAAATCCATGACCTCCAAATTAAATTCTATGCATGGAGTTGAAGATATCTTCGTTCTGTGCACGGATTAACACGCCGATTTCTTCTCCGATCTGTCCTAATTCATTGGTGATATCTGCAACACCTTTGGAAGATGTGGATGTATCAACGATCATCATCATGTTAAAATATCCGCCAACGATTGTCTGGGAGATATCAAGAATGTTAATGCTGTTGTTTGCAAGGTATGTACAAACCTTTGCAATGATACCAACGCTGTCTTTACCTACTACTGTGATTACTGTTTTGCTCATTTAAGTTCCTCCTGTCAGACCTGACCTGCAGATCTTTTATTCTACAACGGCGGCTTCGGTTACTTCATCTCGTTTTGCCACCTTCAAATGTATCTGATTTTCTTCCGGCTTGATTCCATGCTCTATCAGACTGAGTCGGACGGTCTCATATGCCAGTTGTTCAAAATTATTCTCCTTGGAGAGATGCCCCAGGAAAATATCCTTCGTATTGTCGGAAATGACTTCACATAAAAACTCTCCGGAACGGTCATTGGACAGATGTCCATGATTCCCCAGAATTCTCTGCTTCAGATAATATGGATATGGTCCAACCTCAAGCATGGCAATGTCATGGTTGGCTTCCACGAACAGAATATCAGATCCATGGACCTTCTCCACAATGCCAGGATGATAATTGCCAAGATCTGTTGCCACAGAGGCTTTCACCCCATCTGATAAAAAGCTGTAGCAGACCGGGTCTGCCGCATCATGCCAGATGCTGGTTGCATCGATGGTCAGATCGTGGATTTTGAAAGGCTGATCCGGTTTGATGATCTGAATCAGATCGGTGTTGATCTTCCCAACAGATTTGGTGGAAAGCACCGCCTGTGCAGTCTTCTCAGTCATATAAAGGGGAAGCTTATAGCGTCTTGCCATAACACCAAGTCCTGCAATATGATCAATATGTTCGTGGGTCACTAAAATCCCGTGTAGACTCTTCGGATCCACAGACAGTTCTCTTAATCCTGTCTCTATTCTTTTCCCACTGATTCCTGCATCGACAAGAATATGCGCTTCCTTACTGCCAACATAGATACAGTTTCCACTGCTTCCGCTGGCGATACTGGTAAGTTTCATTGTATCATTCCTTCAATTTCTTTTTGTTGCGCACAAATGTATTCCTAACAAATACACGTGTATACAACGACTGTTACCTATTATAACATAGCTTTTTCTATGCTGCTACCTAAAAACTTTACGAATTTGTCTTTCTGTTTCTTCCACTGTATAGGAATTATCAATAATCACATCGGCATGGGCACGGTATTCTTCCTCGGAAAGCTGATTTTTCATAATGGAATCCGTACGTTCTCTGCTGTAGCCTCTGCCTTTATAGAGTCTCTCGTATCTGGTTTCTTTGTTCACATAGATGTACCAGAGTTCATCATAGATTTCTTCATATCCCGCTTCGATTAGCAGAGCAGCTTCTAATAAAATGGCAGAAGCAGTTCCTTCTTCTTTAATCTTTGCGATGCGGTTTTTGATTTCTTCTTTTACATTTGGATGGGTGATGGCATTGAGCTGATTTAATTTCTCTTCATCCGCGAATACGATGGCGCCAAGGGCCTGACGGTTGATAGTCTGATCTTCATTCAGGATACCCGTACCGAATGCTTTTACGATTTCATTGTAGTTGATTGCACCTGGTTCCATCAGATCATGGGCAACCAGGTCGCTTAAGATGGTCTTACAACCTAATTTTTCTTCCATAATGGAGAGGACCACGCTTTTGCCGGATCCTACTCCACCTGTAATTCCTAAAACTTTCATTGTGATTCCTTTTATCTCATTAATGTGCGTCAAACCAGTTTTCGCCTGTGTTCATGTCGATGACTAAGGCGATGGAAAGCTTGGCTGCCTGCATCATTTCTTCTCTTAAAATTTCTTTTACCTGTTCCACTTCTTCCACTTTTGCTTCGATGAGCAGTTCATCGTGAATCTGTAGGATGAGTCTGGATGCCATCTGCTCCTTCTTCATACGCATATTGACGCGGAACATGGCAATCTTCATGATATCTGCCGCAGTACCCTGAATCGGTGCATTCATGGCAACTCGTTCTCCGAAGTTTCTTGTCATGAAATTACTGGATTTTAATTCCGGAACTGGACGGATTCTTCCAAACATGGTGGTCACCACCCCCTTTTCTTTGGCATCTGCCACAGCTTTGTCAAGGAATTCCTTGATACCCGGGTAGGTTGCAAAATATTTGTTGATGTATTCCTGTGCCTGTTTGCGGCTGATATTCAGATCCTGTGACAGGCCAAATGCACTGATTCCGTACACGATTCCGAAGTTTACTGCCTTGGCATTGCGTCTCTGGTCTGGTGTTACCTCTTCCATCGGTGTTTCAAATACTTCCGAAGCGGTGGAGGTATGGATATCCTTCTCATCGTTGAAGGCCTGAATCAGTGTCTGATCCCCAGACAGATGTGCCAGCACACGTAACTCAATCTGGCTATAATCGGCGTCCACAAAGATATATCCGTCCTCAGGTACAAATACTTTACGAATGGCACGTCCAAGCGGCATTCGAATCGGAATATTCTGAAGGTTTGGATCTGCGGAGCTGATTCGTCCGGTGGCTGTGATGGTCTGGTGGAATTTGCCGTGGATACGGTTATCTTCCTGAATATATGGATATAATCCGTCTGCGTAAGTGGATTTTAATTTTGCCAGATGGCGGTAGTCTAAAATCTTCTGGCAGATCGGATAGTCTGCAGTTAATTTTTCCAGTACATCCACGCTGGTGGAGTAACCTGTCTTTGTCTTCTTGCCTCCAGTCAGGCCCATATGCTCAAAGAGCACCACGCCTAACTGCTTTGGAGAGTTGATATTGAAGGTTTCGCCTGCTTCCTCATAGATTGCTGCTTCTAATTCTGCAATCTGATCCACAAGCTGTTCCCCGTATGCCTTTAAGGCGTCCTTTTCCACGCGGATGCCGCGTTTTTCCATATCTGCGAGGGCAAATACAGTTGGAATTTCGATTTCTTCATAAAGAGCAGTTATATTCTGCTCTTTTAACTTAGCAGTTAAGGAAGCCACGGATTTTGCCGCTACAATGGCATCGTAACAGATACATTTGACTGCTTTCTCCTCAGATTTGGCAAGTGCCTGGGACCAGGTAAGCTTCTCTAAGAGTTCCTTCTTAGACGGTAACATCTCACCTAAGTAGTCGCGGGCGATGTCTTCGTAGAGGTAGGTGTCCTTTAATGGATTTAACAGGTAGGCAGCCACACGGCAGTCGAATAAGCTTGCCATCTCCTCCTGAAGTTCACTGTGGAAGAGCACGCGTTTTAAGTCTAACACAGCGATTTTCCTGCCATCACGGTACAGGCGGGTAATCTGTTCTTCTAAATAACCAGCTGTTAAGAAGCCTTCTGCCGGGATGAATACTGCCTCGTCTTCTTTATAATACAGGGAAAGACCAAGTAACTGCCCATCTTCTTCCATTAAACCAAGGCCAGTTACATCCGCCTGAACAGCTTCCTTGAAGATTTCATCCACACGGTTAAAATCATGTTCTGTTGTAAATGTAATGTCAAAGCGTTCCGGCTCTTCCACGCCCTCAAAGCGCTTTAAGACGGATTTGATCTCTAATTTCTTTAATAAGGCATAGCCTTCTGATGTATAGATATCCGAAAGAACTGCTTCCCGGAAGGAATAATCAAGGTCACAGTCTAATTTGATCGTTGCAAGGACCTTACTCATGATTGCCTGATCATAATATTCCTTTAAGTTGGTCTGGGCTCTCTTCGGTTTTACTTCATCGATATGTTCGTAGGCATTCTCAATGGAATGGAATTCTACGATCAGCTTGGTTGCTGTCTTCTCTCCAATTCCAGGAACGCCCGGGATGTTGTCCGCAGTATCGCCCTGTAACCCCTTCACATCGATGAATTCCTTCGGTGTTACCTGATACTGTTCCAACACATCCTTTGCATAATAATTTTCCACGGTTGTACCGCCACGCTTTGTCTTCGGAATACGAATCTGAACATGATCGGTGGCAAGCTGTAATAAATCTCGGTCGCCGGAGACGATGGTTACTTCAAATCCAGCTTCCTCTGCTTCTTTGGACAGGGTGCCAAGAATGTCATCCGCCTCATATCCTGGTCTGGTAATGACAGGAATGTTCATAGCTGATAATACTTCCTTCACTGTATCCACCTGTTCGTGAAGCTCATCGGGCATCGGTTTTCTTGTGCCTTTATAGCCGTCAAACATCTGGTGGCGGAAGGTTGGCGCCTTTAAGTCAAATGCGACCAGAAGGTGGGTAGCGCTTTCCTCTTCTAAAAAGCGGAACATAATATTTAAAAAGCCAAGTACGGCATTGGTATGCTTTCCTTCACTGTTGGTCAAATCTGGCAGGCCGTAAAATGCACGGTTTAATATACTGTGTCCATCAATGAGGACTAATTTATTGCTCATAGAAAAACCTCCTCAAAAAATCGCCAGTCACCAGACTGGCGATTTGACTAATCTTATCCTTTGATCTGTTCGAACAGGATACTGAATAACTCCATATGATACTCAAAAATATGGAATATGCCATACATGATACCGACGAATATAATAGCCAGTACCATCCATATAATCAGGCGGTCTGCAATCTGGCGGGCAGTCTTACGGCCTTCCACATTGCGCATATCCTGATGACGCTTATGTTCAAAGCTTTCCGGATAATTGTAGATGGTAATCTCATCGGATTCCATCTGACGCATCCCTTCAGACAGGGTGTAAAAAAGTTCCATCTCCTCCCTGCATTTCTCGCAGTGGGCAATGTGATGAAGTACCCGGTCCATCTCCTCGTCATCCAACTGATTATTGACATATGAAATTATCTTCGTATCTACTTCGAAACATTCCATCTTTGATTACTCCATATAAAGTAAAATCTGGTTGGTCATTCTTCCATCGTTTTTCGCATAATGACTGATGCGAATGGTCTTGTTGATCATATCGTAGGAGTAGGCAATGCTGTAATCCGGATCTTCGGTATCGTCAATATTCCATTCGATACGTTCAAAGGTTCGGTCATAGCCTGCTTCCACATACTGATCCTTCTTTGCCTTCATATTCTCATCCACGTAAGCACCAATATGAACTGTTCCCTCTTCATCAATGGTTGTCTTCACATGGATCACAAAATCTGTTGTCTCCCAGTTTCCATAATAGCCAAAACGGTCGAACTTTTCTTCCTTGGCACGTTCTCGCTTGGATAAGGCTTTGCGGTCAAACTGCATATTCTTATAAAGCTTACAGCGGTGGATGAACTTATCACAGTTGATCAGTTCCATATCCTGATTCACCTTGTGAAGCTCCTTCAATGCCTTCTTTAACTTGCCCTGTCCCATGAGGTCGATACTGTTTTTGTATGCGGCAATGCCATCGGCTTTGATCTTCGCATCCTCATAGTCACCAAGCTGACTATATAAGTCAAGTGCCTGATCGTAATCCTTCTGGGCAAATACTTCTTCTGCCTGGGCATATAATTCCTGTGGTTTTACCACTTTCGCATAATATCCATAGCAGCCTGCTGCTACAGCGATAATAATGACGACAAATACTGCCAGAATTTTCTTCATGTCCTACTTCTCCTTGTCTGCGGAATTGCGAACTGCTTCAATGCGGTCTTTGACTGCCTTGGTTTCGCCATCCTTTGGAATGAAATATCTCTTATATTTTCCACGTACCGGATCAGTTCCCCATTCTACAGTACCTTCCATGGAATTTGCTTCGATTCTGTCATTGACGATATCTGGAATGAGTTCCACTGTTGTATTGAATACATCCTTGAAATTCTTCTTCGGAATGTTGGTTACAAAGTTTTTGGAGATTGCAGCTAAAATATCCATTGCATGATCATAGGTTGGATCTTCTGCAAATCTTCTAAAGATTGCTTTTACTAAGTTTAAGTGGTTGATGGATCTGGAAAGGGCATCTTCCGGAAGCATCTTTCTTGCTCTGGCGAATGCAAGTCCTTCCACACCATTGACTTTATTAAAGCCCTGGGAGAAGTGAACCGGATAAGTATCACCCCATTCTTCAGACTGGTTGACATCCACATCAAAGTCATAATCACTCCATACGTTGACACCATCTAACTGGTCAATTACGGTTGTGAGACCAGCGAAATTCAATTTCGCATAGTAGTTGATATCAATGTCGAAGTATTCTTCTAAAGAATCAATGGATGCCTGCACACCGCCCCACCAGGAGCTGTAGGATAACTTACTTTCCACGTCCTTGTTGGCAATGTAAACCTTTAAGTCTCGTGGAATCACCTGCATACATGCCTGGTTGGTTACCGGATTAATGGTAAGCAGGATGTTACAGTCACCACGTCCTGTGGAGAAAATCTTGCCCTCCTTAGATTTGCCGGTTGTATTGCCGGAGGAAGCATCTACACCCTGAATATAGATGGTATAGGTTTCGTTCTTCACGTCTACTTCCTTGGTCTGAATTGCTCCCATTGGATATTCTTTGGAAAATAAAATCTTAAATTCTTTTTCAAATTCCACATCCAGCGCATCTAATTCTGCAAGTGCAGTTGGAGTGAGATAGATGAGCTGGGTACCATCTTCCTTCTGTAAGGAATGATATGCACGGATTGCATTCTTACATGGTAAGCTCTTCTTAACTGTTTTATCATTCTCATTGAGTACTTCTGAAGATCTGTCATAGGCAGTGTCATCGGTAGATACATAGGCCATCTTATATTCAGAGAAGTCGTCTTCCGGTTTGATCTTGGATTTAGCAAGGGTGGCAATATATACGGTTTCCACTTCCTTGTCTGCGTTGGATGTGATGGAAGTTGTCACGCTGTATAACTTGCTGATTCCCATGGTTCCCACGCCCACAATACCGATTAACAATACTAATAAGATTATACTAATCTTAGGCAGTTTATAATGGCAGAGCCAGGTAAATAAGATCACGATCACTGCTGCCACGATGCCGATCAGAAAAAGTTTCGCTGGAAGATAAAGCTTCATCATATAAAGGCATGCCACAATCAGGGCAGTTAAGATGATCCATAATACCAGCGTAATCTTGCCGAGGATGGTCTTTTTCAAATATTCTGTATACTTCATTCATAATCTCCTTTTCGTTCTAGTATTCCTATATTATTTTAACACTCCATCCTGCTTTAGGCAAATGCATAATCCTGCACCTTTGTAAAATATTCATGCAGATATTGACATTTCACTGCAAAAAGTGCTAAAATGATTTAGTTGATAAGCCGTAGTGGCGGAATTGGCAGACGCAGCAGACTCAAAATCTGCCGGGCCTAGCTCGTGCCGGTTCGAGTCCGGCCTACGGCATAAAAAAAGAAGGTGTTGATTCACCTTCTTTTTTTTATTTATGATCCTATTCTATGATAATTCTTTTTCGCACATGGATAAGGCAGATGCGATGACCTGATCCATATCATAGTATCGGTATTCTCCGAGTCGGCCCCCGAAGATCACCTTCTCTTCCTGATCGGCTAACGCCTTATACTTCCCGTAGAGTGCACCATTTGCCCCATCATTGACCGGATAATATGGTTCATCCCCCGGCTTCCATTCGGAAGAGTATTCTCTGGAGATGATGGTCTTTGGAAGATCATTGCCTTCCTCATCCTTGCCAAATTCAAACCATTTATGTTCAATGATTCTGGTCCAAGGTGTCTCCCTGTCAGTATAATTCACCGCCGCATTGCCCTGGAAGTTTGGAATATCCAGAAGTTCATTCTCAAAACGCACGGAGCGATACTCAAGATTGCCCAGCTGATAGTTAAAATAAGCGTCAATGGCACCAGTATAAACCACCTTCTCAGCCATCTGATCCCAGCTTTCCTTATCCTCTAAATAATCACAATTTAATCGAATTTCGATACCCTCTAACATATTGGCAACCAGCTTTGTGTAGCCGCCCATCGGAATCCCCTGATAAAGGGCATTAAAATAGTTGTTGTCAAAGGTTAATCGAACCGGCAGACGTTTGATGATAAAGGCAGGCAGCTCTTTGCAGTCCCTTCCCCACTGTTTTTCAGTATAGCCCTTCACCAGTTTCTCATAGATATCTCTGCCCACGAGGGAGATGGCCTGTTCTTCTAAGTTTTTAGGCTCCCCCGTGATTTCCTTCTTCTGCTCTTCAATCTTTGCAGCCGCTTCCTCCGGTGTCACTACGCCCCACATCTGATTGAATGTGTACATATTAAATGGCATGGAATAAAGCTCTCCCTTGTAGTTTGCCACAGGAGAGTTGGTAAAACGGTTAAATTCTGCAAACTGATTCACATAGTTCCACACTTTTTTATCATTGGTATGGAAAATGTGTGCACCATACTTGTGGAAGTTGATGCCTTCGATCTTTTCTGTATAGATATTCCCAGCGATATGGGAACGTCTGTCAATGACCAATACCTTTTTCCCTTTGTTGGCTGCCTCTCTGGCAAATACTGCCCCGTAAAGGCCAGATCCAACAACTAAATAATCATACATAACACTTTCCCCACTTATATATTCCTTTTATCCCATCCAGAACTTCGGTTCATAATATTCCCTGAATTTCTCGATGGCATAGTGATCTGTCATACCTGCGATATAATCACAGACAACGATATCCCGGTCCACTCCAAGTGCTAAATTACGGATACAAAACTCCGGCAGCTCATCGACATTTTTACGGTAATGGCCAACCAGGCCTTCGATGATGTACCGAACCTTCTCATCCTCTGTTTTACAGACCTCACTCTGATACACATGCTCAAACATAAAGGTACGCAGTGAGCGCATGGCATGATAAACCTCCTGCTCCATGAGAATGTCATTCTTCCCTTCAGAAGCAGTCACCATGGCACGGATCATCGTATCAATTCGCTCTGTCACCTTATGGCCCAGAATGTCCGTTTCCGCCTTTGGAAGGTCCTCCTCACGAAGAACGCCCCCACGGATGGCGTCATCTATATCATGGTTGATATAGGCAATCTTGTCGGAAAGACGGACGATCTTCCCCTCTAAGGTTTCCGGCATATTCTTCGTTCCATGATTCAAAATTCCATCCTTTACTTCATAGGTCAGATTGAGCCCCTTCCCATCTTTTTCCAAAACATCCACCACACGGATGCTCTGTTCATAGTGGCGGAAACCGCCCTCCATCATGCGGTTTAGGGCATGCTCACCGGCATGGCCGAACGGGGTATGCCCCAGATCGTGACCTAAGGCAATGGCTTCTGTTAATGTTTCATTCAGATCCAAAGCCCTTGCGATGGTGCGGGCTGTCTGGGAAACCTCTAGGGTATGGGTCAGACGGGTACGATAATGGTCTCCCTTCGGAGACATAAAAACCTGTGTTTTATCCTTCAGCCTGCGAAAGGCCTTGGAATGGAGAATGCGATCCCGGTCTCTCTGATAGCAGGTACGGATATCACATTCCTCCTCCGGAAAGGTGCGCCCCTTTGATTTGGCACTCAGTGCCGCATAGGGACTAAAATATTCAATTTCTTTTCTTTCCTGCTTTTCTCTGATGTTCATATACGCTTTTTACTTAAAGAATGCAATGAGGGCAAGGATCACAAGTCCGATGAGTGCCACCCATTTTGGAATCTTTGTTCCAACCCTCATAACGAGTAAGATAATCAGATTGATGATAACAGCACTGACAAACGCTGCAATGGTCAGACCCATGATATTCTCAAGGGAATGATCCTTCAATCCGAAGAATCCCACGATCTCACAAAGTACAAATAATCCTACACATCCAGCTAAAAATCCTTTAATCTTATCTAACATATCCTATCCTTTCTTTACATGTTTACGTTGCGGCTTTCGAGCACATTGACTGCATCTAAGGACATCTTCATCAGGTCCTTCACTTCTTCCACAGTGATGTGCATAAGTTCTGCTAATTCTTCCGGTTTTGCTTCCCTGTCATGCTCTTTGGCAAATGCTGTTGCCAAATCATTGAGCTGGTTGGCCTGACGTGAGACCTTTCTCGCCATTTTAGTAGACTGGGAATTCTCTTCAATAAATTGCTCCATGGCCTCTTTGGCCTGTTCCATGATGATACTATGGAAGTCACCCTGGCCTTCCTCATATTCAGTCACTGCCACAAATAGTGCCAGATTCCCTTCCTGAATCAGATCTGCCACCTGAACGCCCTGTCCCACATAGCGTTCTGCAAGGGCTGCCACTTCACTTAAGTTCATCTCAACCAGTGCATTCATGGCTTCCACACTGCCTGCTAAGAATTCCTTTACCAGGGCATCTTCTCTTGACTTTTCGGCAGGTGCCAGTTCCTTCAATTCCTCTTTATACATGTTCAACACTGCAGATGGTTCTTCCTCAGAAGTGATTACTTCTTCCTCTTCCGCCAAAGGTGCAGCCACCACACCGGTAACCTTGATCTGGTTTTCTGCCATAAATGCACCCACCAGACTCATCTGCTCATCGGTCAGTTCATACTCTTCAAAAAAGCTTTTTACCTCTTCTCCAGAGAGTACATTGCCATTGGTCTTGCCGATTTTAATCAGGTCCTGCAGACCATCTAAAAATTCCTGCTGACTTTTCATAAAACACCTCATAATGGAAAAAGGAGATGACATAGTTCATCCCCTTTTCATTTTATTCTTCTTCGCTATTATCTGGTAAAATCTGAATCTTCTGCGCATCCAGTTCTTTTACTGCTGCAGATAAAGGTTTGATCTCTTCTTCAGATTCAACTAAAGGCATATCTCCGTCGATGATCTGTCTTGCTCTTTTTGCTGTAGCGATTACGATAGAATAACGGCTGTTAACAACTGTTTCCTGTTCTTCTGCTTCGCTATTGATTTTTTCCATTAATTCTGAATAAGATGGATGTAACATGTCTTTTCCTCCTTAAATATGTGCAAAACCTTTTCTGGTTTCTTCCACAAATGCTAAATTCTGTTTTAATTCGCAACTTCTGCTGACTACAATGGAATTGATATCAGAAGCACACTGCTCAACGATATCATTCACTACAATATATTCATAATGGGTCATCTCCTCTGCTTCTTCAGAGGCGCGCTTCATGCGCTTTGCAACCACTTCTTTGCTTTCTGTTCCACGACCAACTAATCTTGCCTTCAATGCTTCCACACTTGGTGCGGTAATAAAGATTAAGATTGCATCCGGATACTGACGCTTGATATTTAATGCGCCCTGCACTTCAATCTCAAGAATGACATTGTTGCCTGCTTCAAGTTCACGTTCTACAAATGCTCTTGGAGTGCCATAGTAGTTGTCAACATAGCGGGCATATTCAATAAATCCGTCCTGGTCGATCATCTCTTTGAATTCATCCACTGTCTTGAAGTAGTAGGATACCCCATCCACTTCCCCTTCACGTGGATTTCTGGTTGTTGCAGATACGGATAAACGATAATCGTAATCCTCCACCAGACATTTGGCTACGGTACCCTTACCTGCACCGGAAAAACCGGAAATAACAATTAAAGAACCTTTCTGATTCATATATTCTCACCTTCCTGTATCAATCAAGATTACTCAATGTTCTGAATCTGTTCTCTTACCTTTTCGATTTCAGTCTTTAAATCAATGGCAATGCCGGAAAGCTCTAAATCGTTGGCTTTGGAGAGAATGGTGTTGGCTTCTCGGTTCATCTCCTGCGCGATGAAATCAAGCTTACGTCCGATACTGCCGCTCTTGCCAAGCTCTTTCTTCATGCTGTTGATATGACTTCTTAATCGAACAGTTTCTTCGTCTACACAAATCTTGTCTGCATAGATAACCACTTCTGAGGCAATTCTTCCCTCTTCAATAGTGGTATCTGCAAGAAGCTCTTTCACTTTATCTTCTAATCTGCAACGGTACTCTTCCACGATGGATGGAGAACGCTGTTCCACCTGATCCACTAAGGATAACATGTAATCTAATTTTTCCATGATATCGTTGTAGAGATGTTCACCTTCTGCAGTTCTTGCTTCTATAAATTTTTCAATTGCTTCAAGGAGTGCCTGTTTTAACACTGCCCAAAGCTCATCTTCGTCACTTGCCTGTTCTCCTAAAGTAAATACTTCCGGATATCTTGACAATGCTGTGGTTGTAATATCATTGGTCACGCCGAATTCTTCTTCCATGCGCTTTAACATGTCTAAATAGTTGGCTGCCATTGTCTGATTATATTTTAATTCTACGGTTGCTTCGGAGAGGTTCTCATAGGTAACGAATACATCCACCTTTCCTCTGGCAATATATTTTTTTAATAAAGAACGCATCTGCGTTTCAAAAAAGCTTAATTTTTTAGGCATGCGAATGGAAAAATCTCCATAGCGATGATTCACTGACTTCATCTCGATGATCATCTTGGATACGTCATCGGAAACCTCGCTTCGCCCAAAGCCTGTCATACTTTTGATCATGACTTCACCTTTATCCTTGTTTTTAAATTATTCCCATCGTAACTAATTTAGTATATCAGTTTTTTTCTTTTCTCACAAGTAAATCTTGATTGATTGTTTCGAGGTAATGAACAAAGGTACCATTTTTCACCGGAATTTGAAACTCCGGTTCCATCTCCCCGTATTTAAAATGTTTCTTTCCCCCATCTTTGTAGTGGCGGTTCCAGAATTCCATCATCTTTTCAAATCGGAGATAGTAGCACTCTTCCCTGTGGGAAAAATAGATGATCAGAAAGCTCACCCCATCCTGTCCCTCAAAATCACGCATAAACTCCACCTGATGTTCATGGAGGTTCTGTAACGGGAAGGTGTCCGTTGCCACTTCTTTGGCATCAAAGCAGACCGGGATGCCCTGCACACTGCCGATATAATCCACAGTGGATTTCTGGTCAAAGTAGGCCAGTGTGATGTGGCGGTGTTCCTTATCAAACTGTACCGGCTTGATGGAGGTTGGAATCTTCTGCACCAGTGCCAGCTTCTGTTCCCGATACCGTTGATTTGTTAAATTGATCATCTCCTCCAAGACTTCTCCACGAAGCCCACGGGAATTCCATGTTGCCATAGCTGCTCCTTTGTCTATTCAAATACATACTCCCCAACGAGGGCTTCCTTAATCTTTAAAAATTTAGCCGGCGGCAGGGCAATGATCGTCTTGCCAGAAAGTGCCTTACACCGCTCCATCTGATCCGGGAAGGTAAGCTCCGCAGAGTGAAGCAGCTGATGATGTAAGCCAAACTCCCTTTTCAGGGCATCATTCCATTTGCGATTGCCATATTTGTAATCGCCTGCAACCGGATGGGAAATGGATGCTAAATGGGCGCGGATCTGATGGGTGCGCCCGGTAATAAGCCATACCTTAAGTAGTGTTGCATCCTTCCCCCATGCCAGGGGTGTATACTGGGTTTCTATATAGTCACTGCCCTCTTCCTTTTTCTTAGAAAATGTCACAGTGTTATTCTTCTCATTCTTCTTCAGATAACCATCGATCTTTCGCGGTTTTTCCACACGACCCTTGACGATGGTATAGTAATACTTGTGGACACTTCTTTTTCGAAGCATGGCAGACATGGTCTGAAGGCCTTCTAGAGACATTCCTGCCACGATGATTCCACTGGTATTACGGTCTAACCTGTTACAGATGGAAGGCTTAAAGCCCACACCTGTATTGGTGCACACATCAATGACATAATCATTGACAGATACATCCTCAGGTTTTGCCTTCTGGGATAATAATCCCACCGGTTTATTGAGGATCAGCACATCCTCATCCTCATAGAGATGGCGAAGCTTCGGTCCCTTGTAGGCAGGCTTTTCTTCCTTGCTGCCCTTCCCCGGATTCTTCTGAAAACCTGCAATGGTATCATCAGATAAAAATAGAGTCAGCACATCCCCTTCCTTCAGGATTTCCTTCCCATCTGCCTTTTTTCCATTTAATTTGATATTCTTCTTACGCAGCATCTTATAGAGAAAGCTCTTTGGTGCCGCATCCAAAAATTTGCCAAGCAGCTTATCCATTCGCTGTCCGGCTTCCATTCTGGTTACCTTGATTTCCTGCATCACATCACCTGCTTCTAATAAAATAATCGTAGGATCAGTCCCACCGGAAGAATCTTCGCCGCAATGCGCATCAGCTGCATGGATGCGCCGTAAACAGAAACCACCTTCCCCTTCTTGGCATCGGATAATGCTCTTGTCACAACGTCCTCTTTCTTTGCGCGAAATGCCTTTTTATAAGCAGGACTCTTATGAATTGCCTCAGCGCGGTCGAAAAACTCTGTTTCCACCGGTCCCGGACAGACACAGGTGACGTGGATGCCCTCTAAGGAAAGCTCCTTGGCCAGTGCCCTTGAGTAAGATAAGACAAATGCTTTGCTGGCTGCATATACATTAAATCCCGGCTGTGGAAGGAATGCAGAGGCGGAGGATACATTGATGATCTTAGATCCATATCGCATATATGGAATAGACAGCTGGGTCATGGCTTCTAATGCTTCACAGTTTAAGCGAACCATGCCTGTCTGATCCTTCACATCAATTTCTGCTGTTTCTCCGATGATGCCATATCCCGCTGCATTGACTAAGGTGGAGATGGCAGGACGTTCCCGCTCAAGCACTTCACGGTATTTCTCCCAGCTTCTCTCCTTCTCCAAATCCATTGGGAATAAGCGAAAGCCCTTGGTTGGATAACGTTCTGCAATGGAAAGCAGCACATCTTCTCGTCTGGCAATCAGCCAGAATTCATCTATATGTGGCATGTAGCGAACCATCTGTCTGACGAATTCTGCTCCCATGCCGGAGGTTGCACCGGTAATGACTGCAACTTTTTTCATCGTTTTTTCCTCTTTCCTGTATTTCTGATCGTTTTCTTCTTTTTGCTGGATCCTCCAGCATTTTTACCGGAAGCGGTCTTGCCGCCGGAATTTCTGCCGGATCCCTTGCCGCTTGCAGATGCATTTGCCTTGGCCTCTTTGCGAGGACGTAAGAGGCAGTTCGGACCGTAACCGATGAGATCCATTCGGCCGGCCTTTTTCAGTGCTTCCACAACGATATCGTAGTTTGCCGGATTCTTATACTGCATCAGGGCTCTCTGCATCTGTTTTTCCTTCGGAGAGCGTGGTACGTAAACCGGCTGCATGGTTCTTGGGTCCAGTCCGGTGTAGTACATGGTGGTTGACAGCGTCATCGGTGTCGGATAGAAATCCTGCACCTGTTCCGGCTGATGATTGATTTCCTTTAAGTAGAGGGCAAGCTCGATGGCATCCTTTAGGGTGCTTCCCGGATGAGATGACATAAGGTATGGCACCAGATACTGATCCATACCCAGGTCTTCATTCATCTTGATATATTTCTCAACAAATTTTAAGTAAATGTCGTGTTTTGGTTTTCCAAGCTTCTCCAATACTCGGTCGGAGATGTGTTCCGGAGCAACTTTTAGCTGACCAGACACGTGATATTTGCATAGCTCACGAAGGAATGCATCGCTCTTGTCATAGACCACATAGTCAAAACGGATGCCGGAGCGGACAAATACCTTCTTTACCTTTGGAATCTTACGCAATTTGCGAAGCAGGGCGATGTAGTCGGAGTGATCCACTTCCATATTAGAACATCCTGTCGGCCAGAGGCACTGCTTGTTCTTGCAGACACCGTGAGTCATCTGCTTTTTGCAGGCTGGCTGCCTGAAATTGGCAGTCGGACCACCAACATCATGGATATAGCCCTTAAAATCCGGATCCTTCGTCATCTCTTTGGCTTCTTCAATGATGGATTCGTGGCTACGGGTCTGGATAATCCTGCCCTGATGGAAGGTCAATGCGCAGAAATTGCAGCCGCCAAAACAGCCACGGTTGCTTACCAAGGAGAACTTGACCTCCTTGATGGCCGGGATGCCACCTGCTGCTTCATAGCTTGGATGATAGGTCTTCTTATAAGGCAGCTTGTATACATCATCCATTTCAAGCTCACTAAGGGGCTTGGCCGGCGGATTCTGCACCACATAGCCGCGGTTGCCATAGGATTCCACCAGTGTCTTTGCGGTGAATGCATCCGTATTCTGATACTGGGTGAAAAAGCTCTCTGCGTAGGTTTTTTTATTGTCACATACCTCCTCGTAGGAAGGAAGCATGATATAGTCATAAACGGTATCTAAATTTCTCGCCCGATAGGCAGTTCCGGCAACATAAGTGATATCCTTGATATCGATGCCGGCATCTAAAGCCTCCGCAACCTCAATGGTGGCATGTTCCCCCATACCATATTCTAACAGGTCTGCCTGAGAATCCATAAGGATAGAACGCTTTACCTTATTACTCCAGTAATCGTAGTGGGCCAGACGGCGAAGAGAAGCCTCAATCCCCCCGATAATGATTGGCACATCCTTATAGGTCTGGCGAATTAAGTTGCAATATACGACCACAGCGTAATCCGGGCGTTTCCCCATGACACCGCCAGGCGTGTAGCTGTCCTTGCTTCGCTTTTTCCTGGAAACCGTATAATGATTGACCATGGAATCCATGTTGCCGGCGGAAACCAGAAACCCAAGTCTCGGACGGCCGAAGACGTCAATGCTCTTCTTATCCTTCCAGTCTGGCTGCGGAATCATGGCTACCTTAAATCCGTGGGATTCCAGCAGACGGCTGATAATCGCAGGGCCAAAGGATGGATGGTCCACATAGGCATCGCCGATGACATAGACAAAATCCGGCTGATCCCATCCGCGCTTAATCATTTCTTCTTTTGTAATCGGTAAAAACTCTTTACTCATAGCTTTTCTCTCTATCGGTTCTTTAACATTGCAATTTCTTCTTCGGTCAGTGGTCGATATGCGCCTAACGCCAGATCTGCATCCAGAACCAGTGGCCCCATGGACAGACGCTTTAAGTAAACCACTTCTTTTTTCACTGCATGAAACATGCGCTTGATCTGATGGAATTTACCCTCCTGAATGGTTACTTCAATTTCAGAAGTTCCATCTCCTGTTTTTAAGATCACAAGCTTTGCTGGAAGTGTGATGCCGTCTTCTCCAAGATCAATCCCCCGGGCAAATGCTTCCACATCCTCCCCGGTTACGACACCCCGTATCCTCGCATAATAGGTTTTATCCACATGTTTCTTTGGTGATAACAGCTGATGGGCAAGCTCCCCATCGCTGGTTAAGAGGAGTAACCCCTCTGTATCTTTATCTAATCTTCCCACTGGGAAAAGGTCTTTTCTCTTTTTGTCTGTGATCAGATCAAGGACAGTGCGGTCGTGATTGTCCTTTGTTGCGGACACCACGCCTGCCGGTTTGTGGAGCATCACATATTCTTCCTCCACATAGGTGATATCCCTGCCATCCACTGCAATCTCACAGTGAGCTGCATCCACCTTAAGCTCCGGTTTTTTGACAATGTCGCCACCAACCCGGATTCTGCCTTTTTTGATCATCTGTTTTACTTCGCTTCTCGTGCCCACAGACATCTCGCAAAGAAGCTTATCAAGACGTATCTGCTTTGTCATTATACCCATCTCCATGCCGGTGCATACTTATTCTTCAGCTGTCCGCGGTTACATTTGCCCCAGCCGAGCGGGAAGCCGTCTACACAGACTAACACCCAGCCATTATCCCCCTCAGCCATGATCGTTTCGCATTTTAAATAGCGGATCACACGTTCATCTTCGATGGATAAGTTGATGACTCTTGGATAATCCTCTTTTTTGATCGCCATGGCAAGGCTCTGGGATGGCTCGAAGCGATTTTTCTTAATCTCACCCAGATAAAGGCCAGATCTGACCACGCGAATGCCCTTCATCTGTGGCATCTCGTCCGGAATCAGATATACCTTATCCTTGATGACATGAAAGCTTCTTCCTTCTACTGGAAGACGTATCTCTTTTAAGAAGCTTTCTGCTTCCTTTGGCATCTTCTTACTGCCCTTTGCTGCCTTGATCTTCTTCCTGCTGCCATCTTCCTTCTCAAGAAGCACTGCATAATGTCCCTCTCCGTGGATTCGAAACGGCCACATACGGTAGGCATGTCGAAGCTCATTTACATCAGAGCCGATCCATTCCGGATGGCCATGATCTCTCCCCGGAAAATCCCAGGATTCCACCACATGAAGATCCTCATACTGGTCTAAAATCCAGGCAATGACTGCCTCATCCTCCTCTGGAGAGAAGGTACAGGTGGAGTATACCAGTTTGCCGCCCGGTGCTAACATCTGCACGGCGCTGTCTAAGATATCCTTCTGGATCTCGCTGTAAAATTCTGGCCCCTTCTCTTCCCAATCCTTCATCATCTGAGGCTGGCGGCGAAACATACCTTCGCCAGAGCAAGGGGCATCCACTAATACCTTGTCAAAAAATGTAGGGAATACCTTCTTTAATTTCTCCGGCTTCTCACTGGTTACCACGGCACAATCCATGCCTGCCATCTCAAGGTTCTTCACCAGCGCCTTGGCGCGGGATACACTGATATCATTGGAAACCAATAATCCTCTGCCCGCAAGTTTTCCTGCGATCTGAGTGGATTTGCCGCCAGGGGCTGCGCAGAGGTCTAACACCTTATCTCCCGGTTCCACCGGAAGGAGGCTTGCCGGCAACATGGCACTTGGCTCCTGAATATAGTACAGTCCCGCATGATAGTATGGATGCTTGGCCGGCTGCACTTCTTCGGCATCGTAATAATATCCGGTCTCACACCATGGTACCTGATCATAAGCATAAGGACAGAATTCCAAAAATTCTGTCCCCTTGATTTTCAACGGATTACTACGAAGACCAAAGTATCCTTCCTCTTCAAAGGAAGCCACATACTGATCCCACTGCTCTCCCAAATATTCTTTTGTATTCTTTTCAAATGCTGCTGGAAATTTCATCCTCACTCCTGTAAATCTATGACGCCCTTCTATAATAGGCTCTGTACGCCGTGTCCTTCCGCAATCTTGTCCAGCTGTCTTGCAAAGTGAGCAAGTTTATCAATGTCATTCTGTGCAAATACTTCATAGAATTCTTCCTGAATACGAAGCACCTCTTCATGGTTGGCAACCTTGTAAAGATGCTGGAGATTCTTCAGGATATCCCCTGTTAAATTCTCCTTCACCGTATTGTAATTCTGTGCATCTAAGATTTCATCACGCACAGCTGCCATCTCTCGGTCAAGTACGATGATGGCATTGGATGCATTGATCAGCTTATCCTGTACAAACTCCGGAATATGTCCTCGGTATTTATAATTAAGAGAATGTTCCACAGTTGCCCAGAAGTCCATCGCCAGTGTTCGAATCTGAATCTCAACCGGCAGTGTCTTCACCCCGTCCACTGTGTCAACTGTATATTCTACAATGAGATGGTAGCTGCGGTAACCGGAATTCTTCATAATGTTGACATAATCCTTCTTCTTGATGATCTTCATGTCAGAACGCTTCGAGATTCCCTCTGCCACACGGAAGATATCTTCCTCAAACTGGCAGATAATACGAATGCCGGCCAGATCCAAGATGGATTCTTCCAGATCATTGATATTGACATTCTTCATCTGCATCTTCTCAATAATACTGGAAATCGACTTCACGCGACCTTCCACACGCTGAATTGGAGAATACTTCCCTTCCAAACGGCGTTCATAAATTAAGTGATTAAATTTTATTATAAGCTCGTTCACTGCAAGCTCATAAGGCGCTAATCGTTTCTTCCATAATTGAATTTCCATATTCTCACCTACCTCTCATCTTTCCTATGTTTATCGTTTGATATAGTATTTCGAACCTTTTAATTATAACATATAATCTATAATTATTCTATAGAATCTACAAATTCAAGCCTTCATCCACTAATAAATCACTGCCATCTGCCGCCGTTGTGGCAAGTTCATCACAGCGTTCATTCTCCGGATGTCCGGCATGTCCTTTTACCCAGTGCCAGGTCACTTCATGGGGCTCCATGGCTGCAAGCATCCGCTTCCACAAATCCATATTGAGCACCGGTTTGTTCCCTGCACGCTTCCATCCCCGTTTGATCCAGCCTTCGATCCAATGCTGATTGAATGCATTGATCACATACTGGGAATCGGAATATACATCCACCTGACATGGACGATTTAATTTTTCTAATCCAACGATCACCGCCATCATCTCCATACGGTTATTGGTAGTCTGCACATACCCTTGAGAATACTCTCTTCTGTGCACTGTCCCCTTAGGATCCACATATTCTAAGATGGTCCCATAACCGCCTGGTCCGTTGGGATTGCCTCTGGCAGCACCGTCGGTATACATGGTTACTTTCATTTTCTTCCCTCTTTCTACTATACTCTATTATATCATAGAACGTATGGTCCGTCCCTATTAATTTGTGACGTTACAAAGACAAAAATCCCCCTGCATTGCTGCAGAGGGATCAGATTTCAAGTTATATCGATTGCTTACGCTTCCAGTAATTTATTCACTGCAGCAAGTTTTACACATACACAGAATACGTCCATTGCCTGCTGTAACTCATCACATGTTGGATAAGTAGGAGCGATACGGATGTTTGTATCTGCTGGATCATTCTTGTATGGATAGGTAGCACCTGCGCCAGTCATAACAACACCAGCTTCTTTTACCAGTCTGACTGTTTCTTTTGCACAGCCTTCGATGGTATCAACTGCTACGAAATAACCTCCCTTTGGAGTTGTCCATGTAAGAAGACCTGTTCCTGCAAGCTCTTTGTCTAAAGTCTTAAGAACGATTTCGAATTTTGGTTTCATCTCTTCTGCAAGCTTCGCCATATGAGCATGTAAGCCTTCTGCATTCTTGAAGAAATGTACGTGTCTTAACTGATTTAATTTATCATGGCTGATTGTCTGGTAGGTCATCACGGATTTGATTTCTTCTACCATTTCTTTATTGGCAGCTAAGAAGCTTACCCCTGCGCCAGGGAATGTAATCTTGGATGTGGAAGCAAACATGATTGGACGGCTTGGATTGCCTGCCTTTTCTGCTTCTTCTAAGATGTTGAGTAACTTCACATCTTCATAAATTGGATGCACACCATATGCATTATCCCAGAAGATTCTGAAGTCTGGAGCAGCTGTCTTCATGGAAGCGAGACGTCTCACTGTTTCATCGCTGTAGCAGATACCCTGTGGGTTGGAGTACTTTGGTACACACCACATACCCTTGATGCTTGCATCATTTGCTACTAATTCTTCAACCTGATCCATATCTGGACCTTCTTCTGTCATGCGAATTGGAATCATATCAATGCCAAGTCGTTCACAGATACCAAAATGTCTGTCATATCCAGGTGCTGGACATAAGAATGTTACTTTGTCTAATCTTGCCCATGGAGTGTTGCCGCCTGTACCAGTTACCATGATTCTCATGATATTATCAAACATAAGGCTTAAGGAAGCGGTTCCTCCCACGATAATCTGTTCTGGTTTTACGTCAAATGCATCTGCAAATAACTGTTTCATCTCTGGAATACCATCAAGGATTCCATAGTTTCTTGCATCAAAGCCTGCTTCTGTCTTGTAGTTGGTTTCATCTAATGCTTTGAATAAGTCATTGGTCAGATCAAGCTGAGATGGTGCTGGTTTTCCTCTGGACATATCGAGAGCGAGTCCCGCTTTTACAAATTCATCATACTGTGCGGATAATTCACTCTGTAATTTTGCTAACTGTTCTTTTGTATACTCTGTAATCATTGGCATTACAAAAGTCTCCTTCCTTGTCATTTATATTTTATTTATTTTATCTATCTATGTTGGATGGGAATCCTATTCCCACTTCAGTGTCTGGAATTCTTTTCTGCGGTCACGCATTAAGAGCTCCGCCACTGCTTCATCTGCACGTTTATCCTCAAAAACAACGGAATTGACCTTCTCGATGATCGGTACAGATACGCCCTTTCTTCTCGCAAGTCTAAGTGCTGCCTGTGCAGAATTGACACCTTCAACAACCATCTTCACTTCGTCCATGGCTTCTTTGGCAGTATATCCCTGCCCCATCAGCTCTCCGGCTCTGTGATTTCGACTGTGTACGCTGGTGCAGGTTACGATTAAATCCCCTACGCCAGTCAATCCGGCAAATGTTTCCATCTTGCCACCCAAAGCGACACCAAGTCTGGTTAACTCGGAAATCCCCCTTGTAATCAAGGCTGCCTTGGAATTATCTCCATATCCTAATCCGTCGGCGATACCTGCAGCCAGGGCAATAACATTCTTTAATGCGCCCCCAAGCTCGATTCCCTTCACGTCCGGACTGGTATAAACTCTTAAATACTTATTCATGAACAAATCCTGAATAAAGAGTGCATCTTCCTTATACTTGGCACCTGCCACAACCACCGTCGGCATATGCACGCCAACCTCTTCAGCATGGCTGGGCCCGGATAATACACAGGCTCTTACACCAGGAATCTCTTCTTCAATGATCTCTGTTAAGGTTAAAAATGTGTGATCCTCGATTCCCTTGGCAACGCAGACGATAATCTGTCCTTCCGGTACCATAGAACGTATCATTCTGGCAGTGGATCGAACGGCTGGAGATGGAACGGCAAGGACGATACAATCCTTCCCCGTTACGGCCTGTTCTAAATTGCCAGTAGCAGTCAGATTATCCGGTAAGATAATGCCCGGAAGTTTGGATGCCTGCTCTCTTTTTTCCTGAATTTCTCTTGCTTCTTCTTCTCTGTGAGACCAGAGAGTCACTTCATGACCATTTTCCGCCAGAACCTTAGACAGAGCTGTCCCCCAGCTTCCGGCACCTAAAACTGATACATGTTCCATTATAATTACTTATTTCTCTACTTTCTCTCCAATTTTGCTTTCTGTTCCATTCAACAGTCTGCCAATATTTGCATGGTGACGCCAGATGGAGAGTCCGGCGAGTACGCAACCCATAATAACCATAGGTAGATTGAAGCCATAGAAGACTACAAGCAGGATTGGAATGGAAATCATTAAAAGTGTGGATCCAAGAGATACATATCTTGTGATTGCCACAGTAATAATAAAGACTGCCAGCATAATCATGGTTAAAATTGGATTGATCGCAAACATGGTTCCTCCAGTTGTAGAAACCCCCTTGCCACCTTTAAATCCCATATGTACTGGATAGTTGTGTCCAAGAATTGCAGATAAGCCAGCCAGCATCATCACAGCCTGTGGATTCCAATCCATATATGGGCAAACAAAAAACCTTGCAATGAGTACGATGAAAACCCCTTTTAAAGCATCTCCAAGGAATGTAATGAAAGATGCCTTTTTACCAAGTACTCGTAAAATGTTGGTTGCACCGGAATTACCGCTGCCATAATCTCGAATATCAATTCCATTGACTTTCCCAAGAATATATCCCCACTGAACACATCCAAGGGCGTAACCCAAAATCATGGTAATGATTAATCGTATCATTCTTATTTATCCTTCTTTCTCTCTCTCATAATGATATGAATTGGTGTACCTCTGAAGCCAAAGGTCTGACGAATCTGATTTTCAATATAACGGGTATAAGAAAAATGTGTCAGCTTCTTATCATTGATAAAAATAACAAATGTTGGTGGTTTTACAGAAACCTGGGTAATGTAATAAAGTCGTAAGCGCTTACCCTTATCAGATGGCGGCTGCTTCATGGCAACTGCTTCTGTTAAGATTTCATTCAATACACCTGTCTGAATACGAAGATTACAGTTTTCTACTACAGCATCGATGATATCAAATACCTTAGGCAGTCTCTGACCTGTCTTGGCAGAGATGAAAACCAGTTCCGCATATGGCATGTAAGCCAGTGTGTCTCGAACCTGATTGGTGAATTTGTAGATGGTTTTGTCATCCTTCTCGATCAGATCCCACTTATTGACAGCGATGATAACACCTTTGCCGCGTTCATGGGCAATCCCTGCAATCTTGGCATCCTGTTCAGTCACGCCTTCTGTTGCATCGATCATGATGATGGCAATGTCGCATCGTTCCACTGCTGCCACAGTACGGATGATACTGTAACGTTCGATTTCTTCCTTAATCTTGTTCTTTCTTCGAAGTCCTGCGGTATCGATAAAGACATATTCCTTACCGTTACGCTTTACTTCTGTATCGATGGCATCGCGGGTGGTACCTGCAATGTCAGATACGATGACACGGTCCTGTCCGAGCAGTTTGTTGATCAGAGAGGATTTGCCGCTGTTTGGCTTACCGATGACTGCGATTTTGGGACGATCATCCTCTTCTTCCATGAGATCCTCCGGATTACAGTGCTCAAGCACTTCATCTAAGAGGTCCCCCAGTCCTAATCGGGAGGATGCAGAAATTGGCATTGGATCGCCAAGTCCTAAGTTATAAAATTCGTAGACATCTGCCATATATTTATCAAAATTGTCGACTTTATTCACCGCCAATACAACCGGCTTCTGGGAACGACGAAGCATGTTAGCTACGTGGAAGTCAGAATCCACAAGTCCCTGCTTTACGTCCACAAGGAAGATGATGACATCAGAGGTGGCAATCGCGATTTCTGCCTGTTCTCTCATCTGGGAGAGAATGATGTCCTTGCTGTCCGGTTCAATACCACCGGTATCGACTAAAGTAAAACTCTTATCAAGCCATGACACGTCTGCAAAAATACGGTCACGGGTAACGCCTGGAGTATCTTTCACGATGGAAATCTTCTCGCCAGCGAGTGCGTTGAACAGAGTGGATTTACCAACGTTGGGTCTACCAACAATTGCTACCATTGGTTTACTCATAGTTTGTCTCCTTTCAAAAATGACCAAATGAAGGGGCAATCCTTCATATGATTTTACATGATTCCTATAAAAATGTAAAGAAGAATCCGAAAATGAATTTATAACACGATAAATCCACCAAGATTGCCTCTTTTGCCTTTGCTTGCTCTGTGTGAGAATAACAATTTGTCATTACAGCAGGTGCAAAGATCGGTCACATCAAGATGTTCCGGAAGAATTCCACAATCAAGCAGGATCAGTTCATTGGTTTTCCACAAATCCAGCTGATATTTGCCATTCTTCTTGTCGATTAAGATTTCTTCCTCCCACTGTGGAAACTCTGCCTGAAACTGTACCGCCACATCCTCAGATATTTCATAACAGTCCTGACAGATGGATGGACCGACTGCCGCAATGATGTTCTCCGGTTTGGAACCGAAGGTTTCCTTCATGGTTTCTATGGTTACCCTGCCCATACAATTTACAGTGCCCTTCCATCCGGAATGAGAAACCGCAACGACACATTTTACAGGGTCATAAAAGAAGAGTGGCACGCAGTCAGCATAGCTGGTCACAAGCGGAATGCCTGGAATGTTGGTCATCAGGCCGTCCATCTTGGTCATCACCTTGCCACAGTCTTCTTCTGTTACGATTTTAATGTCTGTTGTATGAACCTGATTGGAAAAAACCAGCTTCTCCGGATCAAATCCAATGGCTTTCCCCATTCTTCTATAGTTTTCATCCACCGCCTTTGGGTCATCTCCGCGGTTGTAGGATAAATTCATGGATTCGAAGATACCAGTACTTACCCCTCCCATGCGGGTAGAAAAGCCATGCTTTACGCCTGCCGCAGTAAGCTTTGGAAAGGTTAGGTATGGTACCCCTTCACGCTCCACTAATATTGTAGATTCTCGATCATTTGCTTTTTTCCAATTATAATCCATTATCTTCTCCATTGATATTCAAATGCATGTTGATATACCTTCAGATGGGTCCCCGTGATCGCCGCCACATCAAATCGCATCTGCAGATGCTGTAGCTGTGGATGACGAACCAGATAATAATCCGCCACTCTGGATATGATATACTGCTTATTAGGTGTCACTGCCTCCTCCGGCCGCCCATTCTGATTGTTTTTTCGGTATTTGACCTCCACAAATACCAAACTGCTGCCATCGACACAGATCAGGTCGACTTCGCCAGTCCGGCTGCGAAAGTTCTTCTCGAGGATTTTGTACCCATGTTTTTGAAGCACATCGGCCACCAGCTCCTCGTAGGCTGTTCCTGTTTTTCTTTTGTTCATATATGGAATGCTTGTATTTTATGATTTCTTTCCTAATAATCCTTAGATAAAATTGCCTACAAAGGTCTTTCTGTGAATTGGAGTAATGCCCAGTTCTTTGATTCCTTCGATATGCTTGCCGGTACCATATCCTTTATTGGATGCAAAGTCATAGCCCGGGTACATCTTGTCAAATTCCACCATCATACGATCCCTGGTCACCTTGGCAATGATACTTGCCGCAGCGATGGACACGCTCTTGGCATCCCCCTTAATGATCGGAACCTGTGGAATATCTACTTCCGGAATACGCACCGCGTCGTTAAGCAGCACATCCGGTCTCACAGACAGCTTCCCAATGGCCTGGCGCATAGCTTCATAAGTAGCATTGAGAATATTGATCTCATCAATACGCTCGCAGGAGGACATGCCGATTCCAATGGCAATGGCCTTCTCCTGAATCTCCTCATAAAGCGCTTCCCTCTTCTTCTCAGAAAGCTTCTTTGAGTCATTGATATATAAGATTTCACAGTCCTTTGGCAAAATGACAGCCGCGGTTACCACAGGCCCTGCAAGAGGTCCCCTGCCCACTTCGTCAATACCACAGATATATTCACAGAAGTCATATTCTCTCTCGTAGGCGCGCATCTCATACACTCTGCGCCGTTCCTTCTCAAGCTTTTCCATCTTCCTGTCAAATGCTTCCACCAGCTTTACCACACCGGCTCTCTCATCAGCACGGAATGGTTCTACCAATTCATACTGGCCGGTCTCAAAAGCCTCGTTGATACATGCTTTAATCTCACCAATCTTCATCTTTATCCCTTTCTGTATCAAACTATATCAAAGAAAAAGGGTTCTTAAGCATTCACTTAAAAACCCATTCAAACTCCATTTACTCTGGTAATTCTAAAGTGATATGTCCTATTTTACCACTTCGAAACTCATCTAACAATAAAATGGCTGCTTTATCAAGGTCTAATTCTCCACCCTTCGCAAGACATTTACGATTATGGGCAATTTCTTCAAGGACAGCCACGCGGTCTTTGTCTTCATCCACTTCATAACGGGCTGCAATCAGTCCAGGATAAGCACCCTGTAAATAGGAAATCAGTTCGATTGCCATCTCAGAACGATTCAGTAACTCGTCCTTGATAGATCCGATCAGCGCAAGTCTTAAGCCGATGATCTGGTCATCGAATTTTGGCCATAAGATACCTGGTGTGTCAAGAAGCTCAATGTTCTTGTTCAGCTTGATCCACTGTTTGCCCTTGGTTACCCCTGGTTTATTGCCAGTCTTTGCACAGGCTTTTCCTGCAAAGCTATTGATAAATGTGGACTTGCCTACGTTAGGGATTCCAACGATCATGGCACGAATTGGACGATTCTTGATTCCTCTTCTTCGGTCTCGTTCGATTTTCTCCTTGCAGGCATCCATGATAACGCCGTTGACTGCTTTCACACCGGTTCCACGCTGGGAATTCACCTTCGCTACGGCAAATCCCTTGGATTTATAATATTCTTCCCATTTTGCAGTTGCTGCTGCGTCTGCCAAATCGGTTTTGTTGAGTAAGATGACACGGAATTTATTTCTTGCTAAATCGTCAATATCAGGATTCTTACTGGAAAAAGGTACTCTTGCATCTACAAGTTCCACTACGATATCAATTAATTTAATATTTTCCTGCATCATACGTTTTGCCTTTGTCATATGACCAGGATACCACTGAAAATGCATCTTGTTCTCCTTTCTACCAAAGCTTGATCAGTATCTTCCCGACAATGTGGTCTCTGTTTACATTACCCACACTGGCAACGCGGGAATCTTCACTGTTGTTATAGTTGTCACCCAGCACGAAGTACTGGTCTTCCTTTAACGTGATCTTATTGCTTGCAAGACCACCGGATAAGATTGCTTCACTGCCCTTTGGCTCCACAGTCTCATCATTGACCAGAATCTGGCCATCTGTAATCTGGACGGTATCTCCCGGCACACCGATTACTCTCTTTATATAGTAGGAACTGTCTTCATCACCATTTCGAAAAACGATAATGTCGCCCTGTTTGGCTCTGGTAAATCGAACAGCGATCATATGCTGTCCATCATGAATGGTTTCCTTCATGGAATCACCCTTCATAGTAATTCCGAACCCAAGAAAACGAATGATCACGAAGGCAAGTAACATTGCCGCGATCACACCAACCACGTAGAAGATGATCTTCTCACGCATCTGACGTCTTCTCTTACGGCTGGAGAATGAATCAGTATAAGAATAAAATGATGACATAAGCGCTCCTTTCTCATAATCTCTTACATTTTCAAATAAAATAAGGAAAGTGAAAAATAGGGACAAGCTTTCACTCGTCCCTAGAAAAGTTTCTTTAATACTAACGTACTCTTTCTTTAACTTTTGCTCTCTTACCTACACGTTCACGTAAGTAATATAATTTTGCTCTTCTTACTTTACCAAGACGAACAACTTCAATCTTATCAACGATTGGGCTGTGTAATGGCCATGTCTTTTCTACGCCAACACCGTTAGAGAACTTTCTAACTGTGAATGTTTCACGAGCGCCGCCACCCTGTCTTTTGATTACAGTACCTTCGAATACCTGGATTCTTTCGCGGTTACCTTCAACTACTTTAGCGTAAACTTTTACTGTATCACCTACTCTGAATTCAGTGATGTTAGATTTTAACTGAGCATCTTCAATTGCTTTAATAATGTTATTCATTGTGTTCCTCCTTATAATCCTAGATGTTCTTAATACTTTTATATTATGCAAAGTCCCTTGCTTTGCGCGTAACAGAGGACCATCCTATTTGTCACAACTATCACATCATAGCATAGTGCCTTCTAAAATGCAAGCACTATTTCTTCTTTCTGCGCTTTTTCTTCACCACTGGCGGATGGGCTTCCATGTGCTTTTCATAGAGATCCGGACGCCACTTCTTTGTACGTTCTAAAGACTGTTCATATCGCCACTGCTCGATATTCTTATGATGGCCGGTCAGTAACACTGACGGCACTTCCTTGTTATGCCATACTGCAGGTCTTGAATACTGTGGGTATTCTAACAGATTGTCATAGAATGTCTCGATGTCTGCACTGACATCGTTATGAAGTACGTCTGGCACCAGTCTTGCGATGGCATCGATCATAACCATGGCAGGAAGTTCTCCCCCTGTTAAGACATAATCGCCAATGGACACATAGTCTGTCACCACTTCTTCTAATACTCGCTCATCGATTCCTTCATAATGGCCGCACAGGAAGATCAGATTCTCTTCTTTCGCAAGCTCTTGGGCCATCTCCTGAGAAAATGTTCTTCCCTGGGGTGTCATGTAGAGCACACGGGCATCTCCTCCAAGCTGCTGCTTTACATGTTCCACACAGGCATATACTGGCTCCGCCTGCATAACCATGCCGGCTCCGCCACCGTATGGATAATCATCTACCTTCATATGCTTGTTGGTAGAAAAATCACGAATATCTGTGGTTCCGATGGTAATAAGCCCCTTCTCTTTGGCGCGACCTAGGATGCTGGTATTGCAGCCCTGCTCAATCATCTCTGGGAATAAGGTACATACATGAAAATTCATAATGGATTCTCCTTACCTGAAACTAATCTAATAATCCCGGCATAATGTGAACAGTCATCACTTCTTCATCTAAATCCACATCTAAAATGCAGTCTCTGATGGCCGGAAGAAGGACTTCTTCTCCGTCAAGGGTTTCCACCACATAGACATCATTGGCTCCAGTGAGCATAACATCCTTCATGGTTCCGAATTCTTCTCCCTCATCGGTTACAACAGTCAGTCCGATCAGGTCAACGATAAAGTTCTCATTCTCTTCTAATTTTACTGCATGCTTACGAGGTACATAGAGATCACACTGTTTGTACTGTTCCACATCATTGATATTATCAATACCCTTGAATTTTAAGATGACCAGATTCTTCTGGAAACGTACCTGCTCAATTTCCATCTTGCGACGTTCTCTTCCGGTATCTAATAAAACACTTTTTAATTTCTTAAAACGTTTCGGATCATCTGTTGTTGGGAAAACTTTCACTTCCCCACGGATGCCATGAGTTTTAGTGATCACACCAACTCTTAAGATATCTTCCATAAATCTATATTCTCCTTTTAAGTACAAAATTTGCAACACTTAATTTTTCTAAAACATCTTATCTATGTCATTTTTACATATTTTCTGACTCCATGCAACTATTTAAGTTTATTTAGGCGATAACTTCTTCCACCTTAGAAGAATTACTAAATAGAACTTTTCGATTCGTCTGACAATTATAATTTTTATTTTATAATTGTGCGATACTTGACATTTCATTCTTATTATAGTGCGATAAATATGTCACAAACAAGTCACACATAGAGCAATAGGAGGTGTTCTCGTGAAAAAATTACTCACATTATGCTTAGCCGTATTATTACTGTTATCATTTGCAGTACCCGCTGAAGCAGCTGCTTCATATTCAGACAAATATTATATGGTTGTAGATGCGCAAAAAAAATTCACTTCGAATTATATAACCAAAATAACAACAAGTGATACGAATTATCTTTCTATTACAAGCAAATATAGCAATGGGAAAAAGATTTGGTATGCGACTGCCAAAAAAAGCACCGAGAAAAGGAGCCCTCAATATGTAACATTAAACATTACAATAAAAGATCCTAGCGTTGGAACATATGTGATTTCAACTAAAGTATATATCGTCAAATCTAAAGTCAGCGCATGGTTCAAACAACTAGGTCACATACTGGATATAGCTGATCTTGTTACTATCATAAACAGTTAAATGCTTCCTAATAAAGGAACAATAATCGAACAATATCAAATATTCCAATCACAGCAAAACCCCCCGGCATAAATGCCGAGGGGTTTTTTGTTTTGTATGATATAAGTTAAGAATTTTTTAAAGTCCAAATCTTAGAGTGGGCTTTCTCCAAATACTTTCTTGTATCTTGCGATGAAGTATAATGTTACAATTAACTGGATTGCAGCTAAGATAAGCATTAATGTCATTAATGTGTAAACAGCTGCACCTTCACCTACAGCAACAGTTAATGTAGCTACGATAACTGGCATGGAGTAAGAAGCAAGACCCATGAATGTATAGTAAATACCTGTGTTACGTCCTTTAGGACCTGGTACAAATTCCTGAACAACAGAAAGACCTGTCTGAAGAGCACCACCAGCACAACCAAAACCAAGTAATAAGATAGCTGCGTAAACGATAGCAATCTGGTGAATGAAAAGTACACCTGCTAATGCAGCAACTGTAAGTACACAGTCAACTACTAATACTTTTAATGGATGCCATTTTAATTTTGACATCATTACAGCCCAGAATGCTACAGCAACGATGGAACCAACCTGGTACATTGTTGTCATAGAAGCAGCCTGCATTTCTTCAAGACCACAGTAAGCCATACCAAATGCTTTTGTATACTGCTGAGCACCATACATAACTGCCATTACTAAGAATGCGTAGAAGTATGTTAATACAGCTGTTAAAGCACCTGGAGCAACAAGCTGTCTTTCTTTAGCAGCTTTTACTTCGTCAGATACTACTCCATTAGTTGTGTCTGTCTTAGCAGCTAATGCTAACAATACGAAGGACATAACTACTGGGAAGTACTTGGAGATGTTAGATCCGCTACCAAACTGTGCAGAAAGAACGATATAAACAACGATTGCTGCAATTACAATTACTAATGGAACTGTAAGTTTCTTCATCTTATCAGAAGAATCAGCACCTTTGTTTTCATCATCGTAAGCATAGGAAGCCATGAATGCTAATGCTAATACTACGAAGGATAATACAAGAGGAATAATAACGTTAACTGCTGGTCTTTCAGCATTTGTATTAATTACTGCAATGATTGGGTAGAAGATAGAAGATAAAGCTACGAAGAACTTAATCATGATTAATGCTGTACCAGGAGCTGCTGGATAAGCTTCCTGTACTGCTGGATAACCAGATGCATCCCAGAAACCGGATGTTGCTAAACCAGCCATTAAACCAGCTGTAGCAGCTACTGTAGCGTTACCGCTTGTTAACATTGTAGCGAAGCAGAGGATGTAAAGAACTGCTCCACCTACCATTAATTTTTTACGACCAATAACGTCAGAGATTTCTCCACCGATCCATACAGAGATCATCTTACCAAAACCTGTCCAAGCGATAGCTGTGGAAACTGCAGCAGCCCCAACATCACCTGCAAGACCCCATTTGTCTGCAAAATAAGCAGCGTTCTGGGAGAAGATTAATGCCTGCATACCGTGTGTAAGGTAAGCCATATATACGGCTACCATAGACCAAATATACTTTTTAGCTTTCATTTTGTACATTTCTCCTTTTTCTTTTCTTGAAATATTAAATTGTTACGGAACATTGGGCAAATGTTCCTCAGTAGTGATTCATTCTGCTCTCTACCAGAACGAATCGTGTGTTAATTTCTTAACTTATTACAACACACAAGCGCCATATCATACTTTGACACTATGAAGAGTATACCATCGAACCATAGACAGTTCAATATGGTAATCGTTTCTTTTTTAGAAACTTTTTATAATTATCTCGAATTAATTCACGAAAAGTTTATAATTTTCGGAATTAATCCGAGAAATTATCATTGATCAGCGATAAATAATAGATTATTTACCAGCTTTGAATGCCTGATATTCTTCTACTGGCATTGCTTTACCTGTGAATAATTCATAGTTTAAAGCACCCTGCCATAATAACATACCAGCACCACCGATTGCTGCAGCACAACCAGCTTCTTCAGCATCTAAGATTAACTGAGTTTTTTCTGGGTTGTAAACTGTATCAGCAACTACTAAGTCTTTTCTTAATAATTCTACTGGAATTAAAGACTGTCCATCTAATGGTTTCATACCAACAGATGTAGCATTGATTAAGATATCACAAGCGTTAACTGCTGCTGCAAGTGCTTCTGCATCTTCAACAGGTGTAACGGATACTTTACAATCTGGAGTTTCTTTCTGAAGTTTAGCAACTGTACCTTCAGCTCTTGCATAGAATTCATCTTTGCGGTTGAAGATTGCAACTTCTGCAGCTCCATCTAATGCAGCCTGTACTTCGATCGCTGTAGCAGCACCACCAGCACCTAAAACAACGAGTTTTTTACCTGCTACTTCTACGCCATTAACGGATAAGTTCTTGATGAAACCTTTACCGTCTGTTACATCACCATATAATTTGCCATCTCTGTTAACGAATACGTTACAAGCACCGATGATCTTGGATGCATCAGATAATTCATCCATTAATTCGGAAGCGATGTTTTTAACTGGCATTGTGAAGTTACCACCACGAAGGTTCCATAATTTACATGTGCTTAATGTCTGTTCCATATCTGGAATGTTAACATCAAATGCAACGTAAGCAAGGTTTAAATCATCATGCTGGAAACAGAAGTTGTACATAGCTGGAGATCCAGAATGTCCAACAGGAGTTCCGAAAAGTGCTAAAAGACCTGTACGGCCGTCAATTCTTTTTTCCATTTTAAAATCTCCTATTTCTCAAAAAAGTGCTGCCCGCCACACACAAAGCGGGCAGCGAAAATGTATTCAAAAATATCTATAATAGAATAGTTATAGTTGATTATAATTTAAGTGCTACGTCGTAAGCTTCTTTTGTTGCATCTAATGCTCTACGAGCACGGATAGCATCACCTACTACGTGTACTTCTGGTACCATGTCTTTGATTGCTTCTGCGAAGTCATAAACAACAGTTCTTGTACCATCTTCAGCTGTTTCCATATGAGAGTATCTGGATACAAATCCCATGGAAAGAACAACTGTATCGAAGCCACGAGCTTCGTATAATGTTTCGTCAGATCTGTCTGCTGCGTTCTTGTAGCTTACGCCATCTGGGAAGATTTCAGATACAGCTGCGGATACGATCTGTTCGATACCGTATTCTTCGAATGCTTCCATTAAGAATACTCTATGTTCGTGGATTACGTCTGGTCCGATAGCATCTCTCATTTCGATGATGGATACTTCATGGCCCTGTTCAGCTAAGAATTCAGCTGTTTCAGCACCTACCATACCACCACCAACTACTAATACTTTCTTACCGATTGGACGTTTTCCGTCTAAGCAGTCGATACCATGAACGATTTCAGGAGCTGTGATACCTTTGATGAATGGAAGAACTAATGTCTGAGAACCAGTTGCTAAGATAACTGCTTCTGGAGCGCCTTCTTTGATCATTGCAGGTGTAACTTCTGTGTTCATCTTGATTTCAACGCCAGCTTTTTCACATTTTGTGATGTAAGATCTGATCATGTTTGTGATATCGCCTTTTCCTGGAGGGAATGCAGCGAGTCTCATGTTACCACCGAGAACGTCTTCTTTTTCGAATAATGTTACTTTGTGACCACGGATCTGAGCTGTGTAAGCAGCGTAAAGACCAGCAGGACCACCACCGATTACCCAAACATTCTTAGAAGTTTCAGCAGGCTGAATACCTTCTAATTCGCGTCCTAACTGTGGGTTTGTTAAACAGCAGATCTGGTTACCAGCATACATGTTAGCAACACAACCCTGTAAACAAGCGATACAAGGTGTTAAGTCTTCTAATCTGCCTTCCTGAGCTTTGAGTGGAGTTTCAGGATCAGCTAAGGACTGACGACCAAATGCTACTAAGTCAGCTTTGCCTGTCTTAACCATGATTTCTGCGAACTGTGGTTCTGTGTAACGACCAACAGTGATAACTGGGATAGAAACAGATTTCTTGATGTTGTCTACTAATTCAGCAGAGAAACCACCGTGAAGACCTGTTGGAGCCCACATATATTCATCTTTTAAGTGTACAGCACGGGATACGTGTAAGCCGTCGATACCTAAAGATTCAAGGTAAGCAGCGATTGCACACATATCGTGGTTATCAAGACCACCGAACATATCTTCTGTGGAGTTGATACGAGCTAAGATAGCGATTTTGCCTTCTGTAGCTTTCTGTACTTCTTCAACGATTAATCTGGAGAATCTCATTCTGTTTTCGAAAGAACCACCAAATTCATCAACTCGTTTGTTTGTTCTTGGGGACATGAAAGAGTTTACTAAGTAACCGTGAGCCATATGGATTTCAACAGCGTCAACGCCTGCTTCCATCGCACGTTTAGCAGCTACACCGTAGCCCTTAACTAATTCATATACCTGTTCTGTAGGGATAGCTTCTGGAATGTCTTTTCCAAATGCATTCTTGATTGCTGTAGCAGCCTGGATTGGACGACCTGCATTTTTAGCATTACCGTCTGGACCAGCATTCTGTAACTGAATGGAGATGCAAGCACCTTCAGCATGAGCGTTATCACAGATTTTCTTTAAGCTTTCTACGGATTCAGGAACATATAAACATGGTTTACGAGGGCCACCTTTTGCTCCTTCATGTACTACTGTAGCTTCAATTGTGATTAAACCGAACTGTCCTTTTGCTCTAGCTGTGTAGTATGCAATAGACTGATCGCTCCATGTACCGTCTGTGTTTGCGAAGTTGTTACCCATTGGAGGTACAACGAAACGGTTTTTAACTGTCATAGGTCCAATCTGAATTGGCTGGAACATTGCTGTAAATTTCACTAGATACACTTCCTTTTCTTAAAATTGGGCTTATTAGGGTATTGTACGTTTTTTTCTTATGTTTTTTCGTGTTTTATATCATGTCTGCATAGCCTTCTATCCATCCAAGAGATTCAGGAAGGCTGTATAGATGTTCGAACGTTAAATGTTTTAAAAAATGAATGACAATTAGTCTTCTAATGCTTCTGTCCAACCAGCAGCTTCTAATGCTTCTTTAGCACCGTCAAATGTGATCTTAGCAGCTTCAGCAACACCTTTAGCTAAGATAACGTCGGAGATAACTTCAACACCGATCTGTTTTGGAACGATACCATGAGCTTTAACCATCTTTAACCAGTCAGCTGTACATCCGATACCAGGACCTTTGCCTGCAGATGGAGCAAGACGATCATGCATGGATTCATCACGTAATACTGTTGGAGCATAGGATCTTTCCCAAACGTCGTTGATCTGGATAGAACAGAATTTGTCTGCTGGGATACCTTCTAATTCTTTTACATCGATAGGTGTGCCCCATTTTACCCAGTGCCATGTATCGATATGTAACATAGCGTTGTCACAACCGGATTCTCTTACAACATCCCAACCTTTTTTGATATCAGGAATACCGGAATATGGCATTGGTTCTACACCGATGATGTACTTGCCAGCTCTCTGACATAATTCTTTTAATTTCTGAGCTGTGTATTCAACGGAATAATTTTCCATAAGACCACAGTTGATCTGTTCTACGCCGAATAATTCACACATGTGGAAGCACATCTGTTCTTTGTATTTCTGTTCGTAAGAACGTTTTTCTTCACACCACTGTACGATGTATTCAACTTCTGTACATCTGATTCCGTATTTGTCTAACATATCTAAGATATCCTGATCTGTTAAACCTTCCTGCAAAGCGTCAACGTATGTTTCAGCACGTAAACCGATTCCATCGTAACCAGCTTCTGCTGCTGCTTTCACACGTTCTTCAAATGTACACTGATCTCCGAGTGTCCAGGAACTAACTGTAATTGGCATTTTTTTTGACATAATAAAAACTCCTTTCGTCTTTGCCTTGAAAAGCTCTCTCTACTTTTTAGGCTTCTCACTTTTTACATAGTCTATTATACGATATTTTTTTCACAATGACCAATCAATATTTATTAGAAAATCCATAGATTTTGTTAATAATTTGTGCTATACTACAATCAGTGTATTTTGCACTATTCACACAACAAAACCATATAATGGGGATTATTTACCAGGAGGAATTATGAATCTTTATCATCTTCGATATTTTATCGTTCTGGCAAGATTAGAGCATTACACAAGAGCTGCTGCTGAACTGTCCATCACACAGCCATCTCTAAGCCATGCCATTTCTTCTTTGGAGCAGGAATTAGGCGTGAACCTGTTCGAAAAAGAAGGTCGTAATATCGTACTAACCAAGTATGGACGCATGTTTTTAAATGACGTCGAAAAATCCATGGACATTTTGGATTCCAGTATCCGTCAGGTCAAGGCAGTCGGCTCCGGCGAGGGCATCATTGATCTCGGTTTCTTAAGAACTTTAGGTACCGATCTCATTCCTGAGATGATCAGCGGATACAAAGCAGAATACCCAGACCGTAACGTAGATTTCCGCTTAAATACAGGGGTTACAGAGGATTTACTAGAAGGTCTGAAGTCCAAAAAGTATGACATGGTTATCTGCTCCAAGCTTCCAAAACAGCCATCTGTGGAATTCATTCCAGTGGCTCAGCAGAAGTTAGTTGTTGTTGTTCCTACGGATCACCCACTTGCGTCCCGCAACAGCATCACCTTATCCGAAACCATCCCATATCCACAGATTATCTTCTCTAAGCGAAGCGGTCTCCGCCCAGTCATCGATGAACTTTTCGATGCCATCGGCGAATATCCACAGATCGTTTATGAGATCAAGGAAGACCAGGTAATCGCAGGCTTCGTTGCCAATGGATTTGGTATCGCAGTCGTTCCGGATATGCCTATTTTAAATACGATGAACATCAAGAAATTAGATATCGTCAGCCCAAACTGGCAGCGAATCTTCTATCTTGCATTCTTAAAAGACAAGTATATCTCACCTGCTGCTCAGACATTCAAGAATTATGTCATTGAGCATAGTATGTTAGAGTAACATCTATAGATATTGTCAATTAATAATCAATATATCATCAAAAAAGTGCATGCCACAATTGGCATGCACTTTTCTATTATCCTGTCTCTATCTTATCCTAATTTAGTTCTTTTAATCTGGCGAATACACCTGTCATATCCATCTTTACGATCTGTTTGTTGATACCATAAAGCTCTCTGTATTTCTTTGTATTGTCTGCATCAGGTTCATATTCGCAGGAGATTTCCAGATAATCTTCTAATTTCTTCTTAATATCATCCACATCGCCACTTGCATATGCCCCGAATAAACAGTTCATATTTACCGCGCCGCCCGCTTCCTTCATGGTGATGACACGGCTGTCGAGCATATCTGCCTTCATCTGATTCCAGAGTTTGTTGGCACTTCCGCCCTCCGTGATGGCAATTCGGCTTAAATCCACACCTGCGCTTCTATATAAATCTGTAATTTCCATATAATCATATCCAATTGCTTCTAATACGGCACGCCACATGGTGTACTGATCTGTATCAAGGGTCATATTCAAAAAGCATCCGCAAGCATTGGCCTGCTCACCCATACCACCTGTGAGATATGGAAGGAAGATGGTACCATTTGACCCAACAGGAATCTTCGCTGCTCCCTCTGTCATCACGTCATAGTAGGAGCCATCCGGCTGCTTGCATACAGAATCCTTAAACCAGCGAAGGGCAAGGCCGCCTGTACGGATATAGCCCCAGTAAAAATAGGTATCAGGCAGTGTTCCACTGTTGAAGATCAGCCCAGATCCATGTCTGGATAACTCCGGAATAATGCCCTTGGTGGATACGCAGAACATGGCACAGGTTCCGGCAACGTCAACGGCATGGCCTGCTTCTAAGATGCCGCTTCCGATCATGGACTGCATGGTATCCCCAGCACCGCCGCAGACTGGTGTCCCTTCAGGAACGCCGGTCAGTTCGGCCATTTCTTTGGTAAGGCCACCCACGATATCCCATGGTTTTACGATCTTTGGCATATATTTTTTATCAATTCCAAGAATGGCAAGCTGTTCGTCGGACCATTCTTTGTCATATACATTAAATCCAAGCCCCCATCCGGACATAGCACCCCAGTCCACAAACATATCTTTCGCAGAGAGACCTGCAAGGTGGGCCAGTACATATGGCGCGTTATGGATGAATTTGGCACCCTTTTCCTGGAAGGCTTCGCTGTTCTTCATAAACCATCTGGCAAACATGGCCGGGAACATGCAGCTGGCATCTGCATTACCGGTATTCTCGCCCCAGATGTCAAGATTCATGCTGTTGATATACTGCACATCCTCCTCTGTTCGGGAATCTAAATAGTTGATGTAAGGTGTGATGGCATTGCCATCCTCATCAACGCCTGCAATCCCGCAGATAATGCCATCCCCCATAATGGAACGGATCTTTGTGGTATCAAGCCCCTTCTCCTTCATCTGATCGGTACAGCTCTTCATACACTTGATGGTGAGGGCAAGATATTCATCCACATCCATCTCTACCCATCCCGGATTTGGGTAATGTAACGTGGTTGGCATACTTTTTGCTGCCACCTGGTTCATATTCTCATCACAAATAACGACTTTGACACTCTGTGTTCCTGCGTCAAATCCAATATAATACTGACTCATAACTGTCTCTGCTCCTTTTCTTCCTATCTTCCATGACATATTTTCCTGAGAGCAAATATTAAAATAAAGTTTCCTAAATCAAAAAAGAAGCCCTGAACGATACATTCAGAGCTTCCTAAAATATCATAACATAATCCTAACATGATTACTCTCTTCTCTCATCCAGACTATACTGTCGGTCCCGGAATCACACCGGATCATGCCTTTCGGCTCGCGGACTCACATGGAACTCATCTTCGTATCCTATGCATACCGCCGGTCGGGAATCACACCCTGCCCTGAAGAAATATATAATTATTATCCTTTTATTATAATACTTTATTAATCGTTATTTGTAAAGTCTATTTGCTTGATTTATTATGTGTGTGCGCCTGTGCGAATGCCTGTGCAGGCACAAACTTCAACTGTTCGCCATCTGCCCCAGCGCCAAATGCTTCTGTGCTGTCCGGCTTTAATACAACACCCACTGTCTGGAAGATCAGCTGGATATCCTTGAGAATACTATAATTTTCAATATACATAATATCCATAACCAGCTTATCCTTTGGAGTGGTATTATACTTACCTGCAATCTGGGCATAGCCGGTCAGTCCACCCTTCACACGGAGACGGTAACGGAATTCCGGAAGCTGCGCTTCGTATGCATTCACGTTCTCGATCATCTCTGGTCTTGGACCAACAAAGGACATATCGCCCTTTAAGATATTGATTAACTGTGGAATCTCATCGATTCTTGTCTTACGAAGGAAATGTCCCGGTTTTGTGATTCGGTCATCGTCCTTTGTTGCAGATTTGTTCCCTGCATTGACCTTCATGGTACGGAACTTGTATACTTCAAAGATTCGGCCGTTTAATGTGGCACGTTTCTGCTTGAAGAATACCGGGCCGCCATCATATCGCTTGATTGCTGCCGCTGCAATCAGTCCCACTGGGAGGGCAACCACACCACCGATCAATACCAGCGTAAGGTCTAAACATCGTTTCATAAAGCGCTGTTCGATGCGGAGTCCGTCTGCCTTGTAATTCAAGAAGGATGCATCGTCGAGCATGTAATATTCGGAGTTCACTTCGATGATATCATGAAGTTCCGGATTGTAATAAATGTTGATATTCTCCTTGTAACAGTAGCGAACAATCTCTGTTCTTCTCTGGATTGGAACATCATAGAGAAATACTGTATCAAAATCATGAATCAGGTGGCAAATGTCCGGTTCATGGTAGTCAAAAACCGCTTCCACCTTGTACTGCTTCTTATATTTGGAAATAACACGCATGATCATATTCAGCTTTTTCTGGCTGGAAGTTACGATACAGCTCTTTTCCGGTTTATTGATTGCAAAGAAGAGTTCGTTGCCACCATAGGTGAAGATTGCAACCATTAAAACCTGCATCACAAATACAACAAGAAGCCAGCTGATGCTTCGAAGTCTGAACGCATAAACACTTGGTGCGTTGGTTCTCATGATCATCAGTTCCATATAAGTAATGGCATCTGTAAAGAAGGTTGCCAGTGCAAGGGATGTGATGATCGGTTTCGACTTCTTACGTCCGATATCATATCCGCCATAAATAGAAACAAATAAAAACACGCAAATGATAAATGTTACAGAACAGATACCAAGTGTTCTGGAAAGTGTTGTCAGTGCGTGGTTTTCCTTACCGAGACCCACCAGGAAGGTTCCGAGCAATCCCAAATAGAGAAGTATTCTCATCAATATCCAAATAGGAGAGTCCCATCTTCGTTCTTTTTTCATAAATTCCTGCATAATACACCGCCGTATTCACATAAAGATTTGCCTGTCAAAAACAGACTATAGTTAAGTGTAATTATACCCAACAACAGAAAATTTGTCAAAAAAATCCCCCAGGAATTGCTTCCTGAGGGATAAAAATCATATATTAATTTTTCGACCTGTATGGTGGTTCTTATTTCTGTGCGATTGCTGCCTGAGCTGCTGCTAAACGAGCAATTGGTACACGGAATGGAGAACAGGATACATAGTCTAAACCAATCTTATTGCAGAATTCTACAGAAGATGGGTCTCCACCATGTTCACCACAGATACCGATGTGAAGTGCTTTGTTCACTGGCTTACCAAGTTTGATAGCCATTTCCATTAACTTACCAACACCGTTCTGGTCTAATTTAGCAAATGGATCGTTTTCGTAGATCTTGCTGTCGTAGTAAGCATTTAAGAACTTACCAGCATCGTCACGGGAGAAACCAAATGCCATCTGTGTTAAGTCGTTTGTACCGAAGCAGAAGAAGTCAGCTTCTGCAGCGATTTCGTCAGCTGTAAGAGCTGCTCTTGGGATTTCGATCATTGTACCAACTTCGTAATCAAGAGCTGCACCAAGTGCTTTGATTTCAGCGTCAGCTGCGTCTACTACGTATTTCTTAACAACTTTTAATTCTTTTACATCACCTACTAATGGGATCATGATTTCAGGTTTGATATCCCAGTCTGGGTGTTTTTTCTTTGTATTTAATGCAGCGCGGATAACTGCTTTTGTCTGCATAACAGCGATTTCTGGATATGTTACTGCAAGACGGCATCCACGATGACCCATCATTGGGTTGAATTCGTGTAAGCTTTCGATGATTGCTTTGATTTCTTCAACAGTTTTACCCTGAGCTTCAGCTAATTTAGCGATGTCAGCTTCTTCTGTAGGAACGAATTCATGTAAAGGTGGATCTAAGAAACGAATTGTTACTGGGCATCCTTCTAATGCTTCGTATAATTCTTCAAAGTCTCCCTGCTGGTATGGAAGGATCTTTTCAAGAGCTTCTTCTCTACCTGCTTTTGTATCAGCACAGATCATTTCACGGAAAGCAGCGATTCTGTCTTCTTCGAAGAACATATGCTCTGTACGGCAAAGACCGATACCTTCAGCACCTAATTCACGAGCTTTCTTAGCATCTGCAGGTGTATCAGCGTTTGTACGAACTTTCATTGTACGGAACTTGTCAGCCCATCCCATGATACGTCCGAATTCACCAGCGATCTTAGCATCTACTGTCATGATAATGCCATCATAGATGTTACCTGTAGAACCATCGATGGAGATGAAGTCACCTTCGTTGTAGATTCTTCCGCCTAAAGCGAATCTCTTGTTAGCTTCGTCCATGTTGATGTCGCCACAACCGGATACACAACATGTACCCATACCACGTGCTACTACAGCAGCGTGAGATGTCATACCACCACGAACTGTTAAGATACCCTGTGCAGATTTCATACCAGTGATATCTTCTGGAGATGTTTCAAGACGAACTAAGATAACTTTTTCGCCTTTAGCAGCCCACATTACAGCATCTTCAGCTGTAAATACTACTTTACCACAAGCAGCTCCTGGAGAAGCTCCAAGACCTTTACCGATTGGTGTTGCAGCTTTTAATGCAGCAGCATCAAACTGTGGATGTAATAATGTATCTAAGTTACGAGGATCGATCATAGCTACAGCTTCTTCTTCTGTTCTCATGCCTTCATCTACTAAGTCACAAGCGATCTTTAAAGCAGCCTGAGCTGTTCTCTTACCATTACGTGTCTGTAACATGAATAATTTTCTATCCTGAATTGTGAATTCCATATCCTGCATATCGCGGTAGTGGTTTTCAAGAATAGAACATACTTCGATGAACTGATCATATACTTCTGGCATTACACCTTTTAAGGAAGCGATTGGCTGTGGTGTACGAACACCAGCTACTACGTCTTCACCCTGAGCGTTCATTAAGAATTCACCCATTAATTTCTTTTCGCCTGTAGCAGGGTCACGTGTGAATGCTACACCAGTACCGGATTCATCAGACCAGCTACCGAATGCCATTTCCTGTACGTTAACAGCTGTACCCCACGAATAAGGGATATCGTTGTCACGACCGTAAACGATAGCAAGTGGGTTGTCCCAAGAACGGAATACAGCTTTAACAGCGCCCATTAACTGTTCCTTTGGATCATCTGGGAAGTCTGCGCCGATTTTAGCTTTGTATTCAGCTTTGAACTGATTTGCTAATTCTTTTAAGTCAGCAGCTGTAAGGTCTACGTCCTGTGTAACGCCTCTAGCTTCTTTCATTTCGTCGATTAATTCTTCAAAATACTTTTTACCAACTTCCATTACTACGTCGGAGTACATCTGGATAAATCTTCTGTAGCAGTCCCAAGCCCATCTTTCATTGCCTGTTTTGTTTGCTACTACGTTAACTACTTCTTCATTTAAACCAAGGTTAAGGATTGTATCCATCATACCTGGCATGGAAGCTCTAGCACCGGAACGAACGGATACTAATAATGGATTTTCTAAATCACCAAACTTTTTACCTGTGATGAATTCCATCTTTTCAATGTATTCGTTGATCTGTCCCTGAATAATGTTATTGATCTGTCTTCCATCTTCGTAGTACTGTGTACAAGCTTCTGTTGTGATTGTGAAGCCCTGTGGTACTGGAAGACCAAGATTTGTCATTTCTGCGAGGTTAGCACCCTTACCACCTAAGAGTTCACGCATGTTAGCGTTACCTTCGCTAAATAAGTATACCCATTTTTTTGTCATGGTTCATTCTCCTCCTGACACAAAATTTTAATCTACAATTCTAACCATTGTATTTTAGCACAACTTCTTCTATTTGTTAACTACTAATTTTTTAAATTCCATAGTTTTTTTTCATAAGTAGAATGCAACAGTTTATATCAATTCTAATAAAACTTTTCTCACAACGGAAAAAGAGCAGTACAAAACCTTGGCGCTGTTTTGTACCACTCTTTTCCCTGATATATAAAACCACATAATTCCCGAAGTTTATTGCGTCGCCTGGCCCCTTAGGCTTGTGCAATAAATGGTTGGAGTTTTTTCTGTAATTCTTCCGGCTGGTCTGTCTCTGCCATCATCTCCAATGTCATAAAATGGAGAAGGCTGATTACTCCTAAGATGGACTTGGCATTGATCTTTGTTCCATAGGTATCTCCTGCCGGTTTCAAATAAATATTAAAATCAAATTCGGATACCAGATCCGTAAAACTTTCGATGCTTTTAAAATCATGGAGAGAGATTTTAAAAATGCTCATTCGAGTCAGCTCCTTCTTTCTAATATGACAAACGTTTATCATCTCTCTGTGTCTTTATGATAAACGTTTGTCATACGAAATGCAAGCACTAATATTCATTTTTTTTGTCTTTTTTTTCATACAATCAAAAGTGTTATTCCACTAAAATGTATGCTATCCTAGAAATATCAATATGTATTGTGAGGATTTAATATGAAGAAAGATACATTTACCCTGACCCTTTGTCAGTTTCCCATTTCCTTTTTAAACTGGGATGAGAACCGGGCACAGGCAGTTACTTTTATTGAAGAAGCCTCCCGTTCAGACACCACACTTCTTCTTTTTCCAGAGATGTGTCTGACAGGCATTTCCCCTGTGGAAGCAGCGCCCATGACAGATTTTTCCGGTAAGAATCTTGCTTTCTTTCAGGAAATGGCGAAAACCTATCACCTTGCCATCGGTTTTGGATGGGGAAAGGAGCATTTGACTAAAGGGAAGCTTGAGAATCATTATACCGTAGTGGATGAAAATGGGGAGATTCTGTCTGATTATGTGAAGATTCATCCTTTCACCTACGGTGGCGAGGATAAATTCTTTGTGCGTGGCAGGGATTATACTGTTTTTGAGTACCGTGGCATGAAGATTGCCACATTTATCTGCTATGACCTGCGGTTTCCTGAGATCTTTCAGGCGGCATCCAGGGACTGTGACATGATCTTACTTGGTGCCAACTGGCCAAAACCACGGAATATGCACTGGAAGATACTAAGTCAGGCGAGAGCCATCGAAAATCAGGTATACCTTGCCGTCTGCAACTGTGTTGGCGAGATTGGAGGGCTTGACTACTCTGGCGACAGCACCATCTACCGCCCGGATGGTGAAATCATGGGACGTTTAAGCGATCTGCCAGGCCTGATCAGCTGCCAGATTCCATACGATGTAGCGACTTACCGGAAGGCATTCCCGGTGAAGCAGGACCGCATGGTGGATTATTATAAAGAAATTTTGTAGTGATTTTATATATGAAGAAAAGGACTGCTGCCAGCTTTGGCAACAGTCCTTATTTATTGTACTTTGATTCTTAACGGTCCCATTTGTCGCAGAGTGCATTGATCTGATCGGTGAATTTGGCCAGGTCTTTGTTGGCACCTCCCTCGTTGTGCTTGATAACTGCAAGGAGTCTCTGGCCGGCAGCCATGAGTCTCGCGTAGACACCAGCTGGTTTCTGGGCTTTCTTTTCCTTTGTAACCACGATGCGTTCGCCTTCGTGGATCCATTCGCCGGCGATCAGATCATATTCTGCACCGGAATATGGCGCGTAGGCTTCGTATCCGAATTCCTGACGAAGGGCATCGGCGAAAATATCTGTTACAGTATCATCGCCATGAACGACGAATGCTACCGGATTGGTGGTGAATTCTCCTGCCCAGCGAAGCAGGCCGTTACGGTCTGCATGGCCGCTCATGCCTTCTAAACGGCAGATCTCTGCTGCCACATTGATGGTTTCACCAAAAAGTTTCACTTCGGTAGCACCCTCGAGAAGGGCGCGCCCCAATGTATTGATTGCCTGGAAACCGATGAAGAGTATGCTGGATTGTGGCTTCCAGAGATTGTGTTTGAGGTGATGGCGGATTCGTCCCGCTTCACACATACCGGAAGCTGAGATGATAACCGATGGCTTCTGCTCAAAGTTGATGGCCATGGACTGGTCGGAGGTGAGGGATAACTTCAGTCCCGGGAAGGAAATCGGATTGATGCCCTGCATGATCAGCCCCATCGCATCCTCGTCAAAGCAGTCCTGAATATTCTGGTTAAATACATCCGTCGCTTCCACAGCAAGTGGACTATCCACATATACCGTAAAGTTCGGATGTCCCTTGATCATCTGATCAGCCTTGATCTGGCGGATATAATATAAAATCTGCTGGGTTCTGCCAACTGCAAAGGAAGGAATGACCACATTGCCGCCGCGGTCAAAGGTTCTCTGAATGATATCAGCAAGCTCTTCCACATAATCAGGATGACTTCCATGGAGACGGTCACCATAAGTGGATTCCATAATAATATAGTCGGCTTCCTTCGTATATTCCGGATCCTTGATAATCGGCTGATTGTAGTTGCCGATGTCTCCGGAAAATACCAGTTTCTTAGTTACAGTGCCTTCTGTTGCCCACACTTCAATACTTGCGGAGCCGAGCAGATGGCCAACATCGGTAAACTGAATAGTAATATTGTCATTCAAAGTAATGATCTCTTTGTAAGGATATCCATCAAAATGCTCTAAGGAACCAACTGCATCGTTCATGGTATAAATCGGTTCCACTTCCGGCTTGCCGGCACGAAGATTCTTTCTGTTCTTCCATTCTGTCTCTGATTCCTGGATATGGGCACTGTCACGAAGCATGATATCGCAAAGCTCCTTGGTCGCTTCGGTACATACGACACGCCCGCGAAAGCCCCTTGCATATAACAGCGGAATCAATCCGGAATGATCCACATGGGCATGGGTTAACAATACATAATCCAGTTCACTTGGTGGAACCGGAATGTCCTGATTCACGAATAAATCCAGTCCCTGTTCCATACCATAATCAACAACTAATCTGGTATCACCCACTTCCAGATAGTGACAGCTGCCTGTAACTTCATGGGCCGCACCTGAAAACATCAGTCTCATATATTACGCCTCCTTTATCGGATTTTCTTTATGATTTGTTCTTTTGATTTGCTTTTAATTTTCGTACATTTTGTTACTTCTATTATACTATATCCAGACCATTTTTTCGATAAAAAGCCCATATAGAAAAGCAAAAAGAATGTAAAAAGACGCCTGCCCCAGGGCAAACGTCTCATGATGTATGGTATGAACTTTAATAGATTTTGCGAATGATACTTGCGCCACCAACTACGTAGTCATCTTCATAGAAAACCACTGCCTGGCCCGGTGTGATTGCACGAACCGGCTCGTCAAATACAACCTCCACCCGATCCTCATCGATCATACGGATGGTTGCATCAGCGCCTTTGTGACTGTAACGAATCTTTGCTTTTACTCGCATCTCACCTTCTAAGAAAGGAATGGACATGAAGTTTACTCTGTCCGCGATCAGTGCTCTGCCAAATACATCCTCGTTGCTGCCAATGACAACTTCATTGGTATCCTTTCTGATATCCACAACGAATGCTGGCTTTCCAAGAGCAATGCCAAGTCCCTTTCTCTGGCCGATGGTATAATGGATAATTCCCTTATGCTTTCCTAAGATATTGCCATCAAGGTCCACAAAGTTTCCTTCCGGAATGTCTGCTCCGGTCTCTCTCTTGATATAACCAGCATAATCTCCGTCCGGGATAAAGCAGGTGTCCTGACTGTCTGCCTTATGGGCCACATTCAGGCCGATCTTTTCTGCGATTGCTCTGATTTCATCTTTGGTATATGCACCAACCGGCATCAAAGTATGTGCAAGCTGATCCTGAGTAAGATTATAAAGGGCATAGGTCTGATCCTTGGCAGCTGTTACGGAATTCTGAATGGTATAGCGTCCATTAGGCAGCTTTAATATTCTTGCATAATGGCCTGTTGCAATATAATCTGCCCCGATGTCCATGGAACGCTTCAGCAGAGCCTCCCATTTGACAAATCGATTGCATGCATTGCATGGATTTGGAGTTCTTGCATTCAGATATTCATCGATAAAATAGTCAATGACCTTATCCTTAAATACATGTTTAAAATTCATCACATAGTAAGGAATCTCAAGGTGAGAAGCCACTCTTCTGGCATCCATCACTGCAGATAAGCCACAGCAGCCGCCCTCTTCTTCCTGAACAAAATCTTCCTCATCCTGCCAGATCTGCATGGTGACGCCCATCACGTCATAGCCCTGTTCCTTTAACAGATAGGCTGCAACGGAGGAATCCACACCGCCTGACATACCGATTACCACTTTTTTACTCATAAATACCTCTATTCTAGTCTGTTCTCACTTATTCCTGGCGCTCCTCCTCATGGATATCCACGCGTGGAGCTTCCAAACCTTCAATTACAAGATTATTCTTCTTTGCGTAGTCCCATAATGCTGCATGGATGGATTCTTCTGCCAGTAAAGAACAGTGTACCTTTACTGGTGGCAGTCCGTCAAGTGCTTCCATTACCGCTTTGTTGGTAACATTTAATGCTTCCTGCACGGATTTGCCGATAACAAGTTCTGTTGCCATGGAGCTGGTTGCTACTGCTGCACCACAGCCAAATGTCTTGAACTTACAGTCACGAATGATCTGGTTTTCATCGATATCAAGATAGATTCTCATGATATCGCCACACTTTGCATTACCTACTGTGCCTACGCCACTTGGGTTTTCGATTTCACCCATATTTCTAGGATTCATAAAATGATCCATTACTTTTTTGCTATATGCCTGTCCTTCTGCCATAATTGATATCTCCTGTCTGTTATAATATGTCTATCTTCTAGTATGTTACTGGATTTCGCCTTTTAAGAAGTCTTCATAAAGTGGTGACATACTTCTCAAACGGTCTACTACGAATTTTAATTTATCTACAGTATAATCCATGTCTTCCTTTGTTGTTGTGTGGTCTAATGTCAGTCTCAAAGAGCCATGTGCAATTTCGTGTGGAAGACCGATTGCCAGTAATACGTGGGATGGATCTAAGGATCCGGAGGTACATGCAGATCCGGAGGAACCGCAGATACCATTCATATCTAACATGATCAGTAAGGACTCGCCTTCTATAAAACGATAACATGCATTGATATTATTTGGCAATCTATTTGTTCTGTGCCCATTGATTTTCACATATGGGATTTCTTCTTCGATTCGCTTGATTGTGTAATCGCGAAGTTCTCTTTCCTTCGATGTACGTTCTTCCATGGTTTCCACTGCAATTTCAATCGCCTTGGCAAATCCTACGATGCCAGGCACATTCTCTGTACCGGCACGACGATGACGTTCCTGTCCGCCTCCATGTACCAATGGACTGATCTTGATGCCATGGCGAAGATACATGAGCCCTACGCCCTTTGGTCCATTTAACTTATGGGAGCTTGCGCTTAATGCATCGATATGAAGCTCTTCTACATCAATTGGAACCTGTCCGAAGGCCTGTACTGCATCAGTATGGAAGAAGATCCCGTGCTGATGAGCGATTTCACCGATTTCTCTGATTGGTTCGATGGTGCCGATCTCATTGTTGGCAAACATGATAGAGATGAGGATTGTATCTGGCCTGATTGCTGCCTCTAATTGCTTCAGGCAGATCACTCCCTCAGAATCCACATCTAAATAAGTAACGTCAAATCCCTGCTTTTCTAAGAATTCACATGTGTGAAGAACGGCATGATGTTCGATCTGGGTTGTGATGATATGTCTGCCCTTTTCTTTGTAAGCATCTGCAATCCCCTTGATCGCCCAGTTATCACTTTCAGAACCGCCTGCAGTAAAGTAGATCTCATTGTCTTTTGCATGCAATGCTTTTGCAGCAATGCTTCTCGCATCGTCAAGGCCCTTCTTGGCAGAGCTTGAAAAACTGTATGCGGAAGATGGGTTGCCAAAGCTTTCTGTATAATATGGAAGCATCGCATCCACAACCTCTGGTCTGACCGGTGTGGTTGCTGCATTGTCTAAATATATGAATTTATCCATGATCATATCTCCTTTATGGTAGAGTAGGGATTTATGGGATGTGTTTTGTTGTTTCACTGTACTTTTTAATCCCTACTTTTTTAGTATGTTTTATCGTCGTATTCATACTAGCACAGTAGGATTAGATAGTCAATATCTTTTTCCTTGTATTTTAGTAGGTTTTGAATTTTGGGAGAAGAGGCGTGATTGCTGGGTGGAGAGGCCTAATTGGGCACATATGGGATTTTTCTCATATCATGCCCATGATTTTTTTTTTATTTTGGACACAAATGAATGATATTTCTTACCCGTGCCCAACTTTTCTGGGCGCATCCAGCCAGATAAACAAGTCAGTGCCCAACAATTTAACAAATCAGCTCCGTGCCAGATCTTTATCGATAGCGCAACCAAAAAGGGAGCTGCAAAAGCAGCTCCAAAATCAGCATTTTTATATATTATTTAAAGAATTCAATCATCTTCTGAATAGCAAAGTCCATATAGTCTGGATTTGAAAATGGATGATCCGCATTCTCTACTTCGTAAAGCTCAATGACATTCTCATCGGAGAATGAGCGAACTGTATCAATTGGAACGGCTGCATCCTTGGTGCCATGGAGCATGATGATATCATCAGCAAACTCCATAAAGTCATACTGTGTCACATCATTCTCTCTGAAATCTTCCAGCAATTCCTTGGACATCTTGATCTTGCGGTCGTGACCCCGTAAGATTTCTTTGCCCTTGTTTAACTTCGCCCAGTCTGCATCTGTGATATTCTGGGCAAAAGCATCATACATCTTCAGTGCCGGACAGCGAAAAGCAATCTTGTCAAATGGATTGCTGCCTGTTTCATGTAACTGGCGAAGGGTGATATACGCGCCAAAGCTGGAAGAATAATTATAAATTCTCTCTGCCTGAAGTTCATCCCTTGCATAACCAACCACCAGATCCATATACTGCATACACTCTTCCGGAATCAGCTTATTCCTTGCGTCCTGCCCATGGCATGGCCAGTCGAAGCAGACAACTACATAGCCTTTGTACTTGGTGGTGATACGATCTGCAAACTTTTCAATGGCTTTGTTATCCTTATTCCCACCAAACCCATAGGTCGCGATCACCACATCACTGTGGTTATTCAGATTTTTATTAAAATAGATTTTACAACGAATGCTGAACCCCTGCCCGTTGATATCAAAATATTTGTACATTGTTTTCTCCTAATATATCAAAACATAATATATCGAAAAAAAGCAGGTGAATCCTCACCTGCCTCAATCTTTAAGCTGCTAACGGGACTCGAACCCGTGACCTCCACATTACCAATGTGACGCGCTACCACCTGTGCCATAGCAGCCTACCGATATAATTTAACATAGGCCTTACCCAATGTCAAGCCATATCTTCCTGCCTAAGCATTCAATATTTCAACGGCCTCTGCAGCTTTTTCCGCTGTCAAACCGCCTTCATCAAAGTCTGTCATGACAAGATGCTCCTCAAACTGCCCAAAATCAGGGAAGAATAAGTCATCAATGATCACAAACTGTTCGATGTTTTCGTGTCCTTCGATGTAATCTTTGATCTGATTGCCTCGAAAATCCATCACACCAGAAAGCTGCGGACGTGTCTTGTCGTAGATTTCCATGCCAAGCTCCTGCATGGCAGCTTCCAAATCTGCCATTTCTGCAGAATCCAGATGCTTTAATTCTGGTTCTTTGTGCCAACCGTCTCTCCAGGAAGAGCTGATGACCACCTTCGCATCTGTCTGACTTACGATTGTATAAAGATTATCCACGCATTTTAAATCAAGCCACTCATTATCGGTGCTGTTCATAACGCCATCGACATCTAAAAAAATCACTTTCATGTTAGTTTCATCTTCTTTCTAAAAACAATAGACCGGATCAGGAATTAAAGAATACCAAAATGCTGAATCAGCCAGCAAATAAAAAACAAAGCAATCAATACCCATCCTGCTACTTTAATAAAATCCATGAGTTTCTCCTTACAATATCATTCACCTTAACTACGTTGTTTCACTGAGCTTTTTTTTCACACGGGAGATCGCATTGTCAATGGATTTCGGAGTTTTGCGAAGCTCCCTTGCAATTTCTGCATAGGATTTCCCCTGCAAATAATAAAGCACCACATCCTTCTCAAAGGGACTAAGCTTTTCTTCCATACGCTTTTCTGCTGCTTCTTCCCATTCTCTGTCCAGAATAATCTTCTCCGGATTGCCTGTCACAGCTGCCATCTCCTGTTCCTGGGAATATTCGATTGGCACGGACTGATTCAGCGGACTGTGCTTCTTGCGGTTCGACGCAGTGACCGCTGTCTGAATCTGAGATTCAATACAGAGCTTTGCAAATGGATAAAATCTGTCATTCTTCTCCGGATTATAGCTCCGGATTGCCTTGAAAAGGCCAATATATCCCTCCTGATGCAGATCTTCCTGTTCGCCGCCAGTCATGTAGTAATTCTGCACTAATCGTTTCACGACAGCGAAGTATTTGCTCAGGAGATAATCCATAGCAGGATCTTCCCCGTCTGTGATACGGGCAAGGACCTGCTCATCTGTCATATTGTCATATATGCTGTGTTCGTACATCTTATTTCCCCATGCGCTGTCTAACGATTTCAAAGGCTAAAACGCCTGTTGCAACAGAAGCATTGAGGGAATCGATGTCACCCTTCATTGGAATGGAGGCGATAAAATCACAGTGTTTGCTCACATTCTTGCTGACACCGCTGCCTTCATTGCCGATTACGAGTCCGATAGGACCGGTTAAGTTCAGGTCATACATGGTTTCCCCACCCATGTCTGCGCATACGAACCACATGCCGCGCTCCTTCAACTCATCAATTGTTTTGGAAAGGTTGGTAACCTTTGCCACTGGTGTATAATTCAAAGCTCCACAGGATGTCTTTGCCACAGTTGCAGTAAGTCCTACTGCACGGCGTTTTGGAATGATGACTCCATGGGCACCACTTAAGTTTGCGGTACGGATAATGGCGCCTAAGTTGTGTGGATCTTCAATTTCATCCAATAAAATAATAAATGGATCTTCGCCCTTTTCTTCTGCCAGGGCAAACATATCTTCCACAGTAGCATATTCATATGCAGCAGTGTAGGCAATCACGCCCTGATGCTTTCCTGTCTCGGAAATCTGATCCAGTCTCTCTTTTTTCACAAACTGGATGAGGGCATCGGTCTTTCTTGCCTGACGGATGATGGAACGAACCGGACCATCGGTACAGCCGTCTAATACATATAATTTATCTACTGGTTTGCCGGAACGAAAGGCTTCGGCAACTGCATTTCTGCCTTCAATAAGGGATTCTGTAACTGCCATTTTCATTCTCCTATATCTAATCCAAAGCGCAGCAGGTCAAATATTCTCTCAATTTCTTCCTTCAGATACAAATACCCGATCAGTGCTTCAAAACCGGTTGCGGTCCGGTAATCGATCACGGAGGCATTCTTGGAGGAAGTGTAGGATTTTGCATTTCTGCCGCGTCGGTAAACGGACATTTCTTCATCGGTCAGGATTGGCTCTAATTTGTGGATCAGCTCCGCCTGATAGCCTGCATTGACCAGATGGCTTGCTCTGTGATGATATTTCTTCACAGCCATGTTGGCTTCAGACACTAAGATGGTACGAATGATCACTTCGTAAACCGCATCCCCGATGTATGCAAGGGTCAATGGAGAATAATTTCTCGCATCCACATCCTTGATTTGAAGCTTGTCTTTCATAGACTTCATTAAGCTCTTGTCCATTTTACTCCTTCTCTTGTATCTTTGATCAAAATTCCTTTGGCTGCAAGTTCATCACGGATTGCATCTGCACGGGCAAAATCTCTTGCTTTCTTTGCTGCAGTTCTTTCTTCGATGAGTGCTGCAAATTCTGGTTCAAGTACATCTTCTTTCTCTTCTAAGATGATACCTAAGATATCGCAAAGCTGTTCTACTGTTGCAAGCACCTTCTGTGCATATTCTTTGGAACCTTCGCGAACCGTTGTGTTGGATAACTTCACCATCTCGAAAATTGCAGCGATTGCATCTGCTGTGTTGAAGTCATCTTCCATTGCAGCTTCGTATTTGCCAACTAATTCCTGTAATTTTGCTAAATTTTCTTTGTCTATATCTGTTAATGTTCCTTCTCCGTGCGCTGCGCGGTCACGAAGTAAGTCTACTGCATTGTAGATACGTTCCAAGCCGCTCTTTGCACTTTCCACTAATGTGTCAGAGAAGTTTAATGGGCTTCTGTAGTGTGCGCTTAACATGAAGAAACGGATAATCTGTAATGGATACTTTTCACTGATTTCACGAACAGTGAAGAAGTTTCCTGCGGATTTGGACATCTTTTCACCGTCGATGTTTAAGAATGCGTTGTGCATCCAGTAGTTTGCAAATGTTTCGTCGTTACATGCTTCAGACTGCGCAATCTCATTCTCATGATGTGGGAAAACTAAGTCTTCTCCACCTGCGTGAATATCGATGGTATCGCCAATGTACTTTTTAGACATAACGGAACATTCGATGTGCCATCCCGGACGACCCTGACCCCATGGAGATCCCCATGCAGGTTCGCCTTCTTTTTTTGGTTTCCAGAGTACGAAATCTAATGGATCCTGTTTTCCGTCTTCACCGGTAACCTTGATATCTCTGTGTCCTGCTTCTAAGTCATCGATGTTTTTCTTGGATAATTTGCCATATTCAGGGAAAGAACGTGTCTTGAAGTATACAGTACCGTCAACTGCGTAAGCGTGTCCCTTCTGAATTAATGTGCGGATCATCTTGATCATGCCACCGATTTCTTCTGTTGCTTTTGGATGTGTTGTGGCTGGTTTTACATTCATGCCTTCCATATCCTTTTTGCATTCTTCGATGAAGCGTTCAGAGATTTCCTTGGAATCCACGCCTTCTTCGATTGCTTTCTTGATGATCTTGTCATCTACGTCTGTAAAGTTGGATACATAGTTTACTTCGTATCCTTTGTATTCGAAATATCTTCTAACTGTATCGAATACGATCATTGGTCTTGCATTACCAATGTGAATGTAGTTATATACAGTAGGTCCGCAGACATACATCCCTACTTTTCCTTCGTTAACAGGAACGAACTCTTCTTTCTGCTTTGTAAGAGTATTAAAAATCTTCATTCTTCTTAATCCTTTCTATAAAAAAGTGTGCTTCGCACACTTCGCGCCCGAGCGGAATGCGAAGCATTAACTACCACTCCGCGAGGTGCGTATCCACCCGGAGGGTTTTTTAATATACAGAAAACGAAGTTTCCTGTATATTAAAAAAATCCCCCGACTCTGTTAAGAGACGGGGGTCCGCGGTTCCACTCTAATTAAAGCACACCTGTGCTTTCACTTTGATGCAGTTAACGCCTGGCTTACGAATCAGACTACTGTTGGTTCACCTGATCTGTTCACGGATGCACTTCCCATACCTTCCACTCGAATCTGCTCCCAGCCTATGACAGATTCTCTCTGGAGAGCTTTCACTATGGTACTCTTCCGATCAATACATTTATCGATTAAATTTCGTATACACTATATAATATGTAATTTTAAATGCTTTGTCAACAAAAACTATACGAGATCCGCCTATACAATCTCGCCGATGAACCATCCAGCAAGTCCGGTATCTCGAAGGATCAGTCTGGTCACTTCCTGTATAGTAAATGTATCCACCGCTTCCTCCGGTTCCTCAATCCGTTCAAGGTATCCTCGCTTTCCATCTCCATACAGATGAAAATATCCATTCTGCTGCGGTACAAAGTCGTCCTTGATATAAAGTTTGACGTTCACATTCGCCGGGAACGCAACCTGTTCTAATATAAGATCCAATCGAAGGAGTCGCATCATAATGAGCACGTCATCCTTCTCATCATTCGGCAGGGTAAGCACCAGTTTTCGGTCGCCAAAATAATTTTTTAGTTCCCCGATCATCTCTTCCCTGTTACCAAAAATCTGACGGATATAGACGACCTCCTCATCCTGGCCATATGCTGCCATTCCGACAACGTCCCCTTCTTTTTTCAGCACAAGGATCTTGCCATTCTCACACATGGCTTCCCATCTGGTGAAGAATAATACATTCTCATCAAACAAGGTGTGAACCTTGTAATGCTGGTCAAGATAGCGGTTTACGAAAGCGCTACATCTCACGTAGTCTTTGAACTGTAATGGAGTAAGATGGCTCTCTCCTGCTTCGCCGTACATTTCCACCTCTTCAAAACCGGCTACTATCACAAAGTCGAAGGGAGCATAATATGCCACGTCCGCCGGCATCAGGTAAGTGAATACCTCTCCGGCATCTGCCATATCCTGCATGGCGCGGGTAAGGAGCTTGCGCATGACTCCCTGACGTCGCTTCTTTGGATCTGTGGCAACACCTACTATATAATGAAGGTTCTGTCTGGTCTGGCCAACCTGCAGGCAGTAAGGATTCAGATGAATCATCCCCTGCACGATGCCGTCTTCAGAAAGAGCCAGCACCTGATTTCTTGCATACACGCTCTGAAAATAAAAATCTTCATAGCTTCTTGGATCATGGAAGCAGCTTCTCCAGAGTCTGCGGAAACTGTCTTCATATTCCTTTTTTTCGTCGTAAAAAACCTGTGTCATGTTCTTGTTTATCTCATTGAATTTATTCTGCCACTGGTACAATCAGGGCAATTGCCTGGGAGCTGATGCCTTCCCCAGTTCCGGTAAATCCAAGACCTTCCTCTGTTGTTGCTTTGATACTGATCTGGGAGATGTCTACACCAAGGGTGTTGGCAATATTCTCACGCATCTGCATGATGTGAGGTGCCATCTTTGGTCTCTGTGCAATAATCGTTGCATCCACATTCCCAATCACATAATGTTCCTGATCTAATAATTCCTTCACACCTGCCAGAAGCTTTAAGCTGTCTGCGCCTTTGTATCTTGGATCTGTATCTGGAAAATGTTTCCCGATATCTCCAAGGGCTGCTGCTCCAAGCAATGCGTCAGAAATCGCATGGAGTAATACGTCTGCATCAGAGTGTCCCAAAAGACCTTTTTCGTAAGGAATCTTTACGCCCCCGATGATCAGATCGCGATTTTCAACTAATTTGTGTACATCATATCCGAGTCCTACTCTCATAGCTGTCCTCCTATATATATAATAATCATTTTTGCTATGAAACATTATAGCATTGAACGATTCGTTTGCAAATAAAAAAGTGCTGCACCTTTTGGTACAGCATTTGGGCATAAAAAAATAGCGAAGAGCAGATTCGAACTGCTGACACCACGGGTATGAACCGTGTGCTCTAGCCAACTGAGCTACTTCGCCATAAATGGGACCAACAGGGCTCGAACCTGTGACCCCCTGCTTGTAAGGCAGGTGCTCTCCCAGCTGAGCTTTGATCCCATGTCTTAACGACAAAATATATATTATCAAACATATTCCATGTCGTCAAGGGTATTTTTTATTTTTTTAAAACAAATTTTTCAACTGCTTTTCCGACACCACTATGGTTGTTGTCATCGGTGATATAATCTGCCACTTCTTTGACGCAGTCCATGGCATTTTTCATCGCTACGCCGATTCCTGCCACACGAACCATGGCTGTATCATTGTCCCCATCGCCTAAGGCCATGGCTTCACTGATGTCATAACCAAGCTTCTCTGCAAGCTCAATGAGTGCCTTGCCCTTGCTGCAGCCCTTCTTCACTGCCTCTAAATTATTATAAAGGGAGTTGACCGTCTCAGTAAGACCAGTTGCAAGCAGTCTGTTTCTGCAAAGCTCACGTTCCACTTCGTAATCCTTAAAGAACATGTTGACTTTCTCAATGGAGAATTCCGGATGACTCTTCAAGAAGTCTTCCAAAGGTTCAGCAATGGCAACTCTGGTTGCTCCAATCAGTCTGCGAATCCCCTCATCAGTAGTGAATTCTTCAAAATTGTCAAAAAAACGCTGTTCCATATAACCACAGCCGCTTGCATACACATCGTAGGTGCAGTCATACTCTTTTGCGATTTCAATCAGGGAGAGTGCTTCTTCCAGGGTAAAATGATCCTTCACGATCACCTTCTCTTCCTTAATATCGTAGCAGGTTGCCCCATTACAGAAGATTCCATAGTGGGCATCTAATTCATAAAAGATTGGCGGAATCCCATTGGTGGAACGTCCAGTCGCCGGAATGATCTCCACGCCCATCTCTTTTGCTGCCTTTAACGCTTCGAAATTTCGTTCTGTACAGCTTTTATCATCACATAATAATGTACCATCCATGTCGATGGCAATCAGTTTAATCTCTTTTTCCATCCTGTCTCCTGCTTCTATACCATAAAGTTGTTAATAATAATCTGTAATTCTCTCACGCCGCGGAATTCATTGACCTGCGGATAGTATACAGCGGAGAAATATACATTCCCGCTTCTTCCATAATACAGCCCATCGACTGCTCTGTCACCATATTTTCTGCGAAGCAGTTCTTCCAAATCATCTGCACGCTGAAACAGCAGCGCATTCATCATATATCCATTCCTGTTTCGCAGACGGAGCTTCAACATATTTCTTTTCGCTCCCATTCTGCGAAGAGAGAGGATCTCTAAGCCACTTTCTGCAAAGATCGGCTTTTCATTGCCCTTACCAAAGGGTTCAAGCAGACTTAACTGCTCAATCAGTGGCTCACTGATATAATCAAGGGGCATCGGTACATCGATGGATACTTTTCTGGTCAGAATCTCTTCATTGAGACGCTTTTTGCCATATTCATTGAGCTTCTTGCGAAAATGCTCCACATTCTCTTCTAATAAAGACATACCCGCTGCCATTGGATGTCCACCGAATTTTACCAACAGATCCTTCACTTCATTGAGTGCTTCAAACATATGATACCCCTCGATGGATCTTCCGGAGCCCTTCACCATGTCTTCAGATCTTGTCAGCACAATGGATGGCTTATAATACTTTTCACGGACACGCCCTGCGATAATGCCTGCCAGACTCTCATGACAATCCGGTAAGAAGACGACCAGAACATCATCCTGATCTAATCCTTCTTCCTCTACCATGCGGAATGCTTCCTTCATGCCATCCTCTGTCATGGCTTTTCGGGAATCATTCAGTTCCTTTAACTGTCCTGCCATGGCTCTTGCTCTTGCAATATCCTTCTCCAAAAAGAGATTCACTGCCATGGTTGCAGATTCTAATCGTCCTGTTGCATTGATACATGGTCCGATAACGAATCCAAGATCGTAGGATGAGATCCTACTTCCCATCTTACCATTCACTTCTAAAAGTGCCTGAAGGCCGATGTTGGCAGTTTCCGGTATCATCGAAAGCCCTACCCTTACTAACGCACGGTTCTCATCCCTTAAATCCACCACATCACAGACCGTTGCAATTGCGGCAAATGGAACCAATTCCACATAGGTGTCAGCCAGCAGCCCGACATTTTCATATAAAACCTGAACAAGCTTCAGAGCAACCACAGCGCCACAGAGCTTGTCAAATGGATACCTGCAGCTCATCTGCTTTGGATTAACGATGGCGTCAGCATCAGAAGAAAGATAATGCTTCTCCCCATCAATCAGGTCATAGGGAATATCATGATGGTCCGTCACAATCACAGTCATGCCAAGCTCTTTGGCATATCTAATCTGATCAATGGCTGCAATTCCGTTGTCACAGGTAACGATGGTATCGATGCCATCTTCATATGCCTGAGCAATGAGGCGCTCGTTGATTCCATAACCGTCGGTGATACGGTCCGGAATACGAAAGTCCACATCCATGCCGCATTTTTTAAATGCTGTCCACAGAATGTAGTTGGACACCACCCCGTCCACATCGTAATCAGAGATGATACGGATTTTCTTCTGCTCACGCTTTTTCTGAAGCAGAATGTCAACTGCTACGTCCACGTCCTTTAGCAGATGGGGATCGTGGAGAGCATCTAAGCCACCATTTAAGTAGCGGTCCACATTGTCTTCTCCAATGATGTCACGGTTTCTAATAATACGTGCGATGACTGGATCAATATGAAATTGTTTTCCAATGGCAAAAAAATCAGCTCTTTTTGCCTGAACTGTCCATTTTTCCATAATAACCTCAAAACAGGAGCGCTACACTTTCATATACAAAGTGCAACAACTCCTGTTACTTACTAATTATTGCAGAATCGACTAACGTCTCTTCTGTCTCTTACCTGTTCTCTTAGCTTTTTTCACTTCTGGTTCGCCACCAAAGATGGATGTTTTGGCAGCTGTTTTTTTGCCAGTTGTCTTCTTTTCACCCTTCTTTAAGAAGTACCATAATGGACCTGTGATACAGATGGAAGAGTAACCACCACATACGATACCTGCCATTAATGTTAAGGCGAATTCACGGATTGCGGAAGATCCTAAGATGAATAAGCAGAATACCATGATAAATGTTGTGATGGATGTATTCAGGCTTCGAGTAAATGTCTGGTTGATACTGTTGTTAACAGTGTCAGCAAGTGTAACATTCTCTCCGTCCATAGCTTTTAAGTTTTCACGGATACGGTCGAAGATAATGATTGTTGCGTTGATGGAGTAACCTACGATTGTAAGCATACATGCGATGAAGTTACTACCAACGGAAAGACGTGCGATAGAGTATACAGTTAATACTACTAAAACGTCATGTAATAAAGCGATTACTGCGGAAGCACCAAACTTCACATCACGGAATCTGAATGCGATATAGATCAGCATGAAGATTGTCGCAATGATTACGGAGATGATCGCATCACGCTGCATCTCGTTACTGATTGTGGAGCTGATATTTTCACATGCTACGCTTGTTGCTTTATATTCTTTGCCAGTCAAAGTCTGTTCTAATTCTTCACGCTGTTTTAAGGAAAGTGTCTTTGTCTTGATGACCATCTGGTTATCTTCTTCCACTTTCTGTGTCTGAACATTGGCAGAATCAGATGCTTTCTCATAGAGTTTTACGATGTCTTTTTCTAAAGTTTCGTCCATCTTCACACCTTCAGGGAATGTGATTGTGGAAGCTGTACCGCCGGAGAACTCTAAACTGAAGTTTAATACGTGTCCGATATCTTTGTTCGCCTTATTCACTGGCATGAATGCGAAACCTGCAAGAATCACGATTAAGGAAAGAATAGCGAACTTCTTGCCATGTTTTACATAGTCGATTTCTCTGAATTTACGGTTTGTACCATAATATTTTGGATCTTTGAATCCGAAGTAGTAGAATGCATATGCAAGAATTCTACTGATTACAAGGGCACTGAACATGGAGATTAAGATACCCATTGCGAGAGTTTCTGCAAAACCTTTTACAGAACCAGTACCTTTGACATAAAGTACTGCTGCAGCGATTAAGGTTGTAATATTACCATCTAAGATTGCAGAGCTTGCTTTGGAGAAACCTGTCTTGATGGAAGATAATACGTTCTTGCCTGCTGCGATTTCTTCACGAATACGTGTGTAGATAATAACGTTGGCATCCACCGCCATACCGATGGTAAGGATAATACCAGCAAGACCTGGAAGAGTCAGTGTGATATTAAATCCGTTTAATGCGAGTAATGTCATAACTGTATAGGATACAAGGGCAATACTTGCACAGAAACCTGGTAAGAGGTAAATGATGAGCATGAAGATTGCTACTAAGCCAAGACCAATTCCACCAGCCTTTAATGTGGACTGGATTGCGTTGGCACCGAGCTTCGCAGATACTACGTTGGAACTTAATTCCTTTAATTCTACTGGTAATGCACCGATACGGATGGAGGACGCTAATTTTTCAGCTTCTTCGAAGCTTGCCTGTCCTTCGATGACACATTCACCATTTTTAATTTCAGCTCTTACTGTTGGATAACTGATGATTTCGTTATCGTATACAATGTAGATTGGCTGATTGATATACTTCTTTGTTGCTTTGGCAAATGCTTTAGTTCCCTCTTTATCGAATTCGAGAGCTACCAGATATTCCTTGTTGCCGCTCTTATCCTGGGAAGTCTTTGCTTCTGCTAATTTTACGTTGGATCCTGTTAAAACTACATCTCCCTCTGGAGAGTAAAAACTTAATGTTCCCGGCTGTCCTAATTCTTCTAAGATTTTGTTGGCATCTGTTACACCAGGAATTTCGATCTGGATACGCTTGTCTCCTAACTGAATAACTTCAGATTCTGTACTGTATCCTTCCACACGCTTCTGTAATTTGTAAATTGTGTCGTCGATATCCTTCTGGGAAACCTTCTTACCAACTACTTCGTAAGTGATGCTGACACCACCAGCAAGGTCAAGACCAAGTTCGATGTTCTTTGCACTACCTGTGTGCTTTTTACCGATACCCTGATAGCTGACTACTCCACCTGCAATTGTAAGAACCAGGATTAAGATAAATCCGAGAATAATCTTAGTCTTATTCTTTTTCATGATTTACTATCCTTTCTAATTCTACTCCGCCAATGCAGCCTTGATCATTAAGGCGCATTCTACTCTCTTACGTTCTAAATCACATCCCACATCATATGCGTCATTCAATGTACCATGGAACTGATAAGAGTTTGCAGCGCAACCGCCGCTACAGTAGAAACGTGCAAAACAGTTTCTACATTTTTCTTTTGTATACACATTACATGCCTTAAAGTCATTAACAATGTCCATGCGTTTTACACCGTCGTATACATTACCAAGAAGGAAGTCTTCCTGTCCTACGAACTGATGACATGGATAAAGGTCACCCCAAGGTGTTACGGCAAGATATTCTGTGCCGGATCCACAGCCAGAAAGTCTCTTTGCTACACAAGGACCGCCTGTTAAGTCGATCATGTAATGGAAAAAGGTAAATCCGTTACCTTCTTTTTCTCTTTTGATCATTTCTTTTGCCAGCTGATCATACTGTTCAAAGATTACTGGAAGGTCTTCTTCGCGAATTGCATATTCGGTATCATCTTCCCCAACAACAGGCTCCATGGAAAGATTCTTAAATCCACAGTCTGCCATATGTTTGATATCTTCACAGAAATCCAGATTCTTTCTCGTGAAGGTACCTCTGACATAATAGCTCTTATCTCCACGAAGCTCTGCAAATTTCTTGAATTTAGGAAGGATGAGGTCATAGCTTCCCTTACCATTCTTTGTAGGTCTCATATAGTCATGGACTTCCTTACGGCCGTCGATACTAAGTACCACGTTGGCCATCTCTTTGTTGGCAAATTCCATAACTTCTTCATCCAGTAACACACCGTTGGTTGTCAATGTGAAACGGAATTTTTTGTTATGATGTTTCTCTAATTCTCTACCGTATGCAACGATTTCCTTGATGACACCAAAGTTCATCAGTGGTTCCCCACCAAATAAGTCAACCTCTAAGTTCACACGATTGCCAGAGTTGGCAACGAGAAAATCAAGTGCCTGTTTACCGATTTCGGCAGACATCATGGCACGATGTCCTTTATATTCTCCTTCTTCTGCAAAGCAATACTTGCAGGCAAGGTTACAGTCATGGGCAATATGAAGACATAACGCTTTTACGACAGTTTTTCTCTGTTTGACGTTAAAGATGTAATCTTTATAGATGTCTTCCGTAAAAAGCATACCTTCTTCTTTTAATTCTCTGACTTCACTAATGCATTCTCGAACATCTGCTTCATCATAATCAGAAAGTTTGTTTACGATTTCATCTTCACTGTTTTCTTCGAATAATGCGATGACATCGTAGCTTAAATCATCAACAACATGGACAGAACCGCTGCATACGTCTAAGACCATGTTGTAACCATTGTTTTTATACTGATGTACCAATCTTTATAATTCTCCTTTAACAGTACTAAGCGGGAATGCAAGCATTCCCGCTGATAGTTCTAAAATTGTATAATCTTATCAATTATTTGTTTTCGCAGCTCTGATTACCTACTGTACAGGATGTTTTACAAGCTGACTGGCAAGATGTCTGGCATTCACCACATCCACCTTTTTTCATTGTATTCTTTAATGTTTTTGTTGTTAAAGTCTTGATATGTTTCATCATGAACTCCTCCTTATATTAATTGTCAGAATAAAGCTTATAACATTATATCACAGTTTATTTACCATGGAAAGTGGTTTTTCAACTGGTTTTCATTTGGATTTTATGAATGTCTATGCTACACTTGATATATCTCTATGAAAGGAATTGTTACACATGAGCTTTATTGATTTACATACACATTCCACTGCTTCTGACGGCACCTTAACTCCGACAGAGGTGGTAGAAACTGCAGCCCAGGCAGGCCTTAGTGCCATCGCTTTAACAGACCACGATACCATTGCTGGCGTAGAGGAAGCCATGACAGCTGCAGACAGATGCGGCATCCGTGTCATCCCGGGCATCGAGATTTCCTGCCATTCCATGGGAAAGGAAGTGCATATGCTTGGATTTTTCCTTGATTATACCGACGAAACCTTCTTAAAAACTTTAGAAGATCTCAGGGAAAACCGTGGAGGACGCAACCAGAAGATGTTAGATGCATTTGTCAGAGATGGATTCCCAATCACGTGGGAGAAATTAAAGCACGGCAATCCGGATTCCGTGATCACCCGTGCCCACTTTGCACGGGTCCTGGTGGATGAAGGCATCTGCAAAACGAAGAACGAAGCATTTGACAAATATTTAGGCGACGGAAAGAAGTATTATATTCCCCGCTCCAAGATCCGTCCGGAGGATGCCATCACCTATATCCATCAGGCAGGCGGCGTGGCAGTCCTTGCCCATCCATATGAATACAAGCTTTCCAAAGCACAGTTAGTTACCATGATTGAGGAACTAAAGAATGCAGGCCTTGACGGCATCGAGTGCTACCACTCCAACAACTATGTGGGACAGAGTCTCGTTCTTAAGGAGCTTGCCCACCGTTATGATCTTGCAATCACCGGCGGCTCCGATTTCCACGGCAGCAACAAACCGGATATCTCTTTAGGTATTGGCCGCGGCGGACTAAAAGTACACGAAAGCCTGATTGAGCCCCTGGAGCTTCGCAAAAAATAATAGATTTAAGCAATATATGTATTACAAAAAAGACCCGGCAGAAACCTGCCGGGTCTGATTGCATTCTGAAAACAAAATGTCAAAAACAGAATTATTCTTCTACTTCTTCACGGTCTACTTCTTCGATGTAGTTGATATCCATTGGGATACGGCAGTGTCTGTCGTTACCAAATTCAAGGATTGCAACGTCACCTTCGATACCTAAGATTACACCATAAAAACCGCCAGCAGTTTTTACACTGTCACCAACTTTTAAAGTAGCGAGCATTTCTTTCTTTTCTGCTTCAGCTTTTCTCTGTGGTTTGATAATAAAGAAATACATAATTCCCACAAAGAAAACGAGCATGACAATTGTTGTGATTGTTTCGTTCATGTTGTTCCTCCATCATTATATAATACAATTATTTTTTATTATTTTTCTGAAATCCTTCCAGTTTTTTCTGTTTATATTCCTGATAGCAGCCCTGATCAATGGCTTCTCGGATTTCCTCCATCATTTTATTATAAAAATGTAAATTATGCAATACACAAAGACGCATTCCAAGCATTTCCTTTGCTTTTAATAAGTGTCGGATATAAGCACGGCTGTAAGAACGGCATGCAGGACAGTCGCATCCTTCCATGATCGGTCTTGGATCCATCTCCCACTTCTTATTAAACATATTCAGTTTGCCTTCATCTGTGTATACATGTCCATGTCGTCCATTACGACTTGGATATACACAGTCAAAGAAATCTACGCCTCGATCAACTGCTTCTAAGATATTCTCCGGAGTACCAACACCCATTAAGTAGGTTGGTTTGTCCTCTGGAAGATGAGGAACTGTGACATCTAAAATATGATACATCTCCTCGTGGCTTTCCCCAACGGCAAGCCCGCCAACGGCATAGCCATCCAAATCCATCTTTGCGATGGTTTTCGCATGCTCGATACGAATATCATCGATTACGCCACCCTGATTGATGCCAAAGAGCATCTGGTGTGGATTTACTGTATCTTCTAAACTGTTCAGACGATCCATCTCCACTTTACAGCGTTCTAACCATCTGGTTGTACGGTCCACTGAATTCTGGATATATTCTCTCTCGGCAAGGGCCGGTGGACATTCGTCAAAGGCCATAGCAATGGTGGATCCTAAGTTGGACTGAATCTGCATACTTTCTTCCGGACCCATGAAAATCTTGTGTCCGTCGATATGGGACTGAAAATACACCCCTTCTTCCTTGATCTTACGAAGTCCAGCCAGAGAAAATACCTGGAATCCGCCGGAATCAGTGAGAATTGGTCTGTCCCAGACCATAAATTTATGAAGACCGCCAAACTGCTTGATCAATGTATCCCCTGTTCTTACATGAAGATGATACGTATTAGAAAGCTGAACCTGGCAATGGATATCTTTCAAATCATCGGTGCTGACTGCCCCTTTGATCGCTCCAACTGTCCCAACATTCATGAAAACCGGTGTCTCAATGGTTCCATGCACTGTATGAAGACGTCCACGCTTTGCTTTCCCATCTTTTTTTAATAATTCATACATATATAGTACCTGTCATTCTTTCTTATATTTATCACAAGAACTGATTATATCTTATTTTCCATAAAAATCAATGATTTTATCCAGTCTTGCGGTCATATTCATAAGAAGAGCATCTAAAATTGTGCATGCTGCCATGGCTTCCACAACAACAACGGCTCTAGGCACAATAATCGGATCATGTCGACCCTTGATTTCAATGACACGGTCCTTCTTTGCTGTATCAACAGTTTCCTGTGGACGGGCAATGGATGGGGTTGGCTTGAATGCTGTTCGAAATACCAGCTCGCTGCCATCTGTCATTCCGCCTAAGGTACCGCCGGAGTGGTTGGTTCTCTTCGCGATTTTTCCTTCTTCGTCCATGTAGAAATTGTCATTGTTCTCTGCTCCGTTGGAATCTGCCACTGCGAATCCATCTCCGATCTCAAATCCCTTGGTTGCTCCGATGGATAACATGGCTTTTCCCAGATTGGCAGAGATTTTCTCAAATACCGGATCACCAAGGCCGGCTGGAAGACCATTCACACGACATTCCACGATACCACCGATGGAGTTGATCTCCTCGATCATCCTGGTTGCGTGGGCTTCCACTTCTTTGGCTGCCTGAGCATCTGGCATATAGAATGGATTCTGATTGATCTCATTCACATCAAATCGATCCATATCGATGGCAATACCACCGATTGCTTTGGAATAGGTGAGAATCTCGATTCCCATCTGTTTTAAGATTTTGGCTGCGATGGCACCTGCTGCCACACGGCCAATGGTTTCACGTCCGGAGGAACGTCCGCCACCACGATAGTCACGAAAACCGTACTTCATATCAAAGGTATAGTCCGCATGACCTGGACGATAGATGTCCATCAATGCACTATAATCCTTGGAGCGCTGATTGGTATTCATAACTGCAAGGGAAATTGGTGTTCCGGTTGTCTTTCCTTCAAATACACCTGAATAAATCTCAACCAGATCACTTTCCTTACGGGCTGTCACAAACTTAGACTGTCCCGGTTTTCTTCTATTTAAATATTTCTGAATGTCTTCTTCACAAAGTTCAAGACCTGCAGGTACGCCGTCCACAACGACCCCCACACCTCTTCCATGGGTTTCTCCCCATGTGGTAATGCGAAAGATATTACCGATTCCTGATCCTGCCATAGCTGTCTCCTATAAAGTAATGCCAGCTAACAAAGAAGCAAGGCTTGTGGAAGCTTCTCCATCTTCTTTGTATTCACGGATTTCAGGTTCTTTCTCTACCACTGGTTCTTCTTCTAAGAATCCTTTTGCAGATAAGCTGATCTTGCCATCTTCGTTCTTGATGACACGTACTTTGATCACATCGCCAACTTTTACAACTTCGTCAGCAGATTTGATTCTCTTTTCTGTAAACTGGGAAATATGTACAAGACCGTTGATTCTGTCACCTAAATCGATGAAAGCACCATATTTCTGGATGCTGTCAACTTTACCTTCTACTACAGATCCTACAGTAAAGGAAGCGATCTTTTCTGCTCTTGCCTGTGCTCTCTTCATCTGTTCTACTTCACGAACAGAAAGAACGAGACGGTTCTGTGCTTCGTCTAAGTCAATGATCTTAGCCTGAACCATCTTATGTAAATAAACATTGGTATCTTCTACATATCTAGTAGCTAACTGGGAAACAGGAATGAATCCACGAATGCCTTCTGGATATACGATGACACCTGCGTTCACGATTCCTTCTACTCTTAAATCAAGTACTGCACCTTCTTCATAGAGTGTTTCTAAGTTTTCCCATGCTTCCTGTTTGTTTAATTCTGCCATTGTTATATTCTCCTCTTAAAAAATCATTATGTACTAGTATTCTCTAGTAATATTTCATCCTACAGTAAATTTAATTATACCATATCCTGCGAAAAGAATACAAACACAAACCATAAAATCTATGCTCCACCTGGCAAATTGGCGGGAACTGCCCGCAATCCTCTTCCAAAGGCGATACACCTTCTCGTAGAGGGTGATTCTTCGAACCACTTTTTTCATGCTAAATCTGCGAAATGGCTGGAATCTTAAGCAACCACGCACCACTAGAAATCGAAAGAGCAGGTGCACCTCCCGGTCTGTCTCCTCAAAGACCCTTCCTAAGTTATAGATATCACTGTTGGGCAGTACCTCTGATCTGATCACCACTTCCGGTGGAATATAGGTTGCCGTCGCACAATACTCTTCAACTCTTCCTGCTTCCATCACCTGCTCAAGGTCGATGATATGCACATGATGATCCTTATCCACCATGATATTCGACGGCTTCAGATCCAGGAATACCCGTGTGGGAAAGTTACGCTTAATGCGTTCTAAAACCAACGCCAGATTATGAAGAATCTCCAGTCGTTCCTGCCAGCTTTTCTGTCCAATCTCTATTATCTCCTGCAGCGTAGTACCTGGCAGATAGCTCATGCGAAGCTCCCAGTTTTCGTCATCATCAACGCCCAATCCCAGAAAGGCAGGCACTTCATAGTCATGAAGCAGGAACAACATCGTCATCTCATTGGCTGGATATTCCCTTGACTTCTTGATTACCCACTTCTTACTGCCATCCTCTGACCACTCCATGTATACATGTCCAGATTTGCCCTTCCCAATAGGCACTCTCTTTCTTTTTCCTTCTTCCATCTTACACTCCTCCTCAAAAACGCTTTTTCACAAACAATCTGTTCATTCCCACCTATCAGGATATGGAAAGCCAGATACAGGACAGATTATCCTGTTCCTTTCGTCTGATTGCCTGTTTTTTCAGTTCCTGCACATTCCCGTTCAAACAGTACTGATAGATCTCCTTCTGATTAAAATTTCGGTAGGCTCCATCGGTCATCATCAATACCGACAGATCTCCCTTCACCTCACCGCCATAATAATCCGGTTTCAGATACTGCTGGCTGCCCACGCTCTGCATCAGCACATGGGAATCCTTCTCTAACGGCTTCTCTTTATTGCGAAGCTTCGCCTCATAAAGCGTCTGGTCTTTGGTACGGTACATGCTGTTTCCGTTGGTCCAGTACACTCTGCTGTCTCCCACATTCAAAATGTGATACCGCTTGCCCAGCAGAAAGAACACACTGGCCGTTGTGCCTGTGGAACAGCTTCTCTTTCGGCTTTTCTCATAAATCTGATGATTGGCATGACAAAGCACCCCTGTCAGCTTCTCAAACAGCTCCTGCCCGCTCTTCTTCTCCTTCTCATACTCATTCAGATGGGCCCAAAAACCTCCAATGACATGATCCACCACACTTCTGCTGGCCATCACGCCATCTGTACTCCCTCCGACACCATCACAAACCACCGCCAGAATAATCAGTTCCCCGCGATAAGTATTATACTGGCACCAGACCCAGTCCTGATTGGTTCGTCCTCCACATCCTGCATTGGTCATCTTCTGTCTTTTTACCTTCATTATGCTACTCCTCTCATGAAAATTATCATCGTATAACCTGCGAATAAAAATGGTGCAAAGGGTAGTGCCGCAGATTTCCCTCTGCCAAGAATTAATAGAATCACCCCTGCCAGCGCAAACAGCAGCAATCCCACGCATAGAGATCCGGCTGCGACCTCACATCCGGCACCCATGAAGAATGCGCCTGTCAGGAAGACGTCTCCCATTCCGATGCCGCCGCGAAGCAGAATGCGGCATACATAGAACACACCCATGGTACCCATTGCTACAAAAAGATCGCTCCAGATCCTCTGAACGAACCATAACGCGGCAATGGACAGATTACATGGAATGGGAATGGTTCTTGTGTGCCCGTCGATCAGGGCTGTGATCCCCAGTAAAATAAACATAAACATTCGTCATACCTCCCCCTTTTTAGTTATCATACTACACCTCATCTTTTCGGCTGGAATTTTCAAGTAGGAGAACATCGGACATAAAAACAGGCACAAAAAAACCGCCTCCCAATGCAGGGAAGCAGTTTTATGTTTCACATATATGTAATTATTTACTATGTTTTCTGCGAAGTGTGACCATAATGCCAAACATCAGCAGGATGCCAGGTAATCCGATCACTGCCATAAAGGAAATGACGGTAACCATGGTGTTGGAGTAGGCTGCTGTGTTATTCACAAGGGCCTTGGCCTTCAACGCTACCTTATCCTCCTGACTTGCCAGGGTATTGAAGCAGTTGGAGATGAAATCACTGTTGCCACCGGATACATAGGTATCAATCTGCCCTAAAATGGCACTTGGACAGCCGAATACGATCATCTGAGGTTCTCCCGCCGCATTATCCACGCGGGCTGCCACGGAGAATCCACCCGGATTTGTCACGTCGCCCTCTTCAAACTCTGTCGTTTCGCTCTCAGTGTTGACCTTGGCAAATGCATTTGCACTGGTGCTCAGCAATGAAACAGCTTTGTCAGCGTCTAAGATCAGTCCTTTCGATACCGGTGTCAGCACGAACATATTGTTGCCCAGAAGGGAAGTAGTAATGCCGGATTCCTCCAGTTTTGGAAGGAGGTAGGTTGGATAATCCTGCATGAACATGTTGGAGTCGGTCTCAACAACGACGCCCTCTGCCACATTGACCCCATAATTTTTTAAGATGGCATCAAAACGAGGCATGGAATCGGCTGTTGGATCCGTATTGCACACGTAGAACAGCTTGCCGCCATTCTTTACATATTCAGTAATCAGATCTGCATCCTCAGAAGAGAGGTCGCTAATCGGTGCATCGATCAACAGAATCTCGCAATCCTTCGGAATAGCCCCGTCAATTAAGAGGTTCAGTTCCTTGAAGGTGAAATTGTCCTGCTCCACAGATGCACGAAACTCTGTGTCAAATTCCAGTTCTCCATGTCCGGTGAGGGCATAGATGATTGGTGTTTTCTCAGAGATGACGGAATTGATGCCGGATACGATCTGTGGCTCCACATTCAGCAATGGCTCATAATCGCCGTCATCGTCATAGGTATAGGATACGAAGGTATCCTGGGATAAATATCGACCCTTCTCGCCGCAGGTAATGATCACATCTCCCGCTGCAATGGCATCCGTCTCTGCCACATACTCTGCACCGAAATTTGGATAGCGGGCAGGGTCTTTATAATCAATGAAAATGTGGTCTGATGCGGCTTCTAACTGCTCCACAATTTCCAGATAACTATGTTCTACATCACTTTTTCTGCATAAGAAATGAATTGTGACATCCTTGTCCAGATTTTTCGCAATCTTTTTACTCTGTTCAGAGATGGTAAAAATCTGATTCTGGGTCACATCCACCTTAACCTTGCTCTTTTCCACACCGATATTGGCGCCGATGAGCACTGCTGCCAGGATGATCAGGCAAAGCAGGGTAGAGAACTTCTTTCGGCCTCTTCTGCCCACAACCAGGCTGCCAAAGACCATGGAGAATACCACGAAGGACAGATAATAAACCACCGCAGAAAGACGTATAATCCCATTGATGAAGCCGTCAAATCGTTCCATCAGGGAGAACCAGTTGATCACATTTGCCACTCTTTCCGGGAAAATATCTGTCACATAAGGAAGCAGATACATCAAAAAGAGAACCCCAAAGGTGAGGATTGCCGAGATGATCTGATGTTCTGTGAGACAGGATATGAGCATGCCAATGGCAATCAGACCTGCTCCCATAAGGAATGTCCCAAGGAAACCTGCCCCAGTCATAGTCGGGCTAACCGGTCCGAAAAAGCTGGTAACCAATGGGAACAGGGCAACCAGACAGAGGGAGCAAGTAAAGAGGGTCAGAGCAGCGAGATATTTGCCCAGGACGATCTCCCACGGATGGATTGGTGCTGTAAACAGCAGCTGGTCTGTCTTTTGTTTTTTATCTTCTGACATCAGTCCCATGGATAGGATTGGGATGACAATCAGGAAAATCAGGGCCATATGCCCTAATACATTGGCTGTAAAGTTGGTGGATGCACTGAGCACACAGTAATTCACATAATAAATTCCCACTGCCAGTGTGAAAAAGGCCAGATACACATAGCCTGTCAGGGATGTGAAGTATCCCTTCAATTCTTTTGTATAGATTGCGCCCATTATTCGTCCACCTCCTCTGTCAGTTTCAGGAAGATGTCCTCAAGAGAGGTGCCTTCTACTTCCATGGTAAGAACCGGAATCTTGCATTCTGCGAAATAAAAGAATAACTGATCACGGATGTCCTCCTCAGAATGGGTATCGACGCGGACCACCATGGCATCTTCTCCCTCTTCCATGGTAAAATCGCTGATCAGATCACAGCCTGCGAGAGCTTCACGCACTGCGTCTGCATCGGCCTTTACAGTAAGCGCCAGCTGATTCTTCTTCGTGAATTTCTCTTCCAGATCCGTGGTTTTTCCGTAAGCTGCAATCTTACCCTGATCCATAATGATGATATGATCACAGATTGCGCTGATTTCGGACAGAATATGGGAGCTTAGAATGATGGTACGGTCCTTTGCCAGATTGCCAATCAGCTCACGCATGTTGATAATCTGCTTTGGATCGAGGCCAACCATCGGCTCATCTAAAATGAGAAGTTTGGGATTGCCAAGAAGTGCCTGGGCCATGCCGACTCTCTGTCGGTAGCCCTTAGACAGAAACTTGATCAGACGTTTCTCGTATTCCTTGATTCCTGTCACTTCCATCACATATTCAATCTGTTTTTTGCGGTCACGTCCCTTCACTTTCTTGAGTTTTGCTACAAACTTCAGATATTCCTTCACCTTCATATCCATATAAAGGGGTGGAATCTCCGGAAGATATCCAATGGCTTTTTTCGCCTGGATGGCATCCTTCACAATGTCATGACCATCGATGAACACCTTCCCTTTGGTCGGCGGAATATACCCGGTCATGATGTTCATGGTAGTGGACTTACCTGCGCCGTTGGGACCAAGCAGTCCTACAATCTGCCCCGACTCCACCTGAAAGCTGATACCGTCAAGGGCAGTCTTCCCACCATATTTTTTCACAAGGTTTTCTACTTTAATCATCGAGTGTTTCTTCCTCAACTACAGTTTCTTCTATTTCTTCTTCAATTTCTTCTGCATCATCTGCTTCAATTTCTGCGCCGCAGTTTTTGCAGAACTTGCTTCCGTCTTCCACAAATGCACCACAGGAAGGGCAGGATTTGCCACCCTTAACGACAGATACTTCGCCTTTCAGGGATGCAATCTTGTCAAATGCTTCTGTGATTGCTGCAACATCTGCTGCATCAGTTTCAGCTGGTGCATCCTTAGTCGCTTCGTATACACGCTTGCCGATTGCTGCATAGAGTTTTTCAATTTTCGCTTCTTCTTTTTTAATTTCTGCAGTAAGCTTGGTAATTGTTGCTACTTCCTTGGCTTTATCAGTTGCCTGTCTACCCATTACAGTTAAATTCTTTGTTAAATCATCAAAAAATGCCATACTATTCTTCCTTTCTTCATTCAATCTATATCTATTACTATCATACAAAAAAAATAAGAACCGCACAACCATGCGATTCTTATTTATGGACCTGGCGGGAATCGAACCCGCGTCCGAAAACCTTTCCAACCGGACTTCTCCCATTACAGTTCGCGTTTTGTCATTCCCTCGGCAGCACGCCCACGAACAGGCTTTCTACCTCAGTAGCTTCATCCATCTGCCACCTGGCACAAAGCTTGACCAGGTGCGTTTCCTACGTCATTTGATACCGGGATTCTGCATTGTAGGTCATGCAGAGCCGATAACAGCTAAATTAAGCTGCGTACGCTAAATTATTATCTGCGTTTATATTTAAGTTTGTGCCGTAACGTGGCCCCTCCGAATGGCTATCCGACCTTCTAGACCCCCGTCGAAACCAGTACAAGCCCGGGTAATAAGGGTTTATAATCTGGATTGCAGATTCATTAGCATAATTATTTATGACACAGTATTAAGTATAAGTCAAGGGATATCCCAAAATATTTTTAATACTGTTGTCTGCTAGCTTTGATGGCACGATCCACATCTCGTTTTGCATCCCTCGCTGCAATATCCTGACGTTTGTCGTAAAGCTTTTTACCTTTTGCAAGGCCGATTTCCACCTTGACAAGACTGTCTTTAAAATACACGCGAAGGGGTACGATGGTGTAGCCCTTGATTTGTGCCTTGGCATCTAATTTGTAGATTTCCTGCTTATGCATCAGCAGTTTTTTCACACGAAGGGGATCCTTGTTGAAGATATTCCCCTTTTCGTATGGGTTGATATGCATGCGGTGAATGAAGATTTCACCTTTATCAATGCTGATGAAGCTTTCCTTGATACTGCACTGTCCAAGACGGAGGGACTTTACCTCTGTGCCATGGAGTGCAATTCCAGCTTCATAAGTTTCTTCTATAAAATAATCATGACGCGCCTTTTTGTTATTGGCGATCAGTTTCATACCTTTTTGTTTTGCCATAATACATACCTCACTGATTTATGAACAAAGCTCCGTGATCATCCGGGACAAGTTACCAAACTTCCCAGGCTTCTTCCTCTTCATCCAGAATAAAGTCGATAGTGCGAAGTAACTTGTCTGTCTTTACCACTTTTACCGGAACGGCCATACCCAGTTCGAATACTCTTCCTGTTTCCTGACCGATCATCTGATAATGTGCTTCATCATAATTATAATAGTCATCCCACATATCTGCAACACGAATCATGCCTTCAATGGTATTCGGAAGCTCTACATAGATGCCCCAGGTAGTCAGACCGGAAATCACACCCACAAAGCTTTCGCCAATGTGCTGTTCCATATATTCCACCTTCTTCATCTTGATGACTTCACGCTCCATCTCTTCTGCACGTCGTTCTGTCTTGGATGAGGAATCTGCCACACTGCCAAGCATCTTCTCATAATGATGGATTCGCTTGCCATTTAACCTGCCATGGAGATTCTCCTTGATGATACGGTGAATCTGTAAATCCGGATAACGACGAATCGGAGAGGTAAAGTGGCAGTAATAGCTTGCAGATAGGCCGAAATGACCGATATTTTCTGTTGTATATTTTGCCTGCTTCATGGAACGCAGGGTCAGACGGGAGATCATGGCTTCCGCCTCTGTTCCTTCAATCTTGCCAAGGAGCTTCTGGATTTCCTTCGGATGAATATTCTCCTTCGCCATACTCTTCATAAAATAGCCCATATTCTGGATAAAGGATGCCAGTTTTTTGATCTTTTCCGGATCCGGGCTTTCGTGTGTACGGTATACAAAAGGAAGTTCTTGCCAGAAATAGTCTTCTGCAATGGTTTCATTGGCCGCCAGCATAAAATCTTCAATGATCTTCGTTGCACAGTTGCGGTCATATGGGTAAATGTCAACTGGGCGTCCATCTTCATCTAATACCAGCTTGGATTCCGGAAAATCAAAGTCTATGGAACCTCGTTCATGTCGACGCTGTCTTAAGATATCAGAAAGTTCCTTCATTAATAAGAACATCGGTACCTGTTTTTCATAGCGGGCACAAAGTGCTTCGTCCTGTGTATCGATAATCTTTGCCACATCAGAATAGTTCATGCGCTCATCCACCCGAAGAACGGTCTCTGCAATCTTATGTCCCACGATCTTACCTGTGCCGTCAATGTCCATGATACAGCTAAGTGCCAGACGGTCTGTGCCTGCATTTAACGAACAGATGCCATTGCTTAACTTATGTGGAAGCATCGGAATGACGCGGTCGATCAGATAGATACTGGTACCTCGTTTTAACGCCTCCTGATCAAGTGGAGAGCCTTCTGTCACATAGTGGCTGACATCAGCGATATGTACACCAAGCTGATATCCATCCTCCTGTTTTGTCAGGGTGATGGCATCGTCTAAATCCTTGGCATCCTCCCCATCGATGGTTACTGTCATCCAGTCACGAATGTCTAATCTGCCAGGGATATCCTTCGGATCGATCTCATTGCCAATCTTCTTCACCTGATCCATGACTTCCTTTGGGAATTCCACTGGAACATCATAGGATTTTACCACAGACAGGATATCCACACGAGGATCATTGGCATGGCCTAAGATTTCCAATACCTTCCCCTCCGGATTTCTGCCCTTGGCACCAAAATCCACGATTTTTACCACAACCTTATGGCCATCAACGAGATTTCTGCATTCTGGTCCTGGCAGGAAGATATCCCTGCCAAATTTCTGGTTATCCGGCACCACAAAGCCAAATGTCTTGTTCTTCTGGAAGGTACCAACCACCTGGTCCATCCCTCTCTTGATGATCTTAACGATCTTTCCTTCTTTTCTTCTGCCATTTGTTGCCACTTTATTGGTTACCAGCATCAAAACGGTATCCATATGCATGGCATCGGCAGTCTGATCACCTGGAATAAAGTAATCCTCTGTCTCACCTTCCACGGTAACAAAGCCAAATCCTCTCTGGGTGCTCTCGAAGGTTCCGGTAAGCATGGTTTCTTCCGGTTTTTTATATTTGCCTCGGTTGTTTACGGAAATCTTGCCCTCTGCAACCAGTTCATTCAAGATCTGGCCCAGTTCCTCTCTCTCTTTCCCTGATACCTGGAAGAGGTAGGCAAACTCACGAAGCTTCAATGGTTTATATGCATCGTCCATAATCACGTCATAGACGATCTTTTTTCTTTTCTCATACATATCTTTACGATTCTGTTTCTTTCTCACGTTCATTCCTCCAATCTATTTCAAAATAAGTGTGCTGCGCATCCCTCCAGAGGCTTTTTATGGTATAGGAACGAATTCTCCTGCCACAAAAAAAGGCACTTCTTAACGAAGTGCCTGTTATAATTACAATTCACAATTAGAATAACTTGGAACAAAGAACTGCTGCAAGTACGAAGAATAACACAACCAATGCTGTTGTTACCTGAATGATTCTTGCCTTTGAAGAACGTCCTTTATTCTTACTCCAATATGTTCCGGACTGAGCCTGTCCTGTCATTCCGCCAAGACCTGCATCCTTTCCTTCCTGCATTAAAACTAACACTGTTAAGACTACGCATACAATGATAAATACTACTGTAAGAACTGTTTTAAGTGTTGCCATCACGAATACCTCCTGTTCTTTTCTAATCTATATATAATATAAATAGTAAAATTCTTACGTCAATCAAAAGATATTCTAGCATAGGTAAAGAGAAAATACAAGTCAATTTTTATTGGATTTTTCATTTGATCTTCACAGATTTCACACTGCTCCAAGGACCGTAATACTTCTTGCCACTGACCGTCTTGTAGCTTCGCATCCTCACATAATAAGTCTTTTTAGAGGTTACCTTGATGGATTTACTCACGGTCTTCTGCTTTGTGATGGAGACATTCTTTGTCCCCTTGGCAAATGTTTTGTCGGTGGAATACGCAATCTGGTAACCGGTCGCAGTCGTATTCTTCTTCCAGGTCACCTTCATATAAGCCTTTTTCGGAGAAGTCACCTTGGAAATGGTAACCTTCTTTGGTCCGACAGTGACTGTAACTGTAGCTGTCCCCTTCTTATACTGGTCTGTCTCAGCAACTGTGATGGTAATCTTGGTGGAACCGATCTTTTTCGGTACAATCTTGCCACTGGCATCCACTGTTGCCACTTCTTTGGCGCTACTTTTGAAGGTTTTCTTGCCATCACTGTTTACTTCATAATCCAGATATCCACCTTTGCTGTCAATGGCAATGGTGAGAGGGGAAGCTGTAATCTTGCAATCTGTTTTTTCAGGTTTCACAGGTTCTACTGGATCCACTGGATCGATTGGATTTACTGGATCAACTGGGTCCACGGGATCTATCGGGTCCACTGGGTCTACCTGGTCAATTGGATCCACCGGCGGTACAATCACCTGCTCTTTTTCCCACACTGCATAGAGGGTACAGGAATCAGCAATCTTATAAGATCTTGCTGCCTGATATTCAGGTGTCGCCGCATCCTTTGTTCTGGCCCAGCCTTTGAATTTATAGCCTTCCCTTGTTGGAGTGATTCTGCTTATAGCAAAATATGGAGCCGTTGCATCATTATAGATCGTTTCGGTCTGACCATTCGGTGCGCCTACTCCACCATTTGCATCATACATAATAGAAACTGTTCGTTTCCAGAGAGCGTACAGTTTTGTGTTTTCATTGACTTCAATGGACTGACCGGATTCATATCGGGAAACTCTTGCGTCTCTGGTAAGACCCCAGCCGATGAATTCATATCCTTCGCGTGTTGGCGCATCTACCCTAAGAATCTTGTTCAGCCCCTCCACTTTGTCCATCGGTTCCGGCTCGCTGACACCACCATTTGCAAAGAAGGTGATGGTATAATGCTTGGCATTCTCTTTGACCCAGACAGGCTTTAAGCGAAGAATGGCTGTATAATCATAATGCACATCTGATACACCGGAGTACTTCATATAGTCACGGAAGCTCCAGCTCTCATCTGCCACCATTGTGGTAGTTCCATCAGGCGCAGTAATCGGCGCATAGGAGATACGACGGGCGCCATCCCCTTCTTCTGCTGCCCAGCCACAGAAGATGTAGCCTTCTTTTTCCGGCACCTCAGCGGTAAATGCACCAAAAGGCGCATCCAGTGAAGCTGTCTCACGGACAATGGTATCGATATTGATGTCCGGTTCAGATGAATACTGCTTCACAAACATAATTTTGTATACATAAGTGAGTCCTTCCTCTGCATGGGTCGTCTGGCCAAATACGAAAGATCCGGCAAGGAGTACCAGGCACAGGCTAAGACTGATCAATGGTTGTAATAATTTCTTGTACTTCATGTCATTTCCTTTCTCATATCAATATTCTATGGTTATAATATCCTACTCAGAGTTATTTTAGCACATAAAAAAAACAGCTGCCATATAAAATGACAGCTGTTTATAAATCCCATTAAATTATACTATTCGTTCACACTTTTAATTATTCGGAAATGATATCCATTAATTTCTGCTTCATAGCGTCGATTGGTGGTTCGATACCGGACCAGATTTCGATCTGAGCAGCACCCTGATATAAGGACATTCCTAAACCGTTAAGGATTGTTCCGCCTACTTCTTCAGCGTCTAATAAGAACTGAGTTTTTGCTGGGTTGTAGCAAGCATCGAAGTAGAATGTATCAGCGTTGAAGCATTCTTTTGGCATTGGGTTTTCACCGATGTGAGATCCCATACCGATACCAGAAGCGTTCATAACTACGGAAGCGTCAGCAACTTTAGAGAAGTCGTTGAATTCTACGTATTCTGCAACTGGAGCGAAGTTGTTGTTGATATCGTCTGTTAAGGACTGAGCGGATTCTGCAAAGTAGTCCATAACGTAGATTTTCTGTGCGCCGTAGTAAGCTAATGCACATGCCATTGCACGACCAGCTCCACCAGCACCGATTAAGAAGTACTTGTGATCAGAAACTGTTACGCCACCGTCTCTTTCAAGAGAACGAACGAAACCGATACCGTCTGTGTTGTAACCAACTAATTTGCCGTCTTCTGTCTTTTTAACTGTGTTGGAAGCACCCATCTTAGCGCATAATGGATCTAATTCATCAAGATATTCAAGAACTTTAACTTTGTTAGGTTTTGTTACAGCGAAACCAGCGAAGTTCATGTAACGAAGACCATTAACAACATCTGCTAAATGTTCGTTGTTTACTTCTGTGTAGAAGTAAAGCATGTTAAGACCAGCATCAGCGTAACCAGCGTTCTGCATCTGAGCTGCGAAAGACTGTCTTAATGGGTCACCAAGTAATGTGATAAACTTTGTGTCGATATTTACATTGTTTGCCATAGCGTTTACACCATCCTTTTATTAATAAAACATAATATTGATAGAATAATTTTATCATAAACCTACAAAAAATACTATTACTTTGATAAAAAAAAGACTGTTAGAATAATAGTAATTATCTAACAGTCTATTACTTTCTGCTATCGTTCAAAGCGATGAATGAATAATCCGCTTCGAAGTTTTGGCTCGAACCATGTGGATTTTGGAGGCATCAAAGCACCTGCATCTGCAACATCGAATAACTCTGTAATGGAGGTTGGATACATGGAGAATGATACTCTCATATCGGAGTCTGCACGTCTCTCTAATTCCTGTAAACCTCTGATTCCACCGATAAAATCAATTCTGCTGTCTGTTTTAGGATCTGCAATTCCAAGGACTGGCTGTAAGAGGTAATCCTGAAGTACGGATACGTCCAATGCCTTTACTGCATCCTCAGATTTTGTATGATCTTTGGCAGTTAATTTGTACCAGAAGCTGTCTAAATACATACCGAAGGTTCCCTTGCTTTCAGGTCTGTATGCATCCTTGCCAACCTTCTCCACAACGAAATTCTCTTCGATTTTTGTTAAAAATTCATCAACCTTTAAGCCGTTCAAATCCTTCACTGTACGGTTATAATCCATGATGTAAAGCTCATCATCCGGGAATAATACAGAGAGGAAATGGTTGAATTCTTCTTTGCCTGTATATTCTGGATATTTGCCTCTTCTGCCAAGCCCAACCTTTACTGCAGACGCTGCACGGTGATGACCATCTGCGATATAAGTATAATCGATTTCAGCAAATGCTGCCTCTAAATCCTTCACCTGCTTAGAATCGGATACGGTCCACACACGATGTCTGATTCCATCTTCAGAAACAAAATCATATAAAGAATCCTGATAATTCTTTACATAATCAATAACGGATGCCACTTTATCCTGTCTTCTGTATGCAAGGAAGATTGGTCCTGTCTGTGCACTTAAGGTATGTACGTGACGGATACGGTCTAATTCTTTTTCTGCACGGGTGTTCTCATGCTTTTTGATGATGCCGTTCTCATAATCATCAATGGCAGAACATCCTACCAGACCAGTCTGAACACGTCCGTCCATGGTCTGTTCATAAACATAATATGCAGGACAGCAATCCTGAACATAAACGCCCATTTCGATATGCTTCTTTAATAACTTGTTTGCAGTTTCATATACTACATCTGCATACATATCGATTTCCGGATCAAGCTGTGTCTCTGGACGATCAATATTAAGGAAGGAATATGGTTTTCCTGCTACTGCTTCTCTCGCTTCTGCACGATTATACACGTCATATGGAAGCGCAGCTACCTGTTCAACAAGATCTGCTCGAGGTCTGATCGCCTGAAATGGTTTTACTGTTGCCATACACTTGTCTCTCTTTCTATCATTTTATAAATCATCGTAATTATCACTAAATTGTTCTTATGAAACACAATTGTACAAATTATAATACAAGAGGGACGTTTTTGCAACTATAACTATTTAAATTTTCCATGGGATTTTTTACTTTTATTTTCTTTTATTTCAATATTATATGCTTGTAAAAATATATTGACACACATTCGTCATCGTATTATAATTAATTTAAAGTTAAAACAATTCTTCAGGGCAGGGTGTGATTCCCGACCGGCGGTATATGATTTGATGAGCCCGCGAGCCGTATGGCATGATCTGGTGAGATTCCAGAGCCGACAGTAAAGTCTGGATGGTAGAAGGATAGCCATTATTAATATGCTTTTTTCAAGATTATTTTCTTTTCTCACTTTGCCCTGGGTACGTTTTGTATCCAGGGTATTCCATTTTATCCATCTTTTGTCCTGAAGTCATAACATTTGGAAAGGACAATCCTCATGAACACCCATGAAACTTATATGAGACGTGCCATCGAACTTGCAAAAAAGGGAACTGGCGCAGTAAATCCAAACCCATTGGTAGGTGCTGTCATCGTAAAAGATGGGCGCATCTTAAATGAAGATTATCATCACCGCATTGGTGGATTTCACGCAGAACGCAATGCCATCACAAAATGCACAGAGGATATGACAGGGGCAACCATCTATGTCACTTTAGAACCCTGCTGCCATCACGGCAAGACTCCTCCTTGCACAGATGCTATCTTAGAGGCAGGCATTTCTACTGTTTATATCGGATCCCGCGATCCGAATCCATTGGTTGCTGGCAAGGGTGTAAGAATCCTCCGCGAACATGGATTGACCGTAATTGAAGATTTTTTAAGAGAAGAATGCGACGCCATGAATCCCGTATTCTTCCATTATATAACCAACAAAACGCCGTACGTTGCATTAAAGTATGCCATGACCTTAGACGGCAAGCTTGCTACATACACCGGTGCTTCCCAGTGGATCACCAATGAAAGTGCAAGAAAACATGTACACCAGCTTCGCAACCAGTATATGGGCATTATGACCGGAATTGGAACGGTCCTTGCAGATAATCCAACCATGAACTGTCGATTAGAAGGTGGACGCAACCCAATCAGAATCGTCTGTGACAGCCGTCTTCAGATTCCGCTCGATTCCAATATGTGCCAGACAGCCAGTTTATATAAAACCATCGTGGCATATTGCACAGGAGACGAAAGCAAAATCGCTTCCCTTGAAGAATTGGGCATCACCTGTATACAGGTTCCTGAAAAAGACGGTCATCTTGACTTAGCCGCTCTCATGCCAATCCTTGGTGAGATGGGAATCGATGGCATCTTATTAGAGGGTGGACAGACATTAAACTTCGCCGCATTAGAAGCCGGCATCGTGCATCACGTATATGTATATATCGGAAGTAAAATCTTTGGAGGAATGGCTGGTTTCACACCAGTTGGCGGCCAGGGCATTGCCACTCCTGCAGAAAGCTTCCAGTTAGACAATATGAAAATCAGTTCCTTTGACGGAGATTTCTTAGTTGAAGGAGATTTAATCTTCTAAATGCTTCATATAAAGCTTCATACTTTTGAGGAATTTAGGAAATAGAGAATATGAGAAAGGAAAAAAGACTATGTTTACAGGAATTGTGGAAGAGGTCGGAACCGTAAAGGCAAGAAAAGCCGGTGTTCTTGAGTTGAATGCCACAAAGGTATTGGAAGATGTCCATCTTGGAGACAGTATTGCAGTCAACGGCGTATGTTTGACCGTGACTTCATTTACCAACCACTCCTTTAGCGTGGACGTCATGCCGGAGACATTTCGCCGCACCAGCCTTGGCATCTTAAAACCTGGCAGCAAGGTAAACTTAGAGAGAGCCATGGCAGCCAATGGCCGATTCGGCGGTCACATCGTGGCTGGTCATGTGGACGCAACCGGAACCATCACCAACTTTGCGAAAGAAGACAACGCAGTCTGGATGACCGTGGAGACACCACACAATCTTCTCAAATACATCATCGAGAAGGGTTCCATCACCATCGACGGCGTCAGCCTCACTGTTGCAGCGGTTTCCAACCACGACTTTAAAGTATCCCTCATTCCAACTACCGCAGACGAAACCATCTTACTCAGTAAGAATGTCGGCGATCCAGTCAACCTTGAGGTGGATCTGGTAGGGAAATACATCGAAAAGCTCTTAAGCTTCCGTGACGAGGAGCCAAAGAAGAGCAATATTACACTTGAATTTCTTGCTCAGCACGGATATTAATCAGTCTGGGCGTTAAGGAGGATATCATGACAGATGCAAATAACTTAACCATGGAACAAAAGCTTTATGAAAAGCTGGTTTCCAGGGAAGCAATGGCAAAAATGCCAACAAAATATGGTGAATTTGACATTTACGGCTATGTGAATACTGTAAATGGCGAACATCACATCGCTCTCGTTAAGGGAGACGTGGCTGATGGCGAACCAGTTCTCTGCCGTGTACATTCTGAATGTTTCACCGGCGACGTGCTTGGTTCCATGCGCTGTGACTGTGGCGAACAGTTAGAGGCAGCATTAAAAGCCATCGAAAAAGAAGGTCGCGGACTTGTACTTTACATGAGACAGGAAGGACGTGGCATCGGCCTCATCAACAAATTAAAGGCTTACGAGCTTCAGGAACAGGGTTATGACACCGTAGACGCCAACTTAATGCTTGGCTTCCCGGAAGATATGCGTGAATACTGGGTAGGTGCTCAGATCTTACAGGATTTAGGCATCAAGAAGCTTCGTCTTCTCACCAACAACCCACAGAAGATCTATGACTTAAAGGCTTACGGCATGGAAATCGTAGAACGCGTTCCAATCGTCATCAAGGCCAATAAGATCGACGCATTCTATTTACAGACAAAAGCAGACCGTATGGGTCACATGTATTAATTCGTATTTAATTTAAGATTTTTATAAAAAGGAGATTTGAAAATGAACGTAGTAGAAGGAAAATTAGTCGCAACAGGTATTAAAGTAGGTATTGTAGCATCCCGTTTCAACGAATTTATCGTTTCCAAATTAATCGGTGGTGCAGTAGACGGATTAGTTCGCCACGATGTAAAAGAAGAAGACATCACATTAGCATGGGTTCCAGGTGCATTTGAAATCCCACTTGCAGCTCAGAAGATGGCTCAGTCCGGCAAATACGATGCAGTCATCGCATTAGGAACAGTAATCCGTGGATCCACATCCCACTATGACTATGTATGTAACGAAGTATCCAAAGGAGTTGCTCAGGTTGGCTTACAGACAGGCGTTCCAGTAATGTTCGGTATCGTAACTACAGAAAATATTGAACAGGCAATCGAACGCTCCGGCACCAAAGCTGGTAACAAAGGTTATGACTGTGCACTTGGCGCAATCGAAATGATCAACCTGATCAAACAGCTTTAATTTTCACGACTATATGAAAAATAATAATAATATAAATAACCTATCGATCAATAATTTCAAATGTGCCATCCTCGATCTGGATGGCACAATTATTGATTCTATGCCTGCCTGGAAGAATGTGACCCGCGATTATCTTGCCTCCCTTGGCATCACCGCAGATTCAGACATCCGCGAGCAGGTAAAGCGCAAAACTTCACTGGAGAATGCACACTATCTGCAGAGTTATTATGGCGTGGACAAATCAGATGATGAGATCATCGCCGGCATCCACGGGGTTATCGCTGCCGCGTACCGCGATACCATTCCATTGAAGAATTCCGGCGCACAGATCCTGTCCTGGCTTCGTAGTCAGAACATCCCATTCTGCGCTGCCACATCCACAGACCGTGATCTGATGTCTTCCTGCCTCTCCCGACTTGGCATCCTGGATGAATTCGAGTTTATCCTGACCTGCTCAGAAGTTGGCAAGGGCAAGTATCACCCTGACATCTTCTTACAGGCTATGGAACGGATGGGCGGCACCCTTACCGATACGGTTGTATTCGAAGATGCGCTCCACTGTGTAAAAACTGCCCACGACGCAGGATTTTTCGTTGTCGGCGTCTATGAAGAAGTGGATGCCCAGGATTGGGAAGAAGTATGTAAATATTGTGATGAGCAGATTATATGATGGGAAACTCTTATGAATCAAAAATTACTATTTTTAGACCTGGATGATACCTTGTTAAACTCAAAAAAAGAAATCACCGCCGGCAATCGCGCTGCCATCAAGGCTGCTCTTGCCGCTGGACATAAAGTCATTATCTGTACCGGCCGCCCTTTATCTTCTGCCATCGTTCAGGCAAAAAAGCTTGAGTTGACTGAAGACGGATGCCTGGTCATCGCCTTCAACGGCGCCATCATCTATGATATGTATGAAGAGAAGCTGCTCTACTCAAAACCATTCGAGCCGTCACTGCTTCGCCCAATTTTCGATGAAGGCTACAAGCGTGGACTCTACATGGTAACCTATGACGCTGAGAATGTCCTCGTAGAGCCTTGTCAGGCTGATTGGGAAGAAACCGCCTGGTACTATAACCGCATCAGCGTGGATTATCGCACGATACCGGACGTTGCCAGCCTTGACATACCTGTCTATAAGGTGCTGGCCGTGGATCTTCACGATCTTGACAATCTGCTCTCCTACCGCGACTGGCTCCTTCAGGAATATAAACAGGATGTCTATCCATTCCACACCGCTTCCATGCTCCTTGAAATCTGTACTCAGGGCGTGAACAAAGGAATAGCCATCACAAATCTCTGCAAGCTTTTGGGTCTCTCCGTAGCCGACACCATCGCTTGCGGCGATGCAGCCAATGATATCGAGATGATTGAAACTGCAGGCATCGGAGTCGCCATGGCCAATGCTACCGAGCAAGCCAAAGCTGTGGCTGACTATATCACAGAAAATGACTGTAATCACGATGCTATTGAAGAAGTAATTCATAAATTTATGTTATAATACGTGCATATAAAAAGGTGCCGATTTGAAATTCAAATCGACACCTTTTTTGATTCATTCATATATACTGTTCTTTAATGACAGTTTATTCCGGAATATAGTCTGTAAAAAGATCCTTCATCTCAGTGATATAATCTTGCACAAACTGTTCTTCTAATGCCCAGGCTGCGTGCTCTTCATCACAGTCATGAGATTTTGCATATTCTGCGACTTCCTTCTTATAATCCAGGTTGGCCCAAAGATTTGTGTAAAACTCATGAAATTTGTCATCAAATGGTCTGTATTTCTTCTGGAAGGACTTTGGAATATCCAGATAATTCTCATGCATATAGGTTCTTAAATCAAAGATTGCCACAAGCACCGGATCGATCGCTTTGCATTCCGAATCATCCTCGGAAAAATCAAATCCAACGGCACAAAACATATCCTCCACATCACACATCTTAGCATAGATATTACGAAGAACATTCTTCGAAATATCCTGCTGCAATCCACTATATTCAATTGTCTTTTTACTATTCATCTGATCAACCCCCACCATTAACTCCATTTCTTCCATTCCAAAATATACTGCAATTTCTCTGATTGTTTCCAAATCAGAAGGTCCATTATAGCCATAAGTCCAGTTGCGAATCGCATCTTCGGACACATTCAGTTCTTCTGCCAGCTTAAGTCTAAGCTGCTGGGCAGTCATCTTCTTGCCACGAGAGCGGTTCATTTTTACCACTTCCTTCATCTTATTCTGAAATGCTTTTGGATCAAACTGATACTCATTGCCTTCCTGATCCCGGAATACTTTAAACTGTTTACTCTTCATGTTTTTCCTCCTTGGTTTTCTTTGATAAAACCATGGTATCATCCGGTGGGGTTTTATTTATAGTTAGATGATACCTTCTAAAAAATCTGAAAAACTACTTTCTTTTTAATCCTGCCAGATCAGGAACTGCGAAATCCACATCCAGAACAATCTTGATCATCCAGAAGAAGAATGCAAGCACAAGAAGCGGAATCACACAGGAAGTAATGATCATCACTGCTGCGGCTTCGATGAAGTTATTAAGCATGGTCTCTGCATCTTCACGAATACCAGAAAGCTTGCCAGTGATCGCTTCTTCTGCATTCTCCAGTGCGCCGCCAGTTGCATTGTTAAGTACCTTACCTGCTTCTTCTGTGAGGTGTGCTGCTCCATTTACGATAGAAGATACACCGGAGCCAATGCTGTTGATGAGACCGGTTTTTTTGCTTTCAGAAGTAGCTGCTGCCCCTTTTTCCTCTGTTGTTGCATCAGTGGCAGAAACATTTGCCTCGGAGGAAGGGTCTTTATCGACAATTTTGTCATTCTCGTCGATTTCAACACCGAAGCTCACTGCGTCAGCGTAAGTATTCTCAACTTTGGTGGAAACCCACATGCTGCTTGGAATTACAAGAAAAAGTGCAAGTCCAAGGCCAATCAGCTTTGTACCAACACGTCTCCAGCGAATATTGCCAACCAGGAAATAGCTGGCAACTAAGAGCAGGCCGATCGGAATGAGAATACGAAAACTTGCGATACCGATGATGGTCAGCAGATATTTTTCAAGATAAATGGCACATAATACAACCATGAAATATCCACTCATGTCAGCAAGCTTTTCCGCAATCGGTGTACAGGTGTCGCCAGGAAGGGCAGAAACTGCTGCAGAGCTTGTGGTTGCTGCTGCGGTAAGCTTTAATACGTTATCCTTTTTTTCATCAAGGGCTGTGATTGTCTTTTCATAAGTTTTTGGATTGCTCGCCTTGGATGCGATGCCAAAACAGGAAACGCCAGCAAGAATGACAAGCAATGCAATAATAATCCAACGATCAAATTTCATAGTTCTATCCTCCTATATCGTTGTTATCTCTTTTTTATAAGCCTATTTTATCACGAGAACCGGCAAAAATGAACGTCACATTGGCATAAATAGATGGCCATAATTAGCCCCCGTTAGGGAAATGCATCCCTCTTAATCTACACACCCACACCAATAAAGGCACGTAAAAATGAGCTGCAAAACACAGCCCATCTAACGAATCATCTTTTCAATTGTATGTGGATCAGCGTTTGGGAATTCTTCTAAGATGCGTTCCACAATGTATCGCTTCGAATCCTGCGGATCTTCCTGATATCCCTTGGTGATGATCTCAGATCCCCAGATGGATTCCGGTGTGGCATAGATGGAAACCGGCATGCCGTATGCCTTGCCCTTCTTGCTCACCTTCTGCTTGAATTCCTTCACCACAAGATAGGTCTGCATCTGAAGCTTTGTGATCTCGCCGTCAAATCCTTTGTGCCCGCCTTTGCCAAAGCCTGCCAGTTTCTTCACCTCGGAAGAATAGTAGTCCTTGATCTCATGGTCCATGAACAGATCCATGATGCATTTGCTGCGGTAGGAGGCCAGCTCATCATCCCAAAGGCTGTCAAAGTCATAGCCATCCCTTCTGAAATTGGCAAATCTGCCAAGCCATCCAAGAGAGATGAAACCTGCCTTCTTACGGAAGAATTTGCCATAGGCTACCTTCCCACTCTTGGCCAATAATTCTCTCCAGATCCATGGATCCTGTTTCGGATCTCCGCTCCACCAAAACAGAGGGGAGACATGCTCTTCCACAGAAAATCCAGGAATTTCATTGGCAAACAATGGCAGAAAACCCACTTGATCGATATAATTTAATAATTCCTGTGCCGTGCGAATGCGATATGGGTCATTCCAATCGAGCCCGCGCATGATCCAGGCACCATTTTCATTTGGCATATATATGTCCTCTTTATTCCTAATACGATATAAGGAGGCCTATAAGACCTCCTTACGATTACAATATGATCTACTTAACAATCACCTTGCATTTTCTAACTTTGCCACTGATTTTGGCTTTGATCACAGTTGTACCCTTCTTCTTTCCTTTGACAACGCCTTTGGAAGAAACAGTTGCGATGGACTTCTTCTTGGTACTCCATTTCGCTTTTCTCTTGGTTCCAACTACTTTCAGCTTTTTGGTTTCGCCCTTCTTGATGACAATCTTAGTCTTATTTAAAGAGAAATTGAATGTCTTAGCTGCTGCCTTCTTAGTTGTTTTCTTTGTTGTTTTTTTCTTGCTTGTCTTCTTGGAGCTGCTTGGAGCTTTGCCATGGAAGCACTTCTTACATGGGCTAAGATGTCTTGCTTTTGCTTTTGTCAGAGAAACTTTAAAGAAAGTACCTCTGCCACACTTTCTCTTATGATACTTAGATCCAGTTCTTGTAATTAATACAGTTGCAGCTGCCTTAACGTCTGTTGTATCCACTGTAGCAATTGCGCCAGCAGACAGCATAGCAACCATCATCCAGATCACGAGACGGGTTACGATGTTTCTTTTCATGTTTTTCATTGTCATACTCTCCTTTCATGATTCCCAACAGCTATAGTATAGCACATTATGAAAGGGAGTTTAAGGCTTGCCCGTGTTATTTACGATTCTACGCAATTATTCTTCTAGAATCTTACACACATCGATCCAGTCAATGCATGTAGATACCATGTTTGTATCTCCTGTCCTATAATTCTGTGTATTTTGCAGCACTTCCTTTTGCCTTTTCCACTGGATATTTCGCTTCATTCTGTGCCATCTTCATATTAACAATTTCATCTGCATCTAATTTCAGTTTATCCAACAGATTTTGAGAATACACTAAAACATCTGCCAATTCCTCTTTTACATGCTGTAAATCAAAGTCTGTATCACTCCATTGAAAGCATTCCAATAATTCTGCTGCTTCAATGACAATAGATTTTGCCAAATTCGCTGGCCCATGGAATTGATCCCAGTCTCGATCTTCTGAAAATTTCCTAATACGATCAATCGTTTCCTGTTTCATAATTTAGTCTATCCTTTATTTTACCATTCTTGATTCTAAGTAATTCTTTAAATTTTCATCTCGGCAATATACATAACAACCATATCTGCCACGAGACATTAAAACTTTATAGATTTGTTTTACGTACTGAGTCAGTCTTTCCTGCTGCTTCTTTAAACCTTTTTTACCAGAATTGTCTCTATATTCATTATAATCAGAATAAAGAGATTGTGTTTCCACATCGAATTTAAGATCATTACCAATAATAACACCAACATAATCAAATTCCAGTCCCTGAACAGTATGAATACAGCCTACTTGGTTTACAGAATCCTCTTTGATTGCAAACAAGGCTCTCTTATCTCTGGAATTCCAAGGCATGTTAAAATATTTCTCTGGAATAGTTACATCGTCTACTTTTGCATTTTTGTCTTTTGACCAATCCCAGGCAAATCCTGCTACCAAACGGGCATTATTGTTTGTTTCCTGATTCTTTCTTTGAATCATATCTCGCAATTCGTTTGGATCATCAAAAATCTTAAACTCATAAGCGCCCTCATCCCAGCCTTCATAGTTTGCAGTATCCTCAATCTGTAAGGTGTGAGTTACCCAGTTGACAAATCCCTCTGCCCCGGAACATCTAAATTGTGCTTTTAATTCAATCTCAACTACTTCAGATTCCTCCAATGTAGCAACTCTTTTTATTTCAGAAACAGAACCAATATCTGCTGGAACAACTTTCTGGGTGTCATCTACAAAGAAAACATTCAATCTTGAAGCATGAATAATGTCCTGTATCTGATTTTCACCTTTATACATATAGGCACCCTTGCCTTTTAATCGATGTGCTTCATCGACAATAAGAACATCAAAAGCATTTTTCGGTACTCCAAAAAAAGTTCCAGATCCACCAAACAAAGGTTTAATATTCTTTGCCTTATCAACCTTCGATGCAACCAGTTTACGAATCATTACTTCACGGAATGCTTCGTTAGGTGCAATAAATTTTGCATTCAGTCTTTTATCAATCAACTGATGCAAAACTTTAAATGAAATAACTGATTTTCCAGTTCCTGGACCACCTTTTACAATAATAGTTTTTTTAGTAGTATAGTTTTCTAGTTCTTTGCAGATGATATTATAAGCCACAATCTGTTCGTCCAATAAAACAAATTCATCATTGCCTCTATATAAAGAATCCACACAGTCAACCAGAGCTTTAGATGGTCTGATACGGCCATGCTCAATCTCATAAAGGATTTCCATCCCATTTCCCTGACCTACCATCTTTTTTAAATAGGCCTGTAATTCGCGATAATCATCAATGAAATAGATAGGCGCTTTCTTTACCGCTTCCTGATAACAATCGTCTAATAATGGTTCCGGTGTCTTTTTGGAATAATTGTGTAAATATACGCATGGATGTCCCTCTATGTCATTATCATAAATACCTTCATTCATCAGTCCCATCATACGATTATAGCTTTCTACCTGATAGGAAGGGTGAGGTACATTCTTAAAACCACCACCTACAAATGTATGTACCAGTTCAGGAATATCAGTTTTATCAGCCACTTCCCATTGTTTTAATTCTACTAAAACAAAGTTTTTCTCTTGCTTTTCATCTCGGCCAGTAACAATAAAATCAACTCTTTTGCTTGTGTTTGGAATGGTATATTCAATTAAAACACCACAATCATCTGAAATCTGAGAATTTCTAAGAACTCTTTCCATATATTGCATAGAATTTCTCCAGGCAGTTTTTTCTGAAGGAGATTCTCTATGTCCAATTTTATCCACAAAATTTTGCTCTATAATATCTGCAATCCTATTTGTTTCAACATCCTCACGAAACGCAAGATTTGTATTTTTATAGATAATCATAAGTTTGCCCCTCTATTCCTTATTTATCTTTTAAACAGATTCACTTCTTCTATTTTAACATATATATCAAACAATGGTTATTCTTTAGATAAGTATTTTATATTATAAAAAGAGCCCAAAGACAAGCTTTGAACTCTTTTCGCCATCCCATTATTCTTATATATTTAAACCGCCTGTACCATATTTTCTATAGAAGTGATCATGATACTCACAAATAAACTTACGATCACTTTCCCATTTTGAAATCGCGATCATATATTTATCTGTATATTGACGCTGCTTGATAAAGAAATCCAAGTAACTAATAATTACAGAACGAGTTAAAACTTTACGATCGATCAGAAGCGCAAGTATTTTTCTTCTCTGTAACTCTGATAATCCTTCAGCCTGAGAAACATTATAACCATACATCATTAACACAGATTCATCAGCTAAAATCATATCGTTGCGTCGATAATTCTTATTTCTATAATTCTTTTCGTTGCTTAATCTACACAATAATGTTCCTTGCTTCTTGAGATTCTCAAATGTACTTTCCATGATAAAATATACATCACACGTTGCACAATAACCAGCTGGAACTCTCTTTCTAACAATCTGCCCTTTTCGATTAATCAAATCAATAGCAACATCGATATCACGGAGTTTATGTTTGTCATGATTACACTTGAACACATTACTTCTAACTACAAAATCAAACATATCAATCCTTGGCAATTTGTCCAATCGAGGATTTGTAATAACATTGTTTGAACGATAAAAAGCTAAGTCGCTTGTACTTAATTTAAAGTTATTTCCTTTATTCCTCCTAGTTTCAACTCCATACTTTTTGCAGGCCATATCTAAAGTATTTACTAAAAATGTTGGCACCATACAATAAGTTTGATCGTACCATATACCGCCTCTTTTTACATATTCTTCTCCTTGATAAACTAAAGTATGCATAATATCCACCCTCTCTTTTTTCGCGTGCAAGTTTATATTATTATGATACTTTATGTACAAAAATTAATACATTGTTCATATATCGAATTAGATTATTCTAAACCTGTAATAACGGTGAAATAAAAATAATATCCTTTTCATTCATTATTACTTCCAACATAAAAGAGAGCAGACACTGCTGCTCTCTCTTATTATTATATTATTGTAATATTCTTTCTACTCATCCAAAGCTTTCTCTACATCTTCAAAGGATTTCAGTAAGTTTCCTGTAATTACATTTGCCAGATCATCATCCACGTCTGCAATCTTCCAGGTATCTTCATCTTTTACCATCTTGATTGTGATATCCTCTTCGATATATTTGACTTCGCGCTCTTTGGATGAAATCTTTTCAATTATCTTCACGAGCTGTTCGTCCTGTTCTTCATCGGAAAGATCTTCACCCAGGTTAGAGAATGCCTGAATCAGTACTTCTTCAAAGTATTCAGCTACAAAGTCTTTACTATTCACATATTTTACGGATGCGGTAACGGTTCCTTTGTTTTCGTCCTTTTCATCGACAGCCACTTCTTTTATTTCATAAGTAAGCTTGTCGTTCATATCTTTGATGACGTTGATCAATGCTTTGCCGGATCCAGTATCTTCATTGTATCCATCATCGCTTAATTCTTCATTAAATGAACTGCTTTCTTTGACGTTTTCCAGCGCTTTCTCAAAATCTCCTGCTTTCACATCAGCGAAAAAGCCCTGAACACTCTCCTTCATCAAATCTTCCGGACTTAGCCCTGAACTGCAGGCAGTCATGAAGAAGCAAAGACAGCATGCAATTAAAATACTAAATAATGATTTCTTCTTCATATATTTTCCTCCTATTCAGCTTTGATATCAAATTTCATATCTTTATATTCGATTTCATAATTGTCAGAATAGATGTCAGGAACGATTAACTGGTAATCTTTCTCCGGATCAATAGACTTTAATACAACCATGCCTTCTACGGATGCATGTGCGCTAACTTCATAATCGATGGAATCCATTCCTAAATTGTATAAAGTATCTGAAGTATCATTACCAGAGATCTGCTTGCCATCCTGAATTGCCTTGATATCATATACGGAATAGCTGATATTTTCTTTGGTATCATTCTTTACTTCAAGATATACTCTTGTTTCCTTCTCTGCATATTGAATCTTTTGAATCGTAATTGTTACCCCTTTTTGTTCTTTGGATAATTCAGGCTTAACTTCTTTGATTGTTGGCACGACAATATCAAGATAAGAAGACTTTTCAATTGTTGCTTCCTCAATTAACGGACAAGTAACTTCTCCTCCAAAAAGGTTCTCTCCCTTGAATGTCCCGGTCACTTTTCCATCAACCATGATATAATCATCACCCTTTAACTTTTCATCACAAGTTGTGGAATGAACAACGTAAGTATTCTCATAACTTTCCGTGTCATAATATGCTTGAAGTGCTGTGGTATCTCCATCTTTCTCAACTTCATCAAGGATTTTACCTGGAATTTTCACGTATTTTCCTTTGAAATCATCTGGATTGGTGAAGAATGCATCCATGTCATCTTCTGTAATATATACCTTTTCAGCTTCTTCTTTTGTTCCACCTCCACATGCCACAAGACCAAAGGCCATCAATAAAGTTAAAATCAGAACAGTTAATTTTTTCATTGTTATACTCCTTTCAAAACTCCTCATTAAAATGTTCTTGATTAATAGTTACACCATAATTTTACAAATTCTATAGTCCGTTTTTGCGGACATTTGCGCTCGCACCCCATGCATAATATAGAAAAGAAAAAGCTGGAGCTAAGCTCCAACTTTTTTTATTTTGTATGTGAGATGTGCTGTCCATTCAGAAGTACATCCTCCAGACAGATTACCTCTTAATTTATAATACTTCTGAAATCATATTTAGCAACTCTGGAATATCATACTTTAATGTTTCATAAACTACTTTGAGATCAACATTTCCATAATCATGTACGATACGATTTCTCATTCCATATAAAGCATTCCATGGGACACTAGCATGTTCCTTCCGAAACTCTTCTGTCAGTTTTCTAGCATTTTCTGAGATCTGTATCATTCGAAAGAGCATGGAATCCAGTAATATTTCATTCTTGTTTAATTCTTCCAAGTCAACTTGTTTCATGTGTTTAATAATGAAGCTCAAATCCTGTTGTAACTTATGAATGTAATAATTATCATTTTTAATATTATCCATAAATTTTAACACCATCCTTTAAAACTTCCATTGTAAGTTCATAATTGTCACGTAACTGCTCACTATCAAGAACATCGACTCTTTTATTTAATATGTTACGTATATCTTCTACAAACCCGTAAAAACGTAATCCGGATAAAGATGTTGCAACTAATAAATCTACGTCACTAGAAGGTGTTGCTTTCCCTTTTGCATATGATCCAAACAGATAACAGAACTTCACGTTATATGCTTTTAAAATAGGATTTAATTTTTTGCGTATATATTCAATATCCAACACTCCATGATCTTCATCAATTGGATTAATCTTTGCTAAACTATCATATATATACTGATATTTATAAGAAGTTTGCTTTGCCTGAACACTTTCATAGGATTGATAGGAGCGTAATGAAATACCTGCAGCTTCTGCTGCCTGCTTTTGTGTTAGTCCTTTTTCTAATCTAAGTTCTTTTAATTTACTCATTTTGCACCTCCTTATATATATAATAGCGCATTTTTTGCGCATTTTCAATTTTAAATACGCATTTTTTGCATATCAATTATGGTAAATATGCAAATTTTGCACATTTATCCCGACCATCATACGCAACCCCAACATTTATCTACTGCAAAAAACAGCCCGCTCAGTTTTCCTGAACGGGCTTTCCCTTACTATCTCATATATTCTAATGTCTATTTTTCCACCATATCTTTGGCAATCTTAACTACCTTTGCCATCAGTGGCACATAAGTAATGGCGAACACGCCTGCTGCTGCACCGGTGACCTGCGTTTTGTATTTTTTCGGAATATTAGCTCCAATGATCACACCCATGGCACAGAGACAAAACTTCACCAAAGCGAAATCCTTCCAGTCACTGTCTGCTGCATAGCGATTTCCAAGTTCAAAAAATTTGTTCATCATTTTCATCTTCTTCACACTCCTATCTATTTACATTGATGTGTTTGGTCCAGTCATCCTCTGTGTCTAAAAGGACAATCTCGATGGTCTTTGCCCCGGTTTTGATGCTATAGAATGGGCCTGGATTTAGCTTTATATGATGAATCGTTGCTTTCCTATCTCGATTCTGACTCATCACTTCGACCTACTTCTTATAGATTTTCTTTGCAAGTTTCCATGTCATGCTGACAAGACACACATCGCAGAGCACATCCAATGCGCAAAGGATGATTCCTTTGGTTGTAAGCTTGTTATCATTGGCCAGCACATGTTCCTTTGTTGCGCCGGATTTTGAAGTCATAATTACTTTTAACATGTTCGTTCCTCCTACTTAGAAAAAGTCATCTCAATTCCTTTAAACTGCTCATCTGCCACATGGTCAAGAGCTAATGTTTTGTCTTTGATGGTGATGCTTCCAGCCTGTTCGGATCCAAGATCCTTCTGTCCAGATTCACCTGATTTCTCATCGTATGTAACCAGATAAGATTTTGCGCTTTCATATTCTAATCGGTTGCCGTTAAGCACTGCAGATGCTTCCCAGACATTGTTGCCTTCATCTGTTTGATGCATGATATATATTTCTGCATGATCCATGTATTGTATGATCTGTGCTATGTATTCTGATTTTTCATCCATATAGGTTCCTACAATGGCCTGATAATTCTCAAATGGCACTTCTGCTGTCCAGTTTGCTGGTGTCATAGTATAAAACTGCTTGTAAATCTGTTCAAACTGGTTCCACTCCCATGCACCCTTATCTTCCACATAGAAGAGATACTGGCCGTCCACTGTAAACCAGCGATACGCCTTACCGGTGTCATTCTCAATATAATGTCCATGATCGTGAACATCATCTTCAAAGAGCGTCTTGCCGTCCTGATCTTCTGGATACACACCACTGATATCTGTATTCACATCTGCATCGGCAAATCTGAGCATGCATTCCTGCCCGTCCACGGTAAATGTATACTGGCCAATCTTTGGTTCTCCGTCAATCACGGCAAATGTTTCGTCGCTGATTTCTACGCCTTCCGGCTTAACCATGGCACAGTTCATCTCTTTTGCAAGTTCTTCTATGCGATCCAATTCCTTTACAGGATTTGGCATGCCATCAGTAGACTGCTTCTGATTGCTACAGGCACAAATTCCAAGTAACAATAATCCGAAAATGAGTAATCCATGTAATTTCTTCATAAGCAACCCTCCTTTATTCTAGGTACTTTAATTATACCATATTGTCAGGTGGGTTATTATGAATTTTTCTTTACAAGGAAATTACAGCGGTAACCGTCAATGGTTTTTCAGTACACAAAAAAGAAGAGTAGGACATTTGCCTACTCTCCTTTAAGGATAAAGATAAAGATTAGTAATTTAACCTAACATCATACGGTCATTAGCGAATTCTGCGCCGCTGGCCTCTTCGAATTTCTTAAGAAGGTCGGAAACCTGAAGTTTCTTCTTTTCTTCTCCACATACATCGTATATTACTCTACCTTCCCACATCATGATCAGACGGTTACCATGAGCGATTGCGTCTCTCATGTTATGTGTGATCATAAGTGTTGTAAGTTTATCTTTTTCTACGATTTTATCTGTTGTTTCTAATACTTTTGCAGCTGTTTTAGGGTCAAGCGCTGCTGTATGTTCATCTAATAATAATAATTTTGGTTTCTGTAATGTAGCCATAAGAAGTGTTAAAGCCTGTCTCTGACCACCAGATAATAAACCCACTTTAGATGTAAGACGTTTTTCTAATCCTAAATCTAAAATTTTTAATAATTCTTTGTATTCTTCTCTTTCGCCCTTTGTAAGACCAGCTTTCAGGCCACGAGCCTTACCACGTCTTGCTGCAAGAGCTAAGTTTTCTTCGATTGTCATACCAGGTGCAGAACCTGTCATTGGATCCTGGAATACACGTCCAAGATATTTTGCACGCTTGAATTCAGGAAGGTTTGTGATGTCAACGCCATCGATGAAGATCTTACCTTCATCTAAAGGCCATAAACCTGCTACTGCATTCAATGTTGTGGATTTACCGGCACCGTTACCACCGATTACTGTACAGAAATCGCCATCACGAAGGTGAAGATTGACACCCTGTAAAGCTTTCTTTTCATTAACTGTTCCTGGATTAAATGTTTTATAAATATTTTCTACACGTAACATTATGCATTACCTCCTTTGGACTTTTTAGGCTTTGAAAAATGCTGCTGTTTTAAATGAGGAACAGCTAAGAATGCTGCTACTACTAAAGCAGAAAGAAGTTTTAAGTCGTTGGAGTTTAATCCAAGCCATAATACTACCTGTAATACGATATAGTAAATGATTGCACCAGCTGCTACAGTTGCTAAGCTGAATGCTAATTTTTCACTGAATTTTCCAAATACTACCTGACCAATGATAACTGCTGCAAGACCGATTACGATCGCACCACGACCGGCGTTAACATCTGCGAAGCCCTGATACTGAGCGTATAAAGCGGAAGCAAATGCTACGATACCGTTGGATACCATAAGTCCTAATACTTTGTTCATGTCTGTATTGATTCCCTGTGCACGAGCCATCTTTTCATTGGAACCTGTTGCACGGATGGATGCTCCGACTTCTGTTGCGAAGAACCAATAGAGAATCGCAATTAAGATAATTGTAATGATAACTACCTTAAAGATTGTGTTCTGAATAAATGGTACATTCTTAACGAAACGTAAGGAAACTAATAAGTCATATTTATCAACGGAGATTGCCATGTTCGCTTTACCGCCCATGATTCTTAAGTTGATAGAATATAAACCAAGCTGAGTTAAAATACCAGCTAAGATTGCTGGAATACCGAGTTTTGTATGGAAGATACCTGTTACAGCACCTGCAATTAAACCTGCGATTACTGCAATAAACATTGCGATCCATACATTCATGCCATGTGTCATACATACGATACAAACTGCACCACCAGTACACATTGTACCGTCAACTGTTAAGTCTGCTAAATCAAGAATTCTGAATGTGATATACACACCAATTGCCATAATACCCCAGATGAGACCCTGAGCTACAGCTCCTGGTAATGCATTGAATAATACTAAAATATCCATGCTGAAACCTTTCTCCTCAAATTACTAATCCTATACTTATTATCTTTATTATTTGTTTTTCATAAAATTGCCCCCGATCGCTCGAGGGCAATTTTACTTTAAATCATATATTTTTTATTCCAAGTGAAATAAATGTTTTAATTATTCAGCGATTTCTTCGTATCCTTCTGGGATTGTTACGCCAAATTTTTCAGCCATCTTCTTGTTGTATTTCTTTGTTACGTTTGGAGCGAATTCAACTGCCATCTGAGTGATGTCTTCGCCTTCTTCTAATACTCTGTAAGCCATTTCGCCTGTAGCCTGACCTAATTCATAGTAGTCGATGGATAATGTAGCTACACCACAACCAGCACAGATACCTTCTTCACCACATACGATAGGAGCTGCATCGTTAGCACCTGCGATAGCTTCTGTACAAGATGCTGCCGTGTTATCTGTAGGGATGTAAAGTACGTCAGAGTTAGCGCCTGCGCTCTTAACTACGGATGCTACGTCGTTGGAGTCAGCGAATGCGTATTCTTTGGAATCGATACCAAGGTCTTTTAAGTAACCAGCGATTGTTTTAACCTGGTATGCAGAGTTTGGTTCTGCGGAACAGAATACTAAACCAACTGTTTTAGCTTCTGGGAATAATTCTTTGATCATGTTAGCCTGTTCATCAAGTGGAGCTAAGTCAGATGTACCAGAAATGTTATTTCCTACAACACCTGTCCAGTCATCGATTTCAAGAGCTGTTGCATAGTCTGTGATAGATGTTCCTAAGATAGGGATGTCAGCTGTAGCTGCTGCAGAAGCCTGTAAAGAAGCTGTTGCGTTAGCCATGATTAAGTCATCACCATCAGATACGAAACCATTAACGATTGTAGCACATGTTGCGGATTCGCCAGCTGCGTTCTGTACGTCAAATGTTACTCTGTCTTCGCCAAGTTTTTCTGTTAACTTATCCTGGAAGCCCTTAGTAGCTGCATCTAAAGCTGGATGCTGAACTAACTGACAAACACCAATTTTGTAAGATTTGGAATCTTTTCCGCCTCCACAAGCTACAAGTGATAAAGCAAGTACGGCTGCTAATACGATAGCAAGTAATTTTCTCTTCATTTGTTTTTCCTCCTTAAATTACCGTTCTTTATTTTCCTTATGTCTAGCATTATAACTTCAACGCGTTGAAGTGTCAATATGAATTAGTTAAATTTTTGACCTTTTTTCATTTTTTTAAGTCATAATAATTGTAACGATTTTTACGCATCAAAAAAGGGCGTTGCACTAAATTTTATTTTAGTGCAACAGCCCCGTCTTATTTCATATATTCAATTAATCATAGCAACGTCCGCAAAGGGTTTCATAGGATGCTTCTGATTCACAAAACCCAGCGACGATTTCTTCTTCTATAATCTGCATCGTCTTCTGATCCTTCTTGCCGCCATAATATTGATCCAACACCTTTTGAAAGATATCATCATTGCCTGCTAATGCGAATAATGTCATACAGGATTGTAATTTCAGATCGTCTGGGAAGCCCATCAGCCTGTGGGGATCACTATCTGGAAGTGCTAAGATAACATGTGATATCTCAAGCAGACGTTTGCCAAGAACCGGATGCTTCAGATATGCCTGCGCCTCTTTTAGATTAGAGATTCCATAGAATTTGGCTGTCCCGCTTCTGCCCAATTGAACAAGCTGTGGAAAGATATACCAGATCCAGTGCCTTCTCTTCCTTCCCTGCTTCATCTCCTGAAGGGCTGTTGCATATCCTGCATACCCATCATCCTGTGCTTCAACAAATCGCTGAAGGTTATATCGATCTTCCATCATTAACTTCCTGTTACCATATAGCGGGAAAGCTGTGCTGCAAGCGCATTCTTCGGCATTGTCTGAAGTGTAATCTTGCCAGGTCCGGTTACAACTGTATTGAATAAACCTTCGCCGCCAAGAAGCATGTTCTTGGCTCCGCCCTGTACTTTCTGAATGTCCATATGACATGTGCTATCCATAAATGCAAGATGTCCTGTATCGATGATCATTCTTTCGCCATATTCAAGTTCGTATTCAATGGCTGTTCCATCGATTTCAACGAATGCAATACCATTCCCAGATAATCTCTGCATGATAAAGCCTTCACCGCCGAAGAATCCTGCACCAAGTTTTTTCTGGAAAACAATATCTAAATTTACACCTAATGTACTTCCAAGATATGCACACTTCTGACAGATCAATTCTCTTCCAGGTCCGATCTCCACTGCAACGATACTTCCTGGGAAACAGCTTCCAAGTGTGATCATGCCAGGTCCTTTCTTCGCTGTATAGTAATTCTGGAACATGGACTCTCCAGAGAATGCTCTTCCGAACATCTTACCAAGTCCGCCGCCCTTTGTGTTCATCTCCATATTATCGGACATCCAAATCATGCCGCCGCCTTCACAACGGATTCCTTCATCCTGATCTAGATGGATCTCTACTACTGGCATTGCGCCACCTTTAATTTCATATCTCATAGGGTTACCTCCTTTAGTTTTTTCACGTTTCTTACTAATTATAGTATACTAAAAAGAAGGGGATCGTGAAACTCTTAAAGAAGCAAAATAGAGATGCTTCGCATAGGTGTCAGAGCAAAATAAGCTTACATCTCTTCTGGATATCTCATGCCCCATTCATTTCTACAGTAGGTCATGATATCCATAACATCTTTAGAATATTCTAACTGGAGTGGTTTTACATCGCCACTTAACACTGCTGCTTCCATATCAAGCATTTCATAGTAAAGTGCATCTTCAGTATCCCCAGCTGTGATTTCTCTGGTTGCACCAGTTTCTGCATCTACAATGATTGCTTTGTCTGCTCTTGGATATTCCATGATTTCGATATAGCCTTTTTCACAGCTGATCATGGCACGTTTTGGCTGTTTGGAGTGCATGGAAAGAGCAACAGTTGCAAGCTGATCGTCTTCATTCTTTAATAAGATGGTTGCGATTTCATCGGATCCTGTTGGAGATGGTTTCCACTGTGTCAGCACCTGATCCGGCTTTTTGCTCATAAAGCTTCTAACAATAGAAAGGGCGTATACACCAATATCAAGCATTGCACCACCTGCTAAGTTCATGTTGAAGAAACGGTTGCTCATATCGTATTCCTTGAAGCTTCCGAAGTTCATAACGATCACCTGAACCTTACCAAGCTCACCACTTTCGACGATCTTCCATAATTCTTTATAAAGAGGCATATGCCAGATTGTCATCGCTTCTCCAATAATCAGATTGTTCTTGTCTGCAAGGGCAATCATCTCATCTAATTCCTGGCTGTTTAAGGTAATAGATTTTTCTACGAAGAGATGTTTTCCATGTTCTAATGCCTTCTTCATGAACTGATAGTGCGTATTATGAGGACTTGTGATGTAGATGATATCTACATTGTCATCCTCGAACATATCGTCAATTTTGTCATATACCACGCCTACGTCGTATTTTTCAGCAAATGCAACTGCTTTAGAGTGGGTACGATTACCAACACCGTAAAGCTTTTTGCCCATCTTTTCCAGGCCCTGTGCCATCTGGTTTGCGATCACTCCAGTGCCAAGCACCGCCCAGTTTAATTCTTTTTTATTCATATCCATAATTTCTTTCCTTTGTTGTTTGTGTCTTTATACTCTGATTATCTGCTGCTATCTTATGCAGAAGTTTTCAAAAAAACCACAGCCAGAATCCCAGCTGTGGTTTTGTGTTTCCATTATGATTTCAGTTTTATTAAATCCAAATTATTCTCTGATTAATAAGCTGATACCTGTCATTTCTTCAGGCTGTGGAATACCCATCATGTCTAATAATGTAGGAGCGATGTCGCAAAGACGTCCATTCTCTTTAAGGTCTGTAACGCCTTCAACGTTAACAGCGATGAATGGAACTGGGTTTGTTGTATGAGCTGTGAATGGTGCGCCTGTTTCGTAGTTGATCATCTGATCAGCGTTACCGTGGTCAGCACAGATAAATACACAACCGTCAACTTCATTGATTGCATCGATTACATAACCAACAATCTGGTCGATTCTTTCAACAGCTTCGATTGCTGCAGGGATTACACCTGTATGACCTACCATATCAGGGTTAGCGAAGTTAACAACGATGTTGTCATATCCACCATTCTTGATTGCATCCTGTAATTTTTCGCCAACTTCTGGAGCGGACATTTCAGGTTTTAAGTCATATGTAGCAACTGCTGGAGATTTAACTAAAATACGATCTTCGTCTTTGTTAGGTTCTTCGATACCACCATTGAAGAAGAATGTAACGTGAGCGTACTTTTCTGTTTCAGCGATACGAGCCTGTTTTAAGCCGAGATCTGCTAAGTATTCACCTAATGTGTTCTTTAATACTGGTTTTTCGAATGCGATGATCTTGTTAGCGATTGTTTCATCGTAATCTTTGAAACATACGAATGTTAATGGTAATTTACCACCTTTACGTTCGAATCCAGCGAATTCATCATCACAGAATGCTCTTGTGATTTCACGAGCACGGTCTGGACGGAAGTTGAAGAAGATTACGGAGTCGTTAGGTTTTACTGTTCCAACTGGAGCGCCGTCTTCTTCGATGACTGTTGGAATTACGAATTCGTCTGTTACGCCTGCATCGTAGGAAGCCTGCATAGCTTCTACTGCATCAGTAGCTTTCGCGCCTTCGCCGTAAACCATAGCAGCGTAAGCTTTTTCTACACGATCATAGTTATTGTCACGGTCCATAGCGTAATAACGTCCGGATAAGGAAGCTACTTTACCAACACCGATTTCTGCACACTTATCAACTAATTCCTGTACATATTCTTTTGCAGATGCTGGAGGTGTGTCACGTCCATCTAAGAATGCATGTACATATACTTTTTCTAAGCCATTTCTCTTAGCTAATTCTAAGATTCCATATAAGTGGGAGTTATGGCTGTGTACACCACCATCAGATAATAAGCCCCATGTATGAAGAGCGGAATCGTTCGCTTTGCAGTTAGCGATTGCTTCTAAAAGTGCTTTATTTTCATAAAAATCACCATCTTCGATGGATTTTGTAATTAATGTTAAGTCCTGGTAAATGATACGGCCAGCGCCGATGTTCATATGTCCAACTTCAGAGTTACCCATCTGACCATCTGGAAGACCTACAGCCATACCGGAAGCATATCCTGGTTTGAATGGACATTCAGCCATTAATTTGTCCATAACTGGAGTGTTAGCCTGAGCGATTGCGTTACCTTCTACTTTATCGCTAAGTCCCCATCCGTCTAAGATCATTAAAACAGTTGGTTTTGTTCCCATAATTCATATCTCCTTTGTAATATATCTTGTTTGCCTGATATCTGCCGATTCTCTACCAAATTCCGACAAATACCCATATAGGATTATTATAATGGAATTACTTTGAAAATTCAATAAATATAATCGATATAAAAATCAGCAAAATTCCAATGCCATTGGTCATTCCAAAGGTTTCATGGAAAAGTAAAATACCGAATATAATTGCAAAAACAGTCTCTGTGGATGCAAAGACAGGCACTTTGCTGGTTTCTGCAATCTGATTTACACCTTCATAATAAAGCACGTACCCAATAGCCGTTGGAATCAATGCAAAGAGTACCCCCAGTCCCAGTACTTTTGGATTGGTAATGGCTGCTGCATGCCATGGTTTTGTTACAACGCCTAAGAATAATGCGGCGAAAAAATAGCTGTAGGTACTCATGACGAAGACATTCACCTGCTTGCCTGCAATCTTGCTGATGACCGGTGTAAAACCGTAGCAAAGGCCTGCTGCCACACCGAACAAAATACCAGTTAATGTTGCTCCTTTGGTATTTAATACTGCTAGTGTTCCTGATGCCAGCAGACAGCCTGCAATCTTCAATGCAATGGATATCCACTTCTTCGGCCCAATCTTTTCCCTGAATAAGATCAGGGAAAGCATGGCGGTAAATACCGGTGCCACGTTAAGTAGCACTGCCCCTACAGATACCCCTGCTTTCATCACCGCCAGACTGTAGCAGACGTTATAGATTCCCTGACTGATGAGCCCAAGGAGGGCACATGCCAGCAAAGATGTTACATCAATTTTAAATGCTTTGGTTCCATATCGAATAGTCGTGATGACCAGCATGATCACAAACGCGAAAAACATACGCAGAAAGCTGGTCAGTTCCGATGTGGAACCGTTGTTCGCCATCAGCTTTACGAATACACCGATGGTTCCCCAGAATGCACAGCCAAGTAATACGAGGAAGTAACCACGCCACTGGCTGTGAGTTGATTGGTTCATATCGTTTTATCTCCTTGATATTGTATTTTATGTTAAAAGCCTTTATAGCGATTCAGGCAGTTCTATTCCAAGCTTCTTCCAGGCAATCTGCCAGTTATCTTCCGGTATATAGAATGTGTAATAATCGTTATTCAGATCCCAAAAACTTACTTCATGCCCATCAAAAAGAAGGTGATACTCATGCCTATCCTGCCGCAAGGTGATGGATAAATTATTATAAAAGGTATTCGCATTATACACTTTTTCTAATTTATAGATTTCTGTCTGATTCAGAAATTTCTTCACATCTTCCGCTGGAATATCTACTTTTTTTATACCGATGATACAATCATATATCTCATATTCTTCATCTTCCTGGAAAATTACTTCACTAAGCGGTTTTGGATTCACCGCCAAAGTAATATTACCATAACTTAAGCTTAAAATCATGGCCATCAAAGTTATAATGAATATGCTTTTGCCTGTATTTTTCTTAACTGGCTTCATAATACGCTGCAAGCGATAGCGCATGGATGAAGCATTGGCAGAAAGGCAGGATGTAAATCCTCTGCTTTCTCCGGCCGTACGGAGAATCAGATTCCCATAAAAGCGTTTCGTCTCTTCATCGGTTCCTCCAAGGACCTCCTCATCACAGGAAAGCTCAATATCTTCATATGCCTTCTTGGTTAAAGACTCAAACAAAGGAAAAAACCATAACAAGCTGCTGCAAAGAGTCATAAACAGCTTATTGGATGTATCCTGATTGACGATATGGATCAATTCATGTCTAAATATCCAACAAAGCTCCTCTCTTGTATATTCACGTTCAGGTAAGATAATCTTCGCACTGCCATAACTAAAGCCAATGGTAAGAGGTGTTCTGATTCTTCCAGAACGATATACTCTGATCTGATTGAACTGTTTCTCCTGCAGCACATGATTCTGCTGTAACATCTCAGCGATTTCTTTTCGTAAAATCCAGATTGTCTGCTCTATGGCATCTGCTGTAATCTCTCTGGCATCTTCCATGATTTCTTTCACAAATCTTTTATGGCTAAGATAGGCTCTTCCAAACTTTACTACAAAACCTGCAAACCAGATAATCAAAACTGCAATCGCAGCTTTTGCCGGAACCGGAATGACGAGAAATGCTTCTACACTATCTGCATTAATCATTCGAAAATACAGCAGACCTGGTAACATCCATAAGATAATCATGGTATCTGCATAAAGTTTTTCACGCATCAATTTTGTCACCACAAACAGACAACCATAATAAATCATAATGGTTACCATAATAAAAAAGACAGAGCTAACCAGCAAAGACAAAATATCTACCTTTATCTCCCTTCCAAAATTTGCAAAAAACTTAAATACAATCAAAAATGGTGGAAGGATAAACAGACACCATGGGGAATAAAGCATATTATATCCTCTGGAGGATGGACCAGGTTTGTTCGGTCTGTCCTTAAATATGTATCGATAGCAACTGAGTGCAAAGGCGATCACGCCAATCGACACCGTATAAAGTACTGTTACTTCCATATATTTCACCTCGATTCTAAACGAAATTCTATAATCATCACATATCTTTTCTATCCATTACAATCTATAATTCATTTCGATCTAACAGTTCTTTCAACTCCTGCAAATCTTCTTTGCTGATGCCGCTGTCGCACAACGCGTTGGCAAATGCTCCTACATTCCCCCCGAACATTCTCTCAAAGAACTGTTGGCTCTGCTTCGCCTGATATTCCACCTGTGGAATCAGCGGTGTATATTCACTGTTGCGCCCCCTCTTTTGGACTTTAATAAATCCTTTTTCAGCAAGTCTTGTCAAATAGGTAAGAAGGGTAGTCTGTGCCACTGGATGAATCTTCTTCATCTCCTCTTCCACCACAATTCTTGGAACCGGTGCCTCCTGATTCCAAATCACCTGCATCACTTCAAGTTCACTGTCTGGAAGACGCTTAATTTCTGTATTTTTCATATAATCACCTTGTCATTCATATATAGTCTAAAATTCACTCTACATTTGTAGTTATTTTTATTTTACATTTGTAGAGCAAATATTTCAAGTATTTTTATACATTTCCTCCATCAATAAATCCCCGAAATCAAACTATGAAATCGGGGACCATCATCCTAAACCAATTTATATTCTTTTAATAACTGTTCAAAGAGCTCATCATCAAAAATAATATCTGAAATTAATTCATCTCTATGATCTGCATGAAGTTGCTCTGCAAGTTGTTTCATCAATGCCTTCCCTTCTGCACGTCCTTCTGCACGTCCTTCTGCACGTCCTTCTGCACGTCCTTCTGCACGTCCTTCTGCACGTCCTTCTGCACGTCCTTCCGCACGTCCCTCCAGCAGACCTTTTTCACGACCTTCCTGCAGACCTTTTTCACGACCTTCCTTCAAACCTTTTTCTAATGCTCTTTTTTCAAACAAGATTTTTTCTTCCCATGCCTGCATAAATCTCACACTCACTTCCGCATCCTGCTGAACCGACTTTACGCGGTCTTTTAGCTTTTTCAAAGAATCATTGGAAGAAGGCTTTTCAGCGTCTTCATTCGTATGCTCCATATAATGAAGCAGCTCTATCAAATCTGGTGAAACCTCATCGTCATTGGTTCCACGTGTATTTAAAAACAATCTGGTTGCCCCATCATCTAAAACATTGTCTGGATTATTCTTATCTATCATTCGAAAAGAATACATATACTTTCCATATCCGAACAAATCAAATGATGCGATAATAATAATATACACATCAGGAATACGATTAAAATCAACTTCTCCAGGTTTAAGCAACTTGCTGTCAATCACTCCCTGATAATATCGACTTCGCTTTGGAATATTCTTAGTATTCTCTTTCTGAACCTCAGCATCATAAATATTCCCTTCATCGTCTTCGGACCATACATCTACTTTGATATATCTTTTCAATGGTGAAGTTCTGATTTCACGTTCAGACTGTGGTGATTCAGGCAAATGAATCGGTTTTCCAAGAATAATCTCTAATAATGTTTGTAAATTTTCTGGATCTTCCATAACCTCATTAAACAAGAATCGATCCATCAATGTTAGTTCTTCTAATGATTTCTTTTTTGTCATATAACTTCTCCTTTAATTATAAATGATTTTACAGAAAAAAACAAATGTCCCCTCTTTTACATTGTCATTTTCTGTAACTAATATACTACTGTTTTCTAATTCCATAGTCAACAGTTATTTCCATTTATAGGTAAAAATTAACACCCTCGTCCAAAAACAGACAAGGGTGTGTTATCTCAGTCGGCAAATGTTTCCATCACATCTGATCAATCAGATCGTGCATCTTTCTCATTCGCTTATCAATTTCAGCAATGTCCTGTGAACATTTAGCAAGTTCCTTCTCAATAGCTTCCATATCCGATCCGGTTTTTTCAGATTTATAGAAAATCATGTGTTGCAGCACAGACCAGTAATTCATGGCCGCGGAGCGAATCTGAAGTTCCATTCCGATGGTGGATTCTCCTAACACAAGGTCCATGATTACATGCACACTTCGGTATCCAGATGGTTTTGGATGTTTTACATAGTCTTTGATATTTCGGATGCGGATACCTTCCACTTTCTTTAGTTCCTCCAACACACGGTAAATATCTTCGTAAAGGAAGGTTACCACGCGGATGCCTACAATATCATTGATACTGACCATGGCGTTCTCAAAGGTTGGTTCCACATTTCTTCGAAGCAGCTTCTTAACAATACTTTCCGGAGATTTGATTCTCCATTTGCAGAATTCGATGACCTCATATCCTAATTCTTCAGAAAGTTTTCGATCGATTTCTTTGATTGCATTCATGATATATGGAAGGGTCATCTGGCATCGAAAATCGAGCTGTACTTCATTCATCTCATCTGCCATCTGTGCCGTTAACATTTGCATTTTTTCTTCTGAAATCATAGTATCATCTCCTAATACAATATTTGCACTAATATTATAGCACTTTTTTAGTATTTCTAACCGTTCTATTATGTTATAGTTTAGTAAAAGATCTATTATGCATTTATAAAAATGAGGTAAAACTATGGAAAAAACAAATAAAGTATTATTGATCAATAAACCCTATGATGTGAAGATTACTGAGATTCCACTTCGTGATCTTGAATATGATGAAGTGCTGATTCGTGTACATGCTGCCGCCATCTGCATCAACGACGTGCGTGTCATCGGGGCTGGCCCTATGGGATTTCTCCATGTGCTTCTCGTTCAGCTCAAAGGCGTGCGTGTCACTGTATCAGAGCCAAAAGCAGACCGCCGCGAGAATGCCCTTGCCCACGGTGCCGCTTATGCGATTGACCCTTCCACACAGGATCTTGTAACTGAAGTGATGAAGCTTACCGATGGACTGGGCGTAAAAACCGTATTCTGCGCCACACCTAATCCAGAACCAGCAGGTGATGCCATCGCATGCTGCATGCCAAGCGGTACAGTCGTGATGTTCTCTTCCCTCCATCCAAATACACCTGTAGAAGTGAACCTTGGCCACATCCATTCCACCCAGAAGAATATCACCGGTGCGTTAAATGGATCATTCAAGACCTTCTGGCAGGCCATTCAGCTGTTAAACAAAGGAATCTTCGATCCAAGTCCATTCATCGAAGATATTTATGACTATCACGACTTTGACGAAGCAATGGCTTGTGCCATGAGAGATGATACGTATAAAGTTGTTATAAGAATTACGGATTAAGCATTGTATAGAGATTTACAAAAACATCATCTTTGAACCAAAAGAAAACCACATCACATAAAGTGATGTGGTTTTTTATATTTGTTAATTTCAAAAATTATTTCTAATTATTTGTAGTTAACGATTTTGCCGAAGTCTGGTTTAAGGGAAGCACCACCAACTAAACCACCATCGATATCTGGCTGAGCAAATAATTCTGGAGCGCTAGCTGCGGATACAGATCCACCGTACTGGATACGGATAGCTTCTGCTGTAGCTTCGTCATAGATTTCACCGATTAATACACGGATAGCTGCACAAACTTCCTGAGCCTGTTCTGTTGTAGCAACAACACCAGTACCGATAGCCCAGATTGGTTCGTAAGCGATTACAACGCCTTTAGCCTGATCAGCTGTTACGTTCTGTAAAGCGATTTTGATCTGCTGACGTACGAAATCGATTGTAACACCCTGTTCTCTCTGTGTTAATGTTTCACCACAGCAAAGGATAGGTGTGATACCATGTTCGATAGCTTTAACTACTTTTTTGTTAACTGTTTCATCTGTTTCTGCGAAATATTCTCTTCTTTCAGAATGTCCGATTACAACATATTTAACACCAGCGTCAACTAACATAGCAGGGGAGATTTCGCCTGTGTAAGCGCCGCTTTCTTCAAAGTACATGTTTTCAGCACCGATTGCGATGTTAGATCCTTTAGCAGCTTCTACAGCAACAGTGATGTCGATTGCAGGTACGCAGAATACTACGTCTACATCGTCAGATGCTACTAATGGTTTTAATGTGTTGATTAATTCTACTGCTTCACTTGGAGTTTTGTTCATTTTCCAGTTTCCAGCAACGATTGTTTTACGCATGTCTTTTCTCCTTGTAATACATTAATATATTTTTACACACCTGCTCTCACGAACGAGAGCAGGCAATAAATTCAATTTTTAAATAATTGAAATACCTTCAGCCTATTTATCGTTAGCTGCAGCTACACCTGGTAATTCTTTACCTTCTAAGAATTCAAGGGAAGCTCCACCACCTGTAGAGATGTGGCTCATCTTGTCGCCAAATCCTAACTGGTTACAAGCTGCTGCGGAATCACCACCACCGATGATTGTTGTAGCATCTGTATCAGCCATAGCCTGAGCTACTGCGATTGTACCTTCAGCGAATCTTGGGAATTCGAATACGCCCATAGGTCCATTCCAAACAACTGTTTTAGCTTCTTTAACAGCTGCTGCGTATAATTCACGTGTCTTAGGTCCGATATCCATACCCATTTCGTCAGCGTCCATAGAACCTTCTACTACTCTGCATTCAGCATCAGCAGCGAATTCTTTTGTTACTACTGTATCTACTGGTAATAAGAATTTAACACCTTTTTCTTCAGCTTTTTTGATCATGTCTAAAGCGTAATCTAAGTAATCAGCTTCTAATAAGGAATTACCAACTTCTTTACCCTGAGCTTTAGCGAATGTGTAAGACATACCACCACCGATGATGATTGTGTCTACTTTTTCAAGTAAGTTTTCGATTACGGAAATCTTGGAGGATACTTTAGCACCACCTAAGATAGCAACCATAGGTCTAACTGGGTTGTTAACTGCGTTTCCTAAGAAATCGATTTCTTTCTGCATTAAGTAACCAACTACAGCTGTGTCAACGAATTTTGTAACACCTACGTTAGAGCAGTGTGCACGGTGAGCTGTACCGAAAGCGTCATTAACGAATACTTCACATAAAGAAGCTAAATCTTTAGAGAATTCTTCGCCACATTTTGTTTCTTCTTTGCGGAAACGTGTATTTTCTAATAAAACAACATCGCCATCTTTCATAGCAGCTACAGCAGCTTTAGCATTTTCACCAACAACTTCTTTGTCAGCTGCGAAAACTACTTCCTGTCCTAATAATTCAGCCATACGAGCTGCAACAGGTGCTAATGTTTTTGTTTCATAATCTTCTTCTGTTTTAACTTTTCCTAAGTGAGAGCAAAGGATGATCTGACCACCGTCAGCGATTAATTTTTTGATTGTAGGAAGAGCAGCTACAAGACGAGTTTCGTCTGTGATTTTGCCACCCTGTAATGGTACGTTAAAGTCGCAACGAACTAAAACTTTTTTGCCTTTTACGTTGATATCATCAACAGATTTTTTGTTAAGCATGTTATGTTTCCTCCTGTGGAAATTATTTAAATTCTTACCTTTTAAAAATTACATATCAAATTCAATAAAACGAATAAAAGGGTCCGGCCCTAAGAGCCGGACCCTTACTGGATCAATTTATTCCTGAAAAATCGAATTATGCTAATTCAGAGAAGTATTTGATTGTTCTTACCATCTGAGATGTGTAAGAGTTTTCGTTGTCATACCAAGAAACAACCTGTACTTCAGATGTACCATTGTCTAATGGGCAAACCATTGTCTGTGTAGCATCGAATAAAGAACCAAATCTCATACCAACGATATCAGAAGAAACGATTTCGTCTGTGTTGTATCCGAAAGATTCTGTAGCTGCTGCTTTCATAGCTGCATTGATTTCGTCTACTGTTGGAGCGCCTTCAACAACTGCTGTTAAGATTGTTGTGGAACCTGTTGGTGTAGGAACACGCTGAGCAGCACCGATTAATTTGCCGTTTAATTCTGGGATAACTAAACCGATAGCTTTAGCAGCACCTGTGGAGTTAGGTACGATGTTAACTGCTGCTGCACGAGATCTTCTTAAGTCACCTTTACGCTGTGGTCCATCAAGAGTCATCTGGTCACCTGTGTAAGCGTGGATTGTACACATGATACCGGATTTGATTGGAGCTAAGTCGTTAAGAGCTTTAGCCATAGGTGCTAAACAGTTTGTTGTACAAGAAGCTGCAGAGATAACTGTATCTTCAGGTTTTAATTCTGTGTGGTTTACGTTGTAAACGATTGTTGGAAGGTCGTTTCCTGCTGGTGCAGAGATAACAACTTTACGAGCGCCTGCTTTAACGTGAGCTTCAGCTTTAGCTTTAGATGTATAGAAACCTGTACATTCTAAAACAACGTCAACACCGATTTCTCCCCATGGAAGTTCTTCAGCGTTAGCTTTAGCGTAGATTTTGATTTCTTTTCCATCAACTGTGATAGAATCTTCTCCAGCTGTTACTGTGTCAGCTTTGTCATATTTACCCTGAGAAGAGTCATATTTTAATAAGTGAGCTAACATTTTTGGAGATGTTAAATCGTTGATTGCTACTACTTCATAACCTTCTGCTCCAAACATCTGTCTGAAAGCAAGACGTCCGATACGTCCAAAACCATTGATTGCAACTTTTACTGCCATCTTATAATTCCTCCTAAAGTCTTTTATAAAGAATAGATTACCGCTCGACATTCGCATGTCAAACTTTATACATATTTTATCGAATTTCACATGAAAATTCAAGTATATTTTTGTAATATATTTATGTATACAATGTGCAATCCGTCCCTTTTTTTGTGTTTTTTGTTCTATTTTTTACCCGTTATTTGTTCAATAATCATATAAAATGTGCAGAAAATGGCTTATTTAAGCCATTTGTTGCTTTTTTAGTACACTGCAAAAATATACATAAAATGGTGTTATTTCTTTAACAATCATAAAGAAAAACTATAAATAACCCTTTACGAACCGATACAATTCTTTTATACTTTTTTTATTGGAGGAATAAAATATGATATATACAGACTGCCATTTGCACTCTTCTTTTTCCAGTGATTCTGAAGCACCGCTTGAGTCCATGGTGCTCCGCGGAATTGATCTTGGTCTTCGCACCATGTGCATCACAGAACACATCGATTATGATTATCCGGAAAACTCCGAAGGACTTAGTTTTCTTCTGGACTTTGACGCCTACAAAGAAGAGCTGTTTCGATTAAAAGAGAAGTATCACACAAGCATTGAGCTGTTATTCGGTATTGAGATGGGATTGATGCCTTATTTAGGCCCTCGCTATCAGAAGATTGCCGATTCCTATCCATTTGACTTTATCATCGGATCTTCCCATTTGGTAGACGGAATCGACCCATACGAACCGGAATACTATGACCGCTACGGTGCAAAACAGGGACTGATGAAGTATTTTGAATCTATTTATCGCAACATCACCGCTCCTGATATGGTGGACTTTGACGTCTACGGCCATCTTGATTACGCCGTCCGTTATGCCCCGGAGAAGAATGCCTTCTTTCAGTTTCGTGATTACCAGGAGATCGTAGACGAGATCCTGAAGATCCTGATCCGCAAAGACAAGGGCATCGAAGTCAACGCTTCCGGCTACAAGGCAGGTCTTGGGGTACCAAATCCACACCCAGACATCCTTTGCCGTTATAAAGAATTGGGAGGCGAGATCTTAACCATCGGTTCCGATGGCCACAAACCAGAGCATATGGCTTACGACTACGAAAAGCTTTATCAGTTATTGAAATCTTTAGACATTCATAGCTATACAATCTTCAAAAACAGAAACCCGATTGAAATCCCATTATAATTTACATGTATTAAAACTGAGGCTGTCACTTATGTGATGGCCTCTTCTTATATGGTGTTGTTCATTTATAGAAGTACTTACTGTTTTTGAGTTGAAGCAAAAGAACGACACAATAGAAAAAAGAGGTCATTGCATAAGCAACAACCTCATTCTAAAACTACATATACTTCAACAAATCTCTGATCTCTTCAATTTCATTCTGAAGCTCCCGATCCTTTTCCACCAGAAGAAGCTCTTTATTATAGAAGAAATATTTATCTGAACCAAATCTACTAATATAAGCAGCTGTATGATAATTTGCAGTAAGCTCTGTGACAAACCACACAAGCTCCTGCCCTTCGCCAAATGCTTCCTCCAAAAAGGCAAAAACATTTTCCAGCTGGGCGCCGGCCTTCACGAGAAGCTCTTTGCGAAGTGCTACCTGCTTGCCGAACACTGCTTTCACCTGATCAAATCCACCTTCTGCATAGACTGGAATGTAGGATTCCAACACGTGGATCAAGCGGCTTAATTCCATCTGCTGATCCTGATCCAGCATATCCATCTCTTTCTTCGTCTCAAATTCTGCCTGTCTGCGCTTTAATACCACTTCCACAGAATCTGCCTGCTGCACTTCCTTGAGACTCTTAAACAGCACATTGGTAAATGCATCCTCCAAAAGTCCACGCTTCATATCCTCAGCAATTCTGGAGATGAGCATGCTGACCATACTGATCTTTTCGTCAAATTCTGCACTACGTAAAGAGTCGATGGCAGACATTTTGATGGAGCCATTTAAAATGTCGTCTACTTTGTAAATCTTCTGATATTTTTTATATAAATCAAGATAGTTGGCAAAATCCTTGGCCACACGATCGTGCTGGAGATACTGAACAACCACTTCTTCTGTCATGGTGATGCCAAGTTCGTCGTACATGAGCATCATCTGGGACAGATCTTCCCATCCACGGGCAGTGACAAACTGCTTTCCATCGATGGTTGTCTCGATCACATAGAAATCTTCCTTGCGAATTTCCAGATAGGAGATGATCGCCGGATGAAGATTCTTCTCATAAGCATATTCCTTCCAGATTTCATAGTCTTCCTTCACATCAATCTTCTTTACACGGTCTAAGGTAACAATGTCAAAGTCGCGGACGGATTTGTTATATTCCGGTGGGTTGCCTGCTGCCACGATGATCCAGCCTTCCGGCACCTTGTGGGCACCAAAGGTCTTGCCCTGTAAGAACTGGAGCATGGTTGGCGCCAGTGTTTCTGACACACAGTTGATTTCGTCAATAAATAAGATACCTTCAGAAAGGCCGGTTGCCTCCATACGGTCATAGACAGAGGCAATGATCTCACTCATGGTATATTCTGTAATGCTGTAATCTCTGCCGCCGTACTGCTTTGTCTCGATAAATGGAAGCCCGATGGCACTCTGTCTGGTGTGATGTGTAATTGTATAGGAAACCAGGGCAATGCCGCATTCCTTTGCAATCTGTTCCATGATTGCGGTTTTCCCGATCCCCGGAGGTCCCATGAGAAGTACCGGTCTCTGACGGATCATCGGAACCCTGTAATTGCCATATGCATCCTTGGCTGTGTAAGCCTGTATGGTATGCTTTAATTCATCTTTTGCCTGCTTTATGTTCATAGCTTCACGCCTCCATTATAATCAATTCGTTTGTTCTTTCTCAAATCGTAAGGATCTAAGAATACCTTCATGGCCCATGGTGGAACGCTCACCCCTGCTGCTTCATCCTGTAAGAATACAAAGGCGCACTCATAGTCCGGGCAGATTCCAGGAAATGTACCCTTCCCGTCGGTAAAGTAAATCAGCCCCTTCATGTTGCCAATCTGCTTCGTCTGCCGAAGCATGTATATATAGTCAAATACTGGTCGGAAATCTGTTCCGCCGTATCCCTTTACTTCAAAATTCTCCATATAAGCTTCCATCTCGCTGCGATCCCGGATGACCACATCCTCACGGATCAGATCATCACATTGCAGGATGTGAATATTCACCTTGGAAAAATACTGGTCGCTGTCAGACAAGATGGAATAGGTCTCCTCTAAGAACGCCTCAATCAGCTCACCAGAACAGGACATGGACGTATCGATTGCGATCACAAAGTCCTGAATCTTCATGGTTTCCTTCCATTCTAATGGTTCAATGAATGGCATATTGCCATACATATTCAGCCCATAAGTGTAATATGTGTAATCAAAGCTATCTAAATCCACTGTGGCCACTTCTCGAAGCACTGCAAATTTGCGTAAGAATTCAGAGTAATTGTATCGCTTTCGATTGGCAATCTTCATCTGCTGGATCACCGGATCCCCTTCGCTTTTTCCTGCCTCATCGCCTAACTGTTCCATCTCCATCTGGACCTTGCGCTGGATATTATCCCACTTTTTCTGTCTCTTTGGCAGCGGCGGCTGATTCGGCTGACGATTATCCTCCCGCCAGAAAGAGTGGTCATCCACTTCGAACTCACCCATCATGTCTGCAAACTGTTCTGCAGTCATGCTTGCCTTAAAAAGCACATCATAGACACGCTCTGCGGTAAATACTTCCATCTCCGACTGCAGCATCTGGTAGATATGATAGCGTCGTCCACTGACCGGAAGACGAATACATTCCTTATTCCAGTTGTCTAAAATGGATTCCACCACAATGTCACATGCCAGATTCCAGTAATCTACAAGGCGGTCTCCACGATGAAAAAGATGTCCGTAAAGACAATGGAGCATCATGTGCACATAGCTTCGGTTCATGAAGACTCTTCCCTTCTCATAAGTATTGATGACGTACTTATCGTTGAAGTAGATCTTATCTCCGTCAGTACCGAAAAATCTGGTGGATTCATTTCTCATAAAGGAAAATGCATAGATCGCCGAGTCAAAATGCCGCATGGACAGGAGCAGTTCTGTTCTGGTTGACGTCCAGATGCTCATACATATTTTGTTTAGTCGTTTGTAAATGCTCTCTGCCATTAGAATTCAAACTCCTGATCAAAGGAAAATTCCTGTTCCATCTGTGAAAAATGTTTGTTTCGATATTCCATTAAGAATGCTACTGTTTCCAGTTTTTTGCTCTTAGATGCCAGATCCATATAATCATCCATCAGACCCTCTGCAAACAACTCATAATCGCCCGCCAGCCTGAGTGCCTGCTGATTGCCTGCTTCAATCTGGAGCTTGATGAATTCGTCGGCATGCTCCTGTAAAAAGGACACATACTTGCGCTTATCATTGTTCTCTAACTTATATGGATACATCAGACGATTCATGGCCAGCTCAAATACAGTTCTGATATGCTCTTCATTCTTCGCCATAAAGAACAGCCAGTCATATTCGGAATAGCTGATTTCTTCCCTTGCCACACAGTTCTGGTACGCATGTCCGGAGCCGATCGGCACCTCATGGAATACCTTGGAGCACACATCTAACTCATAGTCATACATATAACCCGGAACCACTAACTTGGCAGTTCCATCCTCGTGTACAACGGAAATGCAGATCTGATGGGACATGTCATTGATGACATTCTTGATGCATCTGGTTTCCCCGCAGGTGGCATCCACGATAATGTCATAAAGCTCATGACAGTTCTTGAATGCGCCGTCCTCAATCTGCTTCAGATGCCCCGGCACCGTCACCTTCTTGAGTGCCCTGCAATTGTAGAATGCATGTCTGTCGATTCGGTTCACACTGTCTGGAATCACCACTTCTTCCAAATCTCTGATGTCGCTATACTCAAATTTGTTTATGATTTCTGTTCCTTTTGGAATCTCTAAATATCTCATTTCTATCTATCCTTCCTTCTAGTCACCCATTATATAACATTTTGGCAAATGTTCCAAATAAAATACATGATTTAGACAAAATACTGTTTTCTTTTTACTCTTCTCATGTTAAAATATTAACCAAGTAGGAATTAATGTAACTTTTAAATTAATGATTTATATGGAGGAAACTATGTTAAAGAATGATGCAACCATTTTACAGGTTAAGCACGAATTAATGAAAGCAGTTGCTAAGTACGCATTAGATGGTACTTACGCTGAAAAGCGTGACCAGATTCCTTACGAATTATCTCCAGGTCCTAATGCTACTTTCCGTTGCTGTGTTTACCGTGAACGTGAAGTTTTAAGAGAACGTATTATCTTAGCTGAAGGCGGCACATTACACGAAGGTGATTACAACATGATCCAGGTTATTCCTGCAGCCTGTCATGGATGTCCAATCACTCGATTTTCTGTAACTGACAACTGTCAGAAATGTATGCAGAAAGCTTGTCAGAGCGCATGTAAATTCGGAGCAATCTCCATGGGTGCTCGTAAAGCTAATATCGACCCAGAAAGATGTAAAGAATGTGGCCAGTGTGCAAAAGCTTGTCCTTACAATGCAATCGCTGACCTTGTACGTCCTTGTAAGAAAGCTTGTCCTGTTGATGCAATCAAAGTAGATGCTGAATCCGGTATCGTTGCAATCGACAAAGACAAATGTATCCAGTGTGGTCAGTGTGTACACAGCTGTCCATTCGGCGCAATCGGAACTCGTTCCGGTATCGTTAAGATCGCTAACGCAATCGCAGAAGGCAAACGTGTTGTTGGTATGGTAGCTCCTGCTGCTGAAGGTCAGTTTGGCCCTGGCATCACAATGACAAGCTGGAGAACAGCATTAAAGAAACTTGGTTTTGATGACATGGTTGAAGTTGCTTTAGGTGGTGACTTAACAACTCAGGCTGAAGCAGAAGAATGGTTAGAAGCTTACGCTGAAGGTAAGAAGATGACAACATCCTGCTGTCCAGCATTTGTAAACATGATCAACAAACACTTCCCAACATTAAAAGATAACATTTCCACAGCAGTATCCCCAATGTGTGCAATCTCTCGTATGCTTAAGGCTGAAGATCCAGACGTAATTACTGTATTTATCGGACCTTGTGTTGCTAAGAAGAGCGAAATGGCAGACCAGAAGATTGAAGGCAATGCTGACTTTGTAATGTTATTCAGCGAAATTCTTCCAATGTTAGAAGCAAAAGGTATTGAACTTGAACCAGAAGAATATGACAAACAGCAGGCTTCCGTATATGGTAAGAAGTTTGCTCACAGCCATGGTGTAACAGACGCTGTAGTTCAGTACATGAATGAAGTTGGTCAGACACCTAACGTTAAAGTAGAAGTATGTAACGGTGCTGCTGAATGTAAGAAAGCATTAACAATGATGAAAGTTGGACGTTTCAAAGGCGACTTCATCGAAGGTATGGCATGTCCAGGCGGTTGTATCGCTGGTCCATCTGCTAGAAAACCAATCAATGCATTCAGAAAAGATCGTGAAGCTATGTTCGCAGCTACTGAAGACATCACAATCACAGATTCTATCAAGAAGCACGTAGGAGAAGAGTTGAACTTCTCTATGCATAGACACTAAAAACAAACATTTAAACAAAAACTCGTATAACAGATAAAACAGATATAAAAAGGGCTGACGCACGTAAGCGTTCAGCCCTTTTTTATTTCTTTTCATTCCTATTCTTTTATGATACTTTGATATCTACTTCTGATGCTAATTAGTTCTAATACTAATTACTTCTGATGCATCTTGGCATCTTCTTCCTTCAGTTCCTTATAAAGCTCCACAGAATTCCAGGATGCGTTGGTTTCTGTCAGCATCGCTTTCAGAGAAACACGCGGAATCTTATTCTTCGCCATCATTCCTAAAAACTGATTGATCGCAGGTCCTGAAACACCTGCAAAGACCATCATAGCCTCGTCAAATGTCTCCCTCTCCTGAGCATCTGTGGCAGAAGCATCCACCTGGATACCGATTTTAGCGTTGCCATTTAATAAATCGCCAATCGTCATACCATACTGATCTGGATCCACGCTTTTGATTCGAATGCCTGATTTGATGCTTAACATCTGAAGTGTTCTTCTGATTCTTGGATTTGTCATATTATATAATAAAATTGTTGGTGTCATAATACCTGCCTCCCATTCAATTTATTATACATGATTTTTCATACGAATCTATACTAAATCAGCCAGTTCATAAATTAATTTTTCTGTTTTTACCCATCCAAGGCAAGGATCGGTAATTGATTTGCCGTAAACACCTTCTCCGATTTTCTGACAGCCGTCTTCGATATAACTTTCGATCATCAGACCTTTAACTAAAGCACTCACGTCCTTGGAATGTCTGCAGCTGTGAAGTACTTCTTTACTGATACGAATCTGTTCTTCATACTGCTTGCCGGAATTGGAATGGTTACAATCGATGATCGCACCCATATTCACAAGTCCCATATCCTGATACATATCATAGAGACGGATTAAATCTTCGTAATGATAATTCTGTTTTACCTGTCCGTGTTTGTCCACTGCGCCGCGTAAAATCGCATGGGCATAAGGATTGCCAAGAGATTCTACTTCCCATCCTCTGTATAAGAAGGTATGCTGACTCTGGGCTGCCTTGATGGAGTTTAACATAACACTGTAGTCGCCGGATGTTGGATTCTTCATGCCAACCGGAACACCAAGCCCACTTGAAGTCAGACGATGAAGCTGATTTTCAGAGGATCTGGCACCAACTGCCACATAACCTATAATATCAGATAAATATCTGAAGTTTTCACAATATAACATCTCATCTGCGCAGATCAGACCTGTCTCTTCCACTGCTCTTGTGTGAAGTTTACGAATGGCAATGAGACCTTCCAAAATATCAGGTTTAGATTCCGGATCTGGCTGATGTATCATACCTTTGTATCCTTCACCAGTGGTTCTAGGTTTATTGGTATAGATACGTGGAACGATCATGATCTTATCATTGACTTTTTCCTGTACGTCCGCCAAGCGACAGGTATAGTCCATCACTGATTCCTCGTTATCAGCAGAACAAGGGCCAATAATAAGTAAGAGACGATCATCTGCTCCACTTAAGATTTTCTTGAGCTCCATCAATTTCTTTTCTCTTGTTTCAGCCACTTTGAATGAAACTGGGTATTCTTCCTTTATTTCAATCGGCAATGGCATCTTGCGAATGAACTTCATATCCATAATTTACTGTTCTCCTTTAAATGTGTTTGTTTTACTATGTCACATTATAAAGGATTTGTAACATAAATTCAACACTTTAACGTGTTAAAGTATATAAAAGTTTTCTTTAGGAAGCAGGTAAATCCATTCACTATATGAATGAATTGGAATATTTGGGATGATTCAGTTTCGAAACTGATGATCCAGTCTCATATTCAGGCAAAAAAATAAAGCCCTAAAACCAGCTAACGCCAATCCTAAGACTTTCTCAAGAACAGGGGCAGTAGGACTTGAACCCACGACCTGCGGTTTTGGAGACCGATATTCTACCAACTGAACTATACCCCTATAGTATAATAAGATTAAAGTTGCCCTTAATCTCATCAATTTATTTAAAAAGGATGTACCTTAAAAACTACATACAGATGATACTCTTTCAAACTTTTCAAACTCTACAGCCATTCTGGTTAAGACCTCGACCGATTAGTAACAGTCAGCTGCATACATTACTGCACTTCCACCTCTGTCCTATCTACCTCGTAGTCTACAAGGGGTCTTACTTCCGAAGAATGGGAGATCTAATCTTGAGGGGGGCTTCACGCTTAGATGCCTTCAGCGTTTATCCCTTCCAGACTTGGCTA
>JAZLGR010000002.1:0-53907 GCA_045616445.1 Candidatus Fimousia sp. | reverse complement strand
TCGATATCAGAGTTCTTTGTCAGGTATGTCCCCCAACGAATATGACCATTATTTATTAACCAATCAATTACCACCTGTGTTAGTGACAAAAAGTCACTAAAAATTTTACCGTGTGTCCTTGACATAGGGTGCACTACATTTATCGCAATATCACTTTTCGGCTAGAGAATCCAGGAAGTGATAGCGAAAGGCTCCAAAAAGCGAGCTGGACTTGCTTTTTCACAGCTTTTCGCCGACAATACCGGCCAATGAGGGCGAAAGCGTATCACTTAAAGCAAGCCGGCAAGCTTTTGTGATATGCTTCAAAATTTCGATAGCACTATTGGCTGCGAAAGGCTGAGATGTGATATCGCCTCTTTTTTTACTATCACTATTTTTCATTTTTCATCAAAAGGTGATATCCCTTGCGCCACAACCTTACCTTTCATCACCGAAAATCCCAACTGTAACAGCAACGAACTCCAAATCGCGAGCTGGACTTGCTTTTTCTCAGCTTTTCGCCTTCAAGAATGGCCTTCAAGAATGAAAAAAGGTGCGTACCATGCGAACTTTCTGTTAAGAAAGTCCGTTAGGTACGCACCTTTTTGATATGTGTTTATGCTTGAAAAGACATGCTCCCTGCTCTACTCATATCTCTTCCCAGAAGCCATCTCCATATTCACTCTATGGCCTCTGATTTTCACCTGTTTCATCTTATCAATTACTTTAGAAGCCACATCCAGCGGTACTTCTACGAAACTGAATTTCTCATACATATCGATAGCGCCGATGTCGCTGCCATCGATTCCGCTTTCACCTGCAATGGCTCCTAAGATGTCGCCTGGGCGAATCTTCTGCTTCTTGCCAAGGTTGATAAAGAGGCGGGCCATGCCGCTTTCTTTGGCGCCGGAAGAAGCTGCTGCCTTGCGGTTACGCTTTTCGCGTTTTTCTTCTCTTTCCTGATTGTCGCCGATGACATCCTTTAAGAATGCAGCGGCAATTTCAGTTGTGCTATAATCCATATTTTCGGACATACGCTCGATCATATTGATGTACTTGGTCAGGTCTTCTTCGTTGATACGCTTTGCAACCTTCTCGAATACCTTGTCAGCCTTTGCTTCCATAACGCTTGTGCGGGAAGGCACGCGTTTTAAGCGGATCTTTGTCTTAGCATAACGGCTGATTTCACGGATACGGTAGAAATCACGGCCGGAAGCTAAGGATAAGGCGATGCCGGTTCTTCCGGCACGGCCAGTACGACCGATACGATGTACATAATATTCATTATCCTGTGGAAGATCGTAGTTGAATACCACATCTACATCATCAACATCGATTCCTCGGGCAGCCACGTCAGTTGCTACGAGGATGTTCGTTGCGCCATTACGGAAGGCATTCATGACACGATCACGCTGTGCCTGGGATAAATCCCCATGAAGACCGTCTGCATAATAACCCTGCTCTTTCAGATATTCTGCCACTTCATCTGCCATTTTCTTGGTGTTACAGAAGCAGATGGCAAGCTTTGGATCGTACACATCGATGAGGCGGCATAAAATCTCTTTTTTCTCGTTCTTTCGCACTTCAAAATAGTACTGATCCACGCTGTCTACCGTAAGCTTCTTGGTTACCACCTTGATTACCTTGGCATGCTTCTGATAATTCTTGGTGATATCCATGATTGGCTGTGGCATGGTTGCGGAGAATAACATGGTCTGTCTCTCCACTGGCACCTGCAGAAGTATGGTTTCGATATCTTCGCGGAAGCCCATATTTAACATTTCATCGGCTTCATCGAGAACCATGATCTTCAGATTTTCTAATTTTAAGGTATGTCTGCGCATGTGGTCCATGACACGTCCTGGAGTGCCGACTACCACATTAACACCTTTTAAACCACGAATCTGTTTTGTAATATCCTGTCCACCATAAACTGGAAGGATTTTTACGCCATGCATGAATTTTGCCAGATTACGAAGCTCTTCTGCCACCTGGATGGCAAGCTCGCGGGTCGGACATAAAATCAGTGCCTGCACCTTCTTATTGGAAGGATCAATCTGTTCTAAAATCGGAATGCCGAATGCGGCCGTCTTACCTGTTCCAGTCTGTGCCTGTCCCACAATATCCTTGCCCTTTAAAGCAACCGGGATGGCTTTTTCCTGAATCGGAGAGGCCTCTTCAAATCCCATAATGTCAATCGCCCTCATAATCTGGGGCTTTAAGTCAAATTCATCAAATTTCATAATCTTGTATTTCCTTTCTAACCAGCAACATAAAATGTCGTCATCAGATTATAACGTCACATCCAACGCGTCGCTTACTACACTTCTCGTGCACAAGGAAATAACTCGACCTGATTCGATTCACACACCAATAATTCTTCCTTCTTTGCACGGCTTAAGTGTTTGATTGCATATTCTCTCTGCATGGCTTCCTGTTTTGTCTCACAAATTTCAACGTAAACTAAAGTTACCGGAAGCCTGCTTCTTGTATATTTACCTCCTTTGCCACTTTTGTGGGCCAGGAGTCTTTTTTTCATATCATTTGTCCAGCCTGTATATAGGCTGTTGTCTACACATCGCAGCATATAAGCTACATTTTGTTTTTCCATAAAAATTCTCTCATCGAAAGAAAAAGGCTGTCGCAAAAAACTTTGCAACAGCCTTGTGATTGTTAGCAATTCTTAATTATTTTGTTAAATCAATCTTTTCTAACTTCCAGATCTCAGTAGCGTACTGTTCGATTGTACGGTCAGCTGTGAATTTACCGGAATGAGCGATATTTAAGATTGCAGATTTAGCCCATGCAGTTTCATCTTTGTAAGCTTCGTTGATTCTGCTCTGTGCTTCACAGTAAGAATCGAAGTCTTTGAGGATGAAGTACATATCCTGATTTAATAAAGTATCATATAATGGTCTGAATAAGTCAGGATTTTCTGGGGAGTAGAAGCCATTGATTAACTGTGTTAATACTTTACGAATGTTGTCATTGCTGTTGTAGATATCTCTTGGATAGTATCCACCATTCTTTTCGTAATCCATAACTTCTTCTGCACTTAAACCGAAGATGAACGCATTCTCTTCGCCAACTTCTTCTACAATTTCTACGTTCGCACCGTCCATAGTACCAAGTGTTAAAGCACCATTTAACATGAACTTCATGTTACCTGTACCGGAAGCTTCACGGGAAGCTGTAGAGATCTGTTCGGAAACGTCAGCTGCTGCAAAGATCCATTCTGCGTTGGATACACGGTAGTCTTCGATGAAGACAACTTTGATCTTGCCGTCGATTGTTGGATCGTTGTTGATCTTTTCTGCTACGTTATTGATTAACTTGATAGTTAATTTCGCTGTGTGGTAACCAGCTGCTGCTTTAGCACCAAATACAAATGTTCTTGGTGTGATATCCATATGTGGATTTTCTTTTAACTGGTTGTATAAGTGCATTACATGAAGGATATTTAATAACTGACGTTTGTATTCGTGTAATCTCTTAACCTGGCAGTCAAAGATGGATCTTGGGTTCACTTCAACATCATTGTGTTCTTTGATGTATCCAGCTAAACGAAGTTTGTTTTTGTATTTGATGTTTAAGAATTCCTGCTGAGCTTTTGCATCATCAGCATAGATTGCTAATTTTTCAAGGTGTGGAAGGTTTGTAATCCATTCGTCACCAATTTTATCTGTGATCCAGTCTGCTAATAATGGGTCACCATGTAATAAGAAACGTCTCTGTGTGATACCATTTGTCTTGTTGTTGAACTGTTCTGGTCTCATTTCGTAGAAGTCTTTTAATTCACGTTTCTTTAAGATTTCTGTATGTAATCTAGCTACACCGTTAACGGAGTAGGAACCTGCGATTGCAAGGTTTGCCATACGAACCTGTCCATCGTAAAGAATTGCCATGGAAGCAATCTTTTCTGGCTGGTTAGGGTATTTTTCTTCGATTTTCTTAACGAAACGAGTATGAATTTCTTCAACAATCTGGTATACACGTGGAAGTAATCTGGAGAATAATTCGATTGGCCATTTTTCAAGTGCTTCTGCCATGATTGTATGGTTTGTGTAAGCACATGTACGGCATGTGATATCCCATGCATCATCCCAGCCAAGACCTTCTTCGTCGATTAAGATTCTCATTAATTCAGCAACTGCTACTGTTGGATGAGTATCATTTAACTGGAATGCAACTTTATCTGGTAAAGCGTGGATGTCTGTATTGTAGTTTTTAAATCTGTCGATTGCGTTCTGAACGGAAGCAGATACGAAGAAGTACTGCTGTTTTAAACGTAATTCTTTACCGGAGTAGTGGTTATCGTTTGGATATAATACTTCGGAGATTGTACGTGCTAAGTTCTGTTCTTCAACGGCTTTCTTGTAATCACCCTGATCGAAGGAAGATAAGTTGAATGTCTGAACTGCTTCTGCATCCCAGATACGAAGTGTGTTAACTACACCATTGCCATAGCCTAAGATTGGCATATCGTAAGGTACAGCTTTTACCTGCTGGTAACCCTTCTGAACGAACTTTCTGTGTCCTTTATCATCATATTCTACTTCAACATAACCGCCGAATTTGACTGTTTTGGAGTATTCATCACGGCAGATTTCGAATGGGTTGCCATCTTTTAACCAATCATCTGGTTCTTCTTTCTGGTAACCATCAACGATTGCCTGTTTGAACATACCATAGTGGTAACGGATACCACAACCATATGCAGGGTAACCAAGAGTTGCAAGAGAGTCTAAGAAACAAGCTGCAAGACGGCCTAAACCACCATTACCTAAAGCAGCATCTCTTTCCTGGTCTTCGATTACGTTGATATCGATTCCTAAGTCATCTAATGCTTCAGCGATTTCTTTGTAGCATTTTAAGTTGATCATGTTGTTGCCTAAAGCACGACCCATTAAGAATTCCATGGATAAATAGAATACTGTCTTCTTGTTCTGATCTTTGTATTCCTGCTGAGCTTTGATCCAGTCATCCATCATTAAGTCTTTTACTGCATAACAAACAGCTGTGTAGATCTGCTTGTCAGATGCTTCAGATAAGCTTTTACGGCAAATATTTTTACAGTAGTTTTCTACAGATTTAATAAATGCTTTTTTCTTAAATTTTTTCATAACTAACCTCTTTCGTAAAGACAGAGCGGTTTTTTTAAAACCGCCCTGAAATTTAGCGTTACATTCTGTATTTTTAGTAGAAACTAGATTCTTTCTACACCTAATACTACTTTTTCTCCATTGATGTTCCACTGTTTTGTGTAACCACATGCACCATCGAGTGCAATTGTTTCACATAATACATCATTTTTGATCATTTGTCCATTTTTCTCAATAATTTCGGCAATTTTACCATTTTCCGCTGCAGAAACCTTGATTTTATCGGTAACTTCGAACCCTGCTTCCTTACGCATTGTCTGAATTTTACTAATAATTTCACGAACAAATCCTTCTTCAATGAGTTCAGCGGTAAGGTTTGTATCAAGAACAACTGTTACGCCAAAGTTCTGTTCTGTCACATAACCTTCCTGTTTGATCATCTGGATTAATAATTCTTCTTCTTCTAATTCTACGGTCTGTCCATCTACTTCAAATGTGATCTTGCCTTCTGCATCTAATTCAGCCTTAGCAGCATTGCCATCGATTTCGCTTAAGTAAGCACGGATACCATTGACTAATTTACCGTATTTTCTACCTACGAAACGAAGATTTGGCTTGAATTCGTATGTTGTGAAGGAAGATACATCGTCTGTAAATTCAACTTCTTTTACGTTTAATTCGTCAGCAATGATTGCTTTGAAGTTGTCATCTAATGCTTTTTCAGCGCTTACGTACATCTTGCCGATTGGCTGTCTGTTCTTGATGCCGGAAGCGTTACGACATGCACGGCCAAGTACAACTGCCTTTAATAATTCGTCCATGTTTGCTTCTAACTCAGCGTCGATGAATGCTTCATTCACTACTGGGAAGTCACATAAGTGGATACTTTCTGGTGCATCAGCGTCTACTGTTTTTACTAAGTTCTGGTAGATGTCTTCAGTAAGGAATGGAATCATAGGTGCTGCAACCTTAGCAATCTGAACTAAAGCTGTGTAGAGAGTCATGTAAGCATTGATCTTATCCTGTTCCATGCCCTTAGCCCAGTAACGGGAACGGGAACGACGTACATACCAGTTGGACATATCGTCTACAAATTCCTGTAATGCTCTTGCACTTTCAGGAATTCTGTAATTTGCTAAGTTGTCATCAACTTCTTTTGTTACTGTATTTAATTTGGATAATAACCATTTATCCATTAAGGATAACTTGTCATATTCTAATTCGTATTTTGTTGGGTCAAATTCATCGATATTAGCATAGAGTACATAGAATGCATATGTATTCCATAAAGTACCCATGAACTTGTTCTGACCTTCTTTAACAGCTCTTCCGTGAAAACGGTTTGGTAACCATGGAGCGGAGTTTACATAGAAGTACCAGCGGATTGCATCTGCGCCGTATTCTTCTAATGCGTCAAATGGATCTACCGCATTACCTTTGGACTTACTCATCTTCTGTCCGTTTTCATCCTGAACGTGGCCTAATACGATAACATTCTTATAAGGCGCTTTGTTGAAGATTAATGTGGAGATGGCAAGTAAGGAGTAGAACCATCCACGTGTCTGGTCAACTGCTTCAGAGATGAAGTCAGCTGGGAACTGTGCTTCGAATAAGTCTTTATTTTCAAATGGATAGTGATGCTGAGCAAATGGCATTGCACCGGAGTCAAACCAACAGTCGATTACTTCTGGTACTCTCTTCATCTGTTTGCCACAGCAAGGACATGTGATTGTAACAGCATCGATGTATGGGCGGTGAAGTTCGATTTCATCCGGGCAGTTATCGGACATGGATTTTAATTCTTCAATGGATCCGATTGCATGCTGATGTCCACATTCACATTCCCAAACGTTAAGTGGTGTTCCCCAGTAACGGTTACGGGAGATACCCCAGTCCTGAACGTTCTTTAACCAGTCACCGAAACGGCCTGTACCGATTGTTTCAGGAATCCAGTTGATTGTATTGTTATTTCTGATTAAGTCTTCCTTCACGTCTGTCATCTTGATGAACCAGGATTCACGAGCATAGTAAATCAGTGGTGTATCACATCTCCAGCAGTGAGGGTAGCTGTGTTCGAACTTAGGAGCGTCAAATAATAATCCACGATCTTCTAAGTCCTGTAAGATTGGCATATCTGCCTTCTTGCAGAATGTTCCAGCCCAAGGTGTTTCTTCTGTCATTTCACCCTTGCTGTTTACTAACTGTAAGAATGGTAAGTCGTATTTCTGACCTACTTTGTTATCGTCTTCACCGAATGCAGGAGCAATATGAACAACACCGGTACCATCTGTTAATGTTACGTAGCTGTCACATACAACATAGTGGCCTTTTTTGTTTAATGCACCAAAGCTGTATAATGGTTCATATTCTTTGTATTCTAAATCTTTACCTACATAGGATTCTAAGATTTCAACATCTTCGCCTAAAACAGTGCCAACTAAAGCTTCTGCCATATAATATGTATATTCGCCTGCTTTTACTTTTACGTATGTTTCTACAGGGTTTACACAAAGAGCAACGTTAGATGGTAATGTCCAAGGTGTTGTTGTCCATGCTAAGATAAATGCATCTTCATCTTTTACCTTGAAACGAACAACAGCGGAACGTTCTTTTACGTCCTTATATCCCTGAGCCACTTCGTGGGAGGATAAAGGAGTACCACAACGTGGGCAGTAAGGTACGATCTTGTGACCTTTGTATAATAATTTCTTATTCCAGATTTCTTTTAATGCCCACCATTCGGATTCGATGAAGTCATTGTGGTATGTTACATATGGATTGTCCATATCAGCCCAGAAACCAACAGTTCCGGAGAAGTCTTCCCACATACCTTTGTATTTCCATACAGATTCTTTACAGTGGTCGATGAATGGTTCTAAACCATATTCTTCGATCTGTTCTTTTCCATCTAATCCAAGTAATTTTTCTACTTCTAATTCTACTGGAAGACCATGAGTATCCCATCCTGCTTTACGAGGTACCATGTTTCCTTTCATTGTCTGGTAACGAGGAATCATATCTTTGATTACACGAGTTAATACGTGACCGATATGAGGTTTACCATTTGCAGTTGGAGGTCCATCATAGAATGTATAACTTGGACATCCTTCTCTTAATTCAATACTTTTTTCGAAAATATTGTTTTCATTCCAAAACTTAACTGTCTTTTTTTCATTCTCAACGTAGTTAACGTTCGGACTAACTTTCTTGTACAGCATGTACACTTCCTCCTTCTCAAAATCTCGAAATGTGTAATATAAAAAAGGCTTCCACCCTGCAAACAGGATGAAAGCCGTAAATTAGCATTCATTATACCACCCATTTCACATACCAACATATGTTATCCATATAACGGTGGACACCGGCCTGGCCTACTAAGTTTCAGCTGGCAGCTCAGAAGTGATATTCACCATATTCTACTCGCATCAGGCTCACACCGTCCCTGATTCGCTCGACCTTTCAACATATGGCTACTGTCTTCGTCAACGCCTTTAAACTTCCATAATTTACTATAAAAGTGACTCTTTTTTGAATCACTTGCATATTTTATTATAAGAACCGTGAAATGTCAAGTTTTATTTGGTTTTAAGCCATTCTTTGGCAGTTTATGGTACACCTGCTACTTCCAGATGAGCTCGATCTTTAGTGCTTCTTTGTCCCCGCGGAACTTACAGTGCACCTCTCTGCCGCCTTCTTCCTCCCGGATTTTCTTCATGCCCCTGTCTGCTAAGTGCCCGATGACAGCACTTCTAGTCTCTTCATATACATCATCATCCGACAGCACAAAGATGGTTTTTTTCTCATGGGCATCTAAGTCCTTCTCAATGACAGCCCACGCGGCATCCTCGTCATAGGCCGTAAAATAGCACTTATTCACGTTGTAATAATACCAGGTGATACTGTCACACTTTGGAAGCCGAAAGCTGGCATCTGCCTTATGGGTACGGCCTAGCATGGCGCCATTACATAGGAAGTAATCATAGCAGATTTCAGACGGATCTTCCACATCTTTTTGCTGGTCAAGCCCCCGGTCTCCCCAGGTGGCATCGAGATAATAATATTCTCCTTCGCAGGACACCAGATTCCATGCATGGTTCGTCTTTCTATAATCAGTTGTCCCCACCACATAGGTAGCAGGCACATCCAGGTCTTTAAGCAGATACTGTACTGCCTTGGCATATCCGCTGCACACCGATTCCTCATACAAAAAGACACTCTCGATATTCTGATTGTTTTTCGATTCAAGGACATACTCTGTATGCTCGATTACCCACTCATACACATATAAGAGCTTCTCATAGTCGCCGGCATCCTTTTTCACGCCTGACAGGATTTGCGCCTTCTTCTTCTCGATCTTGGCCTTCTTCTCGGCGATTTCCCCTTCTTTGTAGATGTACTCCGGATACACATAAAAACTCTTACTATATTTATTCTGAATGGTTTTATAACTCATCTCACACCAGAAAATCTCCGGATGATCATATAACACGGCCGTATGAACCCGGTCAAGAACCTTCTCATCGGTCGAAGCAAACCGAAAACCGTCCCTTCTAGCCATAATTCCCCGATACACCTGCTCATAAAGCCTGTGTTCATCATCCTCTAGCTGCTCATAGTAATAATTGCCCGCCTGGCTCACCTTCCCATCCACCTGCTTGCTAATCTCCACGCCACAGTAATCATAGACAAAATCAGGCAGCGCGTAGGCAATATCATAGATCAGATAAAACCACAGCCAGCAGGCCCCGATGAGGAGTCCGGCAAGCAATATCAGCCCAGCCAGGCATCCACAGCCACAGCCCCTTCTCTTCTTATTTTCCATTGCATTCCCTTTCTATCACAGCAGTCGCTGCATATCCTCCGGCAGCTCCGCCACAAATGCCATCCTCTCACCCGTAATCGGATGGGTCAGTTCCATCCGGTAACAGTGCAAGGGCTGTCTCTTAATATCTTCAAAATCCGGATGATAGAGATAATCTCCCGGCAGCGGATGCCCAATGGCCTTCATATGAAGCCTGATCTGATGAGTCCGCCCCGTATCTAACTTCACCGCCGCAAAGGAATACTTCCCACGCTCCGAGATCTTCCTGTAATGGGTCACAGCTTCCCGTCCATGCTCCATGTCGATACACCTCTCGATGATGGAACCCGCTTTTCGTCCAATCGGCAGGCAAATGTCTCCTTCAGCCGGAAGGCTTCCGCAGACAATGGCACGGTACTCCTTGACAAACCCACCTTCTTTTACCTGTTTTGATAAGATGGATCCACTGATGCTGTGCTTTGCAAGGACTGTCACACCGCTTGTTTCCTTATCTAAGCGATTCAGGCAGCGAAATACGTAGGGAATTCCCTGACGGGCGTAATAGCCTGCCACCGCATTGGCAAGGGTACCCTCCCGGTGATTTACAGATGGGTGAATGGCCATGCCTGCCGGCTTATCTACCACAAGGATATCCTCGTCCTCATAGAGGATTGCAAGGGGCAGATTCTCTGGTAGGATCCCCTCTGAACGTTCCATCTCTGTGATGGAAACCTGAAGCAGGTCTCCCGCTGTGAGCCGAAAGCTGCCATCGCAGACAGATCCATTTGCCGAAAATGCACCGTCGCGATTTTTAAGCTCCCGGTTGCTCTTGCCGGTAAATCCCTGCTGCTTTAAATAATATGAAATTGTCGCGCCCTCAAATTCCGGCGCAATCTGATACGTAATTGTTCTAACCATGAGGATAGTATAACATAAAAAAGTGTGCTTCGCACACTTCGCGCCCGAGCGGAATGCGAAGCATTAACTACCACTCCGCGAGGTGCGCATCCACCCGGAAGGTTTTTTAATATACAGAAAACGAATTTTCCTGTATATTAAAAAAGCCACTGCGATGGTTCGCAATGGCTTAATTCTTTCTTAATTCTTATGCAGGATTCTATAACATCTTTTCTAATGTTGCGCGGATTGCTTTGATGAAGCCTTCGCTGTTTACTGCATTCACTTCTGGTAATGTAGTGATCAGTGCAAGGTCTTTTGTCATAGTACCGGATTCGATGGTATCGATGGTAGCTTTCTCAAGCTTGTCAGCGAAATCCATTAATGCTGGGATGTCATCTAATTCACCACGTTTTCTTAAAGCGCCTGTCCATGCGAAGATAGTTGCTACAGAGTTTGTGGATGTCTCTTCACCTGCTAAATGTTTGTAATAATGTCTCTGAACAGTACCGTGTGCTGCTTCGTATTCATAGTAACCCTGTGGAGAAACTAATACGGAAGTCATCATAGCGAGGGAACCGCATGCGGAGGAAATCATATCGGACATAACGTCACCGTCGTAGTTCTTACAAGCCCAGATGAATCCGCCTTCTGCTCTCATAACACGTGCTACAGCATCGTCGATTAATGTGTAGAAGTATTCGATGCCTAATTCATCGAACTTTTCTTTGTATTCTGTATCAAAGATTTCCTGGAAGATATCTTTGAATGTGTGGTCGTATTTTTTAGAAATTGTATCTTTTGTTGCGAACCATAAATCCTGTTTTGTATCGATTGCGTATGCAAAACAGCTTCTTGCAAAGCTTTCGATGGAATCATTCAGGTTGTGCTGACCCTGAACCACACCAGGACCTGCAAATGTATGTACTAATTCTCTAACTTCTGTGCCGTCTTCTGCTGTGTAAACTAATTCTACTTTACCAGCTCCAGGAATCTTCATTTCGGAAGCTTTGTATACATCACCATATGCATGACGAGCGATTGTGATTGGTTTTTCCCAGCAGGATACCTTTGGAGTAATGCCCTTCACCTGGATAGGTGCACGGAATACAGTTCCGTCTAAGATTGCACGGATGGTTCCGTTCGGGCTCTTGTACATCTCTTTTAAGTTGTATTCTGTCATACGAGCTGCGTTAGGTGTGATGGTTGCACACTTAACAGCTACACCGTACTTCTTAGTAGCTTCTGCAGATTCTACAGTTACTTTGTCATCTGTATCGTTACGGTGTTCTAAGCCTAAGTCATAGTATTCTGTGTTTAAGTCAATAAATGGGATTAATAATTCATCCTTAATCATCTTCCAGAGGATTCTGGTCATTTCGTCTCCGTCCATCTCAACCAATGGAGTAGTCATCTTGATTTTATCCATGTTTCAAATCTCCTTTATAATAATATTTCATTTATTTCTCTACGTTTTCACTGCAACTTATTATACAATATGAAGGAACATTTGTAAAACACTTCATAAATTTTTTTAAAAAGTTTGTTTTTTCGTTATTTTATGAATGATTTCATACTTTTCAATTCAGTGCAAAGTTTTCATATCCCATAGCAGGAACAATGGATAGCTGAAAGTTTTTGTTCCTTCACAATCATTTGCAGCAATATTCTTCAAAGATGCCTTTAATCCGATTTCTGGATGATATTTTTTGCAGAATTGTTTATAGCTTTTTGCCTGAGTGCGATCCGCCGCCTTCACTTCAATCGGAATCACCTTGTTTCTGTCTTCTATGACAAAATCTACTTCTGCAGTATTACCAGATCGCCAGAAAAATATATTATCATATTGTGTCCGAAGTTCATTTAACACATAGTTTTCTGTAAGTGCACCTTTATAATTTATAAATCTTTCATCATCAAATAGAATGGTTTCATAAGTAAAGCCTGATCTTCTGCATAATAATCCGACATCGCTCATATATACCTTAAAATACGTAGAATCAGCATATGCAGATAATGGGACCTGAACATCACTAACTAATTCTAACATCGTAATCAATCCAGCATTCTTAAGCCATTGCAAAGCAGCTTCTAATTCATGAGCACGTTTTCCTTTTTTTACATGTGAAAATACAAATTTATTGTTTTCTTTCGCCAGCTGAATCGGTATTGAATCCCAAATCATTCTTATTTTTTCGATTTCTTTTACCGGTGCATGTTTGGAAAAATCATCTGCATATCCAGCAAGAATTTCATCCTGAACTTCTTCTACAACACTAAAATCATGGGATTCAATCCACTCCTGAACAACTTCCGGCATACCTCCAATGACATAGTATTCTTTAAGCAGACGTTTCATTCGATCAAAATACACATCAGGAATTTCTCGTTCAACCGACCATCCTTTTAACAATTCTAAATACTGTTCTTCACCGCATGCCTGTACAAATTCTTTAAATGTCATAGGATACATCTGCATACGATTCACTTTACCTACTGGAAATGAAATGTTTTCAGATTTTAATGCTACTCCAAGTAATGATCCTGCACACACTATATGCAATTTTCTCATATTTTCACAAAAATACTTTAATGATGTAATCGCTTTAGGGCATTCCTGGATTTCATCAAAAATAACCAATGTGTAGCCCGGTTCAATCTTTTGATTTTGCAATAATTCCAATTCTTTCACAATTCGGTTCACATCAAAATCATATTCAAATATACCTGCATACTTACTACTGGATTCAAAGTTGATGTAGAGTACATCAGAAAATTCTTCTTCGCCAAACTGTTTTAAAATATACGTCTTTCCACATTGACGAACTCCTGTCAGCAATAATGGTTTTCTTCTTTTATTCTCTTTCCATGCTTTTAATTCAAGAATAATGTCCCTTTTCATAGCTCGCAATCCCCTTTCCTACATTTTTCATAGGACTTTTGTTTGTATTATAACATTTTTCATAGGACTTTTGCAACAAACATAACGTTTTTCATAGGAATTTTGTAATCTTCCGATTTTCCAACAAAAAAGACGACTAATATTTTCATATCAGTCGCCTTTTTCGAGAAAATTTTATATAAACAATTATCAATTCCTATCTTCTTTTTGGTGCCAGAGGCATATCCCAAGCAAAATGATCGGTATGTAAGATGCTATGAGATTTGTGAGAAAGTGGTTCTCCAAAGTATTCTTCATAAGCCTTTAATACAGATGGGTTCTCATGGGAGAAACGAAGCTGTGCATTCTGGTCAAGGAAGTAGAGGTTCGCTCCACGAACATTTGCCAGTTCCTGACCATCGTGGATTGGCTGTCCACCACCACCTACGCAGCCGCCTGGACAGGCCATAACTTCTACAAAGTGATACTTCACTTCACCACGCTTGATTGCATCCATCAGCTTTCTTGTGTTACCAAGACCGCTTACTACTGCAACTTTCACTTCAATACCATTGATGTCGATGGTTGCTTCCTTCCATCCTTCCATACCACGTACATTGGAGAATGCATCTGCCTTTGGATTCTTGCCTGTTACAAGATAGTAAGCAGAACGAAGGGCTGCTTCCATAACACCACCGGTTGCTCCAAAGATGACACCTGCACCTGTTCCATCCTTTAATGGATCGTCAAATGTGCCTTCTGCTAATGTCTTTGGATTGATGTAGTCTCTCTTGATCATACGATCAAGTTCTCTTGTTGTGAGAACTAAATCCACGTCATTTCCTGCAAACTCTTTGTAATATAATTCCATGTTTCTCTCGCCCTTCTTAGCGGTGCAAGGCATGATGGAAATACAGAAGATCTTCTCTGGGTCAATGCCTAACTTTTCAGCAAAGTAAGTTTTGGTTGTTGCCCCGAACATCTGCTGTGGAGATTTTGCAGTAGATAACTGTGGAACCATCTCTGGATACTGAGATTTGATGAAGCGAACCCATCCTGGACAGCAGGATGTAAACATTGGATATCTGTCAAGCTCGCCGCCTGTCAATCTCTTTAAAAATTCATTGCCTTCTTCCATGATTGTAAGGTCGGCTGTAAATGTGGTATCAAATACATAATCAGCGCCCATCATACGAAGAGCAGTAATAATCTTTTCAACAGTTGCTTCTTCTCTTGCAAGTCCAAGGGTTTCGCCCCAAGCGGTACGAACTGCTGGTGCAATCTGTACAACTGTAACTGTATCTGGATCAGCAAATGCATGGAATGCTTTGCTTGTATCGTCGCGTTCGCTTAATGCGCCAACTGGACAGTGAGTGATACACTGACCACATAATGCACAGTCTGCATCCTCAATCTTACGATTTAAGGAAACGTCAACGTCTGTTCTGGAACCTGTATTGGCAACGTCCCAGATATTTAATCCCTGAACTTTTTCACAGATCTGTACGCAACGCATACATTTGACACACTTGGAAGAGTCTCTCTGGAGTGGGAAGTCAGGGGACCAAGGTTTCTTCACTGCTTTCTGCTGGAATGGAAGTTCTACCAGACCTAAGTTGTTGGAGATATCCTGTAATGCACAGTTTTTGCTTCTGACACAGGTAGCACACTTAAAATCATGTTCGGAAAGAAGTAACTGAACTGTGTTCTTTCTGGATTCACGAACCTTAGGGCTGTTTGTTAAGATTTCCATGCCTTCTTTTACTTCGTTGTTACATGCTGTAATCAGTCTTCTCTTACCAACTAATTCTACAACACAGACACGGCATGCACCGATTTCGTTTACGTCTTTTAAGAAACAGAGTTTTGGAATTTCAATACCAATTAATTTTGCTGCTTCCATAATTGTTGTACCGTCTGGTACAGAAATCGCTTGATGATTAATTGTGATATTTACCATAATGTTTCCCTACCTCCCTTAAAGATTCCGTAACCGAAGTGGTCACAACGTAAGCACTTGGAAGCTTCCTGATAAGCTTCTTCTCTTGTCATGCAGCCTTCACAGCCTTCGAAGTCATTCTTTCTTTCGCAAGCTTCACGTTCTGGAAGTTCTACACGGCCACACTGTGGACGGTCATTCAATTCTGCTAATGGAATATCCACGTCACAGCTGATGGTATGATGATATCCTAAATATTCATCGATATTTGCTGCTGTTACTTTACCTGCCTGGATAGCACGGATTACGGTTGCTGGTCCTGTTGCACAGTCACCGCCGGCAAATACACCTGGCATGCCTTCGAAGGACGCTGTCTCATCTGCCTGGATGCGGCCACGGTTAACTGGGAGACCAAATTTTGCAAATGGTTCAGATTCGATTGCCTGACCGATTGCCACGATAATGATATCGCAATCTAATAATACAGGATCTTCGGATGTTGCTTTCACGCTTGCACGTCCTCCCTTGATCAGACTGATCATCTGAGGCTGTACCCATAAACCTGTTACGTTGTTATCTTTATCTTTTTCAATCTTGAGCGGTGCTTTTAAGGATACTAATTCTGCACCTTCTGCGATGGCGCCTTCAATTTCAGCTGGAAGAGCTGTCATATCTGCCATTCTTCTACGATAAACGATGCTTGTCTTTTCTGCGCCAAGACGAATGGATGTACGAACGGCATCCATTGCTACGTTACCACCACCGATGACACAAACCTTCTTGCCTGTGTAATCCATTTTGTTGCCATAACCTACGTTACGAAGCATCTGTACTGCAGACATTACGCCATTGGCATCTTCGCCTTCAATGCCAAGCTTTCTGTCTGTATTTGCACCGATGGTAACTAATACTGCATCATACTGCTGCTGTAATTCTTCGATGGATACGTCGGAGCCAATACGCTTTCCATGAATTACTTCTACACCAGTTGCAAGTACTGCATCGATATCTTCCTGTAATTTATCTTTTGGAAGACGATAGTTTGGAATACCGTACATTAACATACCGCCAAGTCTAGGCTGCATCTCGTATACAGTTACCTGATGTCCCATTAACTGTAAATAATATGCGGATGTAAGACCACCTGGGCCACCACCAATGACTGCTACCTTCTTGCCTGTAGATGGTGCACATTCTGGTGGAGGTACGATACCTGCATTCTCTGTTGCTACTTTCTTAAGACCACGAATATTGATGGATGTGTCTTTCATGTTACGACGACATCTTGCTTCACATGGGTGTTCACAAATGTGTGCGCATGTTGTTGGGAACGGGTTATCCTTACGGATCAAACGAACTGCATCGGCATAACGACCTTCTTTTACCAATGCGATATAACCTGGAATATCAACATGTGCAGGACATAAGGATACACAAGGAACTGGAAGTGTCATCTGTGCGATACATCTTCCATTGGTGATATGTTCCACATAATCTTCACGGAAACCATGAACACCTTTTAATACCATGTTAGCTGCTTCAAAACCAATGGCACAGTCAGCTGCCATCTCAATGGATTTTGCTGTTTTTTCAATTAAATCGATGTGCTTTAAAGTTGCTCTGCCTTCTAATACGTCTTCGATCAGGTTTGCTAACTGTCCAAGACCTACTCGACATGGTACACATTTACCACATGTCTGAGCATGACATAAACGTAAGAAAGAAAGGGACATATCGATCGGACATAACCCTGGAGGGCTTGCAGCGATACGATTTTCTACATCTTTATAAAGACTTTCTACTACTAACTGAGCACGATCTGGTGTCTGAATTGATAATCTACTCATAATATTTCTCCTTTCGAGTGTTATCGTAATTATAATATTGTTCTAAAAAAAATACAATCCTTTCGTCGAAAAAACATCGTTAGTATTTTAACCATTTGAATCGTCAAAAACGGCTTATTTAAGCCATTTGTTGATTGTTATTATTTTAACTACCTTACTAAATTAAGTCCATTTTATTGTACTATAATATTATCCTATCATTTCGGTATGTTTAATAGTAAATCGCATAGATAAAGCAATTTTGATGCAAAATTGTATTGATTTTAGAACAATTTTATTGCAGCACAAAAAAAGAAGGGAATGAATATTCATTCCCTTCTCATTACTTCTAATGATTGTGATATGCCGTTAAGTTATAGACTTAACGCGAAAAAATTAGTTATTGCTAACCTTTTTCTTCTCTCCCTAGATCAGTAATCCAAGGATTTCATTGCTTCTTGCAATGAATTTTGTCATGCTTTCTGCATCTAATGGTTTGTTGGAAAGCTGTGCAAGATCGTAGATGTGCTGTGCGATCAGCTCTGCATGTTCTCCTTCCGGCTGCTCTAATACATACTGTACCAGCTTATTGTTTCCATTCAATACAAGGGTTTCTCCACCGGTCACACCGAACATAGCTGGGTCCATACCTTCCATATTATACATCTTCATCATTTCCTGCATACGTCTTGCTTCTTCACTTAAGGTGATCATAGCAGATACAGATGCGTTCTTGAATTTCTCTACCTGCACCTGTAAGCCTTCTAAGCCAACTGCCTTTTTGAATGTTTCTGCAAGTTTTTCAGTCATGGCTTTGATTTCTTCCTCGTCAGCCGCTTCCTTTAAGCTGTCGGCAACATTGGCATCGATGCGGAGGAACTTCACATCCTGATTAGCGCCTTCTAAATGAGTGATAAATGCATTATCAATGTTGTGAGTTAAGTAAACTGCATCCATCTCCTGTTCGCGGAACATGTTGATGTACTGGGACTGAACAGTCTCGTCTGTTACATAGAATACTGTATTCTCGTTCTTGTCCTTTGCAGCTTCTAAGTACTCTGGAAGAGTCACATACTTCTGATCTAAGTTCTTAAAGAGGATATAATCCTTCATCTTCTTATTGAATTTCTGGTCTTTTAAGCAGCCGAACTTGATGAATGGGCTGATGTCATTCCAGTATTTTTCGTAATTTTCCTTATCCACCTTGCACATGCCGGAGAGCTTATCAGCCACCTTCTTGGTGATATAATCGGAAATCTTCTTCACAAATCCATCATTCTGTAACGCACTTCTGGACACGTTAAGTGGAAGGTCCGGACAGTCGATGACGCCCTTTAAGAGCATTAAGAATTCAGGGATTACTTCCTTAATATTGTCTGCAATGAATACCTGGTTGTTGTATAACTTGATGGTACCTTCGATGGATTCATATTCGTAGTTGATCTGTGGGAAATATAAGATTCCCTTTAAGTTGAACGGATAATCCATATTTAAGTGAATCCAGAATAATGGTTCCTTAAAGTCCATGAATACCTTGCGGTAGAATTCTTTGTAGTCATCATCGCTGCATTCATTCGGATGCTTTGCCCAGAGTGGTACAGTGTCGTTGATTGGAGCAGGAACTTCTAGTTCGCTTACTTCTACTTCACCATCTTCTCCCACTTCAGGTTCTTCCACTGGTGCGTCCACATTGGTAAAATAGATTTCTTCCGGCATGAATGCACAATATTTGTTTAAGATTTCTCTGATGCGGTATTCGTTGGCGAACTCTGCACTGTCATCGGAGAGATATAATGTAATCTCTGTTCCGCGTTCTTCTCGGTCGCCATCTTCCATGGCGAATTCTGTTCCACCATCGCATTCCCAGTAAACAGGTGTAGCACCTTCTTTATAAGAAAGAGTGCTGATGGTAACCTTCTCTGCAACCATAAATGCAGAATAAAAACCTAAACCAAAGTGACCGATGATCTGATCTTCATTGGTCTTGTCTTTATATTTGTCTAAGAAATCGGTTGCTCCGGAAAAAGCGATCTGGTTGATGTATTCTTCCACTTCATCTGCTGTCATACCAAGACCATTATCGATGACCTTGATGGTCTTTGTCTCAGGGCTGACAATGACATCAACCTTGTACTGATTACCTTCTGGTTCTTCGAATTCACCGATCATATCCAGTTTACGAAGCTTTGTAATTGCGTCACATGCGTTGGATACCAGTTCACGAAGGAAAATATCGTGATCGGAATATAACCACTTCTTAATAATAGGGAAAATGTTTTCGCTGTTAATGGATAAACTGCCTTTTTTATTTGCCATTTTCTTATCTCCTTACTTCATAAATATATCGTTTCGTGTTCTACTACATATAGAATACGTTTTCTGCTATTGAATATCTTAATACCAATGTAGCGGAATGTCAACAAAAAATTAGCACTCAGCTAATCTGAGTGCTAATAATCTGTTTCTGTTTAAAATACTTCCGGATCATATCCTCCCAAAGGTGTTCTAGGGACTTATCCATGGTAAATGTTTTTAGTGAAATACCCGTGGTACAGACCAGCCTGCCATCCTTGAATCGGATATTCAGGAATAATCCCCTCACATCATCAGGACGATAGGCGATGTTGTTGCGGGTGATCATGGTTTCCACGTTTTTCGGAGACTGCATGAGAATGAGCTGCATATCCTGAGGTGTCTTCTTCCCACGAATCATGGAAAAAATCATCTGTTTTTGTTCATCCCATCTGGTGTAGCTGCGATTCTCTAAAGCTTCCTTCTCATCCTGATCAAAGAATTCCAGATTCAGGCTGCCGTCGATGACATAGGACACACCCATCTGAATCTTTGCCTCATAGAGAAGGAACCCATCAAAGGTTTTCTCTGAAAAAAGCTGAACCATAAATTGTTTAATATCTTCAATCTGTAATGCTAACATAAATAATCTCCTGTATCTCAGTCATTATTTATTATAGCACATTTTCTAGTTCTTGGCCTGACTCTTTGCACCCAAGGTAATCTTTAAGGTTTTGTCGTTGTATTCGCCGGTTGGGGACTGACGTTTTACCTTGATGCTTACCGTCGTTCCTGCCTTTTTCTTGTCAAGTTTTGCATGAAGGCTTTCCATATTATTAACCTTCTTGCCATCGAATTCTACAAGGACGTCACCTGCTTCAAGACCTGCCTTCTGGGCTGGGGATCCGGTCTGGATTTCACGGATGTAGATACCCTGTGGCATATCGTAAGCCTGTGCCATATCGCTGGTAATATCAGTTCCTGTGATTCCCATGTAAGCCTGCTGGGATTCCGGAATTGTCTCTTCGTTGATCAGATCCTTGATGATTGGATATGCAAGGTTGATCGGAATGGCATATCCCATACCTTCTACCTGTTCGGAAGCGAACTTCATGGTATTAATACCGATGAGTTCCCCTGCACTATTTAATAAAGCGCCGCCACTGTTACCCGGATTGATGGCTGCATCAGTCTGAATCAGTGTCATGGTCTTATCTGTCAGTTCCACCTCACGGTTGACTGCGGAGATATATCCACCTGTTAAGGACTGTCCATATCCCAACGCATTACCGATGGCAATTGCCTGCTCACCAACCTTTAAACTGTCGGAATCACCAAGGGAGATAATCTTGATTGCTGCAAGGGTGGAATCTTCCACTTCGCTTAATGGAATCTGTACTACTGCAAGGTCTGCATCTGCATCAGTTCCCTTAATTTCTGCCTTCGCACTGGTCTCATCACAAAAACCAACCGCAAGAGACTTGGAATTCTCTACTACATGGTTGTTGGTTGCCACATAGATATACTTCTTATCCTTACCAATGATAATACCAGATCCACTTCCCGGTGTTTCCTGTGTGGTTTCTCCGAAGAAGAAGCTGTCGGACTTGGTTTCATAGATACCACTGATGGATACAATGGATGGAAGCACATTATCTGCCACAGATGTCAGGTCTCCTGCACTACCACCGGATGGTTTCACCGGTGAAGTCTGGGCAAGCTGAGTTGCTCCACCAGAGGACACACCCATCTTCTTCAATCCGTAAGATACTCCCTGGAATGCTGCCGCTGCAACCAGTCCGAATACCAGTCCATAGGCTGCCACTCTCATCAGGTTTTTCAGGAAATTGTGATTGCCAAATCTGCCTTTTCCTGCTTTTCCTGTTTCCTCTGCTTCCTCATCGTCTTCGATGATTGGAGGGACAGCTCTTGCAAATGCTTCTTCCTGCATTCGCTCTGCCTGGAATTCTTCCTCTTCCCTGTCCATCTGCGCTTTTCGGTAGCTATAGCTGTACATGGAATTCCCTGCTTCAGGTTCCACATAATCTGCTGTATTCGGAAGGTTTTCTTCTATTAAATTGTCTACTGAATTGTCTGTATTTAACATATCATCTGGTTCATAAATATCGCTCATAGTGAACCTCCTTTCTTCTTTCTCATCATATCAACAAATTGTGTTTTTTTTATGAATTTTTAAAGGTTTCTTAATGAAATCTCATTGTTTATAGCCGGAAATTATTGTAGAATATAGAACAGAAAAGTTCAAGTGAGGGAAAGAACAATGGCAAATAATAATGATAAATATCAATATTATAGAGATAAATATGTAAAATCCGGCAAGTCCTCCGGCTCTTCTGCCGGTTCTGGTTCTGGTTCAGGTTCTGGTTCTACTTCAAATAGAAAAAGAGTTGTTCGCAGGAAGCCTGTAACTCCAAAACCAGCAAGTTCCTCAGGCAGACAGACAGGCAAACCGGCAGAAACTCCAACCGGAAGTCAGACCGGAAGACCAACAATGAAACGTGTCATGGTAACACCTGGTACCAAAGCAAGAACAGGAGCTGGTGCTTCTCAAACTGGTGGTAAACCTGGCACAAGACCAGGTAGCAAAAGAGGTGGCAGAAAGAAGAGAAGAAGTCTGAAGAAGACACTCCTCACAATCGTTGCTGTACTTCTGGTTCTGGTAATTCTTGCAGGCAGCGGTCTCTTCTATGGTATCAACCGTTTTGCTGACTCCTATGTGAATCAGATTCAGACGACAGAACTTGATGAGAGCAAGTATCCACTCATCACTGTGGAGAATGATCCGAATATGAAGGATTATACTAATATCGCTCTTTTTGGTATCGATACCAGAGAAGAGAATATTCAGAATATCAATACACGTTCTGATTCCATCATTATCGTAACGATCAATAACAAAACCAATGAAGTACAGCTTACTTCTCTTTTCAGAGATACCGTATGCAGTATGAATGGGGTATATACCAAGATTGCACACGCTTATGCCAATGGTGGTCCATCCCTTGCGATCAGTACCATCAACCGTAACTACGACCTGAACATCACGCAGTATGCAACCGTGAACTTCAAGGTTATGGCTAATTTAGTCAATGCCATGGGCGGCATCAAGCTGAAAGTAGAAGCAGACTTCATCGATGACCTGAATAAGTATATTCGTGAAGTAAACAGACTCTGTGGCGGTGATTCTCCAACATTTACCGAAGCAGGCAAGTTCAATCTCGATGGTAACCAGGCAGTTGCCTACGCAAGAATCCGACACAACCAGAATGGCGACTTCTCCAGAGCGAACCGTCAGCGAATCGTATTAAAGGCCATCGAAAAGAAGGCAAAAGAGAATCCATTGGAATTCCTGGATGCAATCAAGGATGTACTTCCTCAGATTCAGACTAACATGACCCACAAGGATCTCAAGAACATGATGTTCCACGCAATGAAGTATGACATTGTTAATCAGCAGGGTTATCCAACAGATATGAAGTTTGGCCGCGTTCGTGGAATGGCTGTGAATGTACCAACCACATTAGAAGAGAATGTCATCGAATTACATCAGAATTTATTCGGCACAGAGAATTATCAGGTAAGCGAAGAGCTTTCCAAGATCAATCAGAAGATTATCTATCTGACTGGATTACAGTAGAATTACAGAAGGATCTCATTATTCATATCATATGGCAATGAAGTTTCCTCGAAACAATAAAAACAACCGGATGGTTTCATGAATTGAACCATCCGGTCTTTTTATTGCATATATTCTATTGTTTCATCTGAATGATCGTCATGATAGAACGAACGCTTAATCTTCATCCTCATCTGACTCAGCCGCAGATATTCTTATACGGATTTGGGGATTCTCCTTTACGGTTATGCCGTCCATCTTTTTTAAGAACACATTCACACGATATTCACCCGGTTCCAATCCGGCAACCTCAATGTTGGGGGCAAATTCCCCAATATCAATCGGCTTTTCTCCCTTATGTCCATATATGAAGAAAGATACCTTCTGATCTAAAAAATCAAGCGTTTGGTCTTCTGCAAGCCCTTCTACTTCTATATCTGCAGAAGACATCTGGATTTCTTCTGCTGCCTCCTGATTGATGAGAATGGTTACCTGGAATTCTAACTCTTTCTGTAAGAAGGATGCGCCTTTTGGTAAAGCTATCTCTGATGCCGGAATGGTCTTCGTAATGGATTCCTCGGCATCCTTCACAGAGATTTCCGGAAGTACAATCTCAGAAATGCCATCCATCGCCCCATTCTTACCAGTCAGTGTAACTTTAGCAGGTGTACATTCTATCGCTGCAATCTGATATCCGGAAGCAGGACTTCCCTTCGTCTTTACCTTCACTGGCACCTTCTTGGATTGTCCGATGGAGATTTCAACTTTCACACGGTTTGTGGTAAATGTCCATCCGGAAGAATCCAGCTCCGCGCCAGAGGAATCATAACAGACAACCGTGGCACTTGCCACAACATTATGAGTTAACCCCTTCACATTAGCTGTGACACCAACATGATGGATCTGATTGATCTCACTTTCCGGTCCGGTGATGGTGACACTATTCGGCTTGGCAACTGCTTCACCAACAGAATATCCCTTCTCCGGTGTTCCCTGAATCTGAACCTCCAGCGGGAATTTCTTCGTCTTGGCATTCTCAATGGTCAGCATCAGCATCTTATCATTGGAATACATAATGTCGATGTTGCTGGCATACTTTTTCGCGATAATACGAATCGGTACCGCATTGACATTGGAAAGCTCATCAAGATCTGCAATCACTTCAAAATCTGATTTCTTCAATTTATCGACGATGGATTTCTTCCCTTTTACAGAGAAGGAAATCTTATCTCCCTCTTTGATCTTAAACAACTTGCCCTGGTCTGTCAGCAGAGATTCATGGGTTATGGTTACTTCCATGTTGCTGAAGGTACGTGTGGTCATCGGATCATTGGTATTGATGACGATCATCCACAGACATACGGACAGGATAACTGACAAAATGCGCAGGAATAAATTACTGGACAGGAAATGATTAATTGTTTTTTTCATTCTTACTCTTTCCTTTCCATAATTTAAATTTCTTGGAGGTATCTTCGCTGGTCATCTTCAGTACGCCAAGATGCTTCTTGATCTGATTCATATCAAGACCACGATACAGCTTTCCTCTTGTCGCCAAAGAGATATCCCCTGTTTCTTCAGAAACAACCAGGGTAATGCTGTCGGAAACCTCACTGATTCCAATCGCTGCACGATGTCTGGTTCCCAATTCCTTCTCGATCTGCATATTCTCAGAAAGAGGCAGGTAACAGGTTGCTGCGGTAATTCGATTGCCTCGAATCAGCACAGCCCCATCGTGGAGCGGTGTATTATGTTCAAAAATATTGATGAGGAGCTGGGAGCTTATTTTGGCATCCACCGGAATACCGGTTCGCTCGATCTCATCTAATTTTTCATTCTTCTCCAATACGATCAGGGCACCAGTCTTAACCTTACCCATATCGATGCAGGCCTTTGCGATGGCCTGAATGCTTCGGTCATTGAATGTTTCCTCTGTCTTCTGGGTATTATCTTCTAAAGAAAAGTTCAGAAGATCAGAGAAGATGTTTCGTCGCCCAAGAGACTCTAAGGCTTTACGAATTTCAGGCTGGAAGATGATAATCGCAGCCGTAATACCAATATTTAAAATACCGGATAACAGCCACATAATCATATGAAGCTGCATCACCGATGCAATGATGGTAAATGCCAGTAATACAAGCAGCCCCTTAAACAGCATCCAGGCTCTTGTATTGTGAATGTAGTGTATCAGTTCATATATAATTACACTGACGATAATGATATCTATGATGTCATTGGCACGGATTGCCGGCAAAGAGAACATACTTAGATATGTTTGTAGATTTAACCAAATGCTTTGCATATTACATACCGTCCTTGTTATTGTTTATTCGTGTCTTTGTTGCGATCTCTGAACAGGTTCAGACTCTTCTGCTGTCTTGCAATGGTCTTGACATTGACGCTTTCTTCAGCAACCTTCACCTTAGGAACCGCTTTTACATAATAGAAGTATTCATCATCCTCAAACTGCAGATTCTCGGTTCGGCTGTAGTCAATGATTCCTCGATACAGCTGTAAAACCATCATCAATGTACCTGAAAGAAGCACAGAAAGGATGATGACCGGAATACTGTTGCTGAGCTCGAAGAAAAAGCACCCATATAGATAGAGCACTGCGTGTACAATGGCAGCAACTGGTACTGCTACGTACCAGGAATAATTAAACCGCATTCTGACAATCTGTTCTGCAAGAATTGCAGTCACAGTCATGACAACCAGACATACGATCATCTCTTTGTTCTCAATCATGACGTCGATGACACACTGATAAAGGAGTGTACCGGTAGACGCAATTTCAAATGCCTTCAGCCCGCCATTGATGGAAGTCAGGAAATAATAAATAGCAATTCCTGAAATCATTGGTGGAACCGCAGCCACGCCACAGTTGATTCCCACAAAAATCGGAATGACTCCAGCTAGTGGTGTTGGCAATAAGATAAATGTTAACAGCCCAATATATCCATACTTGGAGAAGTTGCGGCTGTATACACCATAAAATACGAGTACAGTAATAAAAAACAGAATGATCACATCTGCCGCATAGCTGGATAAGTAGACCAGACAGAGCAGAATAAATACCAGATAGGTATAGGAAAATGGAATGAAAGCACAGGCCAGTGCAATAATAAAGATAATATGCTTTCCTCCGAATGTTTCAGTGGATCCGAAGATGTTGCCTAAGGAAGCCATCATAATGACCGTCAGAAGAAACTTCCCGATGGTACGCAGAATCTGATTTCTTCGATCAATAAAACTATTCAGTTTTTCACGGAAACTAAATATTGTCTGCATTCAGTTCTTCCTCCAGTTTCTCCTTCAGATCTTTCGGCTTCGTATCCTCTGGTTTTGCCTTGATCTCATGTTCAAAATATAAACGGTTCAAATTCTTCTTGTAGTCTTTTAAGCGGTCCATGGACTCATCATATTCTTTTCCGGCTCTTCTTCGCGTTATGAGCCCATTCAATATTGAAAAGAGAATATAGAGTCCGCCAATGATCATCATATAACGGTGCGCCCCGCTGTTCACCACAAGGCCCACTACATACTGCATAAAAAGGAGCAGTATCAAGCCAACCAGACACCAGTAAAAGACGGTACTGTAAAGGACGCTCTTTAAGACTTCCACTCGAATATACTGTTTTTTCTGATACTGACCAATCTCAATGTCTCTGTCGCCATCGCCGCTTTCGTAGATTGCCATCCTGGTCATAAGCTTTACGCGTTCTTCACTGATCATACGCTGACCCCTCTAAAAAAATTCTTCTCTTCAATCATAGCATAATCAATTTTAAAAAAAAAGAGCTTTTGCCGACGCAAAAGCTCCTTAATGGTTTTGTAATTAATCTAAAATAGTTTTATAATGGATTGCCATAAAACTCAATAATTCTCTTCTTTGTCTCGACGCCGCGCTGCTTGCTGACTGGAATGATCGTTCCATCCAACAATGTAACGCTCTTGGCATCATAGGCTCTTAAGTATTCCAGATTTACCAAGTAGCTCTTGTGACAGCGAACAAAGGAATCCTCAGAAAGCTGTTCCTCCAGATCGCCAATCTTGCCATAAAACTCAATAGTCTGCTCCGGGCACACAAGACGAAGCTTGCGCACACTACTCTCGATATAGAGAATCTCGTCCAAAAATACACGGACGATTCTTTTAGATACGTTGACGCAGATAGACTTTCTTTCATCGAAAATCACCTGGCCATTTTCATTCTTAACTATTACCCTCATAATTATTACTCTCCCTTTTGTGTAATAATATTTTAAGGGTTTTGCCAAATTTTGTAAAGGCTTTCGTTAAAAAAAATACAATAATTCTTCCAGTTTATTCCATAAACAGTGGGGTAGAATAATAGCGATCTCCACTATCTGGAAGAAGGGCAACGATTGTTTTGCCTTTGTTTTCCGGACGTTTTGCAAGCAGTGTTGCTGCATAGAACGCCGCGCCGGAGGAGATACCAACCAGTACGCCTTCTTTCTTTGCGATCATCTTACTTGTTGCAAATGCATCGTCGCTGTCAATTGGAAGCACCTCATCATAAATCTCTGTATTCAATACGGAAGGAACAAATCCAGCTCCAATTCCCTGAATCTTATGCGCGCCGCCTTTACCCTTGGAAAGGACTGGAGAATCGCTTGGCTCTACTGCCACAATCTTCACATCCGGATTCTGTTCTTTCAGATATTCACCAACACCTGTTAATGTTCCACCAGTTCCTACACCAGCAACAAAAATATCCACCTTACCATCTGTATCTCTCCAGATTTCTGGTCCTGTTGTCTTCTTGTGCATTGCAGAGTTGGCTGGATTGTCAAACTGTGCAGGAATAAAGCTTCCTGGAATGCTTGCGGAAAGCTCTTCTGCCTTCTCGATGGCACCTCTCATACCACGTGCACCTTCAGTTAATACGATTTCACAGCCATATGCCTTTAAGATATTACGTCTTTCCACGGACATGGTTTCCGGCATGGTAAGAATCATCTTATATCCTTTGATTGCTGCTACAGTTGCAAGACCGATTCCGGTATTGCCGGAAGTAGGCTCAATGATGGTTGCGCCCGATTTTAAGATGCCTCTTTTTTCTGCATCTTCAATCATGGCAAGACCGATACGATCCTTTGCACTTCCTGCAGGGTTAAAATATTCTAATTTTGCAACAACTGTTGCTTCTAACTGTAATTCATTCTTAATATTACAAAACTCAACCAGTGGTGTATTACCAATTAATTCTATTGCACTTTTATAGATCATATTCTTTCCTCCCAACGATCAATTTCCTGATATTTCACTCTTTTCCTATTATAGCACAGGTATCCAACCCATTGTATGAAAGTTTATACAATATTCTTTCATTTTTTATCTCCAAACAAGACTTTTCTTAATATTATTCACTCTTTATGAAATTCCATTGACATATTCCTTCACTTTCTGTATATTCACAGACATGTGAAACAAAGGTGTTTAGGAACAGGGCTTCTTAGACACCTTTTTCATTTTGAATATATATTTTAGGAGGATATTAATATGACAAGTAATGAAGTATTACAAATTGTAAACGAAAACCTTTTTGCTGTATGGTTTTTAATCGGGGCAGCGCTGGTATTCTGGATGCAGGCTGGTTTCGCCATGGTAGAAGCTGGTTTTACACGTGCTAAGAATGCCGGTAACATTATTATGAAAAACCTGATGGACTTCTGTATTGGTACAGTCGTATTCATCTTAATCGGTTCTTCTCTTTTATTAGGTGAGGATTTTATCGGTTTCATCGGTAAACCTGGATTTGATATCTTCACAAGCTATGCAAATTTCGATTTTTCCGGTTTTGTATTTAACCTTGTGTTCTGTGCAACAACCGCTACCATCGTATCCGGAGCAATGGCAGAACGTACCAAGTTCTCTTCCTACTGTTTATACTCTGCAATTCTCTCCGCAATCGTATATCCAATCGAAGCCCACTGGACATGGGGCGGCGGCTGGTTAGCGCAGATCGGTTTCCACGATTTCGCTGGTTCCAACTGTATCCACATGGTTGGTGGTACTGCTGCATTAATCGGTGCCGCAATCCTCGGACCTCGTATTGGTAAATTCACAAAAGATAAATCTGGCAAAGTTGTAAAAGTCAACGCCATCCCTGGTCACAACTTACCACTTGGTGCTCTGGGTGTATTCATCTTATGGCTTGGCTGGTATGGATTCAACGGCGCTGCTGCCACAAGCGTTCCACAGCTCGGATCCATTTTCTTAACTACTACTGTGGCTCCTGCAGTTGCAACTGTTGTCTGCATGATCTTCACATGGGTCAAATACGGTGCTCCAGATGTTTCCATGTGTCTGAACGCTTCCCTTGCAGGTCTGGTTGCCATCACAGCGCCTTGTGATGTTACTGACTGTGTTGGTGCTGCGATCATCGGTGCTGTTGCCGGCGTACTCGTTGTATTCGGTGTATGGTTCCTTGACAACGTATTATATATTGACGACCCTGTTGGTGCCGTTGCGGTACATTTCTTAAATGGTGTATGGGGTACCATCGCAACAGGTTTATTTGCAACAAATGTTGCTCCAGGCTATTCCATCGTCAACAAAGCAGGAGAAGAAATCACTGGTTTATTCTATGGTGGTGGATTTGAATTATTAGGACTTCAGATGATCGGTCTTCTCACAACTATGGCATGGGCTGCAGTTACAATCACAATCGCATTCTTTGCAATCAAAGCAACCATTGGCCTTCGAGTTGATGCAGAAGAAGAAATTCTTGGTCTTGACATCACAGAACATGATCTTGCAAGCTCCTATGCCGACTTCGCATTGGCTTCCAACATCAACAACTTCTCCTCCGGCGTGGTTGCTGATCTTCCTGAAAATCCAGTTCCAATCGACGAAGCAGTTCCTGTGGAACTCAAAAGCGATCCGGTTCCTGCCTCCGACGTGGCTACCGGCCTGACAAAGATTACTATTTACGCAAAACAGAGCAAGTTCGACGACCTCAACGCTGCCATGACTGCCATCGGTATCACCGGCATGACAGTAACCAACGTTTTAGGCTGTGGCGTTCAGCATGGACGTGTCAGCAAATACCGTGGTGTTGATATGGCCATGAACTTAATTCCGAAAATCCAGGTAGATATCGTGGTTGCAAGCATCGATCCTGCAACTGTCATCGCAGCTGCGAAGAAAGCATTATATACCGGCAATACTGGTGACGGTAAGATCTTCGTATACAACGTAGCAAATGCAATCCGAATCAGCTCCGGTGCTCAGGGCAAGGAAGCTTTGGATAACTATTACTGGTAAACGTTGCTCATCTACATATATTTCTATATAAGGCCCTCTGGCATCTTCGGATGTCAGGGGGTTTTTAACGCTTAAGCAGAATGCAAAGCATCAAAAAAGAGGCTGCTGCATGATGCAGCAACCTCTGGCTTTTACATATAAAATAGTAATTAAAGCATATGTGCTCTTAATTCTTCTCCGCTAAGTGGGCTTAAGTCTGCTGGAGCAATGTCAAATACTGTCTTACATCCTGTTACACCTGCCTGGCTTAACTTGTAAGCTGCTCTTGCGTATGCAATGATCACGGAAGATGTGAATTCTGGGTTAGAATCAAGATTTAAGCTGTATTCGATGACATGTTTGTTCTGGTCATTCCAGCCTGTTGTGCCTGTACGAATTACGGAACCACCGTGTGGAATACCGGAGTGGTTAGCTTTTAATTCTTCTAAGCTGATGAAGTTTACTGTTGTATCGTAATCGGAGAAGTAGTTAGGCATTGTAACGATTTCTTTTTCGATTCTTGCAAGGTCAGCGCCTTCTTCTGCTACTACGAAACATTCTCTTGTATGTTTTTCACGTGTTGTAAGTTCTGGGTTTTCTCCATTTCTCACTGCTTCTAAAGCTGCTGGTACAGGAACTGTGTACTGTCTTGCATCAACAACACCTTCGATACGACGGATTGCATCGGAGTGACCCTGGGATACACCTTTGCCCCAGAATGTGTAGTCATGTCCGCCAGGTAAGATGCAGTTTGCATATAATCTGTTTAAGGAGAACATACCTGGGTCCCAGCCTACAGAGATGATACCGATTTTGCCAGCTTCTTTTGCTGCTGCGTCAACATTTGCAAAATGTTCTGGAATTCTTGCGTGAGTATCAAAGGAATCGATTACGTTGAAGCTCTTTGCAAGTTCAGGTGTCTGAACAGGAAGATCTGTTGCGGAACCACCACAAAGAACCATAACATCGATTTCATCTTTCATTGTTAATACGTCATCTGCTGCAATAACTTTTACGCCTTCTGTCTGGATTGTTACTGTTGCAGGATCTCTTCTTGTAAATACTGCTACTAATTCTGTATCTGGATTGTGTTTGATTGCACATTCGATACCTCTGCCAAGGTTACCATAACCGAAAATACCAATTCTAATTGCCATTTTTCTATCCCTTTCTATTTATTATCCTTTTAAAATTTAACAAATTGCCAATCCATTATATACCAATGTTTCCTGCAATGCAACAATTAAGACCTTGCCGATTTATAGGTTTTTTGTGCTATAATAGAAAAAGAATAGAATTTTTTGAAAGAAGGTTGATTACTATGATGCATGCAAAGAACATTTCTGCTCAGGAAGCATTAGATAAATTAGTGCGGGGCAATGAGCTTTATTTAGACTCTGATACACCGATCGGGAACATTTCCCGGGAGATTCGAATGCGAACCACCACCCACGGCCAGCATCCTTATGCCATTATCATTACCTGTTCCGACTCCCGTGTCATTCCGGAAGACATCTTCTCCGTTGGCATCGGCGATTTATTCGTCATCCGCGTAGCCGGCAATGTCATCGATGATCACCAGCTTGGAAGTATCGAATATGCAGCGGACCACTTAGGAACCCGTCTTGTGGTTGTGCTTGCCCATACCTTCTGCGGTGCCGTAGATGCAGCAATCCACCACGACCCTGATGGCTACATCAAATATATCACTGACGACATCAGCGAAGCCATTGGCGACGAAACCGATGACTATAAAGCAACCTGCCTGAATGCGATCCACAGCGTTGGACTCATCGAAAAGAATATTGACATCCAGCACATGGAAGAAGAGGATGGCTTGAAAGTACTGCCAGCTGTTTATCATATCGACACTGGCGTTGTTGAATGGATTTAAATAACGAAAGGGATTGCAATGAAAATTTGCAATCCCTTTTTTATATTCTATATAAACGATATTCTTCATAAACGATTAATGAAAAAGAACAACTCTTGTTTCATATGGCTTTAATATGCCAAGCCTGTGTTCTTTGTAATTGGAAATTAATTCTTCTGCAACCACATCTTCTCCATCTAAGTCATATCCTGCAAATAAGGAGCAGGCAGCTTCCTGATCTGTGTAGTTGCATGCCACTACCATGTGGTCATTGCCGAGGACGCGCTCATAGGCAAAGATGGATGGATCCTTCTCCATGAGTACGTGATACTTGCCATAAACCACGATCGGCATCTCATGACGAAGCCTGATCAGCTTCTGGTAATAATAAAAGACAGAATCCGGATCAGCGAGGGCATTCTTCGCATTGATCTCCTTATAATTTTCGTTCACCTTGATCCAAGGCGTGCCGGTTGTAAATCCTGCCTGGTCACTGTCATCCCATTGCATTGGAGTTCTGGCATTGTCGCGGGAGATTTCCTTCAGGTAACGCATCATCTCGTCATCGGTTAAGATGCCATTGTCCACATACTGATGGTATGCATTGATACTTTCAATATCTCTATAATCATCCAGGTTTTCAAAATGGGCATTGGTCATGCCAAGCTCCTCACCCTGGTAAATATAAGGAGTGCCCTTCATCATATGAAGCATGGTTGCCATCATCTTCGCAGATACTTCGCGATACTGTGCACTGTCATTACCAAAACGGGAAACAACACGTGGTTGGTCATGGTTATCGAAGAATAAGCTGTTCCATGCTTTTCCTTCTAATGTTGTCTGCCATTTTGAGAGACAGCTTCTAAGGGCATCAAGTGGTGGTTTTTTGTCGGTCCATTTGCCAATTTTGCCTGGAACCAGCTCTACATGCTCAAACTGGAAGATCATATTCAGCTCGCTACCATCATTGTTGGCAAATAATTCTGCCTCGGAAACAGGAATATTGCCAGTTTCCCCAACTGTAATCAGGTCATATTTGGACAGAACCTCACGGTTCATCTCCTTTAAAAATTCATGGACTCTTGGGCCACAGGAAACATATGGGCCAAAGTCACCGTAGAGACCATCGCGAACCACGCCGTCCGGAAAGGACTGCACCTTGGAAATCATGGAGATCACATCCATACGGAAGCCATCGATTCCCTTCTCGCACCACCAGTTCATCATATCGTATACTTCTTTACGAACCACTGGGTTCTCCCAGTTCAAATCCGGCTGTTTTTTAGAAAAACAATGGAGGAAATACTGATCGGTTGTCGCATCATATTCCCATGTGGAGCCGCCGAAGCAGGCACCCCAGTTATTTGGTTCCCTGCCATCCTTGCCGTCTTTCCAGATATAGTACTCGCGGTAAGGATTGTCCTTGCTCTTTCTGCTTTCAACAAACCATGCATGCTCATCGGATGTATGATTCACCACCAGATCCATAACGATTTTCAAACCAAGACTGTGGGCTTTGTCAAGCATGCGGTCGAAGTCTTCCATAGTGCCGAAATCTTCCATAATATCCTGATAATCGGAAATATCATATCCATTGTCGTCGTTGGGTGACTGATACACCGGTGATAACCAGATCACGTCCACACCAAGTTTCGCAAGATACTCCAAATGTGCGGTAATTCCGTTGATATCTCCAATGCCATCTCCATTGGAATCGGCAAAGCTTCTAGGATAAATCTGATATACAACAGATTCTTTCCACCAAGCCTGTTTCTCTGTAATCGTTGTCATAATAACCTCCAAATGACTCATCTCAATACATTTCTTTTCTCTCATATCTATATTATAACCTATCTTCTGTAAAATGCTCCTATTATTCTGACTATTTATTACGGTATTTTGACTTTTTGTCTCTTTTTTCTGTTATAATAGATACAAATGACTAAAACAAATGAAACAACCAAGGAGGCTACCATGAAACAGTCCCAAAAGAAATATAAAGAGCAGCGCTACCACGGAAGCTCCGACTTTCCCTGCGCCTGCTATATCGCCGATTATTCCGTCAATGCACCGAAACCCTGCGATGTCCCCTTCCACTGGCACGACCAGATTGAACTAATCCACATCGAAAAGGGTACCTTCGATTATCAGAAAAATGTTTCCACCGAACTCATCACTGATGAATGTTTTCTCCTGGTCGAAACCGGTTCCCTGCATAAATTATTTAGTGAAAAGGATTATTACGAGGATGCTGTCGTCTTCTCACCGGACATCTTAAGTTTTTCCTTTGATGACCGTGCAAAAAGAAAGATTATCCATCCCTTTGTCACAAATCAGATCCATTTCCCGGATAAGATTGACCAGAGCGATCCCCTCTTTCTTCCATTTAAAGAGGAATATCAAAGGATCGTCGATGCATTTGTCTCAGAAAATACGAAGGTCAGTGATCAGTACAACGCAACAAAAGCATTTTCCCAGCTGACCATCAAGACATCCTTACTCCGCATCATCGGACTTTTGTACGAAAGTGGCCGATTCTTAGAGGAAGTTCCAGAGAACGAGACGCTGACGGAGCGAATGAAGGAAGTGCTTTCCTATATAGAGGGGCATTACAGAGAGAAAATCTACTTAGAGGACTTAGCTTCCATGGTGGGCCTCAACGAGCAGTATTTCTCCCGTCAGTTCCGCAAATACTTCGGCAAGGCGCCAATGAAATACCTGATGGAGTTCCGTCTTCGAAAGGCCTGCAAGCGCCTGTTGGAATCCGATGACGCCGTCACCGACATCGCTTATGAATGCGGATTCCGCAATCTTGGGCATTTTATGACGGAGTTTAAAAAATTGACAGGACAGACACCAAAAATTTATAGAAGCGACAACAAAATGTAATATACTCCCTTGATTTATGAGTTTTTTTGAAGGATAATATGAGTGGCAGTAAGCACGCATAAACTAAGAGCGGCTACTGACCTTAAAAAAAAGGAGAATATAGTATGAAAAAACTTAGCAAACAGGAAAAGCATGAGCAGTGTATGCGTGAAATCAAAGCTACCCTTCTTGTTGTTGCCATCTGCTGTATCTGGCACGTAGCAACTGCATTTGTATTAAACGGCACTGGACTTTACTTTTTAGGCATGCCAGCATGGTTTTCCGTTTCCACACTTGGCACCGTTGTTTTATCTCTTGCAGGGGTTGGCTACCTCTTAAAGAAGGTATTCGTGGACTTTGAATATGATGACGAGGAGGAAGAGGAATAATGAGTAAGAATCAGACAGTCATCCTCGGAATTTTCGTAGGATATTTGGTATTGAATGCAATTATTGGTATTTTATTCAGCCGCCGCGAAGCAAGCGCAAGCAACCTTTCTTCCGATAAGAAATATTTCATCGGTGGTCGTAGCATGAATGGTTTGTTACTGGCGATGACAACCATGGCAACTTACACATCCGTAAGTTCCTTTATCTCCGGACCTGGTGCTGCCGGCTTAACCTATGGTTATGCACAGGCATGGATCGCAACTGTACAGGTTCCTGTTACCTTCTTAGTACTTGGTGTACTTGGTAACAAGCTTGCACTGGTTTCCCGTCGAACAGGCTCCGTTACTGTTGTTGGTTATTTAAAGGCAAGATATAAGAGTGATGCACTTGTCATCATCACAAGCTTACTGATGGTTGCCTTCTTCATTGCACAGATGATTTCCCAGTTTACTGGTGGAGCTACCTTAATCGCATCCATCACAGGTCTTGGACATGTATCCTCCCTGTTAATCTTTGGTGCGGTTGTTATTGCTTACACAGCATTTGGCGGATTCTCCGCAGTAGCAATCACAGATACCATTCAGGGTATCATCATGTGTATCGGAACATTCTTATTCCTCTTCTTTGTGCTTCGTGCAGGGGGCGGAATGGCAGGAATTGATGCCGGACTTCAGGCAAATCTTCCTGGCGTATATGACAATTTAGTTTCCATCTATCGTCCTGGAACACTCCTTAGTTTCTGGGTATTAGTAGGATTTGGTACACTTGGTCTTCCTCAGACTGCTGTACGTGCAATGGGCTTTAAAAATACAAAGAGCTTACATTCTGCAATGTGGATCGGTGCATTAACATGCTCCTTCATCATCGTAGGTATGCACATGGCAGGTACATGGGCAGGTGCTTTAGTTGATACAACAAACCTTCCTACATCTGACTACTTCGTACCATATATCATTCAGCAGATCATGCCTGTTGGACTTGCAGGAACCTTCCTTGCAGCACCAATGGCAGCGGTTATGTCCACTGCTGACTCGCTCTTAATCCTCGCTTCTGCAGCAATCGTTAAGGATTTATGGAGAAACTACATCGTAAAAGATGATCCTGCAAAGATCGAAAGCTACAATAAAAATGTCAGCATGTTCAGCCGTATCTTCACACTGATTCTCGGCGTGGTAGTTATTATACTTACAATCAATCCACCTGACATTATCTTCTTCTTAAACCTCTTCGCAATGGGTGGTTTAGAATGTACCTTCTTCTGGCCATTAATTGGTGGTTTATTCTGGAAGAAGGGTACAAAACAGGCTGCAATCATCTCCTCTCTGGGAGCTGCAGCAACTTACATCTTCTGCTACTACAATGTAACCGTTGGCGGTGTCAATGCAGTAGTTTGGGGACTTTTAGCTGGTGGAATTCTTTACTTCCTGGTTGGTAATATTACAGGAAAGAATGGATTGGATCAGGATATTATGGATAAGTGCTTCTAAGTGTTTTTGAAGTACTGGACATCAACAAAAAGCCGCCGGTTTCAACGGAAACCGGCGGGTTTTTTATGATAAAAATTATATATTCTATAAGATTTCTAACAGTGCATCTACATCTTCCTGTCTGGTTGCCCAGCTGGTGCAGATACGGATGGCAGTGTGGGTGTCATCATACTTCTCCCAGAATGCCACATTGACCTTCTTCTCTAATTCTGCCAGCTTATCATTGTCCATGACAACGAAGGTCTGGTTGGTTGGAGAATCAATCAAAAACTGATAATTCTTTTCTTTTAATGCATCCTTGATGCGCTGTGCAGTATCAAGTGCATTCTTACTGATTGTTAAGTAGAGATTGTCGGTGAATAATTCATCAAACTGTACCCCTAACATAAAGCCCTTGGCAAGTAATCCGCCATGCTGCTTCATCTGTGTAACAAAATATTTTGGTGCGTTCTGGTGAGTGAATACCACTGCTTCACCAAACATGGCGCCAACCTTGGTTCCACCGATATAGAATACATCGGTAAGGGCTGCCACATCTTCTAATGTCACATCACTTTTGCTGCAGGCAACACCGTAGCCAAGTCTTGCTCCATCCAAATATAATGGAAGATTATACTGATCACATACCTTGCGCAGAGCTGTCAATTCAGATTTGGAATATAAGGTTCCAAACTCTGTTGGATGGGAGATATAAACCATCCCTGGAAATACCATATGCTCATGGTTTCCATCTGCGTAGAAGGTTTCCACCCAGTCTGCAAGTTCTCCTGCATCAATCTTGCCATCATGATGCGGAAGAGTTAATACTTTGTGACCGGAAAATTCAATGGCACCTGCTTCATGGGAAGCCACATGCCCGGTATCTGCTGCAAGCACCCCTTCATAAGGAGCTGTCATAGTATCAATGACAATCTGATTGGTCTGTGTGCCTCCAACTAAAAAATAGATATCTGCTTCAGGACAGGCACACGCTGCACGAATCTTGTCTTTGGCACTTTCACAGATGGCATCTGTGCCGTATCCGGACTGTTTCTCGTACTGAATGGCAACTAATCGATTTAAGATATTGCTGTGAGCTACCTCACAGTAGTCATTTACAAAAGATAACATCCTAATCTCCTAACTATGCTTAACGTAAGAAACCATTGATGATCTGTTCTTCAGCCTGTTCTTCTGTAAGGCCCAATGTCATTAATTTGATAATCTGGTCACCGGCAATTTTACCAATGGCAGCTTCGTGAATTAATGCTGCATCTAAGTTCTTCGCATCTAATTTTGGTACTGCAACTACATGTGCATTGCCCATGATGATGGCATCACATTCTGCATGACCGGTACATACATTATCGCCGATGATTGCTGCTTCAAAAATCTGTTCAGAATTGTCCTTAGCTACAGAACGAGAGATAACGTCTGTGGAAGAGTTTTCTCCATTTAAATATACATCATAGATACTCTTTGCATACTGGTCTCCATGTGTCATAAGACGTTCACGAACGATCATGGTAGCACCTGCTGCAAGTTCTGCCTTTGTTGTACGTACAGTGGAGTCTACCCCTTTGATCTGTACCATCTCCATCTCTACATAGGAGCCTTCTTCCTGGTATACTTCTGTTTCAGGGTTTAAGATACGCTTGCCAGTGCCGCCTTCACCTTCACCGTAGTGCTTTTCTACATATTTTACTTTAGAGTTTTTGCCTACGAAGAAACGGTGAATACCATCATGCTGAGAATCCTGGTTACCACAGTTGTGGATACCACATCCAGCTACGATGACTACGTCACAGTTTTCTCCAACATAAAAATCGTTGTAAACCTTTTCGCTGTGACCTGTATTACTAATAACAACTGGAATATGAACACTCTGGTTCACTGTTCCATCTTTGATTCTGATATCGATACCGCTCACATCTTCCTTTGTTGTGATGTCGATGTTCGCGTTGGTGTTTCTACCAATACTTTTACCGTTGACACGGAAGTTATATGCACCTGTTGGAATTTTATGAAGGTCCGCAACTTCCGCAAGAATTCTCTTCTGAATTACATCCATTTCCATAATCCGGATCCTCCTATAATAATTTTGCGCAGCCTTCTTTTACTGCTGAAGAAGTGCCAAGAATTTCAGGAAGGATTTCTTCCCTGGATCCCTGTTTTTTCACTTTACCATTCTCAATCACGATGATTTCATCTGCGATATTCAAGATACGTTCCTGGTGAGAAATAACTAAGATGGTACCATCGATGGTCTTTCTCATATTTTCAAATACGGAGATTAAGTTATTAAAGCTCCATAAGTCGATTCCAGCTTCTGGTTCGTCAAAGATTGCAAGCTTTGTACCACGAGCGAGTACTGTTGCGATCTCGATTCGTTTTAATTCGCCACCGGATAAGGATGCATTCACCTCACGGTTGATATAGTCCTTCGCACATAAGCCTACTTTGGACAAGTATCCGCAAGCTTCATTGACAGAGATTTCCTTGCCAGCTGCAAGACGAAGTAAGTCAAGTACTAAGATTCCCTTAAAATGTACTGGCTGCTGAAGTGCAAAGCTGATTCCAAGATTTGCACGGTCTGTGATATTCTTTTCGGTGATATCTTCACCATCATAAATTAACTGACCTTCTGTGATTGGATAAATGCCCATGATTGCTTTTGCAAGGGAAGATTTACCACCGCCGTTTGGTCCGGTAATTACAACGAACTTACCATCGCCAATGGTAAGATCCATATGATCGATAATATTCTTTTTACGATCTTCTTCTTCAACCTGATAGGTTACATTTTTTATCTCAAGCATATTTTTCTCCTGTTAAACATATTTATCTCAATATAAAGATATACTACAATATAATAACGCATTTTCCATGGTTATGCAAACGAAGTCTTTATTCATCTGCAATGATTCCAGCGTAGATATTGAGTAATGTGAGGCTCAGTAATACGCCGCCTAAAATATCGGTAAACCAGTGTACACCGGAAATCAGACGTCCAACCACGATGATCGCCAGCACTACGATGCAGATGATCTGAAGGATGCGACTCAATGCTCTGCTTCTGATGTAACGCTCACATAACATTGCGGCACTGCCCATGATGACAAATGCAAGCATGGTGTGGGAGGATGGGAAGGATGGTTCCGGGAAGTCTAAACCGTCCATTAAGACTGGTCTGTAGTTTACCACGATTACTTCAAATAAAATATAGAGGCCGATCACAACCACATAGAGACCGCCGAGTGCTAAGATTTCCTTATCCACCTGGAATAAACTTCTGTTGGAGATCAGCTGAATCAATCCCACCAGGGCGAATAAACCTGCCACTAAGAAGGATGCATAGCCAAGAATCTCTGTTACTGTATACCAAAAGTCATGCTGACCGATGATGGAATGAACTGCGCCATTCAGATGGGAAAGTCCGATGCTTGTGCCGGCAGGTCCGATGGCTGCCACGTCCACAAAACGAACAAGTCCAATTAAAATTAAAAATAAAATGCAGGTGATCACTGCACGTAAATATCCATTTCTCATGATGATTGTTCCTTTCTACTCACTATATATGATTCCACGATTTTTTACTGTGTGCATTATATTATATTCACGATTTGTTGTCAATTTGCAGCTAGATATTCAGAAATACCAATGCTGCGAGGATGACACCGATGGCATATAGCTTCCTTCTGCCTAAGGTTTCACCGAACAGTGCCAGTCCTATGATACTGATCACAACGATGGTAACTACGCTGTAAACCGGATAGACGATGACCGCTGACACGGTGTGCAGTGCCAGAAGAAGAAATCTGGAGGAAAAGTAATTCGGTATCCCGATACAGATTCCCATGACCACATCCCAGATACAAAGCTTCTGACGTTCCTTCAGCCATAAGATCAGGGCGCAAAAGCCAGCCGATGCAAAGGTCAGGAAGAGATAATGGTCTTTTAGTGCTACACTGCCTACTTTGTCATAAATATTGGCCATAGAATCGGTAAATCCGCTTCCAACAAGTAGGATGATCAGCAAAAATTTAAATCTTGCCACATCTGCGTCTTCTTTTTCAAAATGTATCATGATGATGGCAACAACTGCCAGAAGTACGCCAAGTAACTGGCTAAGCTTTGGCTGCTCCCGGAAAATGATGATGGCCATCAAAGTCGGTATGAGTACGCCAAGCTTCATGAAGGTAGCCGCAAGTACGACTCCGTTCTTTCGTATATTCAATTGAAGGAGAACAAAGGACGCAAGATACAGTACACCGGATAGTAATCCCAGAATAATCACTGTATCCATTCCCTGTTTGATGACAAATAGTTCCTGACTGCCCATAAAGAGGCGGGACAGGAGTGCACAGATTACATAATTCGTCACAAACATCCCCATATTATTTTCTATTTTATCTTCACCAATGCGCATCACCGTAGAGACCAATGCACTACTGATGATGGCAAGTGCCAAATAACCCATATTGTTTCTTTTTCACCTAACAAACATTATTTCAAATTGATCAGACATAATCCTGCCAGACAGGCGAAGATCCCAACTACCTTATTCCAGGTAATGGTCTCTTTATATAGAAGATATCCGACAAAGATTAAAATCACTGCCAGAACTGCTGCCTGCACAATCGGTGCTGTACTGACAGACCATCCTGCCTTGTATGCATAGATATATCCAACCTCTAAACCAACAATTACAATACCCAAAACAAATGGTGCCCAGTTAACCTGTTTATAGTCGGCGATGATGTTGGAATTCTTATTGATGACATAATATAGCACCAGCGAAACAACTGCTCCCACCAGATAAGTCACAGTGAGAGATGCGAAGGGATCCATCTTCTGTGGAACCGATTTCGCACAAATTTGATAAAACACATTGGATAATACCACCAATCCAAGTGGCCATATATATTGAAACATCCAAATCTTCCTTTCCTGCTGTCTAGACAGGCTGCATTGCTTCATTGATTCTGCTTTTTACCAGTTCTGCCACCTTATTCGTAGACAGTCCTTCATATTCTTCGAACAGAATTGGCTTTAGAAAATGCACTTCTGTTCGCACTTTTCTCAAAGAATTCACGCCAAATACCTTGTAGGAATCCTTGATTGCAACGGGAACGATCGGTGTCTTGGATTTTACAGAACAGCGGAAGGTTCCTGCATGAAATTCCTGCAAATTGTTGTGATTATCTGTATATCCGCCTTCCGGGAAGATGACGTATCGTGCCCCTTCCTTCACCTGATTGATGACATCACGAATGATTCGTGCCTGCTGGCGAAGATCCGTCTTATCTAAGCGCTTGCCTTCTAAAATCATCGTAATTTCGTTGGCGTAAGGCAGTCTGGATCTTGCTTCATCCACAATAAATTTGCATGGCTTTTTGTGGGCCATGATAATGCCAAGCACATCATATTTCCCCTGATGATTGCTATACATCACATATCCGCCGTCTTCTGGCAGATTCTCTTCCCCGTACACATCGGTTCTGGTTCTTGCAAAAAATCGAATGATTCGAAAAATCTTCTGAGCAATTCGATATCTCACGATCTCCGGATATCGGTCCATGTGTTTCGCGATATAACGGCATCGCATCACATAATAAATTCCGATTGGCAGTGTCAGAATAATCACTAATACAAATCGTATCATACTTTCAACTCTCCCATCATTAATATTTGATTATTATATTATTATTATAATCTCGCCGAAATTTATTATATCACAGGATGTCAACCTTTCGTCACTTGAAATCATGTTATTCTACTTTATTCGATTCGTGAATCCAGTTCTTTCATCATCTCCCAGAAATCCGGGATAAAGGCAAATGCCTCTGTAAACGGATTCACGATGATGGATTCCACCTTCTGTTCTTCCTTACCTGCCAGTTCAATTACTTCAAGAATGCTTCTTTTTACTGTTGGCATTCCTTCAGCATTGTCGCCCAATGCTTCTTCGTTGGAAAAAACAGGAAAGTAATATTTATCCTGTCTGAGTAAGAGCTGTGGATTGATCTCATCCTCACTGATAATTTCCTTGCAAGGCACCACAAGTGGTGTATCGCGAAGAATCTGCAAAAGCTCCACCAGGCTTTCTTCATTGTGGCGCTGGTTGAATACCATAATCGCCTCATCGAGCATCTTCCCATCGGAGAATGCTTCTGCATCAAACTTTGGTTCCGGCGTCATATTCGCAAAACAGATGACGCTTCCGTCCTCTAACTGCTGCGCAAAAAATGGAATGACATCCCCCACATGGCATCCAAACTCTGCGTTGGGCTCCTCTAATAAAGTACCGACAAACCAGCGATCCCCAAGCCCTGTAATCTTCACATAGTGTGGTTCCGGCTCGAATCCCTCTCTGGTGAGATAGACCAGAATATCATCCACACAGTCCTTGCTTCTGCTGGCATCAAGAAAGGTCATTTCTCTAGTTTTTAATACATCGTTCATTGTTACCTTCTCCTTTTTGTTACAATATTATATCTATTATAACAGTTAGATATATCGTTTGTCTAAATCCTTTTTCTTCATGCCATTTTTATGAACACGGATGATCCAGTTGGTGTTTGCCACCAGATTATGCAGCCTTCTTGGGAAGGTGTGTGGGTTGGCATAGGTATCCGGAAGTCTCTTGGTCTCATTGATGGCTGTGGCAAGTCTCTTGAGGGCTTTCGATGCACTCTTTCCAGGTCCATATGTTGTGGACATGTTGCGCATGAAAAATCCAATCAGTTCACCTGCACCGATGGCAATGCCTCCGCCGTACTGATAACCGCACGCTCCACACCATCTTTTTACCATTCCTAAGAGATTGACGATCTGCTGACTTTCGAAAAATCCCACATTGGCAACCACATATACCTTCTTTCTGCTGGCGTCCTGTTCTTTATATAAGCGTTCCATGATGCGCACAATCTGCGCCGGCATGCCATCCACGTAAAGGGGCATCCCCAGAAGGATGGTTTCAGCATTCTTCAGGATTTCCACGATCTCGTCCTGCTTATTCTGGTAACTGGACAGATTATAGATTTCATATGGTTTTGTCAAATGCTCTGCGCTACGTTCAAGGAATGCTCTGGATCTGGCTCTGTCACCTCTCATGCTGCAGTTTAATAAGACAAGACCTTCTGGTTTTTTGGGTTTTGTTGTTGTCTTCTCTTCGTTGATTTTGAGTTCTTCTTCTATTGCAATGTCTTCAGACTTTATTTCAGTAAAATCGACACTATTCACATAGCCATGGAGGTTTCTGCACACTGCTTCTAAGTACTGCTTTCCAGCTTCCTCATCTTCTTTTGTGATGCCTTCTCCATAAAAATGCACCTCGAGCCCAATCTCATTGTCATAACGACGCTGGTGATGAGTCTCTCCCTGGAACATTCTGAGATTTGGGTGAATGTAGCTGATACTGCGGTCAAATACATTCTTTACAAATCCACTAAATCCACCAAAGGTATAGCGGCTGATGACAACAACTTCTTCAGACTGTGCAAGCTTGGAGCCCTGCATCTCATAGCCGTCCTGGATGACACATTTGCCTGGAGTCTTCACCCAGCAGTTAAAACAACCCACACAAGGTTTGATGGTGCCATTGTCACTGACAACTTCGTAGCCTTCATACTGGTCCTTTATCTTCTCCCAGTTTTCAGGAGTTAAATCATGTATTACTAATTTCATACTATTGATCCTCTTTCTATTATTGATTTCTCTTTCTATAATCTATGATATTCGAGATTAGTAAGAATTTCAAAGTATTTTTATGCATGAAAAAAGAAGATGGCACGAATTTTGCCATCTTCCTTTTGGGATATAAGTTTATTTATGAAACTTATCTTGCAGACTATTGATTGCAGCAACAGGATACATTACCAGCAACGATTTCTTTCCAGTCACCAATGACATCATGGGTCCAGCAGTCATCTGCGCCTGCTGCTTCTCTCATAACCAGTGCAAAAATGTAGCTTAATTCCTGAACTGTTGCACCTGCTTCCAACGCGCCTTTGAAATGTTTCAATACGCAAGGTTTGGATCTTGCCTTAATAGAAAGAGCGAAACAGATGAACTGATAAGTTTTTTCATCGATCATTCTCTTTTCCTGATAAAGGGCATCAATTTCGTCCAATTTCTGTGTGAATTCCGGGAAAAATTCTTCTAACATTCTCATAAAATGTTCCTCCTTTTAATATGTTTATGTGGTTTAAAATATTGGTTTTGATAATTCTATTTATAAAAATTTGATTTACAAGATTTTGAAAAGTTCTGCTGGTTTTAATACCTTTCCTACAGATACTACTTTTTCATTTACAACGATTGCTGGCATAACCATAACGCCATAACCAACAATTTTCTCCATCTCGGTGATGTATTCCACCTCTACATCAAGTCCTAATTCCTTCACAGCTTCCTTGCAATATTCATACTGAGAGTGACATTTGGAGCAGCCAGTGCCCAAAACCTTGATAGATGTGATGTCTGCCTTTGTCTTTTTGTCTTCTTTTTTCTTTTTAGATCCAAATAATGCCATGATTTTTCTCCTTTATTTCTGTTGTCATAATGATTTATGTTCATTCGTATTTATACATGATAGTGATGCTTAAATAAAAAGATATGCAAATGCATTAAACAGGTATCCGATGAACACGATTCCAACGGATACAATCGCTACAAATGTTACCAGCATCTTTTTCTTCATTGCTTTTGACAGCATGATCATGGATGGCAGCGACAATGCGGTTACACTCATCATGAAACTGATAACCGTACCAAGTCCTGCGCCCTTTCCAAGCAATGCCTGTGCAATCGGAATGGCTCCAAAGATATCTGCATACATTGGAATTCCTACCAGACAAGCCACCAGGACACTATACCAATGATTGCCTCCGAGAACGGCCTGCACGATTTCCTGTGGTATCACATTGTGGATGAACGATCCAATTCCAACACCGATGAAAATGTAGAGCCAGACACGTTTTACGATGTCGGCAACACCATTTGCCGCGATTTGAAGGCGGTCTGTCATGGTCAGTTCTTCTTCCTCCATTTCTGCCATCTGTGCATTGCGAATATAATCTGCCACATATTTTTCCATTCCCAACTTTTCAATCAGGGTACCGCCTGTCACGGCAATGAAAAATCCAGTAATCAGATAGGCAACGGCAATCTTTGCACCAAACTGGGTCATCAGCATGGTCAAACTTCCAAGATCGGCCATCGGAGACATGATGAGAAAGCTTAAGGTAACGCCAATCGGAAGGCCGGCACTGCAAAATCCAATGAAAAGTGGAATGGAGGAACAGGAACAAAATGGTGTGAGAACGCCAAGTAATGCGCCCATGGCTCTTCCTCTGATGCCTTTGATGCCACCAAGAATTCTTCTGGTTCTCTGTGGTGGAAAGTAACTTTGGATATAGCTGATGATAAAAATTAATACCGATAATAAAAAGAAAATTTTGATACTGTCATAAATGAAAAACTGCAGGCTCGTATAGATTTTACTTTCTGGATTCATGCCCAGCATCAAAAGCAGTTTCCCAATCAATGCATTGAGCCATCGAAGACCCAGAATCTGTTTTTGGAATACATTCCAGATGATAGATATAACATTCATCCTTACTCCTCCTTGCGCTCTATGCATTGATACATTTACATATATCAATGAATAAGAATTAATATTTGCCGGCCTGCTTCGGCCGGCTTGTCTTTTGATCATTTGATGTTATGCTTCTTTTGTTTCAGGCTTACAACAACTAATCGCATTGAGGTAATTCTTAAACTCTGTAAAACGTTCACAATTGATGGAATAGTGATGCCACTTTCCTTCTTTATAAGAAGTTACCAGTCCGCAATCACTCAGTACCTTCATGTGATGAGAAAGAGTTGGCTGGGTAACCTGAAGGTCTGCCAGCAAATCACAACCACAACGCTGTCCGCCTGTCAGCATCTCGATGATACGAAGTCTGTTGGTATCAGACATCGCTTTACAAATCTTAGAAACTTCTTCTCGCGTCATATGATCTTCCCTCACTTTCGCATAGATATTTATCTATGTATTTTTATTATACTCCGCACATAGATGTTTGTCAATATTAAAATTTCTCAATATTTATTCTGTCAGGATTTCTACATTTTTCACTTCCACCTGGCCATCGCACACATAAAATCCCAAATTTCGATTTTTGTAATTGTACATGCGCATGCCAAAAGCTAAATCCTGATTTACATACAATACACCGATGGAGTCTTCAATATATAATTCAAGTTCATATTCCTGCCCCTCAACGAGTGGAAGCGGACGCTCCATCTCGACACCATACGGAAACATTTGCCCGCCTGCCTCATACATACGAAGCCCGGAACGGAACTGCATGCGGTTGTAGGATGGCTCAAACATCAGATAATAGCCAAAATCAAAGTCTTCATCTATCTGCAGCGCTAAGCCAAAATCGGATGGGGTGCCATGATAGGTTAATGTCATCTTGATGCAGCACTGATCTGGAATTTCCGGACCAATGATGGCACTGTAGCCGTCTTGTGTTAGATTCATAATCGTGTTGTTATCATTGTTGTTGTCACAGTTTTTCCACTCACCGGACAGCGGTTTGAATTCTGCTTTTTCGCTCTTTTTGAATGCTTCTGCCACGCTTTCCGTTGGACAAACACCCAAAGTACCATCTTCATGCTGAATCAACTTATGAACAACGATGCTGCCGCCCCAGTTCCAGGTCTGATAATCCAGTCCGTAGTCTTTGGTGGGATCAAACTCCCAGTTGTTTTCTCCTTTGGTTGGATTCCAACCATAGATGTAGCGATGTTCACCCAGCATACCTGTCTTCGCCGCATAGAAAGCACGTCCATCAAAGGTATCAAGAGCCGGTCGGATCCATGGACCTGCCAACGATTTGCTCATACGGTAGTAGGTATGGAATCCATCCACATAACTTGAGTAAACCAGATAATACCAGTCTCCCATCTTAAACATATCCGGACATTCATAGGCTGCCGGATGACGCTTTGGTGCATAAAGCGGTTTACGATATTCCCAATGATGAAGGTCATCAGACACACAAAGTGCCACACAGCCATTTCTCTGGGTTTTGTGGTTTTCTCTTGCCGCCAGCAGCATCCACCATGTCTGCTCCTCATCGTTCCAGAACACATGGGGATCACGCCAGTCAGACATGGCATAGATTTCTCCATCCGCTGTGAATTTCTCTTCCGGGAAATCCGTCCAATGAATCAGATCTTCACTTACCGCATGTCGCGCCCACTGAGCCAATGGCTTTGGTGGAAAATCAAAGGAACAATAAAACATGTGGTATATTCCATCCACATAAAGGATGGACCCTGTTCCACCTTCAATATTCGTTGGTGTCTCCTCAAAATGGCGATTGTCTTCTGTGACAATGCGATGCCAGCCACGTACCACCAATTCCTCTGGTGCATCTTTATTCCAGTTTTTCAGGTAATAACCCTCAAAACGCTTTGTATTCTCATTATAAAAAGGGATAACATCCCCTGTTTTTGCATAGTCTGGGGTGTAAAATAATTTCATTTTTTCTCTCTCAATTCTATATTACAAAACTTCATGTTGTTTTAAATAATGTTCAATATATGTTCTAAATTCTTCTGCTCGAATGATCTGCTTCTTCGCATCATCTCTAGATGCAATAAAAAAATCTAGATAATCTGCTTTTTCTCTACTTTCAGATGCATATCTATATTTCGATAGGGAAATTACGCTGCTTCCAAAGAATAATCCCTTCTCTCTCTAAATTCATATAAAAAGGTAATGTTTTTTTCCAATTCTCGTACTGATCATAATCAAGGGATATTACTGAAAATGTAATTCCTTGATCAAGTTCACAATCCACTACTATATCTGTCATAGCATCATGCATTTCTTCAGTATCACCATCTTTCAATAATACAGCAATATCAATATCCGATTCTTCTGTCTGCTCTCCTCTGGCATAAGATCCATACAATACAATTTTTATCAAATGGTCACCATAAATATGCTCAAATTCGTGGCTCATCTGATGAAGCAATTCCATTAAATTTGTTTTTTCTTTTTCAATCTTTGTTTTTTTACGCCAATTGCGATAGTTTCCAGATTTCACACGACCATCTTCTGGATACTTTGTATCAGTTGGTATAATCCATTGATTTCCCAGTTTCTCACCAACAAGCTTTCCATATCCAAGAAGTCTGCGAATATTCCCTGGATCCTTTCCGGTCAACTTAGCATACTGTGTTACTGTAAAATAATCTTTCATATTCGAGTCACCTCCTTCTAAATTGACAATAACACGTTATCGTGTAAATGTCAATTTGGAATCAGCGAAGCACTTAAAAAGAGACAGCCGTATAATACAGCTGCCCCTTCTACCTCTCCTATATCTTCTTTTCCATATGCACGCAGGTGAAGGTGTCTCCTTCAATGACCTGCGCAAAGTCTGCCTGATATCCAAGCTTTTCATAAAACTCTATCTTATTGATCCGACTTTCCAGGACCGCAACTTCATAACCAAGCTCAAAGGCCCACTTCTCTGCTTCCCTTACAACCTTGCTTCCAATACCGTTCCCACGGTATTCTGGCAGCACCACGATACGGCCAAGCATCATCCGATGCTCATCAATGGGATACATTCTGCAGGTAGCAACCGGCAACACATCGTCCAACATGACAATATATTTCGTGTCGGGATTGTCATGCTTATCAAATTCCTGCTCCAGAGTGATGTGATGCTTCACAGCCATGGCCTGGATGCGCACATAATAGGCACCTGCCTGCTGGGCTGTCTTCGTTGCCCGGATTACTTCTAAATCTTCAATCTGTTCCATGACTAGATACAATTACCATGACTAGATGTAATATACGTAATTATCTTTTCTTGCAGCTGGTGCTGGAATTTCATCTGCAGCATAACCCAATGCACAGTGGCCGATGCCTTCATAATTTCCTTCAATGCCAAGTTTTGCAAGGATTTCTTTACCGAAATCAGATTCGAATTCTTCTTTTGCTCTGTGAATCCAGATGCTGTTTACGCCAAGACTCTCAGCAGCATTCATAAGATTGCCCATAACAAGAGATCCATCATATTTATAAGTAACGATATCTTTATTTGCTAATACGATCAGTATCACTGGCGCACCGTAGAATGGGTCCATGTCTGCGCCCATGATGGATGCATTTAACTTGGAGAGCTGATCACGAACTTCCTTGTCTGTTACTGCGATGATAATCGCGCTCTGTCTTCCCATGCCGGAAGCAGCATAAGTGCCTGCCTTTAAGATGGCATCTAATTTTTCTTTTTCCACCATATCTGGCTTAAAATTTCTGCAGCTTCTTCTTGTTTCCAATACTTTTAATGTTTCATTCATCTCAAATTTCTCCTATATACAATCACTCAATTAGGCAAATGTTACTGCCCTACCGCAGCTTTCACGCGTAAAATCATGACAACGACTGTTGCAGCTGCCATACCAATACCTACAAGACCAAGCATCAGGATTCTCTTAATTGACATTCCTTCTGCACGTAAATCCTTGATTCTTAACAGTCCTGCAACAGAGGAAATGGCAGATAAGATTGGACATGCAAATGGCATCACAACCAATAACATGGTAAGCAATGCATGAAGTCCTCCATTCTGAGTGGATCTTCCAACAATCATGTCTAACACCTTACATACTAACCATAAAATATAGAGAATGTAAGGAATCAACACTAAAATCATGGAAGCCAAATATTTACGTTTGCTGCGAATAGAATCTTTTAAATCTGACATATAATCTTCCTCCTATAAAACATATTGCGTTGTAAGCAAGCCCCTTAATGTAATAATTATACCACTTTCTTTTTGTTTTTTTAATAATTATGCAGAATATATTATCATATCATCCCTACATATTAGTCTTCAAAAAATCCTTTAATATATTTTAATGCTTCCACACGAAGCTTATCATCATCTTTGAAATCAAATTCCATATTCAGTACGCCATCAAAATCTGTTTCACTCAATGCTTTCATCGCTGCATCAAAATCAATGACACTGTCAAATGGATTAATTCGTTCTTCCCCGGAGATATCAATCTGTGGAATCTTACTACCGTATTCTTTGATCACAGCACAAATATCTTCCTTTTCATAATACATATGCATAGTATCTAAATACATAACCAGATTATCACGGTTTAAACGGGCAAGATAATCTTCCATCTCCGGAATCTTATTGCAGCAGTCAGATTCCAGATAATCGATCAGTTCAAGAATAACCGTCACACCACAACCTTTCGCATAATCGCAAACTTCAGCAAGACTCTTCTCAAACTGCTGATGGTATAATTCTGGTGCAGCTGCATCTGATGTACATCCACGAACTGCGCCGATTACCAAATCTGCACTATCTAATTCCTGGCATACTTCTACCAGCTCGCACAGACGGGTAACACACATTTTTCTATTCTCTTCATCATCGGAACCCATGCTGTAATTCTCCACACTATAAATCTGGCCAGTTGCAAGGGCATTAACAAAAAGTCCATGTTCTTTGAGTAATGCTTTTAATGCTGGTATGTCATAGTCTGAAGGGGAAGCAATGGTAAGCTGAACCGCATCATATCCGCAATCAGCTGCCATTTTAATTGCAACTTCAGGACCTGCAGATGTGATCGCAGTACCACATTGCAGAATTCCATTGGTGATAATTGTACTGTAAATCATGATGATATCTCCTTATTGTAGTATTCACATTTTAATTATTATAAGCTTATAATAACACTCATCACGTTGTCTGTACAATCATTTTAATGTTTATTCCTTCTCATAATAGGTCTCCAGGAAGTTATGTCGGACACCCTTTTGTTTATATTCAATTACTGTATCGAGATTTACGTTCTGCACACTTTTGAAGATGTTCCCTTCAATATACGGGCTGGTTTCCTTCAGTTTGGCGATCAGTTTTTTGGTTTCTAATCTCTTGGAGGATGTTGTGCCATCCTCATGACATGTGCTGCATGTTTCTGTAAAATGACATGCACACTGGAGGAAATGCAGATTGTTATAATCTCTCCAATTGCAAATGTCTTCCTCACGCACAAGGTATAATGGGCGAATCAGTTCCATGCCTTCAAAGTTGGTACTATGAAGTTTCGGCATCATAGTCTGAATCTGTCCACCATGGAGCATGCCCATCAGAATGGTTTCAATCACATCATCATAATGATGACCAAGAGCAATCTTGTTACAGCCCAATGCCTTCGCTCTGCTGTATAAATATCCTCTACGCATTCTCGCGCATAAATAGCATGGATTTTTCGCAATGTTATCCACCGCATCAAAAATTGTGCTTTCAAAAATCGTAATCGGAATGCCAAGTTTTGATGCATTGCTCTCGATGAGCTTTCTATTTGCCTCATTATAACCTGGGTCCATCACTAAAAATGTCAGATCAAACTGTACTTTTCTATGTCTCTGGATTTCCTGGAAGAGCTTCGCCATCAACATAGAATCCTTGCCACCGGAGATACATACCGCAATGTGATCTCCTTCCTGAATCAGCTCATATTTTTTACATGCTCTGGCAAATGGGGTAAAGAGCTGCTTATGAAATTTCTTGCGAATGCTCTGTTCTGCTCTTTTTTTGCATTCTTCCGGATCTTCATGCTCAATGGTATCCATTAAGAATGCATTAAATCCACCAATTAAACTATAACTGTCATATCCGGATTCTTCTAATCTTTCAGCCAGATTTCTGGATTTTTCTCCACGCTGACAATAAAGAACGATGGATTTTTCTTTCTTTAACTGTTCCAAACACCCTTCAAAATCTGCTTCAAATTGAGCAATAGAGATTGGAATAGCGTTTGGCATCATGCCGTAGATAATGCTGCCTTCATCTCTGATATCAATCAGCTGTACAGACTCTTCTACGCGTTTTTTTAATTCTTCAATTGTAATTTCTTTCATTCGTTTTATCCTGCTTATCTATCTATTTATCTTCTACTGTCTTTTTAGTTCGAGAAAAGTATATCCAATACAGCTTAGGTGTCAATTCTTTCAATATCAACTAACGTCTTATTTCGATACACCAAATCATCTCTCACAGTAAATCCTTGACTCTCCCAGAGTGCATTTCCGGTTTTATTACGTTCAAATACAACCAATGCTACTTTATGAATTCCAAGAACTAATAATTCACCCATTGCAGCATCCTCTGTTGCGACAAGACAGCCACAATGAATATACCTCATCATAGTCTTCTATTCTCATTTTCTAATAGTCATTAATATCTCCCAACCGCTAGAACATTTTTCCATCTCTCATAAATGGTCCAATGTTCACATGTATAATGCCATTTCTGTGCTGAATCAAATCATTTCGTGTAACAACATATTTCGGATAATTATCTTTGATTGTCTCAAGTGGCCTATATTCTCGTTCCTCTGTATTTCGACTGCTGAGTATAGTCATTGCCACCTGCACATAAGAATACTGCATTATTCCGTTTCTCATGATAAAATCGCATTCTAGTTTTCCAATTCGTCCTACACTTACGGCATATCCTTTTGCTTTTGCATAGATGTACGTAATATTCTCTAACACCGGCCCATAGTTAATACGATTATCTGTATTTGTAGCAAAATAAAAACCAAGATCTGCAATATAATAT
>JAZLGR010000001.1:0-41863 GCA_045616445.1 Candidatus Fimousia sp. | reverse complement strand
CTCAGTACAGGTCCTCCCTTAGGAGGCGGACCCTCTATCCTGCTGAGGTACTAGGACACATGCCGATTTTTGGCTTAAAATAAGGCTTTTTGACCATTTATGCCATCCGGATCGGTGACCGGTTATTAACGATTTTTGATTGATTCAAAGGAATAATTTCCTCGACCTGTATCACGATACTATCACCAAATGTTGGCAATTTCAACGTGCTATTTTTTGACGTCCCTAACTGGATTCGAAACACTGAGTGCTTTTTAACTTTTTTCTCAGAGTTTAGCTATGCTTCTTCCTTAGGAGCCAGTCGCCCTATCCTGCTGAGCTATAGAAACCTGTATAAAAATCGGCTTTTACACCGTTTTTATCGAACTATTAACTTGTTGAAAGTCGCTATCCGGGCACAGTCAGAACGTGACCTTAGGAGGCGCGTGTTTTATCCGTTAAACTAGTGAGACTTATCTATCCCATCTTACCACAAATGCCTCCCAAATATCAAATTCTATTCTTTATTACTTTGCGACTGCCGTTGTCGCTTCCTCTGTTTTTTTCTTTTTCATAGTAAATTAATCTAATGTACCAAGGCGATATCCCTTTTTCTTAAGATAACTGATGACTTCTGGAAGTGCCTGAGTATTAGACTTACTACATGTATGGATCAGTGGAATCATACCATTGTGGTGATATGTCTTAAATCGGTTGATGACATACTGCTTACCTGGCTGATGCTTTGGTTCATAATCATAATAAGCAAGACTCCATAAGATAGTATTATAACCAAGGCTCTTGCTGACCATGACACTGCGTTTGCTGAAGTTACCTTCCGGCGGACGGATGAATTTGTCCATCTTATAGCCGGTCTTTTTCTTCATCAGCTTTTCGGTATCTAAAATTTCCTTTTTGATTTTGGCAACGCTCATTTTAGACATGCGTGGATGGGTCATGGTATGATTACCAACCAGATGACCTTCCTTCTTCATACGTTTTACCAGCTTTGGATTATGTTTGATGTAGGAGCCGGTTACGAAGAAGATTGCTTTCACCTTTTTCTTTTTCAGTGTATCTAAGATTTTGCTGGTGTATCCATTCTCATATCCACAGTCAAATGTGAGATAAACCACCTTATTCTTCTTGGAATGGGCACCATAATAATAGGTTTTGTCCTTAGCCAGATTCCAGCTCTTTGGTGTTTCTCCCCTTGGAATCTTATGCTTTTTATTCAGCCCCAATCCCCATTCATAGGTCTTGGTACTATAGGATGACAAACTTTTTGCTTCCGCTACAGTGGCAAATGTTCCGCTCAAAATTATCACTGTAGTCAAAAACATGATGAACCATTTTTTCATTGATCATTTCCCCTTTCTTACATATATATACAATTATTATACTACAAAAAAACACATTTACATCTATTTTAAGATGTAAATGTGTCTTTTTTATTCTATTCCCATTCACTTGTCATTCTTCTCTTTGTAACAAGCAATATAGCAGCTCCCACCATCATTGCCATACCAATCATGGATGCTAATTTTGTTCCAATTCCTCCCGTTGAAGGAAGAATTGATCCAGCACGGTTTTCTATGCCTATCAGGAATACATTTGGATCATCTGTCTTCTCAATCACATTGTTTTTAATTTCATTTGTAATAAGTTCTCCATTAGCAGTAACCTTCCATGTAGTTTTCACTGTATCATCACCGACGATTAGTTCATTGCTATCACTTTCAATGACAATTTCGATTGGTTCTTTCAACAGATTATACCCATCCGGTGCTTTGATTTCGGTAATTGTATAATTACCGGTTCCAAGTGTTCCAAAATCTACATATCCATCTTCATCAGAAATGACTTCTTTTTCAATTGTTGACACATAAAGTGTATCATCTTCGATAAAATAACATCCCGATTGGGTACCACTAAGTGTAATCGTTGCACCTTTCAAAGGCGTTCCATCCGCGCCGTCATATTTGAAAGCCAGGAGTTTGGCAACAAATGTTTTTGTCCAGGATTTTGGTGTCTTTCCAACATGTCCATCTCCTGTATGATTTGGATCATTGGAATAAGTCAGATATACATAGTTCGGATTGCCATCCTCACCAATGATTGCATCTTCATTGATCACAGCATCGTAAGTTACACTGATTCCTGCTCCAGCAGATCCCTTATACTGGATAAAATTCTTAAAATCAATATCAAAAACAGTTTCTTTATCGTTATTTATATGTATATCAACTGTATAATCCTTATCAGCCTCTAATTCTTTGCCGCCAAGCATAACCTTCAGGCTACCTTCTTGATAAGATAATCCGGCGGACATTGTGTCATGAAGGATAAATGTATATGCATTGTAATTCGATAAATCCGGAACAGAAGAAGTAATCCTATAATTAACGACATCCCCTATTTTTCCATTGTTTGCATCACGATACCACTCATCTGATTCTCCATAATCTTTTAATTTTTTCTCTACATATGGAGCATCTGTTTTTGTATTTACAAGAATTGTTTCTTCTTTCATAATGCTTGTAATAAAACGAGTATACGCTTCTCCATCTTTGGCACTACCTTCTGTATTTCGAATAAAGTAATAACCTGCTCCCGGAAGCTGGATTACTGCATCATCATCTTCATTTGCAATACCTGTATAGTTTGTTTCACTTAGATTGGAAGAAACAGCATCAATGAAATCATTGACAGATATTTCGTTCTTATTATAAGCACGAATTAGTTCCTGTGCTGTATAATGCTTGTCACCTACCTGAATTTTTCCATTGACAGTGTGAATACCATCTCCCCACAGTACATGGTCACCGATGGTTCCATTTGAAAGTATTTTGCATTTAAAAATCTGATAAACTTCAAATGCATCCGCTGCTTTACCATTGCTGTCATGGATTGTGATTACAATTGGTTGTCCTTCTTCAATATCTGGCTGGTTTCCATTATCGCCGTCTCCACCACTGCCTGGCTGGTTTCCATTATCGCCGTCTCCACCACTGCCTGGCTGGTTTCCATTATCGCCGTCTCCACCACTACCTGGCTGGTTTCCATTATCGCCGTCTCCACCACTACCTGGCTGGTTTCCACTATCTCCGTTTCCTCCACTGCCTGGCTGGTTTCCACTATCTCCGTTTCCTCCACTGCCTGGCTGGTTTCCACTGTCTCCACTTCCACCATCACCGTGATCAACCGGTGCATGCCCAATGACAAATACTCCGATTTCTGTGGTATCAAACTTCACCTTGCCATCTTCTTTTGTAACGGCTATCTCTACAGGTTCTGAATACGTTCCAACATAATATACTTTTACTGTATCTTCATCCATTCCCTCAGGAATAGGGATGGTAATCGTCTTGTCTGTTCCTTCTGTATAATTTTCCAAATGAATATCATACGCTTTTAAATCATCTGCCAGGTCAGAAATAGTTGTTGTTGCTGAAACGTCTCCTACTTCCATCCCAGTTGCTTTAGAACCTGCTACCGTAATACCGGTCGCTTCATCATATAATTCTTCTGGAATTGCAAGCATATTCGCTACCGGCTGTACTACCGTAGCTGCCATAATCAATGGACCTACACCCTTTGCTTCATTCGTAGTATAATCTGCTTTTGTATAATCATTTACATATGGAGAAGCGCCGGAATTCCTGTAAGTATGTATTACAGAATAAGGTCCAGAACCAATCATCTTATTGTCTACAATTCCATTAAAAGCTTTAACACCTGCTTCTCCATATTTACGATCAGACACCCAGCCATTTTTATAAGCTTTACATAAAGCATATGCCATCATGGATGATCCTGAAGTTTCTAACATGTTACCATTATTACTTGTAAGAGAACTATCATAAGCGGTCACATTATACCAAAGGCCGGTTTCCTCATCTTGATATCGAAGCATTCCATCAAATAAATCCGGAAGTACCTTTTTCAGATTTTCTTTTTTACTTCCGGCAGGCATCATCTCAATGATATCAACAAGTGCCATCGCATACCATCCAATAGAACGAGACCAGGCTATTCCATTCGTACTTCTCGTGTTAGGATTGTATGCATGATCATAAAGACCCGTCTGAGGGTTATAAAGATTTTCTGAAATCCATATTACGCGATTATAAACGTCATTATAAATTGAATCAGAAGTAACCTTTCTTTTATTCTTATCTGTTAATGTAATCTTTCCGGCATCAATCGCATTCGCACATTCCATAAGAAATGGCTGTGCCATATAAATTCCATCAAGTGCAATCGGATAAGCAGACCATGAACTAGTTGGAGTTCCATCTGTATTCTGTTTATGAACATAGTTACCTCCACAGTTTGGATATGTTGTCATAGCCTCAAGCTGACGATACATCTCCTGAATAGCATCTTTTATTCGCTTATCATTTGGTCCACCCAACACATCAAAGGCAGCTCTAATTGGTTCAATATTATCAAGGGCACCTTCTTTTACTGATGGTTTGGTTCCTGTCATATTCACAATCATGCCACTACTGTTAATATTCGCACTATAGAATCCATTAACATAATTATAATATGCAGCGGAGTCAATCATCATGAATGCATCAAGCATTACCCCATTAAAATATGCCCAGCTGTAGGTTTTCTTTTCAGTATCCCAGCTCATGCCTCCATTAGATGTGTCGACTCTTGTTGCACCACTTAGCTGTCTGGCATAATTTTCAACTTTCTTCACATTCGCTTTTGTTGTTTCCACATCCGTACCTGCCTGTACAGCATCTACTGGCATAAGTGTCATATTAAAACACAGTATCATTGACATCACTATGGTCAATATCTTTTTCCAATTTTTCATCATCGTATCCTTACTCCTTCTATCAACAAAACAGCGCATCGTAACTCTATACACTAATTATTACACTACAATAATATATATATTATACTACAACAGAGTAAAAAATACATACGTTTTTGTGACGAATCAGAAACTTTTTTATCACATCACAGAACAGAAAAAAAACCATCGTGCAAAAAGCACGACGGTCTGAAATTTCAAATGATCACTATGCTCTACTGAACAGGAACTAATACTTCCTTGCCACCCATGTATGGACGTAATGCAACTGGTACATTCACAGAACCATCTTCGTTTAAGTTATTTTCTAAGAAAGCAATTAACATACGAGGTGGAGCTACTACTGTGTTGTTAAGTGTGTGAGCGAAATATTTGCCCTTTTCGCCTGTAACACGGATTTTTAATCTTCTTGCCTGAGCATCGCCTAAGTTAGAGCAGGAACCTACTTCAAAGTACTTCTGCTGTCTTGGGGACCATGCTTCTACGTCGATGGATTTTACCTTAAGGTCTGCTAAGTCACCGGAGCAGCATTCTAAGGTACGTACAGGAATGTCTAATGAACGGAATAAATCAACTGTATTCTGCCATAATTTTTCAAACCACATTGGGGATTCTTCTGGCTTACAAACAACGATCATTTCCTGTTTTTCGAACTGGTGGATACGATATACACCACGTTCTTCAATGCCATGAGCGCCTTTTTCCTTACGGAAACATGGGCTGTAGGATGTTAATGTATATGGTAATTTTTCTTCTTTGTTTAATGTATCGATGAATTTACCGATCATGGAATGTTCAGATGTACCGATTAAGTATAAATCTTCGCCTTCGATCTTGTACATCATAGCGTCCATTTCGTCAAAGGACATAACGCCTGTTACAACGTTGGAACGAATCATGAATGGTGGGATGCAGTATGTAAATCCACGGTCGATCATGAAATCACGTGCGTAGGAAATCACTGCAGAATGTAATCTTGCGATATCTCCCATAAGGTAGTAGAAACCGTTACCTGCAACCTTACCTGCTGCTTCAAGGTCGATACCGTCAAATCTCTTCATGATGTCTGTGTGGTATGGTACTTCGAATTCAGGAACCACTGGTTCACCATATTTCTGTACTTCCACATTCTCAGAATCATCTTTACCAATTGGAACACTTGGATCGATGATATTTGGAATTGTCATCATGATCTGTGTTACTTTTTCTTCTAATTCACTCTGTAATTTGGAGAGTTCTTCTAAACGTGCAGCATTGGCTGTTACCTGTGCTTTAACTGCTTCCGCTTCTTCTCTCTTGCCCTGTTTCATGAGCATACCAATCTGCTTGGAGATTGTCTTACGGTTGGCACGGATTTCATCTGCTTCCTGCTGAGTTGCTCTTCTCTGTGCATCTAATTCGATTACTTCATCTACTAATGGAAGTTTTCTGTCCTGAAATTTGTTGCGGATGTTCTGCTTTACGATTTCAGGATTTTCTCTTAAAAACTTAATATCGATCATCTATTTTTCCTCCTATATAAAAGAACGCTGTGTCCTTTATATCCTTGTTACATTATAAACATACAGTCTATTAATGTTATCATGTATCACAATTTCATGTCAAGAATCCGATACCGAATTAAGCCCTAAATCACTTCAATCAGCATGTGCATCTCGCCGCCACAAACCATACCTTCGTTGGCAGCCACATCGTGGGACAGATTTTCATATTCAAATCGATATCCGCCGGATGGAATCATCTCCTTTGCCACCTGAATCATACGGCCTTCTCCAAGTCCGCCGCCAATAGTTCCTGCGATGCTGCCGTCCTCATAGACGATCATCTTAGATCCTGCTTTTCTAGGACAGGAGCCAAATGTTTCGATCAGCGTTACCACTGCGCGCTTCATACCCTGCTTTTCCACAGGCGCTTCCACAAGCTCATCCAAAATACGAACATCCACATCACTTGCTTTGCCATCCTGTGTCTGGTATTTCACCTGAATCAGTTCTGCTAAGATAGAAATCGCCACCTCTTCCGGTGTTTTGGCACCGATATTTAACCCGATTGGTGTGTGAATGGAATCAAGCCATGCTCTGTCAATGCCTTCTGCTTCCAACAGATCCATCTGTTTTGCCACTCGGCCTCTGGAGCCGATGAGCCCCACATATCTGGTCTTTGGCTCTTTATACACTGCACGGATACAGTCTGCATCATGGGCATGTCCACGGGTAATGATTGCCACATAATCGATGCCGGAAAGTTGAAGCTGTGGCATCGCATGCTCAAAGGAATCGCAGATGACCTGCTTTGCGAATGGAAAGCGTCCTTCATTGGCAAACTGTTCGCGGTCATCAATTACCACCACAGAGAACCCTGCCCTTGCTGCGAATTCTCCCAGTGCCAGAGATACATGTCCGCCACCGCAGATGATCAGTCTTGCTTCCTTGCAGAATGGCTCTGCCACCAGCTTCCTGCCTTCCATCTCTTTGACCACTGGTTTTCCTGTTGCCCATGCTTCCTTTACAATTTCCGGTGCATCCTCAAAGAACGCGCCGTTATTATATACTTCTTTTTCAATCGTTTCTCCCAGTGTTGTCACCATGGCAACCTGTTCGAATTGCTTGATTTGTTCCAATAATTTGATATATTTATCTCTCATAACGATTTATTCTGCCAGTAACAGAATATCCTCCTCTCTGCTCAAAAAGCCCACTGGAATCCTGCTGCTATCCCAGTCGCTTTTCGCCACCTTCCACTGAATCCATCTGCTGTCCGATCCATTTCGGAAGGAAAAACTCCATTCAAATGGTTCCTCCAGAAACCGATACTCCTTCACCGCAAATACATTCTTCTGATCAATTTCTGCGCCCTCATACACAGGAATCAGACTATGGGCACGGATTCCAATATATCTGATTTTCTCTCTGATTTTATGTTCAAAGACAAGCTCCTGATTCCAGTCGAGGACACGAAGCCTGTGATCATCTATCTTTTCTACTGCTGATATATTCTTGCATCCTGATAAGGCTGCTGCCGTCTTCGTTCCCGGATTATTGAAGAACTCCTTCTTCTCCACCGGTTTTTCCATCCTTCCCTCTGACAGACAGGATACCTGATCGCACAGCCTGTATACTTCGTCTCGATCGTGGGAAACGAACAGAACCATTTGCCCAAGGGAGGCAAGTATCTCCCGCATCTCTTCTTCAAGCTCCCACCTTAAGTAGCTGTCCAGCGCAGAAAATGGTTCATCCAGTAAGATCAGCTCCGGCTCTGACGCCAGCATTCTGGCCATGGCCACTCTCTGTTTCTGCCCGCCTGATAACTGCATCGGATAATGGTTTTCCAGTCCCTCCAAACGAAATTTCTCAATGAACTTTGCTGCCTCCTGTCTGCGCCTGTTTTTCTTCACTTTGCGCATGGCAATCATGATATTCTCCATCACTGTCATGGAAGGAAACAGGGCATAATCCTGAAACATATAGCCTACATTTCGTTTCTGTGGCACCAGATTGATCCTCTTTTCAGAGTCGAAGAGCACTTTGCCATTTAGCACAATGCGCCCTTCATCAGGCCGTTCAATACCCGCAATGCATTTTAGTGTCATGCTCTTGCCGCTTCCGGAAGCTCCAAGAAGGGCCGTAATCCCCTCTTTCGTGGAAAAATCCACATCTAATTCAAATGTCTCAAACTTCTTACTAATACGAACTTCCAGCATATCCTACCACCGTTTCACGTTCTTCATCTGCTTCGCCGCAAGGAGGTTGGTCACTGCAATGATGACAAATGCGATGATCATCACAACCCCAACGAAGATTCCCGCCGTCATATAATCGCCGTCCTGGATAACCATGGCGATTTTTTGGGAAATGGTTCCTGTCTTGCCTGCAATATTCCCTGCAAGCATGGATGTTGCACCGTATTCTCCCAGCGCCCTTGCAAAGGTCAGAATCGTTCCGGAAGCGATTCCGGGACCTGCTGCCGGAACCACGATTTTCCAGAAAATCTCCATCTCCGGAATTCCTAAGGTTCTTGCCGCGTAGACGATATTCACGTCCACCTGTTCAAATGCAGCCCTCGCGTTTCGATACATCAACGGGAATGCAATTACCGTAGCCGCCAGAATACATCCCAGCCAGGTCTGTACCACCTTAATATCCCAGGTTGCATACAGATACTGTCCAAATGGTCTTCTCAGGCTGAAAATCAACAGCAGGAAGAAGCCTGCAACCGTTGGCGGAAGTACCATTGGCAATGTCAGAATGCCATCTGCTACTGCCTTCATGCCCGGTTTCATCCTTACCACTGCCCTTGCAGCCAGAATCCCAAGAAAAAAAGAGAGTACCGTTGCTACGACTCCAGTTTTTAAAGAAATCCAAAGCGGACTCCAGTCTAAATTCTGTAATAGATCAATCATCGGTTCTCTCCTTCTATTGTTAATTTATTCTATGCCATACTGTGCCAGCTCTTTATGTACTTCACATGCAATGGCATATCTTTTTTCAAATGCCGCCTTAGCAGCATCACTGACACATCTTTCTGCGCTTTTTGCAAAACGGTCCTCAAGGCTTACCTTCCTTGCGCCCTGAATGCGCTTATCTGCATAATATAAAATCAATGCTTCGTTGATGGTTTTGATTTCACGCTCATCCTGCATACCAAGATCATGATGCAGCGCGATTAGATCAGCCAGATCTTCATATCCCTTTTTTCTCAGATAATCCGCTGCCACTTCCGGATGATGCTTCTTCATTCTTGCAATATCATGCAGCAGCGCTGCCTGACGTAGTTTCTTTCGATTGATCATCATCCCTGCCTTTTCAAGACACTCTGCAATCTCATCTGCATAGACTGCAACCTCAACCATATGCGCGCGGATGTGATCTGGCACCTTCCATTCATCATATATTTTTAAGAGTTCCGGATCATCCACCATCTGAAGCTTTGTGACAGACCCGTAGGCTACCTTATTCTTTAAAATCTCTGATTTATCCATATATCCCAGTTCACACAACATGCTCTGAATACATCCTGAATGGGTTACAATGATCAAATCCCTATTACTGTTTTTGATCAGCTCTTTTAAGCAGGTAATACACCTTTTCGCCACATCCTGATAGGATTCTCCACCTGGCAGTCTGGTTTCATAGGGATTCTCGCCTCTTTTTTCATACACATCCGGCCAGAGCTGTCTGATCTGATCAAATGGGCGGTTCTCCCACATACCCACATCAATCTCTATAAAATCAGGAAGCACATATTGATTCTCTTCTAAAAAATAGTATGCAGCTGTCTGTCGTGCTCTTTTTAATGGACTGGTAAATACAGTACATTCCTGTTTTGGAAGCTCTGCAAACTTTGCTTTTAGTTCACCATATGCAGATTCATCCAACGGCAGATCCACTCTCCCGATACATCTATGATGATAATTTACCCTTCCATGTCTGATTAAATATATATTTCTCATATCCTATTATGCCATAATAAATAATGAATTTCAAAGAGTTAGAAAAGAGCAGCAGATGTTCTGCCGCTCTTTCTATCTATTGATCAATTAATCGTTTACAATAACTGCACCCTGATCTGCAGATGCTGCAAGCTTAGCATAGGTCTTTAAGTAACCATTTGGAATTTCGAATTTTGGTCTTGTCCATTCTGCTTTTCTTCTTGCGATTTCTTCTTCATCTACTAAGAGGGTAAGTTTGCCGTTATCAACATCAATTTCAATCATATCGCCATCCTGAACGATTGCGATGGTGCCGCCTTCTGCTGCCTCCGGTGAAATGTGTCCGATAAAGCATCCATTATTGGTTCCAGAGAAACGTCCATCGGTTACTACCGCTGTGGAGCTTCCTAATCCCTGGCCATAGAGGTACTTCATGGAACGGAACATTTCCCTCATACCTGGGCCGCCCTTTGGACCTTCATAACGAATAACGATTACATCACCTGGATTGATCTTGCCATCTAAGATTGCCTGGTTTGCAATTTCTTCCTGATCAAAACATTTGGCTGGGCCAGTAAAGTGGCGAAGTTCTTTTGCATAAGCACCTGGTTTTGTTACTGCGGAAAGCTCTGCTAAGTTACCCTTAACTACTGCAATACCGCCGTTGGTATCATATGCATTTTCGATTGGACGAATCAGATCAGAGTTTGCTGTGATCGGTCTGCCCATATTTTCGATATTTTCGCCTACTGTCTGTCCGGTACAGGTCATAGCTGTGCGGTCAATGAGATCACCTAAGTTCTTCATTGTTTCTGGAACACCGCCTGCACGGTAGAATTCTTCCATATCATATTTGGAAGATGGATTTACCTTAACGAGAATCGGAGTATCCTTATAGGAATCCATGAATAAGTCAAGTACGCGGATATCCACGCCAGCTTCTTTGGCAATGGCACTTAAGTGAAGTGCTGCATTGGTACTACCAGTTGTTGTCTGTACCACGCGAACTGCATTCTTGATTGCACGTTCATCGATGACATCTCTTGCTGTGATACCTTCTCTGACTAATTCACAAATCTGAATACCTGCGTTGTAAGCCGCTCTTCTTCTTTCTGCATAAACTGCAGGAATTAAAGCAGTACCTGGCATACTCATACCCAGTGCTTCAGCCACACAGCCCATGGTATTAGCTGTTCCGTAGAATGCACAGGAACCGCAGCCTGGACAGCTGACATTTTCAAGATTTAATAATGTTTCTTTATCGATTTTTCCTTTGTTGTACATACCAAGGGCTTCGTCATTGGATGTACCATCGGATTTTCTTCCGTCAAATTCTGCACCACCAAGCATTGGACCGCCTACAACCATGATTGCAGGGATGTTCATTCTTGCTGCTGCCATTAACATACCCGGAACTACCTTGTCACAGGATGCCAGTAAGATCAAACCATCTAACTGATGTGCCTGGGTTTCAAGTTCGATGGAGTTACAGATGATTTCACGGGATGGAAGGATGTACTTCATACCTACGTGTCCATTTGCAATACCATCACAGCAGGAAATGACGCCGAATTCTGCTGCTGTACCGCCTGCACGGTAAATTCCTTTTTTTACGAACTCTGCCAGTTCTTTTAAATTATAATGTCCAGGTACTAATGTGGACCAGGAGTTTGCAATACCGATGACTGGTCTTCTGGTAAGCTCATCCTGGGAATAGCCCATGGATTTAAAGAGCGCACGGCACTGGCCGCCTGCTTCGCTCATTAACATTTTTTCACTTCTTAACATAGTAAAACCTCCAAAAGGTTATCATGATCTACAAAATCAATGTTTCTTAGCTAAGGCCTAATGCCTTGGAAACTGCCATAAAGTCTTTGTCTCTCTTAGCAAGTGCTTCCACATCTTTTCCATCACTATAGTCATAGAAACCGCTGCCTGTGGATACACCCTTCTTACCTTCTTCATGTAATGCTTTTAAGATTTCAGGTACACCGCCATCGTTGCAAAGTTCATCAAACATGTAGCTTCCTACTGCATTGAAGATATGAATGCCACCGAAGTCAACTGTTTCGAAAGGCCCGATACAGGAGTAGCGGAGACCTAAACCATATTTCATTGCATTATCCACATCCTCTACAGATGCATACCCCTGCTGTACACAATTACAAGCTTCACGTAAACATGCATACTGTAAACGGTTTAAGATAAATCCAGCTGGATCCTTGAATACTTTGATTGGTTTCTGATTGAGGGAAAGTGCAACTTCATATACTACATCGATGACTTCATCAGAGCTTTCTGCACCTGCAATTACTTCTACTAATGGAATTAAGTGTGGTGGATTTACCCAGTGCATACCGCAGAATCTGGATGGATCCTTTACTGCTTTTGCAATTTCTGTGATAGACATACCGGAAGTATTGGAGCAGAGAATGGTATCTTGTTTTGCAGCTTCAGATACTTCTTTATAGAAGTTATGTTTGATATCCATATTTTCAGCAATGGCTTCTAATAAGAAATCCATGGTTTTGAAATATTCTTTGGATGTAGTAAGGGTAATACGGTCTAAGATTGCAGCAGATTCTTCCGCTGTGATTTCGCCAGAATCTACCATTGCTTTCTGGTTTACTTCGATTACCTTCTGTGCTTTTGGAAGTGCTTCTTCAAAAATGTCGTATAATACAACTTCATATCCATGTCTTGCAAAAATCTGTGCAAAGGATAACCCCATTGTTCCTGCGCCTGCGCAGAGTACCTGTTTGATTTCTGACTGTTTATACATAAAAAAATACCTTCTTTCAAATATTTTACAATTCAATAAAAACGGTGCGCCAGGTTAAGGCACACCGTTTCATGTTCCGTTTTTTAATTTATACGATGAGTCTTATTTGCTGTAATACTTTTTAGCTGTTTCGCCGTATTTTTTGGACTCATAAATGTTGTACATTTCTCTCTGGTCAGGATATACGTAACGTTTCATGTCTTTATCCTGTGGGTAGAGATATCTTGCAGCTGGTCTTAAGATACATGTGCTGATTTCAGGTGTAAGTTCATGTACTAATCTTTCGAACTGAGTAGCTGTAAGTTCTGGATCTGCAGATGTGTTAGCCCAGTTTTCATAATGATCAGGGATAGCAACTTTAGCATTTAATGCCTGTGCAACACGAGCGCCATCGTATGGAGACATCTTGTCTGTAGCACCTGGAGCGTTAACACCAAGGTCAAACATAACAACGTCGATATCATATTTTTCGCCGATAGCTCTGTATCCATCGTGATACCATGTATCACCACAGAATAAGATGTTACCACCAGATGTCTTGAATAAGAAGCTTACGCACATCTTTTCGTATGGCTGAACTTCATCACTAGCACCTGTACGGATAACTGTTTCGTCATAGCACATTAAGAATTCGATTTCTGCGCCTGGGATAGACATAGATTCGCCAACGTTAGCTACGATTAATCTGTCTTCAGGAACCTGGAATCCTCTTAATTTATCGCATGTATCTGGAGGTCCGATAAATGGACATTCAGATGTCTTAAGAAGAGCTTTAACTGTGTACTGGTCACAGTGATCCTGATGTCTATGTGTCATGAAAGATCCATCTAATCTACCGAATTTCCATGGGTTGATTAACTGTGGATTTAATCTTAACCAGTTAATGGAGTCTGCTCCGGATGTTTTACATACGCCACAGTAATGCTTTTCTGTGTACATGGATGGTCCGGAATATACATCGATGAATGCTACAGCACCTTCATCTGTCTTGAGGATCCAGGATGGACCGCCAAGCCACCAGAGACAAACCTGTCCTTTTGGTACTTCGAATTCTTCGATTTCTTTGTTCATCATTGTTCCCCAGAGACAAGCTACATCTTCAAGCCATGTCTGATATGTAATATCCTGATCAAGACTGAGCCAATCACCAGATACAATTCCTCTTCCGTCGTCTTTTACTACGCTCATTGTAATTTCCTCCTTTTATTTTTCACGTTTCGTTCTTCGATGCCATATAATGTCTGTTGTCTGACATCTGATGATATAACTATAACATTATGACAATAAAATGTCAAGGTTGACAGAATTTTGTTTTTTATTATACAATTATTAAAAATACTAGAATTATTATAGATATTGTATAAAAACAGGGGAATGTGATTATAATGAATGAGAATTTAGAAGAATTGAAAGGACTATTATCGAGCATAGGTAGAAATCGTAAGAAGACCATTGCATCGGAGATTACCGAGCTTTTAAGAGATGCCATTTTAGATGGAACTTTGCCAGAAGGTTTTGTTTTTCCAAATGAGAATGATATGTGTAAGGCACTCAACATTGGTCGCAGCAGCATGCGTGAATGCTATTCTTCACTTCAGATTTTGAATCTGATTACACGCACTAAGAATGGTACTGTTGTTAATCCATTAACGGACACTCATACCATGATCAATTTTGATACCATTGTTGACAAATCCACATTTGATGATGTCATGGAATTTCGTGGTATTGTGGAAACCGGGATTATTTATAACGCTGCTCTTCATTGTACTGAAGATGATATTGCCACGCTCCATGAAATCTTAAAGAAACAGGAAGCAACTCATGATGTGGAACAGTTAACAGAAATCGACTACGATTTCCATTCTGCCCTTGCGGAGGCTTCCAAGAATCAGTTATTATTTGTGGCGCTGAATTCTGTTCGATCCAAGTTTGAGGAAGTATCCCATACGGTATTTACTACCAATCCGGATTACAACCTGAATGAACATAAGAAGATCGTAAAGGCCTTAGAGCAGCATGATATCAAGCTTGCCAAGCGTGCCATGAGAGAACACCTAAGAAGTATCTCCCGCTACTTCCCAAAGGAATCTTAATTCTTTATTTATTGTTATATTTGAATTTTTAATATGTAATCAAAATCAAAGAGGCTGTTGCATTGCAACAGCCTCTTCTTTTTAAGCATTTATTAAAAGACTTTAGATTTATTAAGCTTCTTTTGCTTCAAGCGCACGTAAAATCTTTTCTGGTGTAGCTGGTAAGGATTCAATCCAAACACCAACAGCGTCGTAAATAGCATTTACGATTGCAGGTGGCTGAGTATTAGTTACCATTTCACCCATACCTTTTGCTCCGAATGGTCCATATGGATCGTAGTTTTCGAAGAATTTGATTTCAGATTTCTTAGGAATATCCTTGATTGTTGGGATAATGAAATCTGCGTAGTTTTTAGCCTGATATGCGATTGTATCTGGATATCCAGGAATTAAATCTTCATATAATGCCATACCAATACCCTGTACGTCACCACCCTGTACCTGGCCTTCAGCCTGTAATGGGTTGATTACTGTACCGATATCATAGCAGTCATAAAGTGCGTCGATTGTAACTTCACCAGTTTCATCATCAACACTTACGTCAACTACTGTAGAACCCCATGCAAGAGAACGGGAAGGAATTGTGAAACCAGTGCCTGGTTCTCTTGGTGGAGCTGGAGGTGGCAAGAATCCGCCAGAACCTGATAAGTATTTACCGCCATATGTTGCTGCCGCGGAAATTTCTGCCAGATTCATTTTCTGTTCTTCATTTGCTGGGTTGCATACAACACCATCAGCGTATGCTAAAGATGCTGGATCTACTCCCCACATTTCGCCTGCAAATACCTTAATGTTTTTGATTAAGTCATTTGCTGCATCAATTGCTGCTAAACCTACAATATATGTAGAACGGGAACCTGCTGTATCCATGGAGAATGCACAGGTATCTGTATTATCATTGGAAATAGTAACATTTGCACAGTCAATGCCTAAAGCTTCAGCTGCCATCTGGATAGCTACTGTCTTAAAGCCCTGACCCATTTCAGTTGTACTATTTGTCATATTTACTGTTCCATCTACTTTGATGCGAAGAGATACTAAGTCCGGATCTCCACCGCCATTAAAGCCAGTTGGATAAAAAACGTTTGCAACGCCTCTACCTTTTCTAATCACGATACGTACCTCCTTATTTATTTAGATTTCATTGCTTTAAGCTCGTCAGAAAGTTCCTGACCTGCCATTTCAGCAACGCCCTGTAATGTTTCAATAGAAGAAACTGCCAGTAACTGGTTACCAGTATGGCTGATGTCGCCTTCTTTGAAAGAGTTTCTTAAACGAAGTTCGATTGGGTCCATTCCGATTGCAGCTGCACAACGGGAAACCTGAACCTGATCAGCGTACTGACCTACGTTAACACCGAAACCACGCATGGAACCGGATGGTGCTTTGTTTGTGTAAACAAGACGAGAGTCTACTTTTACGTTTTCAACTTTTAATGCACCAGCGATGAAGTTTGCGTTCTTTTCAACAGCATAAAGACCTAATTCTGTGAAGGCACCACAGTCATGGATAACTTCGATTTCACGAGCTGTAATTGTACCATCATTCTTAACGCCATCTTTGAATTTGAAGATCCAAGGAGAACGTACTGTAGAGAACATTGTTTCTTCTTCACGAGTTAACATATATTTAACTGGCTGTTTTGTCTTTAATGCTAATAAACCAGCAATGTGGTCTGTATGTGTGGAGTTCATACCACCGAAACCACCACCGATTGTACCACCTTCGAATTTCATCTTGCTTAATGGAAGACCAAATACGTTACAAAGGTCGTTTTCGATGAAGTACATACCCTGAGCTTTGGAGTGGATTACTAATCTTCCAGCTTCATCAATGTATGCTACTGTAGCACAAGGTTCGATAAATGCATGTTCCTGAGAAGGTGTCTGATATGTACCTTCAACGATTACGTCTGCTTCTGCAAAACCTTTTTCTACATCACCTTTACGGATTTTACGAACCTGAGTTTCTCCATCAAAGAAGTAGTTGTTGCCCTGCATGTAATCTTTTGGAGCATTACCAAATACTACTGGAGCATCTTCTTTCATAGCTTCACGAGGGTCGATAACATATGGAAGTTCTTCCATATCTACTTTGATCTTAGTAAGTGCCTGCATTGCAGTTTCCTGATCGATTGCTGCAACTGCTGCGATTGTCTGACCATAGTAATGTGTAATATCATCAGCAAATACATGGTTATCTGGAACCATACCGAATTCATTAAATGGAGCATCTTTTAAGGATACTACACCGTATACGCCATCCATAGCTTCAGCTTCTGTATAGTCTACAGAATTGATTTTTGCTCTATGATATGGGCAACGTAAAACTTTAACTGTAAGCATTCCTGGTACTTTAACGTCAGATGGATACACGATTGCACCTGTAACTGCACCAATGTTATCATATTTTGGAACGCGTTTTCCTACATTTTTAAACATTAGATGTCACCTCCCTTAGGGATTGGTCCATATTCGCCGTTAATAACTGCCATAACAGCGTCTCTATATTTTTCGTAACCACCGCAACGGCAAAGGTTACCACTTAAAGCTTCTAATACATCTTCAACTGTTGCATCTGCTTTTTCATTTAATAATGCTGCTGCTGCCATTAACATACCTGGTGTACAGTAACCACACTGTGGTGCACCATAGTCTACGAAAGCCTGCTGAAGTGGATGTAAAGCACCATTCTGTACTAAACCTTCAACAGTTACAACATTTTTACCATTTAACTGGCCAGCTAATACTAAACAGGATTTGATTGCTTTTCCGTCCATGATTACTGTACAAGAACCGCAGTCACCCTTGTTACATCCACATTTTGTACCTGTAAGACCAACGTTATCACGGATGATTTCGAGTAAGGACTGTTCAGCTTTAGCGATCACATCTACAGGTTTTCCATTTAAAGTAAAAGAAATAATCTGTTTCACAATATTCACACTCCTTCTCTACATAGCACCTTTAATGGCACGTTTTACCATTACAGGAGCGATTTTATTTCTATACCATGCGCTAGAACGAATGTCATCAATTGGGCAAATGTTTTCAACAGCTAATTTAGAAGCAGCTTCGATTGCTTCGTCTGTTAATTCTTTTCCAACTAATGCTTCTTCAACTGCTGTAATTCTTACTACAGTTGGAGCACAGGAACCTACTGCTACACGAATTGCTTTGCAGATGCCGTCTTCTACTGCTACGCAAGCTGCTGCATTAACTGTAGATAATGTTTCAGCTTTTCTACGACCCTGTTTTACGAATCCAGCTTTCTGTCCTTTTGCAATTACGATTTCAACGAGAACTTCATCAGCTGCAAGTACTGTTTTACCTGGGCCTGTGAAGAATTCGCATGCTTTGATTTCTTTTGTGCCTTCTGGTCCAGCTACTACGAATGTTGCGTCAAGTACCATCATAGTTGGAACAGAGTCAGCTGCTGGAGATGCATTACAGATGTTACCGCCGATTGTAGCGATATTTCTGATTGTAACACCAGCCATTTCATTGATTGTCTGAGAAAGAACAGGAACTTCTTTCTGGATGATTGGACATGCTGCAATATCATTTAAGATAGCACATGCACCGATTTTGATAGAATCTTCTGTCTCAGTGATTGCATTCAGACCAAGATCTACAAGAGATACGATTACTGTTTCTAATTCATCACCAGTAGGAAGAGCATCCTGAATGGTATGAAGTTTAGGCATAAAATCTGTACCACCAGCTACGAAACGAACATTTTTGTCAGCGTTAGCTGCTACTGCTGCAAATAATTCGTCCATAGACTTAGGCTGAATAAAGGAATACTTTCTCATGTATTCATCCCTCCTCATAATATTTTTTTAGAGTACATTTATTTACGTGTGAATGTCTGTTGTCTGACATCTTACATAATTATATTTTAACAAACCACTTATATTAGGGCAATGTCGATAATATAAAAATTCCTGCGCGTCTTTTGTGAAAATTGCACATAAAACTCCAATTTTTTGCTAAAAAAAGACATATAAAAGGCAACTTTTATCTGTTTTACCTTTTATATGTCTATACTTTGTTATATGATTCTCTATAGATTTCGATGTCTTTTTAACAAAGAACTCTTCTTATTTTAATGCAATCTTTAAGGATTCCTCTTCCTCTGGAGACATCTTCACTTCACATGTTCCATGTTTGACTTCTTTGGAATATACATAACTGGTCTGATTGCTCTGCATACAGTTTAACACGTAACCGTCCTTCTTTTCATTTAATACAGTAATGGCAAAGCTTAACTTTCCGCCTAATCCGGTAAATGCATCATATTTTACCATGCCCATTCTGCAAAATGCACCGTCTACACGATCAGATATCTCTAATATGTCCAGATCCTGCTGTTCCTGTTTTAATCGAATGGTCTGCATCTCTTTATAATTCTTTGCAATTTGTTCTTCTAAAGACGCTGCATTCTCTCCAGCCATAAATGCATTATATCTCTTTGTAATAGAAGAAACTCTTACCATTAAGATAATCACGAGAAGGAGAAGTAATATACTGATTCCCATGAGTCCGTATATGATATACTCCATATTCATTCCTGCCATTAGAATCCTCCTATCTCTGTAACAGGTTTACGATTCTGTCTAAATCTTCTTGAGAATAATATTCAATTTCAATTTTACCTTTATTATTCTTTTTATTCTTGATCGTAACCTTATTACCAATGATCTGCTTTAAATTTTCTTCAATGCTCTGATAGATATACTTGTAGCTGTCTTCTGCTTCAGTTTTTTCTTTTTTGCTGTTTATGATCTGCTTCACAGCTTTTTCAATATCTCGAACACTTAAGTTTTCTTCTACGATTTTCTTAGCTACTTCCATCTGTACTTCCTGGTCATTTACAGACAGTAATGCTCTTGCATGTCCCATGGAAATTGCTCCATCAATAACCATTCCCTGGATTTCTTCTGGAAGCTTCAATAATCTCATACTATTTGTTACTGCAGAACGGCTCTTTGATACCCTTTTTGCTACTTCTTCCTGTTTTAAGTTGAATTCTTCCATCAATCGTTTGTAAGCTATTGCTTCTTCGATTGGATTTAAGTCTTCACGCTGAATGTTTTCGATCAAAGCCACTTCCACAAGTTCTTCTTCTTTATATTCTTTGATGATAACAGGTACTTCCTTAAGACCTGCCATCTTTGCTGCTCTCCAGCGTCGTTCTCCGGCAATGATTTCATAATAATCATCCTTTTTCGCTACTACCAGAGGCTGAATCACACCAAACTGTTTAATAGAATCTGCCAGTTCCTTCAAGGACTCTTCTTCAAATGCTTTTCTAGGCTGATTCTTATTTGGCTCTATCTGATTCAAAGAAAGAACTTCCGGTTCCTTCTTTTCTTCTTTCACTACAGTTTTTCTTGTTCTTCTGGAAGCAGGTGCAGTTGTTGTGCTTCCTTCTGGAATTAAAGCATTCAACCCTTTTCCCAATGCATTTTTCTTTTTAGTCGCCATATGCTACCTCACTATTGTTAATAACCTCTTCAGCGAGAAGTTCATACGCTTCTCCCCCACTTGACTTTGGTGCATAGAAATTAATTGGAAGACCATGACTTGGTGCTTCCGCTAATTTTACATTTCTCGGAATGATTGTCTTATAGATATTCTGGTGTAAAAAATCCTTTACATTCTCTACTACCTGTAAAGATAAATTCGTTCTGGCATCATACATGGTAAATACAACACCTTCGATCATTAAGTCCGGATTCAAACTATTCTGAATTAATTCAATGGTATAAATCAGCTGTGTCAGCCCATCCAATGCATAGAATTCACACTGAATTGGTACAATAACGGTATCTGCTGCTGTCATTGCATTGATTGTCAGTACACCAAGCGCTGGTGGACAGTCAATAATAATGAAATCATATTCATCAATGATCGGATCTAATTTTTCTCGTAATTTGAACTGCATATTATCTTCGGTTAATAATTCAATCTCTGCTCCTGTTAAACTTCTGTTTGCAGGAATTACAGATAAACAATGGAATGCTTCTACAGTACATTCATTGGCTGTCAGTTCATCATCTACCAAAAGATCATATACTGTTGTTTCTAATTCATTCTTTTCTACACCAAGACCTGTTGTCATATTCCCCTGAGGGTCCATGTCAATTGCTAATACTTTCTTATTTTTTTCAGCAATACATGCTGCTAAGTTAATGGAAGTAGTTGTTTTTCCTACTCCACCCTTCTGATTGGCGATTGCGATAATTCTACCCATAAATCACCCTCCTTACTTTCTACAAAATTTATTATAGCACATGTTTCACGTGAAACAATTGCTTTTACTTATTTTTTATATAATTCTATGATTTTTACAAATAAAAAAGAAAAAGGAGATGTTTCACGTGAAACATCTCCAAAGATAAACCAAGTTTCTTCTATATAATATAAACAATAATATAGATTTCAAACAAATATATAAATCAAAATCAATTACATCTGTTCAGGACAACCAATGCCAAGTAATCCTAACGCATCACTAATAATAGTCTTAGTTAATGCAACAAGGTGTAATCTGGCATTCTGAACGTCAGCATCTTCTACAATACACTGATTGTTATTATAGAATTTATTAAAGCTCTGTGCAACAGCCATTGCATAACGAGCAACAACAGATGGTTCCATCTTTTCTGCTGCAAGAGCAACAACATCAGCATAACGTCCAATTTCTTTTAATAAAGCAATAGAAGCCGGATCAGTTAATACATTGTAGTCAACAGCAGCGTCGTTATTATAATCAGTAGCACGTCTTAAGATACTTGCTGCTCGAGCATAGGTATATTGAACATAAGGACCAGTTTCACCATCAAAGTTATGAATCTTATCCCAGTCGAATACAACATCTTTAATTCTCTGATTATAAAGATCATTGAATAAGATAGCACCGATTCCAACCTGACGAATTACTTTCTCTTTATCCATAATATTAGGATTCTTTTCTTCAATAATTTCAGCAATACGATTTACAGATTCATTGAGAATATCTTCCGCATAGATGATATTTCCTTTACGTGTAGATAACTTGCCACCCTTTAAGCTTACAAGTCCATAAGGTACATGAATCAGGGAATCCTTTGCCCATTCATAACCAAGTAATTCAATTACTTTAAATACCTGTGCAAAATGTAATTTCTGTTCCTGGCCAGTAACATAGATACATTTATCAAAGTCATAAGTATCTTTACGATACATAACAGCTGCAAGGTCACGAGTCGCATAGATGGAAGAACCATCCTTTTTCATAACAATACAAGGAGCCATATCATATTCATCCAAACGAACAATATAAGCACCTTCGGAAAGTTCTAACATGTTCAGTGCATTACATTCATCAATCACTCTCTGAGATTTATCTGTATAGAAACTTTCTCCTGCATAAGAATCGAATTCAATACCCAGCATTTCATATGTTTTCTTATATTCAACGAGAGAGATATCTTTAAACCACTGCCAGATAGATAATGCTTCTTCATCACCCTGTTCCATCTTTGTAAACCATGCTCTTGCTTCATCATTTAAGGAATCATCCTTCTCTGCTTCCTCATGGAATTTCACATAGATGTTCATTAATTCAGCGATACCATTATTCTCAACAGCTTCTTTGCTACCCCATTTTTTATAAGCTACGATTAACTTACCAAACTGAGTACCCCAATCACCTAAATGATTGATACGTACTACCTTATAACCAAGCTTATCAAAAATCTTATATAAAGAGTTACCAATAATAGTAGTTCTTAAATGTCCAACATGAAATTTCTTTGCTACGTTAGGGGATGAATAATCAACACAGATTGTTTTTCCTTTACCGGATAATGGAACACCAGCATTATCAGATAATGCATGTTCCATAATCTGCTGAGCAAACTGTGCTTTATTGACAAAGAAGTTTAAGTAAGCACCCTTAACTTCAATATCAGATAAGAAATCCTGTTCTCCAATAGATTCCTTTAACTCACCAGCGATCATAGCTGGATTCTTACGGAAAACTTTAGCAAGCTGGAAGCATGGGAATGCGAAATCACCCATTTCAGGTTTTGGTGGAATTTCTAATAACTGACTAACACGATCCACATCAAACCCATCAATTTTTGATGCTAAAAGTTCTGCAATTTTAGTTTTCATAATATCATTTCCTTTTCTATTTGCTAATATTTTACATTTATTTCTATAATTTACATTTAATACCTAACCAAGGAATCATCACCCTGATTAGAACATCTATTTTAACACAATATGTATTTCAAATCCATCCTTACTCCAGGACTGAAGATAATATTCTTTTGATAATAAACCTTCAATTCTCTTGATCACATTCTTACCAATCGGTACTTTAGATTGAAAATGCATAGTGATCAAAAGCTTATTCTTATCATTAAATATACGAACACGAATGCCAGAAAGAAGCAATGCATCCTTCACATATCCGAACAGATTCTTCCAGGTAGTAAGAAATCCAAAAGTAAGGAAACATTTACTATGAAGCTCTTCTTTGCTGTAATCAAAATTGACATCTGCAAACTGCAAAGAAGTATGATCAAGCAATTCAAAGAATGCAGGAAAGAATAATACATGATCATCTTCCTTTTCCTGAAATTCATCAAACTGCATAGACTGCTGTGTCAGATCATGAATAAAGTTCTTTAGTTTTCCTTTTTTCTTTTCTAATTCCTTCAAATCCTTTAAACACTGATTTAACGCCTGACCATTCTCACTGAGCTGAAACTGTTCCTGGGATACTTCCCGCTGTGAGAATTCATTTTTAATGATCAATGGAGAAAAAAGCTGTCGTTTGGCTTCGTCTTCAGAGTGAAAATAGAGGTTTTCTTCGTATTTTCTCTGTTTTGACTGCAGCTGATATTTCTTCTGAATCAGCTCATCCTCCATTGAGACACATTTCATATATTCATCTGACAAATATTCGTATAATTCTTCATTCATCTTATCACCTATCGAATTGGGTTCTTCGTTGGCTGTCCTGCTTTTCGTGGATATTTGTTCGGTGTATCTAAACATTTGCGGATTACAACAAAGGTACGTTCAATGTCAGTACCAGGAATTGAGATATGTTTGATTTCTTCAATCTTTCCCCCCAGTGTTGTAATCGCTTTTTTCGCTTCTTCAATCTCTTCCATGGCATTGCCTGACTTATAGGATACAAAATATCCACCCTTTTTCACATATGGAATACAATACTCTGATAAAGAAGCAAGATTTGCAACGGCGCGGGATACGACTAAATCGTAACACGCTCTTAATTTGCCTTTCTTTGCGTAATCTTCTGCTCTTCCATGAATAGTTTCAATATCACTCAGTTCCAGTAATTCAATCACTTCATCGAGAAATAAGATTCTCTTTTTCAATGAATCCATCAAAGTAACAGAAAGATTCGGAAAAGCAATTTTTAATGGAACTCCCGGAAAACCAGCACCAGTTCCCATATCAAGAAGAGACAGATCACCCTCTAAATCAATGGCTTGATTTAACATGATACTGTCGATGAAATGTTTATCGATTACTTCATCTTTTTCCGTAATTCCAGTGAGATTCATAACTTTATTCTTCTCAACAAGATGATGAAAATACTGATCAAACTGACTACACTGATGATCATCTAATGTAATCCCAATACTTAGGGCTTTTTCTTTTAATTTATCCATTATTTTCTCCTGTACTGTTCAATATAAATCAGTAATACGTTGACATCGGATGGAGATACCCCGGAAATACGGGATGCCTGTCCGATGGAATGTGGACGAACCTGACTAAGCTTCTGTACTGCTTCTGTTCTTAAATTCTTAATGATCGTATAATCAATATCTTCTGGAATACGTTTATTTTCTAATTTTTTAAAGTGTTCTACCTGCTTCATCTGACGGCTGATATATCCATCATATTTGATATTGATATTCACCTGTTCAATGACATCTGCTGGTAATTTCACACGATTTTCATCAATTGGAGCAAGATCCTCATAACAAAGCTCTGGACGGCGAATCAGTTCTTCCAAAGTCACCGCTGTCTTTAAGGATGTGCTGCCGAGACCCTCTAATAATTCCTGAACCTTCGCACTTCCACCAATGTGAATACCTTTCACACGCTCAATTTCAGCAGCAATCTGCTGTTCTTTTAATAAAAGTCCCTGATAACGTGCTTCATCGATGAGTCCCACTTCATATCCAATCGGTGTCAAACGTAGATCTGCATTATCCTGACGAAGTAAGAGACGATATTCAGCTCTCGATGTCATCATACGATAAGGTTCATGGGTTTCCTTTGTTACCAGATCATCAATTAACACACCAATATAGGCTTCAGAACGTTTTAAAATAACCGGTTCCTTCCCCTGTAATTTTCTACAAGCATTGATACCTGCAATCAGTCCCTGACAGGCAGCTTCTTCATATCCAGAGGATCCATTAAACTGTCCACCGGAGAATAATCCTTCCACTGCTTTAAATTCCAGGGAGGATTTCAGCTGCATTGGATTGATACAGTCATATTCGATTGCATAAGCATTACGGACAATGACAGCATTCTCAAGTCCTTTCACAGAACGATACATGGCATACTGTACATCCTCAGGAAGAGAAGAACTCATGCCCCCAATGTACATTTCATTGGTATATTCTCCCTCCGGTTCAATAAATACCTGATGACGGTTTCTGTCCGCGAATTTCACCACCTTATCCTCAATGGATGGGCAGTATCTTGGACCAGTTCCCTCGATGGCACCGGAAAATAACGGAGATCTGTGCAGATTCTCCTTGATGATCTTATGTGTTTCTTCATTGGTATAAGTGAGCCAGCAGGAAATCTGGTTTCTTCTTATATCCTCTTCTTTATTGGTAAAGGAGAACGGAACGATCTTATCATCGCCAAACTGTTCTACCATCACATCAAAATTAATGGAATTCTTATCAATTCGCGCAGGTGTTCCTGTCTTAAAACGATACATCTCAATTCCAAGATTCTTCAATGAATCTGTCAGATGATTGGCTGCCTGCAGGCCGTTCGGTCCTGTCGCATTGCTCACATCTCCATAGATGCATCTTGCACGAAGATAGGTTCCTGTTGCAAGAACAACCGCCTTCGCATAGTAAGTTGCCCCGGAGAATGTCTTTACTCCGGTGATCTTACCCTCCTCAGCTAGCAGTTCAGTTACTTCTGCCTGACGAAGAGTCAAATGTTCCTGCGCCTCCATAATCATACGCATATGACGGGAGTATTCTGATTTATCTGCCTGCGCTCTTAAAGAATGGACCGCAGGTCCTTTAGATTTATTCAACATCTTGGACTGGATATAGGTTTTGTCAATATTCTTACCCATCTCACCGCCAAGTGCGTCTAATTCTTTTACTAAATGTCCTTTGGAGCTTCCACCGACATTGGGATTACAAGGCATCAATGCCACGCTGTCCATACTAACGGTAAAACAGATTGTTTCAAATCCCATTCTTGCACAGGCAAGAGCCGCTTCACATCCTGCATGTCCTGCACCAACGACCACAATATCATAATTTTCTTCTAAAAATGCCATGCTCTGATTCTCCTTAATCTATTTACCCATACAGAATTCAGCGAATATTTTATTCACCAGATCTTCTCCAAGGGATGCACCGATGATATAACCAAGCTGCTCATAAGCTGCCATCAGATCAATGGAATAGAAGTCTTCTGGCATACCCATCATAATACTTTCTTCTACCTGGTTTAAGCTTTTATAAGCATTCATCAATGCTGTTTTATGTCTCATATTTGTAATGTATATTTCATCGTTAAAAGATAGTTCTCCATGGAAGAACATATCCTTTAATGCATCATAAAATTCCAGAATCCCCTCCTGGGTTTTGGCTGAAATTTCAATGATGGTTTTGTCTAAATGTTCAGAAAGCTCCTGTATATCCACTTTCTTTTCCAAATCAGACTTATTCAGAAGGACGATTGCCTTCTTATTCTTGATCATATCTATAATAATACTGTCATTATAATCTAATTCTCTTGAGATATCCACAACATAAAGAACCAAATCCGCGGATTCCATGCTCTTTTTCGCTTTATCCACACCAATTTTTTCAATGACATCCTCTGTATCACGGATGCCTGCTGTATCGATAATATTAAGTGGAATTCCCTGAATATTGATGGATTCTTCTAATGTATCCCTTGTTGTTCCAGCAATATCAGTAACAATTGCTCTATCTTCCCCAACTAAAATATTAAGAAGGGAGGATTTGCCTGCGTTTGGCTTTCCAATAATGACAGTCTTGATTCCTTCTTTTAAGATTTTTCCATTATCGGCAGTGGATAATAATTTGTGAATATCTTCTCTTACGTCATTGACGGTAAGAAGAAGTCGTTCTTCTCCATAGCTTTCCCCCAGATCCATATGTTCCGGGTCATCCAACGCCGATTCAATTTCTGCGAGATGATATAGAATCTTCTCTCTAATTTCATCAATTTTCTTTCTCAACGCTCCTGATAACTGTTTCATGGAGCTTTCCAATGCGAATTCATTCTTGGAATGAATCACATCCATAACCGCTTCTGCCTGGGAAAGGTCGATTCTTCCATTTAAGAAGGCTCTTTTTGTAAATTCACCTGGCTCAGCAGGTCTTGCCCCTGCCTTGATCACGGTTTCCAAAACCTTTTTTGTCACTGCAACACCGCCGTGACACTGTAATTCCACCACGTCCTCTGCAGTATAAGTGTGTGGAGCTTTCATGACCAGACAGATACATTCATCAATTTTTCGTTCTCCATCATATATAAATCCATAGTGTGCAGAGTAGGATGCAACCTGTTCCATATTCTTATCTCCGGCCGGACGAAATACCTGATCCCTGATTGCAAATGCATCGTCGCCGCTGATTCTGATAATACCAATCCCACCATCTGCCATTGCGGTAGAAATTGCTGCAATTGTATGATTCTGATACATGGAATACTCCTTTCTGATTAATATTCATTCAAAATGTATTTAAATACTGCAATCATGCGAAAAAATAAGAAAAGGGTTGCCTAACAAGGCAACCCCTCTGAATTACTTTTTCAGCATAATAACTACTTTTCTGTAAGGATCTTCGCCTTCACTCTTTGTACATACGTAACGATCATTCTGTAATGCAGAATGGATAATTCTTCTTTCGTATGGATTCATAGGTTCTAAAGATACTGGACGTCTAATACGTTTTACCTTATAAGCGATATTCTTTGCAAGATTTTCTAATGTTTTCTTACGTCTTTCGCGGTAATTTTCTGTATCTAACTGAACTTTTACATAATTATCACTGTTCTTATTAACGAATAAGCTGATCAAATACTGAAGGGAATCAAGAGTCTGACCTCTCTTACCAATCAGGATACCCATATCCTTACCGGATAATTCGATATCCATGAAATGTTTTTCTTCATCATATTTGATATCAATTGTTGTTTCAACACCCATTGCATCGAATAATTCTTTTAAGTAATCATTGGTCATATCGAGCAGAGATTCTTTTAAAGTAACTTCGATGACAGCTGGTTTTACATTGAAGAGACCTAAAAATCCTTTGTTCCCTTCATCTATAATTTCATACTGAAGATCACTGCTAGGAATTCCAAGTTCCATTGCTGCATTCATAACAGCAGTTTCTGCAGTTTTGCCTTCAAATCTAAGCTTTTCTACCATTATTTGCCTCCCTGTTTATCTTCCAAATTTTTCATGATATTTGCTTTGGAAGCAATGGATCCGCCCTTTTTACCAGATTTTGTATTATTTAAGCTCTTTGTATCGATTTTTGCAGCGTTACCAACTTTTGCGTTTTTATTTCCTCCTGGCTGAGCACCATTCATGTTTGCTGCTGCTTCAGGATCCATCATACGTTCCATGAAGGAAGGTTTGTCACCTTTTTTGGCTTTTTTCTTAGCCATCTTTTCACGCTGTTTTTCGATTACTTTATCCATATCGGTATGATCATAATATGCATTTAATAATACCTGCTGGATTAACTGGAATAAAGAAGAAGCAGACCAGTAAATACCAATGGCAACTGGTAATGTTACACACATGAAGAAGGATACTAAAGGCATTGTCATCATCATAGTATTCATAGACTCTGCACCTTCTACCTGTGGCTGAGAGCTCATGGAAATTCTTGTGGATAAGAACTGAGAGCCTGCAGCAATAATAGGGATGAGTAAACAAACAGATAATTTAAATCCTGGCGCCTGTGTGATATTGATTCCAGCAAAGAAGTCATTCATATGAATTAACTTATCAGAGTTTGCTGCAACGATATCAGCTGCACCTGGTAATTTCTTAGCGATCAAATCCCATGCTTCATTTGGCATATGGGAAAGATAAGATACTACCTGATCAACTGTTGGTTTTGCATCCAAAGAGTAACGGGATGTTAATTTTACTGTCTTTGCTACGGAAGTTAAGGCTTTTACGTAACCGCTTTCGCCCATAACTGCCTTTGCTACTGGTAAATATGCCTTATATACATTCGGAATGTAGGATGGGATATCCATAACTACACGATATAATGCAAATAAAATAGGCATCTGTACTAATAATGGAAGACATCCACCTGTTGGAGAGAATCCATATTTTGCATAAACAGCCTGTGTTTCTCTGTTCTGCTTGATCATAGATTCCTGATCTCTTCTATTACGATACTTCTTCTGAATTTTGTTAATTTCCGGCTGCATGATCTGATTGATCTTAGCGTTACGCTGCTGGCCGATGGATAATGGGAACAGAATAATTTTGGTAATAAGAGTAAATAAGATAATACTGATTCCGATATTCTGAATGCCAACTGCACATAAGAAGTTATAAACAGCTTCAATAATTAAGCCTAACACTTTTGCAATCGGTCCGAGAATACCACCTGTTGCTAATAACATAAACGTTTACCTTTCTTCTAACAAGCTAAGGTACCGGGTCATAACCACCCTGGGAAAAAGGATTACATCGTAAGATTCTCCAGGCAGCAAGCAAGCCGCCTTTGATGGGACCATATTTTGTAATGGCCTCGATGGCGTATTGTGAACAGGTTGGGCTATACTTACAGCACCCTACACCCTTAAGCGGTGATAAATATTTCTGATAAATACGTATACACGTAATCATGAACTTCTTTATCATGTTTCTCACTTCTTTACTATTCTGTGGAGTCCAGCTAAATGAAAGAATGAATTTTTCAATTCTTCATAGCCCATTTCCCGGGCTCCATTTCTGGCAATAACAATAATGTCGTAATTCTGCTCTAATTCCTGGCAGTTCAGGCGATATACTTCACGAATCACTCGTGTCAATCTATGTCTAACCACGCTATTGCCAACTTTTTTACTAACTGATATTCCTAATCGGTTTTTCCCCAGTTCATTCTTCCTGATATACATGACAAGCTGTTTGTTTCCTTTAGACTTGCCCTGTTTATAGACCAGAGAAAAATCTCCTGATTTTTTCAAAGATTCATATTGTTTCATCTGTCTTACCTTCCATAAGTAGAAGAAACACATGCTCCATGTAGAAATTGAAAATAAATTTGGTAAAGTCAGAAAAAGGCCACATAAGATGTGACCTCTAACTTATGCTGATAATTTATTTCTTCCTTTAGCTCTTCTTCTTGCTAATACTTTTCTACCGTTAGCAGTGCTCATTCTTTTTCTAAAACCATGAACTTTAGATCTCTGTCTCTTTTTTGGCTGAAATGTCATTTTCATAATTCAGGCACCTCCTTAATATTTTAAATTCATTAATCCTTTTTAATGTCACAAAACACCGTTTCTATTATAAATAGTAAAAGTCTATACGTCAAGGAATTTTTTTCAGATTTTTGGCTTAAACACTGGGTTTTTGGACTGATTCCCAATTCACATCCATGCACCATATATTTTGTGTTTATCCATATACTTATCCACAATTTGTGGGTAATGTGTGGAAAACTGTGGAATATACTGTGTTTTTTTTATCCTGAATACCGACTTTTGTTGTATATAAGCCATCCTGTTTTATGTGGATTTTGGGATAATAATTATCCACATATGATTCCTTTTGAACGAGTTTCTTCTTATTATATAGGGGTATGTTATACACAGAGTTATCAACATTATCCACATTTTCTTCATCCACGGCAATCTATCCACATTAACATGTACAACTACCCTTGAAATGTATTATTATTTACGATAATATATAAGGGTATAACTATGTGTAGAAAGGACAGACTTGATTTTATGGAAGAACAGATTAGAGCGATTTGGAATCAGGTAATCGCACAATTAATAAAAAACTATGATATCACAGAAGCTGCGGCCAATACCTGGATTCGCCCACTTGAAGTTTATAAGGTTTCCGATGGTAAAATCACATTTTTATTAGACGAAAAATTCAAACAGCGAGGAATCGAATTTATCAAACATCGCTTTTATGATTATTCCATCCAGACAGCAATCAATGATATCACCGGCATTTTATATGACATCGATATCATTTTATCCAATGAAGTAGAACCTGAAAAGGATATTCCTGCTTCTCCTGTCGTAAACCAGGTGAATCCTCTGAAAAAGCAGATGTTAACAAACTTAAATGAACGATATACATTCGAAACCTTCGTCATTGGCAAGAACAATGAGTTAGCACAGGCTGCTAGTATTGCTGTTGCGGAAGCACCAGGCGAAGCCTACAACCCATTGTTTTTATATGGTGGTGCAGGACTTGGTAAGACACATCTTATGCATTCCATTGCCCACTACATTATTATGAACAAACCGAATATGAGAGTCCTCTATGTTACCAGTGAGAAGTTCACCATTGAACTGATCGACTGCGTACGAAAGAACAACACAGACGACTTCCGTAATAAATATAGAAATATCGACGTTCTCTTAATCGACGATATCCAGTTTATCATTGGCAAAGAAAGTACACAGGAAGAATTCTTCCACACCTTCAACTCTTTATATGAAGAACACAAGCAGATCATCATTTCCTCTGATAAACCGCCAAAAGATATGCAGATTTTAGATGAACGCTTCCGTTCCCGATTCGAATGGGGCTTAATTGCTGATATCCAGCCACCTGATTATGAAACACGTATGGCAATCCTTAAGAAACGTGCAGAATTAGATGGCATCACTATTGAGAACGATATCATGTCCTATGTTGCTACCAACGTAAAGTCCAACATTCGAGAATTAGAAGGCGCATTAAACAAAATCTGTGTTTACTCTAAATTAAAGAGAAAACCAGTGGACTTAGAACTTGCTCAGGAAGCATTGAAGGATCTGATTGTTCCTGATGGAGAGCGCGAAGTAACACCGGAACTCATCGTGGATATCGTATGTGAACACTTCGATATTACCCTTGCAGACATCCAGTCCAAGAAAAAGAGTCAGGAAATCGCTTATCCAAGACAGATTGCCATGTATTTATGTAAGAAGCATACCGACAAATCCTTAAAAGGGATTGCTGCCATCTTAGGAAAGCGTGATCATTCCACCGTCATCCACGGATGTTCCAAGATTGAAGCAGATTTGATCAATAATCCGAACTTACAGAATACCATCGACATTCTGACTAAGAAGATCAATCCAAAATAATCCACATTTTCATGTAGAATGGCTGTTGATTACTTGTGCATAAAATACCGCATCAGAGATATGATTTGGCACCTGTGGAAAACTCACCAGTTATCCCCAGGTGAATGTAGCGTTGACAACATGGTTATGCACAGCCATAAACCCTTGTGGTTACAAGGAATTTACCACTTTTCCACAAATCAACATCCCCTACTATTACTACTACTAAATTTTATCTATTTTTATTTATATATTTTTGTTGCACCACTTGAAAGGAGTTATTCACATTATGAAAATTGTGTGTTCCAAGCAGGCATTACTCCAGGGAGTTAATGTTGCATTAAAGGCAGTATCCACCAAAACAACATTACCAATCCTTGAATGCTTATTTTTAGAAGCCAGACATGGCATGATCACATTAACTGCCAACGATATGGAACTTGGCATTGAAACAACCATCGAAGGTAACATTCAGGAAGATGGACAGATTGCATTGAATGCAAAACTCTTTTCTGAAATCGTAAGAAAATTACCAGACAGTGATATCATCATTGATACCAACAAAAAGAATCAGGCAGTCATCAGCTGCGAAAAATCCAAATTCACAATTTCCGGACAGTCCGGTGATGATTTCCCTGCAATCCCACAGATTGAAAAGGATCATTCCATAACCATGTCACAGTTTATGTTAAAAGAAGTGATCAGACAGACCATCTTCTCCATCGCAGACAATGAGAACAATATGCTGATGACAGGGGAACTCTTCGAAATCTCTGACTGCAATTTAAAAGTGGTATCTTTAGATGGACATCGTATCTCCATCCGTAACATCGAACTGAAGGAAAGCTACGATGATACCAAAGTGGTAGTTCCTGGTAAGACACTTTCCGACTTAAGCAAGATCTTAACCGGTGGAACAGAGGATGATGTGAATATCTACTTCACCAATAAGCATATCTTATTTGAATTTGACCAGACTATGGTTGTATCCCGTCTGATCGAAGGAGAATATTTTAATATCAACCAGATGCTTTCTTCTGACTATGAGACAAAGATCAAGATCAACAAGAAAGAATTCTTAAGCTGTATCGAACGAGCTTCTCTTCTCATTCGAGAAAGTGATAAAAAACCAATCGTCATCAAAATTGAAGATGAGATGATGCAGCTTTCCATTCAGTCCTTTATTGGATCTATGAGGGAAGAAATTTTAATCAACAAAGAAGGAAAAGATTTACTGATTGGCTTTAATCCAAAATTCTTAATGGATGCCCTTCGTGTCATCGATGATGAAACTGTTGACATTTATCTTGTCAATCCAAAGGCACCATGTTTTATCAAGGATCCAACCCAGTCTTATGTATATCTGATTCTTCCAGTAAACTTCAATGCAGCGAATGTATAAGAGACAATAAGGAGTCAGTTATGGAATTAATCAAATTAAGAGATGAATATATCAAATTAGGACAGGCTTTAAAGGCTGCTGGATTGGTAGAATCCGGCGTGGAAGCCAAGGAAGTCATCCAGGAAGGAATTGTTATGGTGGATGGAGAGATTGAAACCCGCCGTGGCAAAAAATTATATGATGGAGCAGTTGTACAGTTTGACAATATGACCATCAAAATTGAAAAATAGGAATTTATGTTTGTAAAATCACTGGAACTGAAAAATTATAGAAATTATGGAGAGATGGAGATTCATTTCGCTGAGGGGAGCAACCTCTTCTACGGAGATAACGCTCAGGGAAAGACCAATATTTTAGAATCCATCTATTTAAGCGGCACAAGCAAATCCCATCGTGGCGGAAAAGATAAAGAATTGATTCGTTTTGGAGAGGATGAAGCCCATATTCGATTATTTTTGAATAAACGGGATGTGGAACATCGCATCGACCTCCACTTAAAAAAGCACAAGGCCAAAGGAATTGCCATTGATGGTATGCCGATTCGAAGATCCGGCGACCTGCTGGGAATGCTGAACCTGATCTTTTTCTCACCGGAGGACCTGGCAATCATCAAGAACGGTCCTGCTGAACGAAGAAGATTTTTAGATATGGAACTGTGCCAGCTTCATCAGATTTATACCAATGATCTTTCAAATTACAACAGGATATTAAAACAGCGTAATCAGCTGTTATTACAGATTGGATTTCAGGAGTCTCTCATAGATACCTTAGACATCTGGGATGAGCAATTGGTCACTTATGGTCAGTCCATCATAAAGATGAGGGAGACATTTGTCGGGGAGCTCAATGAAATCATACAGAACATTCATGAGAAGCTTACCGGCGGCAGGGAAACCATTCAGGTAACCTACGAAAAATCCTGTGAAGCCCATGAATTTTTGGAACAATTAAGAGAGAAAAGAAAAAAAGACTTAAAGCATAAGAATACCAGCATTGGTCCCCACAGGGATGATATCAAATTTATGATCAATGACATTGATGTCAGAACCTACGGATCCCAGGGACAGCAGAGAACGGCGGCACTTTCATTAAAGCTTGCCGAGATTGAGCTGGTGAAGCGAAGAATCGGAGAAACACCGGTTCTGCTTCTGGATGATGTCTTATCCGAGCTTGACAGCAACCGAAAGGGATATCTGCTTGAGAGCATCAAGGATATACAGACATTTATCACTTGTACCGGACTGGAAGAATTTGTCAACAGTCAATTGGTACTGGACAAGAAATTTTATGTAGAGAATGGAACAATAACAGAAATCAGACAGGAGGCAGACGAGCATGAGCACCGAACAGAATAATGCACCAGCTTATGGTGCCGATCAGATCCAGATTCTTGAAGGGTTAGAAGCCGTTCGAAAAAGACCCGGAATGTACATTGGTAGTACATCTGAAAAAGGGTTACATCATCTGGTATACGAAATTGTGGATAATGCAGTAGATGAAGCGTTAGCCGGATACTGCGATACCATCGAAGTTACGATTCATGAAGATAATTCTGTCACAGTAAGAGATAATGGTCGAGGCATTCCTGTTGGGATCAATAAAAAGACAGGTACTTCTTCTGTAGAAGTTGTATTTACCATCCTGCATGCCGGAGGTAAGTTCGGCGGTGGAGGATACAAGGTATCCGGTGGTCTTCACGGCGTAGGATCTTCTGTTGTTAACGCATTATCCGAATGGTTGGAAGTATGTGTCGACAAAGAAGGTCATTCCCATGAACAGCGTTATGAACGCGGAAAGGTATGTTATCCGTTAAGGGTGATCGGAGATACCGATCGTACCGGAACAACTGTTACCTTTAAACCAGACGGACAGGTATTTGAAACAACTATTTTTGATTTAGAAACATTAGTTGTAAGACTTCGTGAGACAGCCTTCTTAACAGCAGGTCTGAAAATCATATTAACAGACGAGAGACCAGAGAAGGAAGTTTCCTATGAATTCCACTATGAAGGCGGAATCAGAGAATTTGTTAGATATTTGAATGAGAATAAACAGCCATATTATGAAGATGTGATTTATTGTGAAGGGGAAAGAAACGGCGTTCAGGTTGAAGTTGCTTTCCAGCACAACGATGCATATAACGAAAACATTTACAGTTTTGTTAATAACATCATCACACCGGAAGGTGGTACCCACCTTGCAGGTTTCAAGAATGCGCTGACAAAGACATTTAACGACTATGCAAGAGCCAAAAAGCTCTTAAAAGACAATGAAGCGAACTTAACCGGCGAAGATATTCGTGAAGGTTTGGTTGGTATTATCAGTATTAAGATTTCTGAACCACAGTTTGAAGGACAGACAAAACAGAAGCTTGGTAACAGCGAGGCCCGTGGTGCAGTGGATGGAATCGTAAGTGAACAGTTGAAGATCTTCTTAGAACAGAATCCTTCCATTGGCCGTGCAATCTGTGATAAAGCAGTCCTTGCCCAGCGTGCCAGAGATGCAGCACGTAAAGCGAGAGACCTGACCAGAAGAAAGACAGCACTTGAAACTGCTTCTCTTCCAGGTAAATTAGCAGACTGTTCTTCCAAGAATCCGGAAGAATGTGAAATCTATATTGTAGAAGGGGACTCCGCGGGAGGCTCCGCAAAGACTGCACGTTCCCGTGCAACCCAGGCAATTCTTCCTCTGCGAGGAAAAATCCTGAATGTAGAAAAGGCAAGAATGGATCGAATTTTGGGCAATGAAGAAATCAAAGCAATGATCACAGCCTTTGGTACAGGAATTCGCGAAGATTTTGATATCTCAAAGCTTCGTTATCATAAAATCATCATCATGACCGATGCCGACGTGGACGGCGCCCATATTGCAACCTTATTACTGACCTTCTTCTACCGCTACATGCCGGAGCTGATCAAAAAAGGTCATGTATATCTTGCACAGCCACCACTGTATCGTCTCGAAAAGAACAGAAAAATCTGGTATGCATACAGTGATGAAGAACTGAGCCAGCTGTTAGATGAAGTCGGCAGAGACCAGAATAACAAGATTCAGCGTTACAAAGGTCTTGGAGAGATGGATGCAGAACAGCTTTGGGATACTACCATGGACCCAGAGACAAGAATCCTGCTCCGTGTCAATGTGGATGAAGAAATCGAATCAGAAGTTGACCTGACTTTCAACACCTTAATGGGTGATCAGGTAGAACCTAGACGTAAGTTTATTGAAGAAAATGCTAAGTACGTAAAGAACTTAGATATCTAATGGAGGATGTAAATCATGGATGAAAGCCATATTTTTGATAAGATTCAGGAGATTGACCTGAAGAAAACAATGGAAAATTCCTATATCGACTATGCCATGAGTGTTATTGCCTCCAGAGCCTTACCTGATGTAAGAGATGGATTGAAGCCGGTTCAGCGTCGAATCCTTCATGCAATGATCGAACTGAACAACGGTCCGGACAAACCCCATAGAAAATGTGCCCGAATCGTCGGTGACACGATGGGTAAATACCATCCACATGGTGACAGCTCCATCTACGGTGCATTGGTTAACTTAGCACAGGAATGGTCCACCCGTTATCCATTAGTCGACGGACATGGAAACTTTGGTTCCGTTGATGGAGACGGCGCTGCGGCTATGCGATATACAGAAGCCCGTCTGAGCAAAATCTCCATGGAGATGCTTGCAGACATTAACAAGAATACCGTTGATTTTGTACCGAACTTTGATGAGACGGAAAGTGAACCATCAGTACTTCCTTCCCGTTATCCAAACCTTTTGGTAAATGGTACTCAGGGTATTGCCGTTGGTATGGCGACTAACATTCCACCACACAACTTAACAGAAGTTATCAATGGTGTGGTTAAGATCATTGATAATCAGGTGGAAGAAAACAGAGAAACAGAAATCGATGAATTATTAGAAGTCATCAAAGGACCGGATTTTCCTACTGGTGCCACCATCTTAGGAAGACGAGGTATTGAATCCGCTTATCGTACCGGTCGTGGTAAGATCAAGGTACGTGCCGTAACAGATATTGAACCAATGGCCAATGGCAAGCAGAGCATTATTGTTACTGAAATCCCATATATGGTCAATAAGGCAAGATTGATCGAAAAGATTGCAGAATTAGTAAAAGACAAGAAGGTAGATGGTATTACAGACCTTCGAGATGAATCTGATCGTACTGGTATGAGAATCGTCATCGAACTTCGCCGTGATGCCAATGCCAATGTAATCTTAAATCAGCTTTATAAGCACACACAGCTTCAGGATACCTTCGGGGTAATCATGTTAGCCCTCCACGAAGGTCAGCCTAAGGTTATGAATCTTTATGAGATGCTCACTTATTATTTAGAGCATCAGAAAGATGTTGTAACCAGAAGAACAAAATATGAATTAAACAAAGCCTTAGAAAGAGCTCACATCTTAGAAGGTTTATTAATTGCTCAGGATCACATCGATGAAGTCATCAAGATCATCCGTGAAGCAGCCAACATTGCTGCAGCCAAACAGGAATTGATGACCCGTTTTGGTCTGACTGAAGTTCAGTCCCAGGCCATCGTAGATATGCGTCTGCGTGCGTTAAATGGTTTGGAACGAGCAAAATTAGAAAAAGAATACAAAGAATTAATGGAAAAAATCGAAGGATTAAAGGCAATTCTTGCAGATGAAAAACTCTTACTTGGTGTCATCAAGGAAGAAATCATCTTAATCCGCGATAAATTCGGCGATGAAAGAAGAACAGCCATCGGCATCGATGTGGATGATATTTCCATGGAAGATATGATTCCAAGAGAGAATACCATCATCACTATGTCCAAATTAGGCTACATCAAGCGTATGTCTGAAGATACCTTTAAGGCACAGAACCGTGGTGGTAAGGGAATCAGAGGTATGCAGACCATCGAGAATGACTATATTGAGCGTATGTTTATGACATCCACCCATAATTTTGTCATGTTCTTTACCAATAAGGGTAAGGTGTTTGGTCTGAAGGGATACGAAATTCCGGAAGCATCCCGTACAGCCAGAGGTACCGCTATTGTGAATCTTCTTGAAATAGAGCCGGAAGAAAAAATCACAGCAGTTATTACAGAAGAAAGCTATACAGGCGAAGGTGTCATCTTAATGGCAACCAGAGAAGGTATCATTAAGAGAACCAACATTTCTGAATATAAGAATATCCGCAAGAAAGGATTATGCGCGATTTCCCTTCACGAAGGTGATGAATTGATTGAAGTGAAGATTATCAAGGAATCCACCAACATCTTCCTCGTTTCTAAGGAAGGACAGTGTATCCGATTTAAGGAAAGCGATGTTCGTAAGACGGGACGTGTGTCCATGGGTGTAATCGGTATTAATCTGAATGAAAGCGACGAAGTCGTAGCAATGCTTACCGAAGAAGGTGATGATGACATCATGCTTCTGATCACGGAGAATGGTATGGGTAAGAGAACCCGTATGGATGAATTCAAAATCCAGAACCGTGGCGGTAAAGGTGTCCGCTGTTATAAGCTTCTTGAGAAAACTGGCAAAGTTGTAGGAGCAACAACAGTAGAATCAGATGATGAAATACTGATGATCACTTCCGCAGGTATAATTATCCGTACCGGAGTCGGTGACATTTCCTTACTGGGACGTAATGCATCCGGTGTCAAGGTTATGAATGTTGGCGAAGGTGAATATGTGGCAAGCGTTGCGAAGGTAATCAAGGAAGAATCCGAAGAAACAGAGTCTGTAGAAGAACCTACAGAAGAGCCTGTTGTAGAAACAGAAGAATAAAGGAATCAATAAATGAGAATTGTAAATGCAGAAGATATTATCAAAAATATCAAAGAAATGTGTATTGAAGCGAACTTAGAATTATCTCCTGATATGAAAAGAAACCTTGCAAAGGCAAAAGAGGAGGAAATTGGTGCGCTTGGTGTAAAAATCTTAAATCAGTTAGAAGAGAATATGGAAATTGCAAAGACAGAAAGTATTCCAATCTGCCAGGATACAGGTATGGCAGTTGTATTCTTCTCCATCGGTCAGGATGTGCATGTGGAAGGCATGGGCATTACTGACGCAATCAATGAAGGTGTACGTCAGGGTTACGTGGAAGGATATTTACGTAAATCCGTAGTGCGCGATCCAATCGACCGCGTGAATACAAAGGACAATACACCAGCTGTGATCCACTATGACATCGTACCTGGCGACGAGATTACAATTACTGTTGCTCCAAAGGGATTTGGCAGCGAAAATATGAGCCGTGTATTCATGTTAAAGCCAGCAGATGGTTTAGATGGCGTGAAAGCATCCGTTTTACAGGCAGTTAAGGATGCTGGTCCAAATGCCTGCCCTCCAATGGTTGTTGGCGTTGGCATGGGCGGTACATTTGAAAAATGTGCCTTCCTCGCAAAGAAAGCGCTGAGCCGTAACACAGAAGTACATTCTTCTATTCCATATGTTGCACAGTTGGAAGAAGATTTATTGAATGAAATCAATACACTGGGAATCGGACCTGGCGGTCTCGGAGGCAAAGCAACTGCCCTCGCAGTCAATGTAGAAACTTATCCAACCCATATTGCCGGATTACCACTGGCAGTCAATATCTGCTGTCACGTTAATCGTCATGTGACACGTACGATTTAGAAAGGAGCTGCGAGTATGAATCCAAATATCAAAGCACCGTTAGATGATCAGACAATTGCAGATCTTCGTTCCGGAGATTATGTATATATCACAGGTACTATTTACACAGCCAGAGATGCTGCTCACAAGAGAATGTTCGAGGACGGTATTCCAATTGATGTGAATCACAACATTATCTACTACCTTGGACCATCCCCAGCCAAAGAAGGACAGGTGATTGGCTCTGCAGGCCCAACAACCAGCAGCCGCATGGACAAATACACCCCTTACATGTTAGAACATGGCTTAAAGGGCATGATCGGCAAGGGTAAACGTTCCCAGGCTGTCATCGACAGCATCGTAGAGAACAAAGCAGTATACTTTGCAGCAGTTGGCGGTGCAGGTGCACTTCTTTCCAAATGTATCAAGAAGAGTGAAGTAATCTGCTATGATGATTTAGGTACAGAAGCAATTCGTAAATTAGAGGTAGAGAATCTTCCTGTTATTGTAGTCATTGACTCTTTAGGAAATAATCTTTACGAAACAGCGGTTGATGATTTTAAAAAATCTATCCAGTAAGCTCTGATCAGCAAGATCGGACAAGATTTGAAAAAATAAAGAATTTATAAAAAACAGGTTGACAGCGCTAGATAATTTTGCTACTATTATCTAGCGTTCTGTTTTACGCAGCAATTGAATACCTAATTTCATTTAGGCATTGGAGAAGTACTCAAGTGGCTGAAGAGGCGCCCCTGCTAAGGGTGTAGGTCGTTTGCGCGGCGCGAGGGTTCAAATCCCTCCTTCTCCGGTAATTTTTTTGAAAAAGGGTGTTGACAACTACGCTTTCCGGTGTTATAGTTAAATAGTTGTTGCGAATAACAACGAAAAATAAATAAAAAAAGTTCTTGACAAGCTTTAAAAGTTTTGATAGAATGAATGAGCTGTCGCATATAAGACAGCAACGAACATTGAAAACTAAACAATCACAGATCCTTGAAAATTCTAATGAGATTTTCAGTATCTTTAGTAAAAGATGCAACGGACGTTTAGAACAACCTAAACAACAGTAATAACAAGGGATGAATAGCCAGAGGTTATTCTGA